>DASPMI010000167.1:0-37470 GCA_035627135.1 Anaeromyxobacter sp. | reverse complement strand
CCCACGACGCCCCTCGCGCGCCGGGACACCATCCCTAGGCGTTCTCCTTCTGCTTCGCGAGCTGCTCGAGCCGCTGCGCGACCGTGTCGAGGCGGCGCTCGAGGTTCTCGATGTCCTCGCGGCTCGGGATCCGGAAGCGGTTGGCGGCGCGCCGGACGGCGTCGTCCACCGCGCGCTCCACCTCGCGCCGCTGGTTCGCGAGCCGCTCGCCGAACTCGCGCGCCTGCCGGCGCACGTCCTCGGGCGAGAACCCCGCCGCGTCGGCGATCCGCGCCAGCACCTTCTCGGCCTCCTGCTCCGCGGCGTTGACGCCCGCGAGCGCGTTCGACCAGGCCTCCTTGAAGAGCGTCTGGATGTCGGCCATGGCTGCCTCCGTGCCTAGCTCTGCGCGGAAGGCTTGGCCTTCCTCGCCTTGGCGCCCTTGATGGGCTTCTGCCCGCGCTCGATCCGCCGCGCGAGCCGATCCAGCTCGCGCGACAGCTCCTCGACCTGCTCGCGCGTCGCCACGCCCAGGAAGGCCACCGCCTTCCCCTGCAGCTCCACCATCCGCTCCAGCGCCTCGGCCCGGAACGACTCCGCCTTGCCGCGCCACCCGGCAGCGCGCCCGGCGCCCTGCGCCCGGAGACGGTCGAACCGCTGCCGCATCTCCAGCATGTTCCAGTCCTGCTTCGCGAGGCGTTGCACGATCTGTTCGAGATCCTTCCGGCCCGCACGTCCCTTGAGCATGAGGTCCTTCCAGACCCGCTGCGCCTCACCCTCCAGCTTCTCGAGCCGGACCTGCGCGGCCTCGAGCGGTTCCTTCAAGAACTCCGGAATCTTGAGCGCACCGCCATCGAGCTTGTGGACTTCGGCCATGTAGAACCTCCGAGCGCGATCCGTGTTCCCGGGACTTCCTCCCGAGGGCCGACATGATAACGCGTTGCGTCAGGCACCACAAACGGCGCGGCGGGGTGACGCGGCGCGCAATCCAGGACGCAACCGATCGGTGGCGACGGAGTTCCCCTCCTGGACCTCCCCTCATGGGGCCACGCCCGTAACTGGGTGCTGCTCGGAAGGCCGCCCGTGGTCCGACCCGACGGCCTCGGCGACGGACCGGAACCCATCGCGCGCGAGCAGCTCGAGCAGGCCGGCGTGGAGCCGGCGGACGAAGGCCGGCCCGCCGTAGATGAGCCCCGTGTACACCTGCACGAGCGACGCGCCCGCGCGGATCTTCCGGTACGCGTCCTCCGGCGAGAGCACGCCCCCGCACCCCACGATCGTCAGCCGGCCGGCGGCGCGCGCGTGGCACCGGCGCACCACCTCCGTCGCCCGCCGCTCGAGCGGCGCGCCGGAGAGCCCACCCGCCTCGCCGGCGCGCGGATGGCCCGCGACGCCGCCGCGCGAGATCGTGGTGTTCGTCGCGACCACGCCGGCGGCGCCCGCGGCGACGGCCACGTCCACCGCCTCGTCGACCGCGGCGTCGTCGAGATCGGGCGCGAGCTTCACGAGCAGCGGCTTGCCCGGAGCCCGCTCCCGGAGCCGCGCGACGCAGGCGCGCAGGAGCCGCTCGAGCGCCGCGCCCTCCTGCAGCTGCCGGAGGCCGGGCGTGTTCGGGGACGAGATGTTCACCACCAGATAGTCGGCGAACGGGTACACCCGGTCGATGCAGGCGAGGTAGTCCGCCTCGGCCTGCTCGTTCGGCGTGATCTTGTTCTTGCCGACGTTCACGCCCACGACCCCGAGCCGGGCCCGCGGCGCCACCGCTGCGAGCCGCGCCGCGCACGCCTCGGCGCCGGCGTTGTTGAACCCCATCCGGTTGACGAGGGCCCTGTGCTCGGGGAGGCGGAACAGTCGAGGAGGATCGTTCCCGGGCTGCGGCCGCGGGGTGATGGTCCCGATCTCCACGTGCGAGAACCCGAGCGCGAACAGCCCGGGGACGAGCACCTCGCCCTTGTCGAACCCCGCGGCGAGGCCGATCGGGCTCGCGAAGTCGAGGCCGAGGCACCGCACCCGCAGCGCCGCCGGCGCGGCCGGGCGCAGGGCGCGGGCGACGCCGGCGGGCACCGCCCGGAGCGCCGCCGCGGCGAGCCCGTGCGCGCGCTCGGGATCGAGCCGGAACAGGGCGGAGCGGAGGGCGGGCCAGAGCATGGGGCGGCCCTACCTACACTGCGGGGGAGCTGGGGGCAATCGAGGAAAAAGAACCGAGGAAAACCGGGTGCGGCCTCGATCGTTCAGAGATCCAGCACCATCACGATCGCGTCCTCCTTCTCCTCCGCGTAGTAATTCGGCCGCACCCCCGCCTGGCGGTAGCCGAGCGCGCGGTAGAGCGCGATCGCGGGCGCGTTCGAGCGCCGCACCTCGAGCGTCGCGAGCGTCGCCCCGCGGCGGCGCCCGGCCTCGGCGGCCTCCTCCATGAGCGCGCGCCCGATCCCGCGGCGCCGCTCCTCGCGCGCGGTCGCGATGTTGAGCACGTGCACCTCGTCGTGCACGAGCCAGTACACGATGAACCCGACGATCCGCTCGCCGGACGGGCTCCCCTCGACCGCGAGCAGCACCGTGGACCACGCGTGCGAGAGCTCGCGCTCGAGCAGCTCGCGCGACCACGGGTGCTGGAACCCGTCCTTCTCGATCTCGACGACGCGCGCGAGGTCGTCGGTGCGCATGCGCCGGAAGCGCACGCGCGCGGGGCGTTCGCCGGGTGGGTCCACCGGACGGCGCATCAGGGCTCCTCCGGCCGCGCGAGCTCCGGGTCGAGGACGCGGATGTCGGCGCGCGCGCGCAGCTCCGCGAGCAGCGCGCGGACGGATCCCTCGGTCCGGAGCTCGGCGACGCGCGCCCGCACCGCGTCGCGCGCGGCGCGGCTCTCGACCGCCATCCCGTTCGCGCGCGCGAACGCCTCGACCTCGGCGTCGTCCACCGAGCCGCCGCGCCCGAGCCGCGACTCGAGGTACCGCTCCGCGCGGCGGGTGCGCACCAGCACCGCCGTGACCTCCTCCTCGGTGAGCGCCGTCGACGCGAGGAAGCGGCTCCACGCGCCCCTCTCCGCGAACCGCCCCTGGAAGCGCCGCAGCTCCGCCGCCGCCTGGTCGCGCGGCACCTCCCCGACCCCGAGCCGGCTCGCCTCGTCGGAGAGCAGGATCTGGTCGAGCAGCCAGGAGAGGGTCGCGGAGAGGGCGCGGGCGTCGAGCGGCTGGAAGGCGGCCTCGACGGCGCCGCGGGAGACGAGGACGATCCGCGCCTCCTCCGTCAGGCGCGTGAGCGTGATGACCCGCGGCGGGGCGCCGGCCGGGTTGCGCACGACCGCCACGACCTCCTCCACGACGGTGGAGCCGCCGGGCGCCCCCCCGGCGGCGAGGAACATCGCGGCACACACGGCACCCATCGTAGTCACGGCGCTCCCGAGAATGGACGAATGCCCAGTCGAATCAACGGAAATTGACGGTCCCCGGGGAGGCGTTAGGTTCCCCGGGTGCCAGAGCGAGACCTCTACGAGATCCTGGGCGTGTCCCGCAAGGCGACGGGCGAGGAGATCAAGCGCGCGTACCGGAAGCTCGCGAAGAAGTACCACCCCGACGTGAACCCGGGGAACAAGGCGGCCGAGGAGAAGTTCAAGGAGGTCACCGCCGCGTTCGAGGTCCTCTCCGACGAGAAGCGACGCCGGCTCTACGACGAGTTCGGGCCGGACTCCCTGCGCTCGGGGTTCGACGAGCGGCGCGCGGCGGAGTACCGCCGCTGGAAGCGCGAGGGCGCCCCGGAGGGCGGCATGCCCTTCGACTTCGGGGGCTACGAGCGCGTCAACGTCGGCGACTTCGGCTCCTTCGACTTCGGGAGCATCTTCGGCGACCTCTTCGGCGGCGCCGCGGGGGGCCGGCCCCGCGCCCGTCACGCCGGTCCGACGCAGGGGGCGCGGACCGAGGGCGAGCTGCTCGTGGAGCTCCGCGACGCGATCCTCGGGGCCGAGCGCGACCTCCGGATCGACCAGCGCACGCTGCGCGTGAAGATCCCCGCGGGAGTGACCGACGGCTCCCAGATCCGGCTCGCCGGCCAGGGAGGCCCGGGCGCGCGCGGCGGCCCTGCGGGCGACCTCATCCTCACCGTCCGCCTCCGCGAGCACCCCCGCGTGCGCCGCGACGGCAGGGATCTCTTCCTCGACCTCCCGCTCACGATCCCCGAGGCCGTGAAGGGCACCGAGGTCGAGCTGCCGACGTTCGAGGGGCCGGTGCGGCTCCGCGTGCCGGCCGGCGCGCAGCCCGGCATGAAGCTCCGCCTCCGGGGCAAGGGGATGCCCGACCTCCACGGCGGCGCGCGCGGCGATCTGTACGCCGTCGTGCAGATCGTGCTGCCCGAGCCCAGCGAGGCGCTGCGGAAGGCGGTGGGTCCCCTCGAAGCCCTGTACGAGGGCGATCCGCGCGCGGGCATCTCGTTGTAAAACCCTCCGCCATGGGACTGTTCGGCCTGTTCGGCTCCAAGGACGAGCGCGAGAAGAGCGCCCTCAAGAAGCTCGCGAAGACGGTGACCCAGCGCTACGGCCCGCCGGAGAACCGGCAGCGGGCGCTCGAGCAGCTGGGCTCCCTCGGCACCGCCGACGCGCTGCGCACGCTCTGCCTCCGCTTCACCGTGCACGCCGAGCCGGGCATCACGGACGGCGAGGAGAAGGAGCGCGCCCGCCGGATCCTGGTCGAGGCGGGCGCGGCCGCGGCCGAGCCGGTGTCGGAGTTCGTGCGGGCGCAGGAGTCGGGCGTCGCCTGGGGGCTGCGCGCGCTGGCCGAGATCTGGCCGGCGGAGAAGGTGACCGCGTTCGTCCTCGAGGAGCTGGCGCGGCTCTCCCGCGTGTACACGCGCGATCCGGAGAAGAAGCTCGTGCTCCTCACCTGGCTGGTCGAGCACAAGGACGCGTCGCCGCCCGGCGACGTCCCCGGCGCGCTCCTCCCGCTCCTCGAGGACTTCTCGGACGACGTGCGCATCGGCGCCGTCCGCGCGCTCGCGGCCCTCGCGCCCGTCGAGCCGGTGCGCGAGGGGCTCATCCAGCTCTTCCTGCGGGACCGGGACAACGCGCGGGTGCGGGGCGAGGTGCTCGAGGCGATGGCCCACATCGGCGCCGACGTGAAGGGCTACCGCCCCACGGTCGAGACGCTCCTCGTGGAGCCGTACTTCCTGGACCGCGAGGGGCGCGTGAAGAAGCGCGGGTGAGTGATCGCGTGTCGCACGTCCCCGAAGCGGCTAGACTCCCCCCGTGAGGAACGCCACCGAGCCTTCGCCGGGAGTGGTCCCCCCGGGACCGGCCCGCGAGCGTTCCGGGCTCCTCGGGCGGTGGTTCGAGCCCGTGCGCGTGGCGAAGGACGCGCCCGCCGCGCTCGCCGAGCAGGCCGCGCGCGGCAGCCTCGTCTTCGTGATGCGGTCGCCGGGGCTCCTCAACTTCCTCTATCTCCGCTGGTTCCTGCGCCGGCACGGCCTGCCGCCGCTCAGGGCCGCGCAGAGCTTCCCCGGCCTGTTCGGCTGGCTGGCGCGCGTGCGCCGGACCCGCCGGGCGCTCGAGGACGCGGTGGGGAGCGGGGCGGCGAGCGTCGTCTTCCTCGGGCGCAACGTCCCCGTGCGAGAGCCCTTCGCGACGCTCGTGCGCCTCCAGCGCGACCTGTTCCAGCCGGTGCTGCTCGTCCCCGTCCTCCTCGTGTGGAGCCGGCGCGCGCCCAAGCTCGAGGGGTCGATCTGGGACGTCCTCTACGGCACCCCCGACGCGCCCAGCGTCCTCGCGAACTTCATCGCCTTCCTGCGCAACTTCCGGCGCGCGATCTTCGAGGTGGGCCGTCCGCTCGACCTCAAGGGGTTCGTCGCCGACCGCGCGGCCGAGCCGGACGCGACGGTGGCCCGCAAGGCCCGCGGCGTCCTCCACCACCACCTCGCGCGCGAGTTCCGCGCCGCGGTCGGCCCGCCGCTCAAGGCGCCGTCGCGCGTGAAGGAGAAGGTCCTCCGCGATCGCACGCTCCGCGCCGCCCTGGAGGCGGTCGCGCGCGAGTCGGGCCGCAGCCTGGCCTCGGTCCAGGCGGAGGCGGCGCGCGACCTGAAGCAGCTCGCGAGCCGGTACGACCCGCTCTTCGTCCGGCTCCTGGCGCCGGTCCTCGCCTGGGTCTTCCGCCGGCTCTACAAGGGCGTGGAGGTGGACGAGGAGGGGCTCGCGCGCGTGAAGCGGGCGGCCACCGAGGCGCCGATCGTCCTCTGCCCGAGCCACAAGAGCTACGTGGACTTCCTCGTGGTCCCGTGGCTGCTGTACGAGAACGGGATGACCCCGCCGCACGTCGCCGCGGGGATCAACCTCGCCTTCTGGCCGTTCGGGGCCCTCGCGCGGCGCGGCGGCGCGTTCTTCATCCGGCGCAAGGTGAAGGGCGACCGGGTCTACACCGCGGTCCTGCGCGCGTACGTGAAGCTCCTCCTCCGCGATCGGTTCCCGCAGGAGTTCTACGTCGAGGGCGGCCGGAGCCGCACGGGCAAGCTCCTGTTCCCGAAGACCGGCCTCGTCTCGATGGAGGTGGACGCCTGGCTCGACGGCGCCGCCGACGACGTGCTGTTCGTGCCGATGGCGATCGACTACGAGCGGCTCATCGAAGCGGGCAGCTACGCGCGCGAGCTCGAGGGCGGCGAGAAGCAGAAGGAGACGTTCGGCGCCCTGCTGCGCGCGGTCAAGGTGCTCTTCCACCGGTACGAGCGGCTCCACGTCCAGTTCGAGGAGCCGATCTCGCTCCGGGCGCTCGCCGAGCAGCGCCTGGGCCGGGGGGCCGGCGCGCTCACGCTCGATCCCGCGTGGGAGGGCGAGAGCTCCCGCTCCTCCACGGCGATCGTCGCCCCGGGGCGTGAGAGCGCGGGGGAGCCGGCGAAGCGCCGGATGGTCCAGGCGCTCGCGAACCGGATCGCCTACGGGATCAGCCGCGCCGTGACGATCACGCCCGTCGGGCTGGTCGCGGCCGCCCTCCTCTCCCACGTCCGGCGCGGCATCACGGCCGGACAGGTCTCGCGCCGGATCGACCTCCTCCGCTCGCTCGCCGTCCAGGGCGGGGCGCGGCTCGCCTCGGGGCTGGCGGGCGCACCGACCGACCCCCGCGTGCCGGGCCCGATCCGCGACGCCCTGGACGGCCTCGTCGGGCTCCTCCTCGTGCGCGAGCAGCGCGCCGCGGAGGAGACCATCTACCAGGTGCCCGACGAGCGCCGCACGTTCCTCGACTACCACCGGAACGCGGTCATCCACCGGTACGTCGCCCCCGCGCTCGTCGCCGCCGCCGTGCGCGCGCGCGGGCCGCACGACGGCGAGGCGGTGCGCGCGCGGGCGCTCTGGCTGTCGCGCCTCTTCAAGCTCGAGTTCATGTACCGGGTCGGCGCGCGGTTCGACGAGGTCTTCGGCGAGAACGCGGCCCTCCTCCTGCGGCTCGGAGCCATCGAGCGCACCGGCGAGGAGCTCCGGCCGGGACGGGACGAGGAGACGCTCGCCTTCCTCGCCGAGCTGACGCGCGCGTACCTCGAGGCGTACCGGATCGCCGCCTCCGCCACCCTCGCGGTCTCCCGCCGGCTCTCGCTCATGGACCGCCGCGCGCTGCTCCGCGAGGCGATGGAGCGCGGGCGCGCCTCGTTCCTCTCGGGCGAGGTGGTCCTGCGCGAGTCCCTCTCCAAGGCGACGATCGGCAACGCGATCGAGTGGATGGTGGACCAGGGCCTGCTCCTGGAGCAGGACGGCGGGCGCCTCCGCCTGGCCGACCGCGGGGCCGACGCCCTGCAGCTCCTCGTGGAGGAGATCGGACGACACCTGGTGTAGAACCGGGCGCATGCCCGACCTCGACCTCGCGAAGGCCATGGAGACCGCGCGGCGCGCCGTGGAGGCCGCGTCCGCCGCCACGCTCACCCACTTCCGGCGCGGCGTGCGCGTCGAGGTGAAGCCCGACCGGACCCCGGTCACGCAGGCCGACCGCGACTCGGAGGCCGCGATCCTGGCGGTGGTGCAGGAGGCGTTCCCCGAGCACGGCTTCCTCGGCGAGGAGACGGGCGCGCACGCCGGGTCGGCGCGGAGCCGGTGGATCGTGGATCCGCTGGACGGCACCAAGGGGTTCACGCGCGGGCGAGGCTTCTGGGGGCCCCTCGTCGCGCTCGAGCACGACGGCCGGATCGTCGCCGGCGCGATGGCGCTCCCGGCGCTCGGCGAGAGCTACTGGGCGGCGCGCGGGCTCGGCTGCTGGATGTCGGCCGGGGGCGGCGCGCCGGTCCGGCTCTCCGTCTCCGGGATCGCCGCCTGGGAGGACGCGACGCTCTCCCTCGGCGAGCCGCACGTCCTCTTCCGCCCGCCCATGCTGGAGCGCGTCGGCCACCTCGCCACGAGCTGCGCCTGCGCCCGCTGCTACGGCGACCTCGCCGGCTGCGCGCTCGTCCTGCGCGGGCAGGCCGAGGCGTGGGTCGAGGCCGGCGTGCAGATCTGGGACCTCGCCCCGCTCGCGATCCTGGTCGAGGAAGCCGGCGGCCGGTTCACCGATCTCGAAGGGAAGCCCACGCACGCCTCGGGGAGCTGCGTGGCCTCGAACGGGAAGGTGCACGAGCACGTGCTCGCGGTGTTGCGGGGCTCGTAGCTGCCGGTCCTCGTTGGGTGGTGCGCGCTTCCGGACGAGCGAACCCGCGGCGCGCCCTCCAGACGAGCTCCATGACACCTCGGGTCCTCTTCGTCCCCGGCATCGGCGACTCCGGCCCGGATCACTGGCAGTCGATCTGGGCCGCCTCTCTCCCGGGCTCGATCTGGGTGGAGCAGCGCGACTGGGATCGCCCGGTTCGCGACGAGTGGGTCGCGGCGCTCGCGCGCGACCTGCGCCGCGTCGAGGGACCAAAGGTCATCGTGGGCCACAGCCTCGGGTGCCTCGTCGTCGCGGAGGCCGCTGAGCTGGTGCCGGCCGCCGGGGTGACCGGGGCGCTCCTCGTCGCGGTGCCCGACACGCAGGGCTCGAGCTTCCCGGCCGAGGCCACCGGCTTCCGCCCTGCCCTGTCGCTCGAGGTGCCGATCCCGTCGCTGCTGGTGGCGAGCACCGATGATCCCTACGGGACCCACGCGCACTCCGAGGCGGTGGCGCGCCGCTGGGGCAGCGAGCTCGTCTCGGTCGGCGCGAAGGGGCACGTCAACGCGCGGTCGAGCCTGGGAGCTTGGGCGGAGGGCCGCGCGCTGCTCGAGCGGCTCACGGGAGGGCCGGCCACGCTCGAAGCGGGGTGATCGAGCTCGGCAGGTGGGCACGCGGAATGCGCCAGCGTCCCCCGAGCGATCCACCGCCCTTCGGGGCAAACCGGTTCAACGGTTGAACCGAACAGCGCTGCCGGCCTTCCCGCGGCGGATCGCATAGCATCCGCCGAGTTCCGGCGACGCGGACCTTCGCGCGCACGCCCTGAACGACCGTCTGGCGAGAATCGGCCAGACGCGGTCACTCGCCGGGCGTGAGGACGCCCACCCCGAGGCGGCCGTCCGCGCGCTCGAAGTGGACGAGGATCTGCCCGGCCGCGTTGATGGCGACGCCGCCCAGGATCGGCTGCCCGCACAGCGCCTCGAGCGTGGAGGCTCGGCCGTCCGACCAGAGCGCGTTGCGGAGGAGCGTTTCCCGATCGTTGCCGTCGAGCACGAACTCCCAGCCGAGCCCGTCCGGCGGGTCGAAGCGCGTCGTCTCGCCGGTCCGGAGGTCGTGAACGAACCCGAACGGCGGCGTGTACGCGCCGGTGGTCTGGTCGTACGAATCACCGCCGTAGCCGTGGACCAGCCTCCCTTCGGTCACCGCCACCGGCCTGCTGTGGTCCCCCAGCCCCAGATCCACGATGCCGCCGTCGGGCTCGAACAGCACCGCGCGCCCGCTGGCGTGCCCCACGATGTCGCCGGCGCCGTTCACGGACGTCACGTCGTAGTGTCCGTGTCCGAAGATGGTGAGGACGTCGCGATCGGGCTCGTACAGGAAGGCGTCGGGTCCGGTCGGCGTGGAGAGCAAGCCAACGATCCACCCCTGGTTGCCGAGGCGAGCACGCTCGACGCGCCGATCGGGGAGGATGGCGCGCGCCTGGCCTCCGGCGTAGAGCCAGTACTGGTGATCGGAGTCCTGGAGCAGGGCCGCGCCGCGATCGTTCAGCGCCGCCGTCCAGGTCAACCAGCGGCCGGCGTCCATGTACGTCACGTCTCCGGACACCGCGTTCCAGAGGAACGGGGCCGACTCGGTGCAGATCGCGTCGCTGCACTGGAACCCGAGCACGTCGCCCGCGTCGTTGATGTCGACCACGGGGGTGATGGAGAGCGGCAGCTCCGCCATGCGGTACGGCGATGCGGGCGCGAACTCGGTTGGCGGCGGCTGTGTCGGCGGCGGCGGTTGCTGGGGCGGTTGCTGTGACGGTGGCGGCGAGGTCGGTTCGGTTGGTGGTGCCTCAGGGCTCGAAGGCGGAGTTCCCGGCGCCGTAGGCCCCGGGGGCGGCTGCGGCGATCCCTGCGTGGACGAACCGTCACCGCCGCCGCACGCGGCGGCGAGCGTCACCACCGCGAGGAAACATGCACACCGCATCGTCGAGGCCCCCGGTCTCGCAGAACAGACTCGACGATGATCACGAACCAGTGGAAAGGGCGCTCCCAGACGGGACCTCTTCGATGAACCCGCGGGCGCGCCCGGTGGCAGCCCATCGGGGACCAGACGCTGGGACGCGACGTCGACGCACCCTTGCTCTACGCACCCGTTCAGCACGCAGGACTTCGCGCGGCGGTGCGGTCGGGAGGTGGACCTCAGTCCGTCACCCCGCGCGCCGGCGCCGGAGGGCCCGCGCGAGCGCGAGGATCGCCCCGAGCGCGAGCACCGGCGAGAGGTCGGCCGTCCCGCGCGCGCCGCACCCGCAGCCGCCGCCGCTTCCGCCGCTTCCCCCTCCCCCGCCGCCGCCGCCGCCCGGCGGCTCGGGCACGCACACCCCATCCGCGCACGTTCCGCCGGTGCACTCCGTCCCGTCGGGCGCGGCCCAGCTCTCACACGACCCGGTCCCCGGCTGGCACGCGGCCAGCCGGCACGGCCCGGGGTCGGCACAGACGACGGGTGTCCCGCCGCTGCACGCTCCGGCGGCGCAGGAGTCCTGCTGCGTGCACGGGTCGCCGTCGTCGCACCACGTGCCGTCGGGCGCCGCCGGCTGCGAGCACGCGCCCGTCGCCCCGTCGCAGACTCCGGCGACGTGGCACTGATCCGACGGCGCGCACACGAGCGCCTGCCCGTGACACGTCCCCGCGATGCACGCGTCGGCGCGCGTGCAGGCCTGCCCGTCGTCGCACGGGGTGCCGTCCGCCTCCGGCGGGTTCGAGCACAGGCCGGTGCCGGGGTTGCAGGTCCCGGCCCGGTGGCACGCGTCGAGCGCGGTGCAGGTGACCGGGGTCCCGCCGCGGCAGACGCCAGCCGTGCAGGCGTCGTCGCGCGTGCACGCGTTCCCGTCGTCGCAACCGGTCCCGTCCGCCTTCGGCGCGTACGTGCACCTGCCCGTCGCGCGATCGCAGAGCCCGATCTCGTGGCACGCGTCGGGCGCCGGGCACAGGACCGGACTCGTCCCCGCGCAGACGCCGGCCCGGCACGAGCTCGCGCGCGTGCAGGCGTCGCCGTCGTCGCACCAGGTTCCGTCGGGCTGCGCGGTCGCGACGCACGCGCCGGAGCTGGGGTCGCACTGGGCCTGGTGACAGGCGTCCGGCGCGGCGCAGACCTTCGGCGTCCCCGCGCAGGCGCCCCGCGTCGCATCGCAGCGATCACCCTCCGTGCAGGCGTTCCCGTCGTCGCACGCGAGCCCAGCCTGGAACACGAGCGCGCACGACCCCGTCCGCGGATCGCAGATCGGCGCGCGGCACGCGTCTCCCGTGGGGCAGGTGCTCGGGCTGCCGCCGGTGCACGCTCCCGCCTGGCAGCGCTCTCCGACGGTGCACGCGTCGCCGTCGTCGCAGGCGGTGCCGTCGGCCGCGTCGACGGCCGCCGGGCACGCGACGCTCGCGCCGTCGCACCGCCGCGCCGGCGCGCACGTCTCGCCCCGCGCCTCGCAGAGCTGGTCCGCGACCACGGGCGCGCAGACGCCGTCCGCCGGCGCGCCCGCCGCCACGCTGCACGCCACGCAGTCGTCGGGTGCACCGGCCCCGCAGGCCGAGTCGCAGCAGACGCCGTCCACGCAGAAGCCGGAGGCGCAGTCGGCCGCCGCGGCGCAGCCGGCCGCCGGCGCGACGGACGTCAGCACCCGCAGCCGCGCCCGCGAGACGCCGAGCTCCGGGTCCGTCCGGTCGTACGCGACGACGCACACGCCGGCGCCGTCGCACGCCAGCGACGGCCGCTCGGCGCCGGGGTCCACCGCGGCCACGTCGAAGGTCTCGAGCACGCCGCCGCCCGGCGTGAGCGACGCGCCGCGCAGCGCGCCCTCCTCCGGCGCGCGCCAGATCACCACCAGCCGCGCGCCGTCGAAGCCCACGCGCGGGCGGAGCCCGCTCGCGCCCGTGCGGAGCTCGACCCCGCACGGATCGACCGGCGCGCCGGCGGCGGTCAGGCGGACGCTGCGCAGCGCGCCGGGCGCGGAGCGCTGATCCTCGAAGACCACCCGGTATCCGGCGCCGTCGAACGCCACGTCCGGCGCGCCGCGCAGGCTCGGGCCGCCGCAGACCACCGCCTCGGGCCCCACGGCTCCGTCACCGCCGACGCGCGCCGCGAGCACCGAGGCGTTCCCTGCGGTGTCCACCGCCTGCCACGCGACGAGGAAGGCGCCCTCCCCTGCCCCCACCGCCGGCTGTCCGCCCGCCGAGCGATCCGAGATCGGGAGCGGCGTCGCGTCGAGCACCGCGCCCTCCGCGCCGACGCGCGCGCCGACGAGCGCGCCCCGCGGCATCGTGGCGCCCGCGGGGCGCGACTGCCAGGCCACGAGCGCGGTCCCGCCCGCGCACCCCACGGCGGGCGCGCCCTGGCCGTATGGGCCCACGCCGACGGGGATGCCGGGCGGATCCGGCACGGCGCCGTCCGCGGTGACGCGGGCGGCGTACACGTCCGTCCCTTCGCCGCTCCGGAAGTCCTCCCACGCCACGATCCAGCGGCCGCCGCACCCGGCGACGGCCGGGTTCGCCTCGCGCGCGAGCCCGTCCGCGACGACGAACCCGACCGGATCGAGCACGGTGCCGTCCGCGTCCACGCGGGCGGCGTAGATCCCGTCGTCGTGATCCCCGGACGCCCGGGAGTCCTGCCAGACGACGAGCCACCTGCCCGCGTCGTGCGCGATCGCCGGCCGGATCTCGCGGTTCGCGGCCGACGAGACGCGGACGCCCGAGGGCGAACCCACCTCCCCGGTCGCCGCGATGACCGTCGCGTAGACGTCCCCGGTGACGTCGGTCCGCGTGTCGGTGTACGCGACGAGGGCGCCTGATGCCGACGCGGCCACGGCGGGATTCCCCTGCTCGCCGGGCGCCGTGCCGATCGAGAGCGAGACCTCGCCGTGGACCGTTCCGTCCACCTCGACGCGCGCGCCGAGGACGTCGCCTCCGCCCGAGCCGAGGTCTTCCCAGACCACGAGGTACCGCGCGCCGTCGAACGCCACGGCCGGGGTCGCGCGGTTCGCGCCTGCCGCGACGGCGAACGGGGTCCCGACCCGGGCGTTCGACGGATCGAACCGCTGGGCCATGACGTCCGTCGTGCCGGAGGGGCGCGCGTCCTGCACCACGAGGAGGTACTCCGTGCCGCTCCAGGCGAGCGCCGGGGCCGCCGGGCGGGTGGCCGCGGCGCTGTTCCGGCGGACCACCACGCCGGCGCGGTCGAACAGCACCGTGTTCACGAACGAGCCGGACTCGGTGTAGGCCACCAGGCAGGACGCGCCGGCGCAGGCCAGCGCGGGCCGCGGATGGTCCTCGCCCGCGTAGTCCGGGGAGACGTTGACGCGCGACTGGGGGACGGGGTCGCCGCCCGCGCCCGGCAGGGCCGCGACGGAGACGGACTGGATCGGCTCCGAGGTGCCGCGCCGCACGGGCACGCTCTCGATCCGGGACTCGTCCCTCCACGACAACACCGCGGGCTCGCCGTACTGGCAATGGAGGCCGGGCATCTCCACCAACGCGAACGCGCTGGAGCCGGTGAACTCGGTCATCCGGTGACGCCGCCGGCCGTTCGCTCCGCGTCGAGCTCCGCCACCGTCATCGAGAGGGAGTCGGCGACGACCACCGCCACCGGCACGGCGTGGTACGATCTCGAAGCTCTCCAAGGAGGAACCTCGTGCCGCTCCCGACCCGCCCCCCCAACGTGCCCGCAGAAGCAAGCTGGAACGCGTCCGAGAACGAATGGGAGCTCGGAACCAAGTCGAACGGGAAGTGCGTGGGCACCTGGACCTGGTGGCGGCCCAGCGGAGCGATCGTCTGCCGATCGACCTTCGGCGACGACGGCACGCTGGACGGTCCGTTTCAGCGCTTCCATCCCAACGGCGAGGTGTGCCTCGAGGGCACCTACTCGAAGAACCGGCCCGTCGGCATCCATCGCTGGCACTTCTGCTCGGGCAAGAGCGACCAGCCCTACTTCTTCGCCTTCATCCTCTCCGACCCTCCCGACGAGGCTCGCACCGTCGTCGTGGATTACAAGGACGGGACCGGGCTCAACGTCGATCTGATCGATACGGCGCACTACTTCGACGCCGCGGGCGTGGAGATCGAACCGGAAGACGAGTCCGTCCAGCCAGACGACGAGGCGCAGGCCACGAAGGCAACGACGAAGGCGAAGAAGGCGACGGCGAAGACGAAGGCGAAGAAGACGAAGGCGAAGGTTGGGGCGAAGGCGAGAACGCCGCAGAAGGCGAAGGCGCCGAAGAAGGCGTCGAGGCGAGGCTCGAGCCAGAAGCGGTAGGAGCTTCTTTACCGCGAGCGGGACGAAGACCGCGCGCCGCACCGCGGCGCCGGAGGCGTGATGAAGCCGGATCGCAAGAAGGCAGAGGCGCTCAAGGATCGTGGCAACGCCCGGATGCAGGCGGGCGAGATCGAGCAGGCGATCCCGCTCTATCGCGAGGCCATCGCGGCGGATCCCGGGTACCCGAACGCATACTCGAAGTCGGCGGCGTAGTCGACGCCCTCGTCCTCGGCCCGGAGCTGCAGGCGCCAGAGCGGCCGGTCGTCGCCGGGGACGAGCTCGGTCGCGGGGAGGCCCTCCGGGATCCGGAGATCGAGGCGGACCTGGAAGGTCGGGCCCTTGGGGGAGACCGCGCCGCGCGGAGCCGGACGGCGAACGCCTTCTCGCCGCGGCCGCTTGCCCGAGGCGCGAACAACCGGCGGGCAAGGATCGCGGCGCCGCTGAACACGAGGCCGAAGACTCCCAGCGCGGCGAGGGCCACGGCGCCCGCGATCATTGCGCAGACGGTGGCGTGGAGCCCCCCTTCAGCAGGCCGGCCCCGCCGAACACGAAGAACACCAGCGTGCCGAGCTTCCTCGGGGTCATCTCCACGTTCGCCCTCCCCCACGCCGACGAAGGCGCCAGAGGCCTCGAGACGAGGCTCGCGCCCGCAGCGGGAACAGCTACCTCGACTGTGAGCGCTCCCAGCGAGCACCCAGCGCGAGACCGAGCGTCGCGAGGCCGACGCTGGGCACCCCCACGTATGCGGCGCAGAAGCCGAACACCGCCGACGCATACCCGAAGTCGATGTCGTTCCAATCCATGTTCGCGCGGATCAGCGGAGCGTAGAAGGCGATCGCAGCCACGACCAGCCCGAGCCCCAGGGCGCGGAGCGACAGGAGCAGCTTCCGGACGCCCTTCAGGGAGCCGGGGCGCTTGCGCTCGTTCCCGAAGCCGTACACGAGCGCGCCGAGGAACACGCCGACCGGCGAGACGACGAGGAACGCTGCGGCGTCGGAGACGACCAGCGAGGCGATCAGGATGATCACCCCGGCGGCGGCCAGGACCTCGTGGACGAGGAGGACCAGCGCGCCGAACCGAGGCGTCTCTACGACGCCGCCGCCCGCCGCGGGCGGCTCGTCGGTCTGCCGTGGGCGCGAGAGGGGTTCCGTCGTCATGGCCGCCCTCCGCCGACCGCGGCCGCAAACGCGGCATCGGACGCGAGCCCCTCCGCGAGCTTTCGCAGCACGCCGTGGAACGCTTCGATCTCGGACTGTGCCTCCTCGTCCGGCGCGCTCGCGACGGACTGGGTCCCCGTGTAGAGGACCGTGCCCGCCGGATCGACCAGCGCGAAGCGGATCTCGAGGGTCGCCCCGACGCTCCGGATCGAGCGGCTCGCGCGGGCCGTCACGATCTCGCCCCGCAGCGTCGGCCTCCCCGCCGCGAAGGTGACGCCCATCCTGCCCAGCTCCGCTCGGAGCGCCGCGCCGACGTACTCCCGGAGATCGGGAGCGAACGTGGTGGAGCCGTTCGTGAGGCGATCGACGGCGACGCTGGGTCGGTCCGACGGCGCGGTCTCCGTGGTGCCGAACGCGCGCTGCAGCGCCGCGGCCTCGGCTCGCGCGTCCTCCTGCTGCCGCACCGCGAGGTGGACGATCTCCACGGAGCCGATCGCGCCCGTGGCGTGCTGCTCCGACGCCGGAGCGTACGAGGACGCCTGGACGGTGCCGCCCGACGCGGCGGGCCGGACCGCGCTCTCCGGGGCAGGCAGGTAGGCCATGCCCGTCGAGCCGAGCGCGCCCGACTCGGAGCGGTACCACGCGCGGCCGTTCTCCTCCGCGATCCGCATCCACTCCTCGTCCTCGTCATACTCCTTGTGAACTACCGTGTGCGCGCCGAACGGGTTCCAGCGGCCCTTGGGCTCCTCCTGCTCGAGGTCCCAGACGAGCATGCGCGCGATCTCCGCGATGCCGCCGTCCACCGCCCGCATCGCGGCCTCGACGTGGCCGGCGCCCCAGCGGCCCCATCCCGGCGCTGGCAGCGACGACATGAACGTCCGGGCGTACGGCGCGGGGCACGGCGACCGGTCCTGGGACCGCGCGCGCGGCGCGTTCGAGGTGGAGCACAGCCGGGCCTCCGACGTCACGACGACGTGCCGTAGGTTGTACGAGAGCGCATATCGGATCTCGATCAGCAGGACGGCCTCCGTTCCCGCGGCGGCGCGGACGGCGCGCGCGCCGGCCGCGTCGAGCACGGGGTCCCCGGTGACCTCGAGCTTCGCGCCCCGGAGGCGGCCGGAGGTCGCGAGCTCTCGACCGAACGCCGCCTGGACGGCGCCGAGGAAGTCGCGGCCCCGGGATGCCTCGACCAGCGGCGCCGCTTCACGGACGGCGCCCGCGCGCGAAGGGTCGGCGAGCGCGAACTCGCCCTGCGGGACGGAGGCGACCACCTGGACCGAGGCGAACGAGTCGCGACGCAGCTCCCCCGCCCCGCCCAACGCAGGGGCGGACGCGATGACGGCGGACACGAGCAACGACCAACCGGCGCGATCACGGCGAGACATTCGGGTCACCCTCCTTCACTCCTCCACGGCCGCGGCGGCCGAATCTCGCCTCGAGCGGGCGCCGCCTCGCCCCGAGCGCCCGAGGCGACCCCGGTCCTCCTCGCGCCGCGCACGAACGCCTCCCGCCGTTACCTCCGCGCGTCGGTGGCGGCGGTCCGAGCGGCGGACCACCGGTCCGCGAAAACAACTCTCGGTCGGGGCCTTGTTGGACCATTTCGGTCGCGGCCTTCATTGCTCGTCACCCGGGTACTCGTTCGCCCACGTCCTGCCGCCGTCGCCCGAGTGGCGGATGAACATCGCCTCGCCGGCGACGCCGCTTCCCAGCTGGAACAGCCCGACGCCCGGCAGCTCCAGGACATCCATCCGTGTATTGCGGAAGCTCCTCGGCCAGATCCTCCCAGGTCGCGCCCCCGTCCTTCGTTGCGCGGAGGACGGGGGGATCGACGATCCTGTCGGCGCCCATCACGAGCAGCTGTCCCTGGGACGTGTACTGGGGCGGAGCCTTCTGGACCTTGAACGTCGATCGGGTCTCGACCCAGGTCCGACCGTCGTCACGGGAGAAGTAGTGACCCGGCTCGTACCAGGACCCGGTCAGCACGCCGATCCCGGCGCCGGGAAAATACGCGAGCGAGAGGATGCGCTCCGCCCCCGGGCGGCCCTGGTGCTCGACGAAGATGCCGCTCTTCCGATCGTACACGCGAAGCGCCCCCTCCGTGTTCGCGTATCCGAATCCACCGCGCGCGGGCCAGACCCAGATCGCCGAGGACGAGGAGGCGAACGGCTCCGTCCGGATCGCCGTCCAGGAGCCGTGCTCCAGCATCGGCGAGCGATAGAACGTGACGGCGCCACGCGCGACGAGCGCGACCGTCCACCCCTGACCGTCGTCCCCCTCGACGAAGATCAGGTTGCCAGGAGGCAGGTTCCCAGGGCTCAGCCGGCGGACGCGGCCCGTCCCGTCCAGCGCGGCGATCGCATTGAACTCGCCGACGGCGACGGCGCGAACGCCGTCGAGCGAACGAACGGCCCCGGGCCCCACCGGCACGAGGCAGAGAAACGACTCGAGACCCGGGGAGCTCGACACCGACCAGCGACCGCTTCGGTCGCGGATCATGAAGGCCCCCATCCGCCCGACGGCGACGGCTTCCCCGCTGGAGAGCAGCCCGAGCTTCAGCGGCCCGCCGGGACGGGACCGCGCGTTCTCCTCCACCCGATCGTCGGCGTCACGGGGCGCGACCCAACCTCGCTGGAGCGTTCCCTCCAGGAGGCGCGCGTTCTCGGGCGAGAACCGCCGCACCAGGTCCGCGTTCGACGTGGCGATCACGCTCCGGCCGATCGCGCTGCGGAGCGGGTTCCCGGAGACGGCGTCGTTCCACACCCAGTGCCTCTCGCCCGCGTTCATGCTCATGACGACGCGGCCGAGGTCGTGGACGGCGCCGGGTACGACCCGGAAGACTCCGGGCGGTGCGCTCTCCGGATCCGGCTGGATCGCGGCTCTCGCCGGGAGCCAGATCCCCTTCGTGAAGGTCATGGCGGCCTTGTGCCAGGCCATGACGGAGCCCTGGAAGCCGGTGATCCGGTACTCACCCGCGGGCAGCGCGCCCACCAGCAGGGAGGTATCGCGAGATCCCACGACCGTGAGCTGCTGCCCGGAGACCTGGACGCCGATCCCGCCGTGTCCGGGATCGACCCGCTCCAGGTCGAGCACGTCGATGCCGAGCACGTTGGCCGAGTTCCAGGTGACGCTCAGGAGGATCACCCCGTCCCCCGGCCCGGGAGCGACCTTGCCCGGCCGAACCGCGGGAGCGACGCAGCCCGTCGCGATGCCGGCTGCCCACAGCGCCAGCCACCACGTCCCCGAGGCGCGCATCGTCCCTCCCTCTCAGGACTGCGGCGAGCCCGGCTTCACGCCCCCGCCCGCCGGAACAGATCGATCACCGCGCCGGCGCGGCCCGCGGTCCGGGCGCGCCCGCGCGACCACTCGCGGAGCGCCTTGATCTGCTCCTCGTAGGTCTTGTAGAGCGGCACGAGATCCTGCGCGACGCGGCGGAGATCGCCCGTCTCGACCTCGCGGCCGAGGGCGTATGCACGGTGGAGGGCGCCGACCACCACCTGCTCGAGCTCCGCGCCGGAGTAGTCGGCGCACACCTCGGCGATGGCGGTCACGTCCACGACGGCGGGATCGCGGCCCCGGCGGCGGAGGTGGAGCTCGATGATCTCGCGCCGCGCCTCGAGGTCCGGCAGGTCCACGAAGAAGAGCTCGTCGAAGCGGCCGCGGCGCAGGAGCTCGGGCGGGAGGCGCGAGACGTCGTTGGCGGTCGCGACCACGAACACCGGCCCGCGCCGCTCCTGGAGCCACGTCGAGAACGCGCCGAGGAGCCGCGCCGCGCGCGGGTCGCCGCCGTCGCCGGGCGTGGAGCCCGCGAACCCCTTCTCGATCTCGTCCACCCACAGCGCCACCGGCGCGAGCGCCTCGGCCGCCTCCAGGGCCCGCGCGAGCCCCTCCTCGGCGCCGGCGCGCGAGCCGAGCACGCGCGGCAGATCGAGGCGCAGGATCGGCACGCCCAGCCGGGCGGCCGCCGCCTTGGCGGCGAGCGACTTCCCGCAGCCCTGCACGCCGACGAGGAGCACGCCGCGCGGCGGCGGCAGGCCGTAGCGCGACGCCTCGGCGTCGAACGCCAGCGCCCGCTCCTCCATCCACGCCTTGAACTGCGCGAGCCCGCCCAGGTCCTCCGGCTTGTCGAGCCCCTCGACGAGCTCGAGCCCGAGGTCCGCGGCGAGGAGCCGGCTCTTGTCGGCGGCGACGGCGGCGACGCCCTCGGGCCCCAGCGCCGGATCGCGGCGCAGGGCGCGGGTGAAGGCACGCCGCGCCTGCGGGTCGGTGAGGCCGCGGGCGGCGACGAGCGCGCGGTGGCGGATCTCCGGCGCGAGCGGCGCCGGGCGCGGCCCGGCGGTGGCCCCGTGGACCGCGTCGAGGATCGCCGCCAGCTCCCCGTCGTCGGGCAGCGGCAGGCGGAGCACGGCCGCGTCGCCCGCGAGCCCCTCGGGCAGCGCGAGGCGCGGCGCCACGATCACGACGCACCGGCCCTCGCGCGAGAGGCGCGGCACGAGATCCCGCAGCTTCCGGACGAGCGCCGGCGCGGCCAGCGCCTCGTGGAGGTCGAGCGCGACGCAGAGGTAGGGCGCGGGCGCCTTGAGGAGGACGTCGAGGAGCACCGCCGGGTCCTTGGCGGTGGGCGCGAGCGGCTCGAGCCCCCGGTGCGAGGACCAGACGCCGGCGCGCGCGTCGAAGGCGGCCGCGGCCGCCTGGCAGAGCGCGATCGCCCGCTCCTCCTCCTGCGTGACGAGGTAGACGAGCGGCGTCCCCGCCGACCACAGCTCCGCGATCTCGGCCGAGACGTTCACAGGGCCTCCGCGTCTGCGGTCGCCCGCATCGCTTCCTCGAAGGAGGTGACGCCCGCGGCGATCTTGCGGATCGCGTGGGCGCGCAGCCCGCGCATGCCGTCCTGGCGCGCGGTCCGCGCCAGCACCTCGGGCGTCGCCCCGTCGGCGACGAGGTGCCGGAGCCGGGCGTTCACCCCGAGCACCTCGAAGATCCCGCTCCGCCCGTAGTAGCCGGTGAGCCGGCACTTGTTGCAGCCCTGGCCCCGGCGCGCGAGGAGCTGCCCGGCGTGGTCCTCGGGGTGGGGCACGCCGAGCGCCGCCACCTCGTCGGCGGTGAGGGACACGTCCTGCGCGCAGGACGGGCAGACCTGGCGCACGAGCCGCTGGGCGACGACGCCGGTGAGCGTCGCGGCGATGAGGAAGCTGGGCACGCCCAGGTCGCGCAGGCGGGCGACCGCGCTGACCGTGTCGTTGGTGTGCAGCGTCGTGAGCACGAGGTGGCCGGTGAGCGCGGCCTGCACCGCCTGCGTGGCGGTCTCGCCGTCGCGGACCTCGCCGACCATGATCACGTCGGGGTCCTGCCGCAGCACGTGCCGCAGCGCCTCGGCGAAGCTCGTGCCGGTCTTCGGGTTGGCGGCGATCTGGTTGAAGTCCTCGTGCACCATCTCGATGGGATCCTCGATGGTGGTCACGTTCACCTCGGGTGAGGTGAGCGCCTGGAGCGCGGAGTAGAGCGTGGTCGTCTTGCCGCTGCCGGTCGGGCCGGTCACGACCACGAGGCCGTGCGGGCGGAGCAGCCACCGCTCGAACGACTCGCGCTCGTCCGGCAGGAACCCCAGCTCGGAGAGGTCCCGGACGAGCACGGTGGGGTCGAGGACGCGGATCACGACCTTGTCGCCGAAGGTGGTGGGGACGGTCGAGACGCGGAGCTCCATCTCGGCCTCGCCCCGCGCCGTGCGGATGCGGCCGTCCTGCGGGCGCTTCAGCGCGATGTCCAGCCGGCTCATGATCTTGAACCGGTTGGCGATGGCCCCGTGCACCGCCTTGGGGATCCGGTGGATCGGGTGGAGCACTCCGTCGATCCGCATCCGGATCACCGACTCCTCCCGGCGCGGTTCGATGTGGATGTCGCTCGCCCGCTGCTCGAAGGCGTAGTGGAGGAGGTACTCGACCGCGGCCACGACCGGCTCGGAGGACGCCTCCAGCGCCTCGATCCCGGAGAGGTTCACGAACTGCTCGAGGTTGCCGACGTCCGGCGCGTGCTGGTCCTCGAGCTGCACGCGCGCCTGCGTGATCTGCTGGCGGAAGCCGTAGATCTCGGCGATGGCGCGGTGGATGTCCGAGGGCGCGGCGAGGACCGGCTGCACCTCGCCGCCCACGAGGCCGCGCAGGTTCTCGAACAGCTCGCGGTCGAACGGGTTCGTCGCCGCGAAGAGGAGCGTCCCGTTCTGTCGCTCGAGCGGGAGCACCCCGTGCTTGCGCGCGAACGGGCGCGAGAGGGTGCGGGTGATGAGCTGGGCGTCGAGCTTCAGCGGATCGATCTTCCGGTACGGGACCTGGAGCGCGTGCGCCAGCGCCTGGGTGGCCTTGTCCTCGTCCACCACCTCGCCCTCGCGGCGGGCGTCCATGAACTTGAACGAGGCGAGGACCTCCACGGGCGAGAGCTCCGCCCGCCGCAGGCCGCCGCCGGACCGGGCGGCGCCGTCGCGGAGGAGCCGGGCGCGCTGCACGTTCTCCCGGGCGAAGGCGGTGCGGCGCGCGTCGTCGGTGAGGATGCCCTGCTTGGCGAGGAGCTCGGCCACGAACTCCAGGGTGAAATCGGTGGCGCGATAGCGGGGGCTCGGCACGGTACGTCGAGTGTACCGCAGAACAGGCTGCAGGCTGCAGGGTCCGGGCTTCGGCGTGGGGGCCGCGGGCTGCTCCTGTAGCCTGGAGCCCGAAGCCTGGAGCCCGCCTGATGTGGTCAGATGCGCGACCGGCTCACCGCCGCCGCCCGCGACGGGCGGCCCGGGCCGCGGTCGGGACCGCGCGGCGGCTCCGGACCGGCGGGCGCGGCGGCGCGGGCGCCGTCTCGCCCTTGAGCCGGTCCTTCTCCTGGTCGTAGAGCCGCATCGCGTCCCGCAGGACCTGGAGCGCCTCGGAGCGCCCCTGCGGCGCCTCCACCAGCACCTTCTTGTTCTCGAGGGCCTTGTAGTCCTGGAAGAACCGCTGCAGCTCGCGCATCCGGTGGGGGGCGAGCTCCTTCACGTCGGAGTAGTCGGCGTAGTTCGGGTCGTCGGCGTGGACGGCGATGAGCTTGTCGTCCTCGCCCTTGTCGTCCCGCATCTTCATCACGCCGATCACCTTCGCCTGCATGATCGCGAGCGGCTGGATCTGCTCCCCGCACAGCACCAGGATGTCGAGCGGGTCGCCGTCGTCGCAGTACGTGCGCGGCACGAAGCCGTAGTTCGCCGGATAGTGCACCGCCGAGAAGAGGACCCGGTCGACGAGCAAGAGGCCCGACTTCTTGTCGAGCTCGTACTTCACCTTGGAGCCGGTGGGGATCTCGATGATCGCCGGGATCCGGTCCTCGACGAACCGGGGCAGCTCGACGTCGTGCCAGGGGTGATAGGCCACAGGCGCTCCCGCGGGCTAGATGCCCCCGCCGTGCGAGTACCGCACCTCCCGGGCCTCGGCCTGGGTGATGCGGCTGAAGGGCGGCACGCTGTTCGTCACCCACACGTTGCCGCCGATGGACGAGCCCTGCCCGATGACGATCCGGCCGAGGATGGTCGCGCCCGCGTAGACGACCACGTCGTCCTCGACGATGGGGTGGCGGTCGATCCCCTTGATCGGCCTCCCGTGCTCGTCGAGCGGGAAGCTCTTCGCGCCGAGCGTGACGCCCTGGTACAGGCGCACGTTGCGGCCGATGACGGCGGTCTCGCCGATCACCACGCCCGTGCCGTGGTCGATGAAGAACTTCTCGCCGATCCGCGCGCCCGGGTGGATGTCGATCCCCGTCACCGTGTGGGCGTGCTCGGTGATGATGCGGGGGATGAGCGGGACGCCGTGCTGGTGCAGCGCGTGGGCGATCCGCTGGTTGGTCACGGCGTAGAGCCCCGGGTACGCGAAGATCGCCTCGTCTCGGCTCTTCAGCGCCGGGTCGCCCTCGTAGGCGGCCTCGACGTCGGTCGCGACCAGCCGGCGGATCTCGGGGAGCACCGCGAGGAAGCTCTTCGTGATCCGCGACGCCGCCTCGCCGCAGTGCGTGCACCCCGGGAGCTCATGACGTTCCGTGAAGGCGATGCCCCGGCAGATCTGCTCCTCCAGCGCGCTCAGCGCGCGGGCGAGCGTCGCCCCGACGAAGTAGTGCAGGCTCTCGTCGTGGAGGTCGTTCGTCCCGAAGTACCCGGGGAACAGGACCGCGCGGAGCTCGTCGACCGCCGTCAGCACCGCCTCACGCGAGGGGAGCGTCACCCGGCCGTTGGGGGCGAACGTCGAGGTGGCGGCGCGGCAGAGCTGGTCCACCACCGGCGCCAGGGCCACCTCGTCGACCGCGGGTACGCGCTTCGGCTCGTTCAAGAGTCTTCCTCCCGGGCTGTCCCGCCCTCCACGCTACCAGGCCCGCCCCCGCTGGCCGGCGTACATAAGGGGCCCGCCAGGGCGCCGCAGCGCGAACCCGGGGCGCGTCACCGGGCCTCGGGCTCCGGGTCCCCGCCCTCTTCGGCCAGCGCGGCGTCGATCTCGTCCTCGGTCGCCGTGTCCCCCGGCCCGGCGACCTCGGCGCCGGCGTCCTCGACCTCGAGCGCCTCCTGCACCCCGGGCGGCACCTCGGCCTCCGCGACCGGCGCGTGGAAGAAGTCGTACACGGCGCGGGCTTGCCTCTCGCCGAACCCCTCGACCTGGCAGAGCTCCTCGACCGTCGCCTCGCGGACCCGGCGGAGGGCGCCGAAGTGGCGCAGGAGCGCCCTCTTCCTCCCCTCCCCCACGCCCGGGATCTCCTCGAGCACGCTCTGGAAGTTTCGCTCGCGCCGGAGCTTGCGGTGGAAGGTGATGGCGAACCGGTGCGCCTCGTCGCGCAGCCGGGCGAGCAGGAACAGCTCGGCGGAGTTCTGCCGGAGGACGACTGGATCCTTCCGTCCGGGGAGGAACACCCGCTCCGCGCTCCGCGCCAGCTCGGGCACGAACCCCTTGTCCGCGGCCTCGACGGCGTCGACGAGCGCCGCGCCCGCGTCCTCCGCGCCGGGCCGCGCGCCGCTCGCCCGCTGCGCCCGCCGCCCGACGACGCGCGTCGTCCCGAGCGATCCGGCGTCGAGGAGCCGGCTCTTCGCGAGCCCCACCAGCTCGACGAACGGCGCCCCCTCGTTCCCGGGCGCCGGCTTCACCGGCACCCCGAGGTCCTTCGCCGCCGCGAGCGCGGCGTTGAGCTGCCCCTTGCCGCCGTCGATGACGATGAGATCCGGGAGCTGCCCCTCCGCGACCGCGCGCTTGAGGCGGCGCGAGATCACCTCGTACAGCATGGCGAAGTCGTCCTGCCCCGCCACCCCCTTCACCTTGTAGCGGCGGTAGTTGGCCTTGTCCGGCTCGCCGTCCTTCATCGACACGCCCGAGCCCACCGCGAGCGCGCCCTGGAAGGTCGAGATGTCGTAGCACTCCACCCACCGTGGAGGGCGCGCGAGGTGGAGCGCGCGGGTGAGCGCGGCGAGGGCCTGCTCGCGCCGCTCGTCGTGCTCGTGCCACGAGCGGAAGCCCTGCTCCGCGTTCCGCGCCGCCACCTCGAGCAGGTCGGCCTTCGCGCCGCGCTGCGGGGTGAGGAGCCGCACCCTCCGCCCGCGCCGCTCCGAGAGCACCTCGGCGAGCGCCTCGGCGCCGACGGGCTCGATCGGCACCAGCACCTCGTCCGGCGCCTGGTTCTGCTCGTAGAAGAGCGAGAGGAACGACGAGAGGATCTCCTCCGCCGGGAACTCCTGCCCGCGGAAGGGGAAGCTCTGCGCGTCCTGGAGCTTGCCGGCGCGCATCGAGAGCACCTGCACGACGAGGTCGGGCCCCTCGCGGTAGAGGCCGAGGACGTCGCGGTCGGCGCGGTCGGTGAACAGGACCCGCTGCTTCTCCAGGCTCCGCTCGACGGCCTGGAGCTGGTCGCGCACCCGGGCCGCCTCCTCGAACCGGAGCCCGGCGGCGGCGTCGTCCATGCGCGCGCGCAGCCGATCGGTGAGCTCCGTCTCGCGCCCCTCGAGGAACTCGATCGCGTCCTGCACCGAGCGCCGGTACTCGTCCTGCGGCACCTCGTAGACGCACGGCGCCGGGCACCGCTTGATCTGGTACAGGATGCAGGGCCGCTTCCGGTGGTCGAAGACGTGGTCGTTGCAGGTGCGGAGCTGGAAGTGGCGGTTCACCACCCGGAGCGTCTCGCGGATGGACGACGCCGAGGAGTACGGCCCGAAGTAGCGCGCGCCGGGGACGCGCTTCTCGCGCGCGCGCCGCACCTCGAGCCGGGGGTACGAGTGGCGCTCGTCGAGCCGCAGGACGATGAAGTCCTTGTCGTCGCGGAGCCGGACGTTGAACCGCGGCTTGTGTTTCTTGATGAGCTCGTTCTCGAGGAGCACCGCCTCCTTCTCGGAGCGCGTGACGATGACCTCGATGTCGCCCAGCAGGTCCTCGAGCAGCGGGACGAAGAGCCGGTCGTCGCCCCGCCCCGCGTCGAAGTAGGACCGCACCCGGGCGCGCAGGTTCCCCGCCTTCCCGACGTAGACCACCTCGCCCTCGCGATCCTTCATGAGGTAGCAGCCCGGGTCGGTCGGGAGCGTGTCTAGGGTTTGGCGCAGCGCGGCTTCCATCGGCGGAGTCGGGGTGTAGCGCGGAACGGCCACCCGTACCACCCCCCGGCGCGACGCCGGGCTGGCCGGCGCCGCGCGCCCTGGGCTACCCTCCCCCGACGCCATGGACGAGCCCACCTTCACCTCCCTCCGCGCCGCGCTCGAGGCCACGCCCTCGAACCAGGCGCTCCGCCTCGTGCTCGTGAAGGCGTGCGCCGACCGCGGGAACCCGGCGCTCGGCCTCGAGCTCGCGCGCGGCCTCGATCTGTCCGCGCTCGCGCCCGCCGACCGCCTCGCGGTCGCCGAGCTCCGGCTCGCCGCCGGGGACCACGCCGGCGCCCTGGAGGCGGCCGACGGCGACGACCCCGCGCTCCTCCTCGCCCGGGCGCGCGCGCTCGCCGCGCTCGATCGCCTCGACGAGGCCCGGGCCGACTACCGCGAGGCCGTGCGGCGGAGCCCGGCCCTCGAGGACCTCGCGCTCGCGACGCGGGTCGGCGCGCACGTCGTCGAGGTGGCCACGGCGTCCGGCCCGCGGCGCCTCACGGTCATCTCCAACGACGACACCGACGGCGAGGACGTCCGCCGCGTGCTCGCCCCGCCGTCCCGGCCGGTGCGGTTCGCGGACGTGGGCGGCCTCGAGGAGGTGAAGGAGCAGATCCGCCGGAAGATCGTGCTGCCGTTCCAGAAGCCGTCGCTGTTCCAGCGGTTCCGGAAGCGGACGGGCGGCGGCATCCTCCTCTACGGCCCCCCGGGCTGCGGGAAGACGCTCCTCGCCCGGGCCACGGCCGGCGAGTGCCAGGCCAGCTTCCACGAGGTGGCCATCTCCGACATCCTCGACATGTACATCGGCGAGTCCGAGCGGAAGCTCCACGCCGTGTTCGAGGAGGCCCGCCGGAAGGCGCCGGCGGTGATCTTCTTCGACGAGCTGGAGGCGCTGGGGGGGAAGCGGCAGTACTCGCGCGAGGCGACGAGCGCGAAGCTCGTCTCCCAGTTCCTCGCGGAGATGGACGGCTTCGCGCAGAACAACGGGGGCGTGCTGATCCTCGGCTCCACCAACGTCCCGTGGGCCGTGGACCCCGCCTTCCGCCGGCCCGGCCGCTTCGACCGCGTCCTCTTCGTGCCGCCGCCCGACGCGCCCGCGCGCGAGGCCATCCTGAAGCTGCTCCTCGCCGATCGGCCCGTCGCCGGCGACGTCCGGCTGGGACCGGTGGTGAAGGCGACCTCCACGTTCTCCGGCGCCGACCTCGCCAACGTGGTGGAGACCGCGGCGGACGAGGCCATCCAGGCGTCGCTCGCGGCGGGCGAGGACGTCCCGATCCGCATGGCGCACCTCGAGGCGGCGCTGGCCGAGGTGAAGCCGACGACGCTCGAGTGGCTCACGACCGCGCGCAACTACGCCCGGTACGCGAACGAGGGTGGGCAGTACGACGACGTGCTCGAGTTCCTGAAGCAGCACGGGAGGGCGTGATGGCGGGGGTCCACGTAGGGACGGCGACGTACCGGATCGCGGACGAGCCGTCGCCGGGGCGGCTGGCGCGGTTCGCGGTCAACCCGATCTGGCCGATGCTCGCGACCATGCTCGCCGGCAGCTGGCTCGGCGCGCCGTGGTTCGTCTTCAACGCCTTCGCCCTCGGGAGCGCGACGCGGCGCAGGGAGGTCGCCTGGGCGGTGGGGGCGGTGCTCCTCTCGGCGGCCATGCTCCAGGGGTTCTTCTTCGCCGCGGAGCACCGGCTGCTCCCGCTCGTCGTCCTGCGCTACGGCAGCGTGCTCGTGACCGCGGTGCGGCTCACCGGCGCGTACTTCACCTACGGCCTGCAGGACGCGAGCTTCGACCTGCACCGGTACTTCGGCGGACCGGTCGTGACCGGCGCGCCGCTCCTGATCGTCGGCATGCTCGCGCCGTCGCACCGCTTCTTCGACCCGCTCCTGCCGTACGTGGGCAAGCTCGGCGTCCTCCTCCTGAACGTGGTGCTCGGATGACGATCGAGAACCACGTCGCGCTCCTCCTCTTCCGCGCCCAGGACCAGCTCGCCCACGGCGACCCCTCCGGCGCGATCGAGACGCTGCGCCTGGCGCTCTCGGCGGCGCCGGACGACGCCACCGCACACGCGCTCCTCGCGCTCGCGCTCGTCCAGGCGCGCCGCCGTCACGCCGCCCGCGTCGAGGCGTCGATGGCCCTCGCCCTCGACCCGGAGGCGCCGTTCCCGCACCTCGCGATGGGCTCGGTCCACCGCGCGCACGGCGATCTCGACGCCGCCGAGGCCGAGTACCGGAGGTACGTCGAGCTCTCGCCGGGCGCCCCGGCCGGCCACCGCGCCCTCGCGGACGTGCTGCGGGCGCGCGGACGCACCGCCGAGGCGCGGGAGGCGCTCGATCGGGCCCTGGCCCTCGACGCCGCCGACCCCGAGACCCTCGCCGCCCGCGCCGAGCTCGCCCTCACCACCGGCGACCTCGCCGAGGCGGAGCGGTGGGCCCGCGCCGCGCTCGCGGAGGACGCCGAGAACCAGGACGCGCTCGTCGCGCTCGGCGGCGCGCTCCTGCGGCGCGGCCAGGTGGAGGAGGCGCGGGAGCTCGCGGTCGCCGCGCTCCAGGAGGACGCGACCTCCACGGGCGCGCTCCAGCTGCTGGCGCAGGTGAAGGCCCGCCAGAGCTGGCTCCTCGGCCTCTGGTGGCGGTGGGGGACCTTCTTCGAGCGGTTCGGGCCCGCGCGGCAGATCCTCATCCTGATGCTCCTGTACGTGCTCTACCGGTTCGCGGTGATCACGCTCCGGGGCGCCGGCATGACGGAGGCCGCGCAGCTCGCGCAGTGGGGCTGGCTCGCGTTCGCGGCCTACACGTGGTTCAGTCCGGCCCTCTTCCGGCGCTCCCTCGAGAAGGAGCTCGCGAAGGTCCGGCTCAAGCCCGGGTTCTGAGCCTCACGCCCGCGGCGAGAGGAACGGCGGGCCGCAGCGGGCCCGCCGTCCTACGCCTCCGTCAGGCGGCCGCTACCAGTAGTAGAAGCCGGCCCACGGGTACTGCCCCGCCGTGAAGGCGAAGTAGTGGTACCCGTCCGACCACCTCGCGGGCATCGGCATCTGCCCGCAGGCCGCCGTGGGCGCGCCGTTGTTCACCGACACCGTCCGCCCGGCCATGTTGTAGCAGCCCCAGCCGTTGACGTTGGCGGCCGTCCGGTAGCAGGCGGCCCCGGTGGTGTTGAAGTTGCCGCTGTTGCCCGACGTGAGCGTGATCGGGTTGGCGCACGGCGTCCCGGTGCTCTGCGCCTGGAAGGCGGCGCCGACCGCGTGGCCGCCGGTCACGGTGATCGTGCACGTGGCGGCGGTGCCCGCGCAGGCGCCGCTCCAGCCGCCGAACGTGGAGCCCGCCGCCGGCGTGGCGGTGAGGGTGACCACGGTGCCCGGCACGAACATCCCGCTGCAGACCGAGCCGCAGTTGATGCCGCCGGTGCTCGACGTGACCGTCCCCGCGCCGTTCCCCGACCTGGTGACCGAGATCGACGCGTCGTTCGCGGGCCCGGTGAACGTGGCGGTGACCGACCGCGCCGCGGTCATCGTGACCACGCAGGGCGAGCTCGTGCAGGCGCCACTCCAGCCCGTGAACGTCGAGCCCGAGGCGGGCGTCGCCGTCAGCGTGACGGTCGTGCCGCTCGCGACCGTGGCCGAGCAGGTCGACCCGCAGCTGATCGGCCCGCCCGCGACCGTGCCGGTGCCGGTGCCGGCCTTCGTCACGGTCAGCGTGTAGCTCGGGGTGACGGGGTCGAACGTCGCGGTCACCGTGCGGGCCGCCGTCATGGACACCACGCAGGCGGAGCTCCCCGTGCAGGCGCCGCTCCACCCCGCGAACGTCGAGCCGCTGGCCGCCGCGGCGGTCAGCGTGACGCTCGTGCCGCTCGCGTAGGTGGCGCCGCACGTCGCGCCGCAGGCGACTCCGGCGGGGGCGGACGTCACCGTCCCGCTGCCGGACCCGCTCTTCGTCACGCTGAGCGTGTAGCTGGTCACCGTGCCGCCCTGGCCCGTCAACGTGACGACCGAGTACGCCGGGACGCCGACGGTGACGGCGTTGCCGCTGACCGCGAGATCCGGCTGGGCCGCGAAGCTCTCGGCGGTGGTGGTCCGCCAGGCCTGGAACCTCGTGATGCCCAGCGACGCCGGGATGGCGATCGTCGTCGGCTCGGCCGCGGACCGCATGTTGACGAGGACGATGGTGAGGGCGTTCCCGTTCTGGTACGCGCTCACGTTGAGGCTGTTGTACGTGTCGTGCTGCGTCGCCCCGCCGTAGGCGCTCCAGCCGTTCGAGTCGAACGTGGCCTTCACCCGCTGCGCGCCGGGCCGGATGTAGCGCGAGAAGTGCTTCATCGCGCTGTACTTCTTGCTCGCGCCCGGGTTGGAGACCTGCGTGGTCCCGAGGAGCGTCTGCGGCCCGACGCCGGTCTGGTCGTCGATCGTCTGCCAGTAGATGTAGGCCGAGGCGTGTCCGAACACGAGCCCGTCGTGGATCTTCTGGGCGAGGCCGAGCGCGTTGTCCTTGTCCCAGTTGTTCGACTCGCCGGAGGACTCCTGGAACCAGTTCTGCTTCCCGTACTGCGAGATGTTCCCGGCGGGCGACCACTGGGCCCACGCCGCCGGGACGTTGGCGATGCCCTCCCAGTAGCCGCGCAGCATGACCGCGTGGTTCGCGAGGCCCCCGTCCACGTAGTCGTTGCTGGCGAAGATGGCGATCGAGTCGAGCAGGTTGCCGGAGGCGTGGTTCCGCACCGCGTCGATGAACCCCATCTGCTCGTAGAAGTGCCAGGGGTTGCTCGGCATGCCCGCGATGCCGGCGTGGTGCGGCCCCATGAGCTTCGTGCCGATGTTCTTGGCCTTCAGGTAGTCGCTGACCGCCTTGAGCGCGTCGGCGTACTGCCACCACTGGTCGGTCTTGCCGGTCTCGTCCTTCGAGTAGCTCGCGGAGTTGTACTCGGTCTCGTAGATGAGCTCGTTCTGGAGGCTCACGGCGTGCCAGGTGACGCCGTACTGCCCCTCGAAGCCGCGGATCCACGCGCCGACGTAGCGCGCGAACTGCGTCTTGGTCGCCTCGTCCTGCTTCAGGCGGCCGCCGCACGTGTTGCTGTCGGCGCCGTTGATCCAGGGCGCGGGGTGGCCGGCGATCATCGTCCCGTTGGGCCCCTTGAGCCAGTGCGGCGGAGTCCAGAAGGCGCCGACCAGCTTGAACGTGCCGGGCTCGATAACGTTGTCACGGACGTACTGGGCGAAGTCGCCGTACAGCTTGACCGGCGGCCGCGTGAAGTTGAACCTCGGGAGGTTCGTGGCCACGTCGTCGACCAGCTCCACGGGCGAGTCGAGCGTGCCGGCCGGGCCCATCAGCGCCGACGGATGCATCTCCACCCGGAGGATGTTGAACCCCAGGTCCTTCACGTACAGCGAGCGAAGGGTCGGGTTGTAGAGCGGGCTGGTGTTCGGATCGTTGATCCACCACGGGAGGCAGGTCCCGAAGCCCTCGATCGTCTGATACTTCGTGGCGGTGTCGACGGTGATGCTGGCGGCGGAGGTGAGGCCCGGGACGGCGAGCAACACCCCTGCCACGAGCGCGAGCGTCCGCGCTCCTGTCCGGGAGACGGTGCGTGACATGGTGATACCTCGGGGAATGGGTTGTCCCCCCCGGGAGCCACACGGGAGTCCACTGCCCAGGGAGGGGCGAATCCGGGGCAGGATGCCGACCCGGAGTGAGGAGGTCAAGCGGCCAGACCGCTCGTGAGCCCCGTCAGCGCCGGCGCCGCCGCTGCGGGGGGCGGCGCGCCCCGGTGAGCTTGCCGGCCGCCGCGGCGCCCGCGAGCGCTCCGCTCCCGAGCACGCCCTTCATCCCCGCCGCGCCCGCCGGGATCCCGAGCTGCACGTTCTTGAGCGCCAGGATCCGGTCGCGGAGCTGCGCGGCCTTCTCGAACTCGAGGGCCTTCGCCGCCTCCTTCATGTCCGCCTCGAGCGAGGCCAGGATCGCCGGGAGCTGCTCCGGCTTGTACTCCGCGCCCTCCTCGGCGGCGAGCGGCACCGTCAGGTAATCGGCCTCGACCACCGCCATCTGCAGGTCGCTGATGTTCCGCTTCACCGTCTGCGGCGTGATCCCGTGCTCCGCGTTGTAGAGGGCCTGGATCTCGCGGCGGCGGTTGGTCTCGTCGATCGCCTTCTTCATCGACTCGGTGATCGTGTCCGCATACAGGATCACGCGGCCGTTCACGTTGCGCGCGGCGCGGCCGATGGTCTGGATGAGCGAGACCTGGCTCCGGAGGAACCCCTCCTTGTCGGCGTCGAGCACGGCGACGAGCGACACCTCGGGGATGTCGAGCCCCTCGCGCAGCAGGTTGATGCCGATGAGCACGTCGAACTCGCCCTTGCGCAGATCGCGGATGAGCGCGCTCCGCTCGAGCGTGTCGATGTCCGAGTGCAGGTACCGGCACCGGACGCCCACGTCGGTGAAGTACTCGGTGAGGTCCTCGGCCATGCGCTTCGTGAGCGTGGTGACGAGGACCCGCTCGCCGGCCTCGGTCCGCTTCCGCACCTCGCCGAGGAGGTCGTCGACCTGCGACCCGACCGGCCGGACCTCCACCTCGGGGTCGATGAGGCCGGTGGGCCGGATGATCTGCTCCACCACGACGCCCTGGGCCTTCTCCAGCTCGTACTCGGCGGGCGTGGCGCTGACGTAGACCGCCTGGTGGACGAGCCGCTCCCACTCCTCGAACTTGAGCGGCCGGTTGTCGAGCGCCGACGGGAGCCGGAACCCGAACTCGACCAGCGTCTCCTTCCGCGCCCGGTCGCCGCGGTACATCGCGCCGATCTGCGGGATGGTCTGGTGACACTCGTCCACGACCGTCAGGAAGTTCTTCGGAAAGTAGTCGAGGAGGCACGGCGGCGGATCGCCCGCCTTCCGCCCCGAGAGCCAGCGCGAGTAGTTCTCGATCCCCGGGCAGAACCCCATCTGCTCGAGCATCTCGAGGTCGAACATCGTCCGCTGCTCGAGCCGCTGCGCCTCGAGGAGCTTGTCCTGGCCCCGCAGCTCCTGGAGCCGCTCGCGCAGCTCCTCGCGGATCCCGGAGATGGCGCGGGCCCGCGTCTCCGGCGCCGAGACGTAGTGGCTGTTCGGGAAGATCGCGACCTTGTCGAGCTCGGCGAGCGTCACGCCGCGGAGCGGGTCGAACTCGTGGATGCTCTCGACCGTGTCGCCGAAGAACTCGATCCGGACCGCCCGGTCCTCCTCGTACGGCGGGAAGATCTCGATCGTGTCGCCGCGGACGCGGAAGGTGCCGCGGTGGAAGTCGAGGTCGTTCCGCTCGTACTGGATGTCGATGAGCGAGCGGATGAACCGGTCACGCAGGAACTCCTGCCCCTTCTCGATCTGCTGGAGGAGGCCGTAGTACGCCTCGGCGGTGCCGAGGCCGTAGATGCAGGAGACCGAGGCGACGATGAGGACGTCGTTCCGGGTGAGGAGCGCGTGCGTCGCCGCGTGGCGCATCCGGTCGATCTCGTCGTTGATGGACGAGTCCTTCTCGATGTACGTGTCCGTCGAGGGGACGTACGCCTCGGGCTGGTAGTAGTCGTAGTACGAGACGAAGTAGTGGACGGCGGCGGTGGGGAAGAGCTCCTTGAACTCTCCGTAGAGCTGGGCCGCGAGCGTCTTGTTGTGGGCCATGACGAGCGTGGGCCGCTTCACCCGCGCGACCACGTTGGCGATGCTGAAGGTCTTGCCCGAGCCGGTGACGCCCAGGAGCACCTGGTGCCGGTCGCCGCGGAGCAGGCCCTCGGTCAGCTCCCCGATCGCCCGCGGCTGGTCACCGGTCGGCTTGAACTCGCTCTGCAGGTCGAACGCCATCGGGTCGAGTCTAACGGGACCCTCTGACCTCGCGCCCAGCGCCGCTCACCCCGCTCGGGGCTGCTCGCTGCCGGCGGGCGCACCGGCGCGCAGGCCGTGAACCATCCCCTCCGCCTCCGCCCCCGCGAAGAGGTGGATGTAGAGCGGCCCGCCCGCCCCCTGCAGCTTCCCGCCGTCGCGGAGCCCGCCCGTGTCCACCGGGGCGAACCCGAGCTGCGCGACCAGCCCGGCGACGGTCCGCTTCGCCTCCGGGTCGTCCCCCGCGACGAAGAGCGCGGTCCGGCGCTCGAACATCTCCTCCGGCCGCCCGCGCCGGGCGAGATCGTTTGCCTTCAGGTGGTTGAGCGCCTTCACGATGCGTGCGCCCGGGAACGTCCTCGCCACCTCCTCGCTCGAGGTCGAGTCGCCGAGGTCGTAGAGCGAGAAGTCCGGCCGGTACGGGTTCATCGCGTCGATCGCGATCTTCCCGCGGAGCCGCTCGGCGGGGAGCTCGCCGCGGCTGCGCCAGGGGATCGCGAGCAGGATCACCTCGCCGAACCCGATCGCCTCGTCCACCGTCGCGGCGCGCGCCTTCGGCCCGAGCGCCGCCACCTGCGCGCGGAGCGACTCCGGACCGCCCCGGTGGGCGAGCGCCACCTCGTGCCCCGCCGAAGCGAAGAGCCGGGCCGCCGTCCCGCCGATCTGCCCCGTGCCCAGGATGCCGATGCGCATGTCCCCTCCGGCCCGAGAACGTGCGGCGAGGATGGCCGCGCCGCAATCACGGCGACCGCTCCGCCGGCTCCCACCGCAGCTCCCGCGCCAGGGCGAGGCCGCCGAGCACCGCGACGGGCGCGAGGTGGACGAGGTGGTAGAGGAGCGCCGCCGCGAGGGCGGGCTCGCGCTCGATCCCCGTCCCGGCGAGCGCGAGCACGATCGCGAGCTCGAACGGACCGGCGGCGCCCGGCGAGAACGCGACGATCCCGCCCGCGGTCGCGGCGAGGACGACGAGGGACGAGCGCACCAGGTCCGCGGGGAGCCCGAGCGCCGCGAGCGAGAGGTGCGCGATGAGCAGCTCGGCCGCCCACCCCGCGACGCCCCAGGCGGCGGCGGCGCCGAGCGCGGAGGGATCGCCGCTCGCGACCAGGCCGGCGCGGAGCCGCGCGACGAGCCGCCCCGCCCCGGGCGCGGGGACCGCGCGCGCGCCGCGCGGGCGGAGCCAGGCTGCGAGGCCGATGCCGGCAGCAGAGACGGCCGCGAAGGCGAGCAGCGCGTGCCGTACCCAGGGCGGGACCGGCGCGGCCGACGCGAGCAGCGCGCCGAGCGGCACGAGCGTGGCTGCGCCCACGACGTAGTCGAGGCCGGTCACCGCCACGGCGGTCGCGGTGGACGTCCCGGTCCGGCGCGCCAGGATCCACGCCCGGACCACGTCTCCCGCGCGGGCCGGCACGACGATCGACACCGCGAACCCCGCGTTCATCGCCGAGAACGCGTCGCGAAACCGCGGGCGGCCGCCCCCGCGCGGCACGAGCGCGACCCAGCGCCCGGCGTGCGCGGCGAGCGAGAGGAGGCTCCCGCCCACCGCGGCGAGCACGAGCCGCCCGTCGGCCCCGGCGAGCGCGGTCCCGACGGCGGCGAGGTCCACGCTCCGCGCGGCGAGGACCGCGAAGCCGGCGAGCAGGACGACACCCCCGAGCCGCACCAGGCGTTGCCGGCCGGCGCTCCGCCCGTCGCGGGGCAGGAGCAGCCCCCGCAGGCGCGCCAGCCGCCCCGCCCCTCCCCCGCCGCTCTCCCGCGACGTCGTCACCCGGCGTCGATCCGTAACCGGGCGGGCCGACCGCGGGCCACGCCCCCCCGAGGACGAGGCGGCGCCCGATCCGGGATGGGCTCACGGTCCGGAGAGGCGGGCGACCGCCTGCTCCAGGTCGGCGGGGAGCGGGGCGACGATCTCGACGCGGATGCCGTCGGAAGGGCGCGGGAAGGTGAGGCGCTCCGCGTGCAGCGCCTGCCGCGCGACGGCCGGGCACGGCACCCCGTACACCTCGTCGCCGAGCACCGGCCAGCCCGCCTCGGCGAGCTGGACGCGGATCTGGTGCGTGCGGCCGGTGAGGAGGGTCACCGAGAGGAGCGCCGCCCCTGCGAGTCGCGTCTGGACCTGGAACTCGAGCCGCGCGCGGCGGGCAGAGCGTACACGTGTCGTGAAGCGGCGCGGATCGGCCGGGTCGCGCCCGTAGGGGCTGTCGAGCGCGCCCTCCGCGGGCGGCGCGCCCGCGACGAGCACGAGGTAGCGCTTGTCGACCGCGCCCCGCTCGAAGGCCGCCCGGAGCGCGGCCAGCGCCCGGTCGTGGCGCGCCAGCAGCAGCGCCCCCGTGGTGTCGCGATCGAGCCGGTGCGGCAGGCCCGGGCTCGCCGCGCCGTCCACGTCGAAACGCCCCAGCCGGCGCGCCGCCGTGATCACGGCCGCGGACGAAGGACCGGCCGGCTCGACCGGGAGCCCTGCGGGCTTGTCCACGGCGACGCAGTCGTCGTCGTCGTAGAGCACCGGCAGCTCGGGCCCGAGGGCCGGCGCCCGGGCGGGCGCGGGGCGCTCGACCACGATCTCCTCGCCGCCGAACAGCTTCCGCGCCGGAGCACACGTCTTCCCGCGGATGCGGACGCGCCCGCCCGCGACCAGCGCGCGCGCGCGGTCCACCGGCAGTGCGAGCGCCCGCGCGAGGAAACGGTCGAGCCGCTCCCCCGCCGCGTCGCGCGGCACCCGCAGCGGCTCACCCGGGCTCGGCATCGCGGCCCTCGTGCCTTCGAGCGGGCGGGCCCCGGTCTGGCCGGCCCCGCCAGGGGTTCGAGTTCACCTCCCGAGAGTCGCACGAACCCGCTCGACTTTTCGGCCCTACCCGACTAATTTCCCGGCGTCCCGCGCCACGAGGTGGCTGCTGGGTCCGGCTGGGAAAGCACTCCCGCCGAACACGAAAGAAGTGTGCAGATGCCGAGTGGCACGGTGAAGTGGTTCAACGACGCGAAGGGCTTTGGCTTCATCTCTCAGGACGGCGGTGGCGAGGACGTGTTCGTCCACCACACCGCGATT
>DASPMI010000166.1:0-4592 GCA_035627135.1 Anaeromyxobacter sp. | reverse complement strand
CGAGCCCGAGCCCGAGCCCGAGCCCGAGCCCGAGCCCGAGCCCGAGCCCGAGCCCGAGCCCGAGCCCGAGCCCGAGCCCGGTTCACGGTTCACCTGCGCGTGACTCGGCCTCCCCGCCCGCCCGGCACCGGGCCTCGGCGTGCTCCGGCAGGAGCGCGCCCTCCCGGAGGAGCCGCAGGTTCACGCGCGGTTGCGGGTCTGCGGGATCGAGCGCCGCCGCGCGCTCGAACGCAGCGGCGGCGTCGCCGGGGCGGCAGCCGAGCGCGAGCGCGTACCCGAGGTTCCCGTGGGCGCGGGCGTTGTGCGGCGCCTTCGCGGCGGCGTCCGACCAGAACGTCACCTCGTCGCGATAGACCCGGCTCCGCGCCGCGGTCGAGAGGCCGAGCGCCACGAGGAGCGCACCCGCGAGCGCCGCCCGCGCCCGCCGCGAGACCCGGAGCCGCGCGACCGCGAGGCCGGCCAGCCAGGCCGGTCCGAGGAGCGCGAGGTAGAGCTGGCGCTCGCTTGCGAGCTCCGCGCGCGGCAGCCACCAGCCCTGCGGCGCGAGCCAGAGGAGGAGCCACGCGACCGCGAACGCCGGCGCGGGCCGGCGGCGCAGGAGGAGGAGCGCGGCCGCCCCGGCGCCGAGCACGGCGAGTGCGGCGAGGGCGGCGAGGGCGGCGCCCGGCGTCCACGCGCCGGACGGCGGGAGCGCGGGATCGGCGGAGAGGCCGCGCACGGGGACGAGCTGGCCCGCGAGCCAGACCGTCGCGCGCGCGTGCGAGAGGAGCTGGAGGTCCAGCGGCCGGAGCGCCAGGCTGCGCGCCAGCATGTCGCGGTAGACGGGCGACGCGAGGAACGCGCCGAACGCGGCGAGCGCGACGGCGAGGTGGACCGAGACCGCGCGGAGCGAGGCGCGCCAGGAGAACGGCGTGCGCCTGTCGATCGCCTCGACGAGGAGGAGCGCCGCGGGCACCGCGACGGCGCCCTCCTTCACGCCGAGCGCGAGCACGAGGAGGAGCGGCGAGGCGAGGTGGACGAGCCAGGGCCGGGCGCGGTCGCGCCCGGCGACGAACGCGAGGAGGCTCCCGAGGGCGAGCAGGCCCGCGAGGGAGGACGAGCGGCCGGAGAGATAGGTGACCGACTCGGTCTGGACGGGATGGAGCGCGAAGACCAGCGCGCCGAGGAGCGCAGGCGGGCGCGCGTCCGGGAGGTCGAGGCGCGCCCCGAGGCGGCGGAGCAGCTCGTACGCCGCCAGGCTCGCCCCGGCGTGGATCGCCAGGTTCACGGCGTGGAACCCCGCGAGCCCGAGGCCGCTCTGGTGGTTGAGTGCGTACGTCAGCTTGAGGAGCGGACGGATGCCCGGCATCGACCGCCACCAGGCGGCGACCGACTGCACGCGCGGGTCGCCGACGATCACCCGGAAGTCGTCGAACTGGAACCCGCCCTGGAAGCTCGTGGCCCAGGCGGCGGCCACGGCGCCGAGGATCGGGTTCGCCCACCGGTCGAGGCGCGCGTCCTCAGCCACGTTTCCCCGCCCGCGCGAACGCCTCCTCGACGAGCGCCGCCGCCGTCCACCATCGATCGCGCGCGTCGAGGAGGACCAGGAGCACCTCGACCCCGTGGCGTTCGGCGAGGACGACCACGCACCGCCCGGCGCGCGCCGTGTAGCCGCTCTTCACGCCGCGCGCCCCCTCCACGCGCCCGAGGAGGACGTTGCTCGCGCGGTAGGCGATCCTGCGCCCGGCCCGGGTCGTGACCTCGCCGCCCTCGCGCGCGACGAACCGCCGGAACTCCGGCACCGCGAGCGCGGCCCGGGTGAGCGCGGCGAGGTCGCGCGCGCTCGCGGCGTGCCCGGGCGCGTCGAAGCCGCAGGGGTTCACGAACCGCGTGCGGCGGAGCCCGAGCGCCCGCGCCCGCGCGTTCATGCGGGCGACGAACGCCGCCTCGCTCCCGCCGAGGTGGATCGCCAGCGCGAGGCACGCGTCGTTCGCGGAGCCGACGAGCGTCGCCGCGACCGCGTCCTCCGCGCGGAGCGCGTCCCCGGGCGCGAGCCCGAGCCGGCTGCCGGTCTGCGCCGCGGCCCGCGGCGAGACCTCGACCCACGCGCCGGGGTCGCCGCCCGTCTCGAGCGCGAGGAGCGCGGTCATGATCTTCGTGAGCGAGGCGGGCGGGCGCGCCTCGTCGGGCGCCCGCGCCCAGATCTCGGCCCCGTTCACGACCACGAGGTAGGCCCGCCCGGCCCGCGGGAACGGGTCGGGCGGGGGGACGCGGGCCGCCGCCGCGGACGCCGCGAGGCAGGCGAGGGCGGCCCCGAGCGCGCGCGCCGCGATCACCGGCTCACTTGAAGAGGCCGCGGAGGACGCCCTTCGCCTTGTCCTTCACGGCCTTCCGGGCCGGGTCCTCCTGCGGGGCGCTCTCGCTCGACGAGGCGTCCTGCACCTTCCCGTTCCCGCCGCCGAGGTCCTGGCGCGCGTACTCCACGCAGACCTTCCGGAAGCCGGGCGGGATGCCGGTGAACTTGCGGCCGGCGCACTCCTGCTTCGCGAGGGCGCGGGCCTCGTCCGGGCAGAACTCTCCGAGGAACTCGAGGACGTCCTCGGGCGTCTCGAGCCCGCGCGCCTCCTTCGCGGTCTGGGCGCAGAGCTTCGCGCGGGCGCCGTCGGGGTCCTTCTTGCACACCTTCTTCGCCATGCCGGGGAGCTCGGGGTCCGACGCCGCCGCGTTGGCGTAGACGAGGAACCCGTCGCGCGTGTTCAGGCGGCTGCAGGCGCGCGCCGCCGCCGCCGGGTCCTTGCACATCGTGAGGGGCGGCGCGAACAGGCGGAACAGCATCCCGTCCACGCCCTGCTGGCAGATCGCCGCGTAGGTCTGGTCCACCTGCTCCTGCTGCGCCGCCTGCTGCTTCTGGAACGCGGCGACCTGCTTCTTCGTCGCGCTCGCGTCGCAGTCGCCGCCGACGAGCTTGCCCTTCATCTTCATCGTCATGTCGCCCTGCGGCATGTGCATCGACATCTTGCCGTCGAAGCTGTTCTTCGTATGGACGATCTCCCCCGTGCCGGTCATCGCGTCGGGCCCTTCGCACACCATCTTCCACGTCATCTTGTTCCCGGACTTCTTCACGTCGGTGACCTTGCAGCGGTCGTCGGCGGCGCCGGGCGGCTCCCGGATCCCGGCCTTCGGCACGCAGCTCTTGCTCGTCGTGGCGGGCATGGACATCCCGCCCATCTCGGCCTGGATGGTGTGCTCCCACCAGACGCCCGGCTCGGTGTCGGCCGCCCGGGCCGAGGTGGAGAGCACGGCGGCGGCGAACAGGCAGAGGCCGAGGCGAAGGACGTTGCGGATCGACATGTTCGGATCTCCCGGAGGCGGCTGGCTGTGTGGCACGTCGAGCCTGCGGCCCGGATTGTGCGCACGGTCCGGTGGGCCTGTCGATCCCTCACGGCGCGTCATCGTCCGGCGCCGGGGTCGATGTCGGATTCCCGGCGACGCGGCGCGGAACCCCGCGCGGCGACTCGCATCGCGGTCGAGGCTGGGAGGCGACGGCCGGGGCGCGGTATGCTCGCGGTACCGTGACCCGCGCAGATCTCGAGCAGAGCCTCTCGGACGCCCTCGCGCGCGGCGCCCACGACGAGGCGGCGGAGCGCGCGCTCCGCGGCTACGGCCCGGAGATCCTCGGGTACCTCATCCGGATCCTCGGCTCGCGGGGCGAGGCGGCCGACGCCTTCTCGTTCTTCGCCGAGCAGCTCTGGAAGGGGCTCCCCGGCTTCGCCGGGCGGAGCTCGGTGCGGGTCTGGGCGTACCAGGTCGCCTGGCGGTGCGCCCTCCGGGTCCGCTCGGAGGCGTGGGTCCGCCGGCGCGAGCGCTTCCCGACCTCCATGGCCTCGCGGATCGCCGGCGAGGTGCTCTCGCGGACCGCGGAGGAGCGCGAGCAGGAGAGCGCGCAGCTCGCGAAGCTGCGCGCGGCGCTCGACGCCGAGGAGCAGAGCCTGCTCGTCCTGCGGCTCGATCGCGGGCTCTCGTGGCGCGAGGTGGCGGAGGTGATGGAGGCGGAGGGGCGGTCCGTGGACGAGGCCACCCTGCGCAAGCGGTTCGAGCGGATCAAGGCGAAGCTCGCGACGCTGGCCCGGGCGGACGGGCTGGTGGAGTGATCGCCCGTCCAGCAGCGGTGTTCTTCGCATCCGCTCGTGCTGAGCCTGTCGAAGCACGAGCGGTGAAGGGTACTCAGCTCAGTCAGGCCAGACGTCGTTCAGTCGAACGACGCCACCCAGACCGTGCGGTGACCAGCCTTCACGGTGACGTGCGCCTCGCGCGTCCCGAGCTCGGGGTGGACGGCGCGGACCCGGTGCCGTCCGGCGCCGAGCTGGACCTCGCGCGGCGATTCGCCGAGCTCCTGCCCGTCCACCGCCACGTGCGCCCAGGGTGACGCCTCCAGCGCGAGGAGGCCCTCGCCGGAGTCGGGGGACGGCAGCGGGAGCGAGTTGAGCTCGGCGCGGACGGCGCGGATCGCCGCTGGAGTGATGGGCGCCGGGTCCACGGGGATGGGCCGGGGGCGCGGCTCGGGGTTGCGTGGCCGGGGGCGCGGCTGGTCCGGCTTCGGGTCCGGAACGACG
>DASPMI010000165.1:0-140863 GCA_035627135.1 Anaeromyxobacter sp. | reverse complement strand
TGCGAGAGGTCGCCGTTCGCGACCGCGGTGGTCACGAGGGCGATGTTGCGCACCTGGTTGGTCAGGTTCGCGGCGAGGCCGTTCACGTTGTCGGTGAGGTCCTTCCACGTGCCCGAGACGCCCTTCACGTCCGCCTGGCCGCCGAGGCGGCCCTCGGTGCCGACCTCCTTCGCGACGCGCGTCACCTCGGCGGAGAACGACCGGAGCTGGTCCACCATCGTGTTGATGGTGTTCTTGAGCTCGGAGATCTCGCCGCGGGCGGGCACGGTGATCTTCTGCGAGAGGTCGCCGTTCGCGACCGCGGTGGTCACGAGGGCGATGTTGCGCACCTGGTTGGTCAGGTTCGCGGCGAGGCCGTTCACGTTGTCGGTGAGGTCCTTCCAGGTGCCGGAGACGCCCTTCACGTCCGCCTGGCCGCCGAGCTTGCCCTCGTTGCCGACCTCCTTCGCGACGCGGGTCACCTCCGCGGCGAACGAGTTGAGCTGATCGACCATCTTGTTGATGACGTCCTTGATCTGGAGGATCTCGCCCTTCACGTCGACGGTGATCTTCCGCGTCAGGTCGCCGTTCGCGATCGCGGCCGACACCTTGGACACGTCCCGGAGCTGGACGGTCAGGTTGGAGGCCATGGCGTTCACGTTGTCGGTGAGGTCCTTCCACGTCCCGGAGACGCCCTTCACGTTGGCCTGGCCGCCGAGCTTGCCCTCCGTGCCCACCTCCTTCGCGACGCGGGTCACCTCCGCGGCGAAGGAGTTGAGCTGGTCGACCATCTTGTTGATGACGTCCTTGATCTGGAGGATCTCGCCCTTCACGTCGACGGTGATCTTCTGCGTCAGGTCGCCGTTCGCGATCGCGATCGCCACCTTCGACACGTCGCGGAGCTGCACGGTCAGGTTGGACGCCATCGTGTTGACGTTGTCGGTGAGGTTCTTCCAGGTGCCGCTGACGCCCTTCACGTCGGCCTGGCCGCCCAGCTTGCCCTCCGTGCCGACCTCCTTCGCGACGCGGGTCACCTCGGCGGCGAAGGAGTTGAGCTGGTCCACCATCGTGTTGATGGTGTTCTTGAGCTCGTAGATCTCGCCGCGGGCGTCGACCGTGATCTTCTGCGAGAGGTCGCCGTTCGCGACCGCGGTCGTCACCTTGGCGATGTTGCGCACCTGGGCGGTGAGGTTCGCGGCGAGGCCGTTCACGTTGTCGGTGAGGTCCTTCCACGTGCCGGAGACGCCCTTCACCTCGGCCTGGCCGCCCAGCTTGCCCTCGTTGCCGACCTCCTTCGCGACGCGCGTCACCTCCGCCGCGAAGGACGAGAGCTGATCGACCATCACGTTGATGGTGTTCTTGAGCTCGAGGATCTCGCCGCGGGCGTCGACGGTGATCTTCTGCGAGAGGTCGCCCTTCGCGACCGCGGTCGTCACCTTGGCGATGTTGCGCACCTGCGCGGTGAGGTTGGCCGCGAGCAGGTTCACGTTGTCGGTGAGGTCCTTCCAGGTGCCGGAGACGCCCTTCACGTCGGCCTGGCCGCCCAGCTTGCCCTCGTTGCCGACCTCCTTCGCGACGCGCGTCACCTCGGCGGCGAACGAGTTGAGCTGGTCCACCATCGAGTTCACGGTCGTGCCGATGCGGAGGAACTCGCCGCGGACCGGGCGGCCCTCGATCTCGAGCGAGATCTTCTGCGAGAGGTCCCCGCGCGCGACCGCGGTGATGACGCGCGCGACCTCGTTGGTGGGCGCGACGAGGTCGCCGATGAGCTGGTTGACCGCGTGCGTCGTCGCCGCCCAGGCGCCCTTCGCGGGGCCGACCGAGGCGCGCTCGGTCATCTTGCCCTCCTGCCCGACCGTCTTCCCCACGCGCAGCAGCTCCCGCGAGAGGTGCTCGTTGAGGCCGAGGATGTCGTTCAGGAGCTCGCCCGCGCGCGCGAGCACGCCGTCCTTGCGGAACGGCAGCCGGATGGAGAAGTCGCCGGCCTTGACCGCGGTGAGCACGTCCTCGAGCGCCTCCAGCTCCTCCTGGCTGTTCCGCGGCAGGAGATCCCACTCGGACTCCGTCGCGCGGGCGCGCGCGTCGGCGCGGACGGCACGGGTCGCGGTGCGCTCCGCGCTCCCGGACCGGGGGACGGGGCGCTTCCGGGATCCTCTCGGCGCGCTCGAGGTGGGTGGGGTCGCGTTGGGCATGGTCATCCCGCGGTGAAGGGGAGGGCCGTAACATCCGACCGGGGTTGCCTGGCTGCCAGCTTCGCACCCCAACTGGCACCCCCTTTCTCGTCCATCGGCCCTTCTCGGGGAGTGCTCCTTGCTCGATCGGAGCCCTACCGTTCGGGCCATGTTGCCCAAGGCGCTCGCGGGCGCCGACTCCCACGCCGACGGCGCCGCGGCACCTGCGGACGCACGCGTCCGCATCCTCGTGGTCGACGACCGCCCGGAGAACCTGCTCGCGGTCGAGTCGGTCCTCCGCGACCCCGCCTACGAGGTCGTCCAGGCCCGCTCCGGCGCCGAGGCGCTCCGGTTCCTCCTCCACGAGGACTGCGCCGTCATCCTCCTCGACGTCCAGATGCCGGAGATGGACGGGTTCGAGGTGGCGCGCCTGGTGCGGGGCGGCCCGCGTACGCGCGCGATCCCGATCGTCTTCATGACCGCGGTGAGCCGCGACGAGCGGCTCATCGCCCGCGGCTACCAGCTCGGCGCCATCGACTACCTGCTGAAGCCCGTCGACCCGCACGTGCTCCGCAGCAAGGTGGCGGCGCTCGTCGAGCTGCACCGCGCCCGCCAGGAGATCGCGCGGCAGGCGGCGCTGCTGCGCGAGCGCGAGCGCGCGGAGCGGCAGCGCGCCCTCGAGCAGGCGGAGCTGCGAGACCTCCGGCGGCAGCAGGCGGCGAGCGAGCGGTACGCGCGGCTCATGGACGGGATCACCCACGCGGTGGTCTGGAGCGCGGATCCGGTCACCCTCGACTGCACCCTGGTGAGCAAGAGCACCGAGAAGCTGCTCGGGCGGCCGGCGGGGGACTGGACGCGTCCCGGCGCGTGGACCGAGCTCGTGCCCGCGGCCGACCTGGAGCGGTTCCTCGCCACGCTCCGCACCGCGGCGGCGGGAGCGTTCGCGACGATCGACCACGGCTTCGTCCGGCACGACGGGTCCGTGGGCTCGTTCCACACGGAGCTGCGCGTCTTCACGGACCGCGAGCGCGACGCGCCGGAGCTGCGCGGCTTCTCGGTGGACGTCACCGAGGCGCGCCGGGCCGAGGAGGCGCTCGCGTTCCTCGCGCGCGCGAGCGTGGAGCTGTTCTCGTCGCTCGATCCGCGCGAGATCGCTCGCCGCCTCGCAGGGCTGGCGGTGCCGTTCCTCGCCGACGCCTGCCGCGTCACGGTCACCCTGCCCGACGGAGAGGTCCAGGCCGCCGCGCCGGCGTCGGGCTCGGACGCGGAGCCTTCGGCAGGGCCCTTCTCGGCGCCGATCCGGGTGCGCGGCCAGCCCGCGGGCACGCTGCACCTCGCGACGTCGCCGGGCCGGCGGCTCGGGCGCCGCGACGCGCAGCTCGCGGCCGCGCTCGCCGAGCGCGCCGGGCAGGCCCTCGAGAATGCGTTCCTCTACCAGGAGGCGCAGGAGGCGATCCAGGTGCGCGAGGAGTTCATCTCGGTCGCCTCGCACGAGCTGCGCACCCCGCTCACCGCGCTCACCCTCCAGGCGCGCCTGCTCGAGCGGTCGGCCGCGCCGGGCGGAGAGCAGCTGGTCCGGCGCGTGGCGGTCGTCGGCCGCCAGGTGGAGCGGCTCAACCGGCTGGTCGCCAACCTGCTCGACGTGACGCGCCTGCGGGTCCAGCGGCTCGAGCTCGCCCCCGAGCCCTTCGACCTCTGCGGCCTCGTCGAGGAGGTGTCGGGCCGGTTCCAGGAGGAGCTCGGCCGCGCGCGGCGCGTGCTGCGGGTCTCGACGCCCGCGCCCGCCCAGGGGATCTGGGATCGCACCAAGCTCGAGCAGGTGGTGACGAACCTCGTCTCGAACGCGATCCGGTACGGCGGCACCGAGCCCATCGACGTCGCCGTCCACGCGTCCGGAGGAGAGGTCCGGATCTCCGTGCAGGACCGGGGCCGCGGGATCGCGCCCGAGGATCGGGCCCGGATCTTCCGCCGGTTCGAGCGCGGGCAGAACGCCGAGGGGAGCGGAGGGCTGGGGCTCGGGCTGTACGTCGTGCGCCAGATCGTGGAGGCGCACGGCGGGCGCATCGACGTCGAGAGCGAGCTCGGCGCCGGCGCCACGTTCACCGTCGTGCTCCCGGTCGCGCCGCGCGCGGACGACAGGGCCACCGCGGACGCGGCCGCGACGCCGGTCCACTGATCGTCCGGGCGGCCGTCACCGCCCGGGCGCGCCGGCCTCCACGGCCCGCAGCCGCGCCCGCGCGCGCGCGAGCCCGAGCGTGTACCCGACCGCGAGCGCGGCCAGGCAGGCGGCGCCGAGGGCGACGTACCGGCGCGCGAGGTCGGCGAGGCTCCAGCCGTGCACCCTCCACAGCTTCATCGCGTCCGACATGCCGACGCCCTCGATGTGGCCGAGCGGGATCAGGTCATGATCGAGCGCGCCGGCGATCCAGCCGTGCAGCGGATCGACGAGGCCGACGGCGCCGATGACGAGGAACCCCCACCGGAGCCAGCCGCGCGCCAGCGGGCCCTCGGGGTGGGACCAGATCGTCGCGAAGAGCGCCGCGCCGATGACCATGCTCCCCGCGTCGCCGCCGAAGGTGAAGAACGCCGAGGCGGCGGGGCGGGGGAGGAGCGTGCAGAGGAGCTGGACGAGCAGCCCGCCCGCGCCGGCGAGCACGAGGGCGGGGCGCTTCGCGCGCCAGCCCCAGACGGCGAGCGCCGCGAGTCCGCCCGCGACGAGGAGGACGACCGCGGGGACGCGGCCCGGCGACACGGGCGTCCGCCACGGCCCCGGGAACGCGAAGTGTCCGGAGAGCCAGGCCGCGACCGCGTGGCCGAGCTCGTGCAGCCACATCGAGAAGAACGTCCGGAGCACCGCGCGGAAGGAGCCGGTCGCGACGAGGAGCCACGCGAGGCCGAGCGCGACGGGCGGCGCCCACGTCCGGACGAGGACCTCGCGCCGTGCGTCCTCCGCGTCGCCCTCCCAGACCGCGGGCGCCACGCCGGGGAGGAGCCCGCGCGCGTCGCCCACGACGGCGTCGGCGCCGGCCGGCGGAGGGGGCGGCGGCGGGGCGGCGCGCGGGCGGGCCTTGGCGTAGACCACGCCGCAGCGCGGGCACTCCGGCCCCGGGACGCGGAGCGCGTCGCAGCGCGGGCAGAAGGCGGACTCCGGTTCCACGCTCCGAGGATACTCGGTTGGCGCGTGCCGGCTCAATTGGACGGCGCGTGCCGCCCCGCCCCGCCGGCGGAGCCGTCGGCCCCCCCCTCCATGCACCGGCGTGCCGTGCCGTGGACGCGGCCGGCTCAGCGCACCCGCTCCATCCGCGGGTCCTCCGCGAGCGACGCAGGGGTGACGAGGACGAGGTCGCGCGGGACCTTCCCCCAGCGCTCCTCGATCGCGTCCTCGATGCCGGTGAGGCGCAGGTCGCCGAGCCGCTCGCGCCTGCCATACGACACGCCCGCGCCCCGCTCGTACGCCTTCACCACCAGCTCCGAGCAGTAGATCCGCTCGTCGCCCCAGCCGAACCGCACGTCGTAGGGGCGGCCGAGGAGCCGGCGCGCCTCGGCGACCGCGGCCCTGCGCTGCGCGGCCGTGAGGCCGCGCGGTCGGAGCACGAGGAAGCCGCCGCCGCGCCGCGCGCGCCGGGTCCACGCCTGCCAGGGCGTGCGCGAGACCTTCCCGAGCGCCTCGATGACGACCACCTTGCCCCCGGCCCGCTCCACGATCCCGACGTGAGACCACCGGCTCTCGCTGGCCCACTGGATCGCCGCCGACTGCTCGGAGCGCGAGGTCTCGAACACGAGATCGCCCGACTGCGGGAGCTGCTCGGCCGCGTGCGTCCGGCACGACGCGGTCGCCGTGAGGAACGCGAGACACACCGCCAGCGCCTTCGTAGGCATCGTCGTCCCCTCCTCCTGTCGCGGGAGGGGAGAGCAAGGCGCTTGCCAACATCAGAGCGCGGCGGTGAGCACGATCCGGGAGGCGCGCGAGCTTGCGGCGCTCGTTGCGGAGGGCGACCTCTCGTTCGAGCTGGCGGCCGCCGCGGCCGCGCTCGCCGAGCTCGAGCGCGCGGGCGACCTCCGGCCGCTGCCGGCCCCCGTGGCGGAGCGCGTGCTGGCGCGCTCCGGCGCCACCGTCTCGACGCCGCCCGCGCGCCCGGCGCCCGCGACCGCGCCTCACCCCCCGCGCCCGGATCGCGGCCGCGCCCTCGCGTGGGCCGTCGCGGCCGCCGGCAGCCCCTCTAGGGCGGGAGGAGGTCGAGGGCTGCGCCGGTCACCTGGAGGGCTTCTTTCCGGGCGACGTCGGCCTTCAGGACCCGCGCCCCGAGGACGTCGTACCCGAGCACCGCGGCGAGGAGCTCCGTGTCCGCGAGGAGCTGCTCCTTCGTCACCCCGGTGAACTCGATCAATCCGCCTCCGCTGGATGCGCGTCGAGTCCATGGAAACCCACGAGGATGCGGCTGCCTCCGCCCGCTCCGCTCGCGCGAAGGGACGATTCGGCTCCGGAGGGACCCCGTCAGGTCGTTCTGGCGAGTCCCCGACGGGGCGGCGTTGACACGGTCCTCCGGCGACTTATCGATCGCGCAGAAACCAATCGCACCATGAGAGGAGGTAATTGCGATGGCCAATCTGATTCGACGCAACACCGGCTCCGGGTCGGTGCAGCCGTCGCGGCTGCTCGATCCCTTCGAGATGATGCGTGACCTCATGCGCTGGGATCCGTTCGCGGAGCTCGGCGCGGGGAGCATGCGGGAGACCCCCTTCCTGCCGACCTGGGAGGTGAAGGAGACCCGCGACGCGTACGTCTTCAAGGCGGATCTGCCCGGCATCAAGGAGGACGATCTCGAGATCAACCTCACCGGCAACCGGCTCACCGTCTCCGGGAAGCGCGAGGAGGAGAAGCACGAGGACGAGGATCGGTTCTACGCCTACGAGCGGAGCTACGGGACCTTCTCCCGGTCGTTCACGCTCCCCGAGGGCGTGGATCCCGACCACGCGGAGGCGGATCTCTCGAGCGGCGTGCTCACCGTGAGCATCCCGAAGCGCCCCGAGGTGAAGCCCCGGAGGATCGAGGTGAAGAAGCTGCTCAAGGGCGAGAAGGCGCACGCGTAGCGGGCGCCGGCGGGCCGCGCCTGCCGGCGTGGCCCGCCCCTCCTGGCCACGGTGACGCTCGTGCGCGCGGAGCCGGCCCCCGAAACGAACGACGCCCCGAGCCTCTCGGCCCGGGGCGTCGTCGCGGCATGATCCGGGGCGGCTACTCCGCCATCTTCGCGACCTCGGCCGCGAGGTCGTCCTTGCGCTTCTCGAGGCCCTCGCCCAGCACGAACCGGGCGAAGCGGCGGATCTTGATGTTCTCGCCGATCTTGGCGATGGCCTCGTTCAGCATGTCCGAGACCTTCTTCTTGTCGTCCTTCACGAACGGCTGATCGACGAGGCAGAACTGCTCGTAGAACTTCTCGATCTTGCCCTGGGCGATCTTCTCGAGGATCGCCTCCGGCTTCTTGCCGTCGCGGACCTGCTCCTTCGCGATCTCGACCTCCTTCGCGATCACGTCCGCGGGCACCTCCTCGCGGCTCACCCACGTCGGGTTGGCGGCCGCGATCTGCATCGCGATGTCCTTCAGGAGCAGCTGGAACGCGTCGGTCCGCGCGACGAAGTCGGTCTCGCAGTTCAGCTCGACGAGGACGCCGATCTTGCCGCCCAGGTGGATGTAGCTGCCGACCGCGCCCTCGGCGGCGACGCGCCCCGCCTTGTTCTGCGCGCGGGCGAGCCCCTTCTTCCGGAGCAGCTCCTCCGCCTTGGCGAAGTCGCCCCCCGTCTCCGCCAGCGCCTTCTTGCAGTCCATCATCCCCGCGCTCGTCTTCTCGCGGAGCTCCTGCACCATCTTCGCGGTCACCTCGGCCACGGCCGTCTCCCTCCTTCAAGAAAGTCCGAGGGCGGGCCACTGAGCCCGCCCCCGGTGAAACGAGTACCTTGCTGCACCAGGGTCGGTTATTCCTTGGCCTCGCCGGCGGCCTCGACCGGGGCGACCTCGCCCTTGCGGACCACCTCGACGTCGGCGGAGAGCGACCCGCGATCGGGGCGCTCCCGGTCGCGATCGCCGCGACGCGGGCCACCGCGGCGGTCCCGGCGATCCCGCCGGTCCTTCATGCCGCGCTCGCTGGCCGCGTCGCGATCCTCCTCGCCTTCCCGCCGCTCGTCGCGGCCGCCGTGCTCCGCCACCCAGGCTGAGTACCGGCCCCGGCCCTCGATGCACGCCTCGGCGATCTTGCCCGTGAAGAGCCGGATCGAGCGGATGGCGTCGTCGTTGCCGGGGATGACGTAGTCGATCCCCTCGGGATCGCAGTTCGTGTCGACCACCGCGACGACCGGGATCCCGAGGCGGTTGGCCTCGTGGACCGCGATGTGCTCCTTCTTCGTGTCGATCACGAAGAGGGCCGCGGGGAGCCGGCTGAGCTCCTTGATGCCGCCCAGGTTCTTCTCGAGCTTCTCGCGCTCGCGCTCGAGGGCGGCGACCTCCTTCTTCGGGAGGCGCTCGTAGGTGCCGTCCTCCTTCATCTTCTCGATCGTCTTGAGCCGATCGATGCCCTGCTTCACCGTCTTGAAGTTGGTGAGCGTGCCGCCCAGCCACCGGTTGGTGACGTAGAACATGCCGCTGCGGACGGCCTCCTCGCGGATGGCGTCCTGGGCCTGCTTCTTCGTCCCGATGAAGAGGACCGAGCCGCCGCGCGCGACCGCGTCCGACACGAACCGGAGCGCGTTGCGGGCGAGGCCGACCGTCTTCTGCAGGTCGATGATGTAGATGCCGTTGCGCGCCCCGAAGATGTACGGCTTCATCTTCGGGTTCCAGCGCTTGGTCTGGTGCCCGAAGTGAACGCCGGCCTCGAGGAGCTGCTTCATCGTGATGGCCGTGCCGCCCTGGCCGAGGGCGGCCGCCATCCCGTCCGCGGGCGCGGCCTCGGGGGCCGGCGCGGCTTCGGGGGCGGGCGGGGGAATCGGCGTCGGCTGCTGGGTCTGCTCCTGCGTCTCCATGTGATCTCCGGTTGGTCCGCCACTCCCAGCCTGAACCGGCGCGCCGCACGCCGATCGGACGCCGTGAGGGCCGTTCCGCCGGTGAGCACCGGAGCGCGCCGTGCTCGGGGAGTGTGTGAATTTGAGTCCAGCCCGCCTCTGCGAGCGCGGGTTCACGGCCGGATCTGCGCCGCGAAGGGACGGTCATCTAGCACAACGGCCGACATCCGGCAAGCGTTGGTGCGGGGGGGAGCCCGTCGGAAGCCCCTGCGATCAGCGCGGTTTTCGAGCACGAGCGGTCGCGGCCCCCCGGGGCGGCGCCGGCGTCCTGGGCGCCCACCAGCCGAGCCGGACGACCGAGCCGTCGTATCCCCGCCACGCGACCGGCCGCGCCGGCGCTCCCGGCCCGCCCGGTCCGCCGCTGCAGGCATGGCGCAGGATGCGGGCGGTGCCCGCGAGCGTCATCGTGCCGCAGTCCGGGCACCGGAACTCGCGGGCGATGGCTTCCCGCTCCGCGGCGGAGAGGGCGGCGTCCGGCCCGGCGGGCGCCGGGTCGCCGGCGCGCGGAGGCTGCGGGCGCAGGAGCCCGCGGGCGCGGTACCCCTCCAGCTCCGCGATCTCCGCCGCCTCGCCGCCCCGGTCGCGCTCCGCGTCGGCCCGCGCGCGCGTCCGGCACGCGTCGCACGGCGGGAACCCGAGGCTGCGCGCACAGGCGATCTCGACCGTCCCGTCCTCCTCCGCGCGCTCCCACTCCTCGCGCGCGTCCACCTCGATCGCCGGCACGCCCGCGGCCGCGAGCGCCGCCTCCTTCTCCGCCTCGACCGCGTGCGTGACGAGCACCTCGATCGCGAGCGCCGGCCGATCGCCCGCGAGCACGAGCACGTCCGCCCGGAGCGCGCCGACCGCGGCCTCCGCGCGCGCCCGGTCGCCGAGCGCGCCCAGCTCGAGCGGCGCGCCGCGGCGGCACTCCGGGCAGCGCGCCCGGGCCACGACGCGGCGCCGCCCGGCGAAGGCGTCCGCGCACAGCGCGAGGAGCCGCTCCTTGGCGTCGAGGTGGAGCGCGGTCTCCGGCGCCGTGAGCGGGCAGGACGAGCCGGGCCGGTGCGCGAAGTGCGGCGTCCGGATCCGCCCGAGATGCGGCACGAGCTCCTCGCCGCAGCCGAGGCAGGTGAACGGCGCGCGCGCGCGGCGATCGGCGGGCGCGAGCCGGGCGGCGCGCACCTTCGCGCCCGCGCGGTCGAGGGCCCACGCGAGCTGGACGCCGGCCGCGCCGGTGCGTGCGCGGGAGGCGACGTGGGTCCGGGTCGTCTGACGCGGCATGCGTCCCGATTGTACGGTGCCCGCGGGGCGCGGGCCGCGCGATAGACTCGCCCGCGGGGGGACCGATGGTCCAAACGATCGATCGCGGGACGCAGGCCGAGGTGCTGGGCGAGGTGCAGCGGCTGTACGACCTCGGCCTCTTCCTCCAGGCCTGGCGCGCCGCCGCGCCGCTCGGGCCGCTCGAGGGCTGGTCCGGCCTCGACGCCCGGATCCTCGCCGGCCGGCTCTGGATGCAGCTCGGCGATCAGCCCCGCGCCATCCGCTGCCACCTAGGGCTCCGGCGGCTCCACGCGTCGTCGCAGCGCGCCTGGTACTGGATCGCGTGGGCCGTGCGCGCGCGCCTCGGGCCCTACGCGGCCCAGACCCTGCTCCGCGCGCGCGTCGAGGAGGCGGAGGGGACGGGCGAGGGCGGCGCGGAGCTGGTGGGGTTCGCGGCGAGCACCGCGGCGATGCTGAAGGACTTCCCCGAGGCGGAGCGCCTGCTCGCGCGCGCGGAGCGGATGGACCCGGGGAGCGCCTGGATCCGGATCGAGCGCGCCCACGTCCTGCGAGCCGCCGACGACTACGCCGGCGCGCTCGCGGCGGCCGAGGAGGCGAGCCGGCTCCGGCCGGCGTACCGCCCGGCGCTGGAGGCGCGCGCCGACCTGCTCGTCCTGCTCGGGCGCGACGACGAGGCGCTGGCGCTGCTCACGGACGGCATGGAGCGGTTCGAGAGCGCCTCCATCGGCTGGGCGCTCGCGCAGCTCCAGGAGGCGCGGGAGGACGTCGCCGGCGCCGAGGCCACGCTCGTTCGCGTCGAGGCGTGGAGCCCGCTCCGGAACCGCGCGCTCGTCGAGTACCTGGCCCGCCGCCGCTCCGACCTCGCCTGGCGCCGGGGGGATCGGGAGGCCACGATCCGGCTCGCGAAGGCGTCGCGGAACCCGTTCCACGAGAAGCTCGCGGCGCGCCTCGAGGCGGGACACGAGGGGCCGCGGCGCGCGCTGCCGGTCCCGTTCGTGCGCCAGCACGACAAGACCTGCGCGCCGGCGACCCTCACCGCGCTCTCGCGCTTCCACGGCGTCGAGGCCCGCCACCTCGAGGTCGCCGAGAAGATCTGCTACGACGGCACGCCCGACTGGGCGCAGCGGCGGTGGGCCGAGGAGCAGGGGTTCGTGGTCCGGGAGTTCACCGTGACCTGGGACGCGACCCGTGCGCTCGTCGATCGCGGGCTGCCGTTCTCCCTCGCGACCATCGATCCCGGCAGCGGCCACCTCCAGGCGGTCGTCGGGTACGACGAGGGGCGCGGCACGCTGCTGCTCCGGGACTCCAACTTCCGGGTGCTCGGGGAGCTGGCCGCGGAGGGGCTCGAGGCCTACCGCGCGACCGGCCCGCAGGGCGCGGTCATGGTGCCGCGCGACCGCGCCGCGATGCTCGACGGGCTGGAGCTGCCCGACGCGCACCTCTACGACCTCTACCACCGCGTGCAGATCGCCCTGGCCGCGCACCGGCGCGACGAGGCCGACGCCGCGCGGCGCGCGCTCGCGGAGGCGGCGCCGGGCCACCGGCTCGCGCTCCACGTGGACCGGGTCCTCGCCTGCTACGACGCGGACGAGGAGGCGCGCCTCGCGGCGACGGACCGGCTGCTCGCGCTCTTCCCCGACGACGTGAACCTCCGCCTCTCGCGGCAGGCGTCGCTCGCGGAGCTGGGCCGCCACCTCGCCCGGGTCGAGTACCTGCGCGCGGAGCGCGCGCGGGCCCCGCACCCGCTGCTCTCGCTCGTGCTGGCGGAGGCGATCCGGCTCGACGCGCGGACCCGGCCCGAGGTCGAGGGGCTGGTCCGCACGCTCCTCCGCGCGCTCCCCCACGATCCGGCCGTGTACCGCCTGCTCGGCCACGTCCAGTGGGAGCGCGACCGGGGGGAGGCGCTGCGCGCGTACCGCGCCGCGGCGTGCCTGGGCTGGGCGGAGGAGCACCACGCCGAGTCGCTGTTCCGCGCCGCGCGGTCGCTCGGCAAGGTCGAGGAGGGGCTCGAGCTCCTGCGCTGGCGGGAGCGGCGCCAGGGCGGGCTCTCCGGCCAGCCGGCGATGACGCTCTCGGACGCGCTCGAGGCGCTCGACCGGACCTCCGAGGCGCTGGAGGTGCTCGAGGCCGCCGTGGCGCGCCGCCCGCAGGACGGGGCGCTCCTCCTCTTCGCGGCGCGGGCGCGCGCCGCCGCCGGGCAGCTCGCCGACGCGCACGCGCTGCTCGCGCGCGCCCGGACGTCGGCCCACCCGGCGCAGGTGCTCCGCACGGAGGCGGCGCTCGCCGAGCGCGCCGGCGACGTCGCCACCGCCGCCGCGCGGTGGGAGGCGCTCGCCGAGCTCGATCCGCTCGACGTCGGCGCGGCCCGCGCGGCGGCGCGCAGCCTCGCCGCCACCCGCGGCGAGGAGGCGGCCCGCGCCTGGGTCCGCAGCCGCGCAGAGCGGTTCCCGCACCACCAGGGGCTCTCGCACGTGCTCCTCGAGTGGCTCGGCGACGAGCCGCCCGCGGTCGTCGAGGTGGAGCTGCGGCGGCTCCTCGCGGCGCACCCGGGCGACGCGTGGGCGTGGCGCGAGCTCGCCCTCGTCCGCTCGCGCCAGGGCGACGTCGCGGGCGCGCTGGAGGTGCTCGAGCGCGCCGCGGCCATCGATCCCGCGACGCCCCCGCTCCACAACGTCCGCGCGAGCGTGCTCGCGGCGGCGGGGCGGATCGACGAGGCGAAGGCGGAGCTGCTCCGCTCGCTCGCGTGCGACGCGGACGGAGAGTGGGCGCTGGACCGGCTGCTCGAGCTGTCCGCCGACGGCGCCGAGCGCCGCGCCCACCTCGCGACGGTGCGGGGCGAGCTGCGGCGGCAGGTCGTGCTGGGCGACGGCATCCTCGCCTACCAGTCGCGCTCGACCGGCATCCTCGCGGAGGAGGACGTGCTCGCGGAGCTCCGCGAGGCGCACCGGCTCCGCCCCGACCTGTGGCACTCCTGGGTCGCCCTCGCGCGGCAGCTCGCGCACGTGGGGAGGCTGGACGAGGCCGGCGGGATCCTCTCCGAGGCGGCCGAGCGGTTCCCGCTCCTGCCGCGCATCCCGCTCGAGCAGGCCGCGCTCGCGCGCGCCGCGGGGGACCGCGACGCGACCCGGCGGGCGCTGGAGCGCGCCGTCGCGCTCTCCCCGGGCTGGCCGCAGGCGGCGATCGATCTCGCCGCGGTGCTGCACGAGGCAGGGGACTTCCCCGCGGAGCTCGCGGTCCTGGAGCGGGCGCTGCGCCACGCCCCCAGCCAGCCGCTCCTGCACGGCTGGCGGGCCGACGCCCTGCGCCTCTCGGGGCGCGAGGAGGAGGCGCGGGCGGCGCTCGAGCGCGCGCTCCGGCTCGATCCGGGCTACGCGTGGGCCTGGGAGACGCTCGTCGAGCTGTGCCGCCGGCGCGGAGCGCCGGGCCACCCGCTCGCGTTCGCGGAGTCGCTCGCGGCGGAGCGGCCCCACGACTCGGGCGCGTGGGTGCTGGTCGCCCGCGCCCGCAAGGCGCCGGAGGACCGGCTCGAGCCGCTGGAGCGGGCGGTGCAGGCGCGGCCCCGGGACGTCTCCGCGTGGGAGCTGCGGGTGGACACGCTCGCCGCGCTGAAGCGGTTCGACGAGGCGCTGGCGTCGACCGATCCGCCGGCGTTCGGGGGCGTTCCGCCGCCCTCGCTCCGGCTCCGCGCGGTGAAGCTCCACGACGCGCGCGGCGACCGCGCGCGCGCCCTCGACGAGCTCCGCGCGCTGGTCGCGCGCGAGGGGGACGACCTCGAGGCCTGGCAGCTCCTCGCCGACTGGGAGGACGCGGCGGGGAACGGCGCCGCGTCCCTCGCCGCGGCCGACACGCTGGTCCGGCTCGCGCCCCACCGCGCCGCCTCGCACGGGTACCGCGGGCAGGCGCTCCTGCGCACCGGCGCGCGCGCGGAGGGCAAGGCCGCGCTGCGGCGGGCCCTCGATCTCGACCCGAGCTACGGCTGGGCGGTGGACCGGCTCCTCGCGGCGGAGCTGGAGGACGGCTGGACCCGCGCCGAGGTGCTGGAGGAGCTGCGGCGCCGGCTCGCGCGGTGCCCGGACCACGAGGGCCTGGGGCGGACGCTCCTCGTGTGGATGCGCGACGAGCCGCCCGCCGCCGCGGAGCCGGAGCTGCGGCGGTTCCTCGGGGTGCACCCGGACAACGCCTGGGGGTGGCGTGAGCTCGCGGGCGTGCTCTCGCGCCAGGGCCGCACCGACGAGGCGCTCGACGCGCTCCGGACGGCGGAGGAGCTCGAGCCCGGCGTCGCGCCGCTTTACAACGTGCGCGCGGTCGTGCTCCAGGACGCGGGCCGGATCGAGGAGGCGAAGGCCGAGCTCCTGCGCGCGATCGCCTGCGACGCCGACGACGGTTGGCCGCTCCGGCGGCTCGTCGAGCTGTCGGCCGGCGCCGAGGAGCGCCGGACCCACCTGCGCGCGGCGCTGGCCGAGCTGCGCCGGCAGGTCACCCTGGGCGACGGGCTGCTCCACCTCCAGGCCGAGGCGCGCGGCGTGCTCCCGCCCGAGGAGCTCGTCGCCGCGCTGCGCGCGGCCAGCGCGGAGCGGCCGGAGCTCTGGCAGACCTGGGTCGCGCTGGCGCGGCAGCTCGCGCACGCGGGCGCGCTCGACGAGGCGCGCGAGGTGCTGGCCCAGGCCGCGGAGCGGTTCCCGTCGCTGCCGCGGCTCGCGGTCGAGCAGGCGGAGGTCGCGCGCCTCCGCGGCGACGCGGGCGCCCGGCGGGAGGCGCTGGAGCGCGCGGTGTTCCTGTCGCCGGGCTGGACCGAGGCGGTGAGCGAGCTCGCCGCGCTGCTCCAGGACGCGGGCGAGTACGAGGCGGAGCTGGCGATGCTCGATCGCGCGCTCCGGAACGCGCCGGCGGAGAGCCTGCTCCACGGGTGGCGCGCGGACGCGCTGCGGCGCTCGGGGCGCACGGCGGAGGCGCTGGACGAGCTCGAGCACGCGCTCCACCTCGACCCGGGGTACCAGTGGGGCTGGGAGACGCTCCGCGAGCTCTGCGCCGACGGCGACCCGGCGCGGCCCGGCCGGATCGCCGAGGCGATCGCTCGCGAGCGGCCCGACGACGTGCAGGCGTTGCTGCTCCTCGCCCGCTCGCGGAGCGCCCCGGCCGACCGGCTCGCGCCGCTCGAGCGCGCCCTCCGGCTGCGCCCACGTCACCTCGGCGCGGCCGAGCTGCGGGTGGACGCGCTCGTCGAGCTCCGGCGGTTCGACGAGGCGCTGGCGGCCGCGGCCCCGCCGGCGTTCGGCGGAGTGCCGCCGCCCCCGCTCCAGCTCCGGGCCGTCCGCGTCCACGACGCGCGCGGGGACCGGGCGCGCGCGCTCCGGGAGCTGCGGGTGCTGGCGCAGCGGGAGCCCGACTTCGTCGACGCGCTCCAGCTCCTCGCGGAGTGGGAGGAGGAGGCCGGGGATGCGCAGGCGGCGCTCGCCGCGGCGCGGGCGCTCGTACAGGTCACCCCGGGCCGGGCCGTGTCGCACGGCTACCTCGGGCACCACCTGCTCCGCGGGGGCGCGCGCGCGGAGGGCAAGGCGGCGCTGCGGACGGCGGTGGAGCTCGACCCGTCGTACACCTGGGCGCAGCACCGGCTCCTCGCGCTCGAGCTCGAGGACCGCGACGTCGAGGCGGTGGAGCGGCTCGTCCCGATCCTGGAGCGGAGCCAGGGCGCGGGCGCGGCGCACCTCGCGCGCGTCGAGCTCGCGGCGCGGCTCGGCAAGAAGGACGAGGCGCTCGCCAGCCTGGGGCTCCTCGCCCGGAGCGGGACGGGGTGGGACGGGCGCCGCGTCGCGGAGGCGTTCGACGGCGCGGGGTGGGGCGACGAGCTCGCGGGCGCGCTCCTGCCGGCGCTCGCCGACCCGGCGGCGCAGGGCGGCGCGGGCGAGCTCTGGGTGCAGCGGGTCGTCGCCGGCGCGCGCTGGGGCGAGGGGAACGGGACCCTGGACGCCCTCCTCGACGGGCCGCACACCCCGGCGGTGATCGCCGCGGTGGGGCAGTGGGTGCAGGAGCTCGGCGGCGCCGGGCGCGCCGGCGAGGTCGCGCGCTGGAAGGCGCGGCGGGCGGCGGCGCTGCGGTCGGACGACTGGCTCTGGGGGTGCTTCGGGTACGCGCTCGTGAGCGTCGCGCGGTACGCCGAGGCGGTGGCCTGGCTCGGCGACTGGCGCGCGCGGGCGCGGGTCGCGCCGTGGATGCTCGTCAACCTCGCCCAGGCGCTCCGCGACCTCGGCCGGAGCGCCGAGGCCGGGTCGGTGAGCCGCGCCGCGCTCGAGCTCCCGGCCGACCACGGCACGCCCCTCCACCGGATCCTGCTCGCCTCGGACGCCGCGCTCGCCGGGGACAGCGGGCTCGATCCGGCGTGGCTGCCGAAGGACGGCGTCTACCGCCACCTCGGCGCGCTCGTGCAGGCGCTCGACGCCGCGCGGGCCGCCCCCCCGGCCGGCGCCTGGAAGGCCGCGCTCCCGCACCTGCGCGCCGCGCAGATGACCCGGGCGGCCGCGGCCAAGGAGCCGTACTTCCGCGCCTACCGGCGCCGCGCGGTCTGGGCCATCGCGCGCCGGCGCGGCGGTCCGCTCGCCGCCCTCTGGTACGTCGCCGGGCGGATCGCCGCGGGCGACCGCCAACGCTGAAGGCCCCAGCGGGGACCTGCAATCCGGGCGGGCGGGCGGGTAGGTCGTGGGCGCAACCGAGACCGCTTGGTCGTACCGGGCCCGGGGTCGGGCTCGGGCTCGTTCACGGGAGGAAACATGGCCCTCGAGGTCGGGAAGAAGGCGCCGGACTTCACGCTGCTCGACGAGAACGGCGAGAAGGTGAAGCTCTCGCACTTCAAGGGGAAGCGCGTCGTCGTGTTCTTCTACCCGAAGGCGATGACCTCGGGCTGCACGCGCGAGGCCTGCGACTTCCGCGACGAGGTGGACGCCTTCAAGAAGGCCGACGTCGCCGTGCTCGGCATCTCGAAGGATCCGCCGGAGGCGCAGCGGAAGTTCAAGGAGAAGTACCAGCTCCCGTTCCCGCTCCTCTCCGACGAGAGCCTCGAGGTGCAGAAGGCCTGGGGCGCCTGGGGGAAGAAGAACATGTACGGGAAGATGGTCGAGGGCACCATCCGCACGACCGTCCTCGTCGGCGCCGACGGCAAGATCGAGGCGGTCTTCCCGAAGGTGAAGGTGGACGGGCACGTGGCGGACGTGCTGGAGCGGGTGTCGTAGGCGGCTCCGCGTACGCGCGCGCTTCGACAGGCTCACCCTTCGACAGGCTCGGGGTGAGCGGCCGCACTTTCCGGGCACCCCGGGCTCCGCCCCGCGGCGCTCCTTCGCGTGGCGACGAGGCCCGAGAGCCTGTAGTCTCCCGGCCCTCACCGACCTCGACCTGGCGGTCTCGATGCCCAAGCGCGCCCCAAAGAACCCTCGCCCGCCGCGGCTCGACCTCGTGGACGCGGTGGTGCTCGAGGTCTACGGCCTGGTGCACGACCAGGGGTGGCTCGCCGACCGCGCGCTCGAGCGGGCGCTCCGCCGCGAGCGGAAGCTCTGGGCGAGCGAGCGGCGGCTCGCGGCCGAGTCGCTGTACGGGCTGCTCCGCATGCAGGGGCAGCTCGAGTGGCTCCTCGCGGGCGGCGCGCCGGGTGCGCCGGGTCGCGGGCTCACGCTGCCGGCGCGCTACGCCGCGTGGCTGGTCCGCTTCGGCGGCGCGCGCCCGGGGGACGTCGCGGCGCGGCTCGCCGTCCCGGCGGCGGCGCTGCGCGGGCTGGAGGGCGCGGACGAGCGGATCGCGGCGATCGAGGACGCGCACCTCCGCCTCGCGGTGGAGGGCTCGCTCCCCACGTGGATCGTCGAGCGGTTCGTCGCGGAGCTGGGCGAGGAGGAGGCGCGGAGCCTGGTCCGCATCCTGAACGAGCGCGCGCCGCTCACCGTCCGGGCGAACCTCCTCCTCGGAGACCGGGACGCCCTCCGGGCGAAGCTCGCCGAGGAGCAGGTCGGCGCGGAGCCGACGCGGCTCTCGCCGTGGGGGCTCGTGCTCGACGGCCACCAGAACGCCTTCGCGCTCCGGTGCTTCCAGGACGGCTGGTTCGAGATCCAGGACGAGGGCAGCCAGCTCATCGCGCTCGCCTGCGCGGCGCGGCCGGGGAAGCTCGTCGTGGACGCGTGCGCGGGCGCGGGCGGGAAGTCGCTCGCCCTCGCGGCCGAGATGCACAACAAGGGCACGCTCTGGGCGCTCGACTCGGACGCGGACCGCCTCGGGGAGGCGCGGCGGCGCGCGACGCGCGCGCACGTGGACAACCTCCGGACCCGGCCCATCCCGGCGGGCGCCGAGGCGGCGGAGGCGCTCGCGGACCTGCGGGGCAAGGCGGCGGTCGTGCTGGTGGACGCGCCGTGCAGCGGGCTCGGGACGCTGCGGCGGAAGCCGGACGCGCGCTGGCGGCTCAAGCCCGAGGACCCGCTGCGGTTCGCGGCGCTCCAGCGCGAGCTCCTCGCGCGGTTCGCGGAGCTGGTCGCGCCGGGCGGCCGCCTCGTCTACGCGACCTGCGCCATGGGCCGGACCGAGAACGCCGACGTGGCGGAGTACGCCGCCCGCGAGCTGGGGCTCGCGCCGGCGCCGCTCGACGGCCTGCTGGGCGCGGAGCGCGCGGCCGCGGTCGGCGCGCGCGGGAACCAGGTCGAGCTCTTCCCGCACCGGCACGGGACCGACGGGTTCTTCTTCGCGGCCTTCACGCGCGCCCGCTGAGCGCCCGCCCGCGCGCAAACCCCCGCTTGCGCCCCAAGCGCGCTCGTCACGCGCCGTGGAATCGCGCGGTCCACGCTCCCGAACGGACCCACGACACGGAGGGGAGCATGAACCGGCTCGGGATGCTGATCGTGTGCGCGTGCGCCGCCCTGGCCGCCGCGCCGGCGCGCGCGGACCTGTGCAGCGGCGTCAAGGACGCGACCACCACCGACGAGGCGAAGCGGGACGTCGACTTCTACGAGCAGCTCTTCCCGCGCACGGAGTACTGGGGCAATCGCACCTGGAACGAGATCGTGCTGCAGTGCAACCGGCAGCGGGATTCGAAGGGCAACGACGTCGCGAAGATCACCGCCGCCGCGAAGGCGAGCGCCGAGCGCGACGTCCTGCTGTCCGACGACCTCCCTCCCAAGGTGATCCGCGGGGACTACAACTTCTTCGGCGTGGCCGTGGCCCCGTTCCGGATGAAGTACGTGTACGTGCTGGGCAAGGAGAACCGCGAGTGGCGGATGATCATCCCGTACCGGCCGATCCTGAACGACGTCGTGAAGGACCGGGTGGACCTGTTCATGGGGCGCCGCGACGTGGACCCCAAGACCCGCGCGATCGGCGCGCTCCGCCCCGACGGGCACGCCTGGGAGCTCTACGACACGCTGCAGGTGACGAGCCGCGAGCGCGCGCCGGCGCTCGTCTCGACGGCCCGGCCCATCGCCGAGACGCTCTGCGCGACGACGACCTTCTTCGAGGGCAGGGAGCGGAGATACGCCGGCCAGGACGACGGGAACGCGTACAAGCGCGATCCCGAGAACCGGCACGTGAGCCTCGGCAAGCTCCAGTACGCGTACAAGAAGAGCTCCACCACGGTGTACGAGGGCTGCCGCGTCGAGGCGGGCCGCGAGCTCTGGTGGCGGCCGGACCCGGCGAGCCCGTCGGTGGTGCGGACCACGGCGCGCGAGTTCGTGTTCGACAACTTCGTCCGGACCGCGGAGGAGTACTGGACGATCCCGGGGGTCTTCCGGCTCGAGATCCTCATGGAGGGCAGGAACGACGGCGACTTCCCGACGGAGCTCCGGAACCTGCTCCGGGACGGCGATCACCTGACGCTGCGGTTCGCGACCAGGTTCCCGGCCTGGGGCTTCAACCAGATGTACAAGTCGAACGTGGCGCAGTTCAACAACTTCTCCACCATGACGAGCGACGGGACCTACTGGCACGAGGTGGGTCACGCGTTCGGGCTCGACGACGAGTACGCCGGCGACGAGGACGGGAGCCTGAAGGGCGACTGCAACAACCCCACGTTCGCCGCGTTCTCGCCGACCACCTACCAGATGTGCGACGCGGGCGAGGACGATCGCCGGAGCATCTACCACTACATCGCCGCTTCACGGTACGTGACGAGGCAGAGCGAGTGCCAGCAGGACCACGACTGTGGCGACGGCTTCTACTGCAACCAGGGCGTCGATCTGAAGAAGAACGCCTGCGTGGCGCTGAAGGAGGACGGCGACGCGTGCGACGTCGCGGCCGGCGGCCGGCAGTGCGCGAGCGGGAAGTGCCGGATGGGCCGCTGCTACACGCCCGCCTCGGTGGCCATGGGGGGGACCTGCTACGTCGACGACGCGTGCCAGGCGGGGAAGTGCTCGAGCGTGGACGGGGCCAGGGGCACCTGCGTCTGCAAGGAGGACCGCGACTGCGGCGACCCGGGGATGATGTGGTGCGACGCCGGGCTCGACACGAAGGTGAACGCCTGCCGGGCGAAGCTGCCTGCGGGCGCGAAGTGCGGCGGCGGCGACGCGTTCGGGAACGATCACAAGTGCCAGTCGGGGAAGTGCTCGGGGTTCCCGAAGTACGTGTGCAAGTAGGTGGGTGCGGGCGGGCGGCGCCCGCGCACGGCGGCGCCGCCTGTTGCCACGAAGGGCCCCGGCGTGGAACGCTCCTCTCCGGAGAAGCGCGCCGGAGGAGACGATGGACCGGACGAGGTGGGCAGCGGTCGCGGCGGTGGTCGTCCTGACGGCGGGTGGCGTCGCCGCCGCCGTCGTGGGGACGCGCGCCGGGACGGAGTGGATCCGGGAGAAGGTGACGCCTCCCGAGCCGCGTCGCGAGCTCACGGCGAGCGGCAGGGTCGAGCTCCGCGTCCCGGCGGGCTGGACGCGCGAGGCGGAGTCCCCGTTCGACCTCCAGGTGTTCTCGAGGCGGCGCCTCGCGATGGCGGGCTTCTTCGAGTTCCACCGGGGCGACCTCGCGGAGGACGTGACCCCCCACGACCTCCTCGACGCCCAGGTGAAGGACCTCGGCTCGAAGCGCGACGACTACCACGCGATCGCCCCGGAGGAGCGGCGCGAGGAGGGCGACCGGACGCTCACGTCGGCGCTCCACGCCGGCAAGCACGAGGGTACCGAGTACCGGTATCGGTACACGCTCGTGGAGTTCCGGGATCACCCGGAGCTCTTCCTCGTCGTCCTGCAGGTCGCGGCGCCCGAGAACTACGCGAAGGCGCTTCCGGTCTTCGACGCGCTCCTCCGCTCGGCCGCCGTGCTGCCGGCCCGCGCCGGAGCGATCCTGCCCGCGGCGGCCGGCGCCGCCCCACCGAGCCCGCAGCGCGTGACCGCGCCGAGCGGGCGGGTGGAGCTGCGCTTCCCCGCCGACTGGGTCAAGGACGAAGAGTCCGAGTACGACGTGGAGCTCGCGACCAGGAACGGTCGCCTGTCGGTGTCCATGAACGAGTGGCTCGGGGAGGACCTCGCGGCGGACGTCGCGCCGCGAGACCTGCTCGCGAGCATGGTCGACGGTCTCGGCGAGGTCCGGAAGAACTGGGTCCAGGTCGGGCGCGAGAAGAGGTTCGAGGACGGGGATCGCACGTTCACGACCGTCCTGTACGCGGGCGAGTACGGCCTGCGCCGCTTCTACTTCCAGTATGTCCTGGTCGAGTTCTCGTCCGCGCCGGACGTGGTCGCGGTGTTCCTCCAGGTGGGGTCTCCGAGCGAGTGGACCGCGCACGAGCCGGTCCTCGACGCCATCACGCGGTCGGTCGCGCTGACGCCGGCGACGCCTGCGGCGCCCTGAAGCGAGGCTTGCTCCTCGCGGCGTCGAGCGCTGAGGACGTCGCCGCCGTCGATTAAGCTCGGGAGATGCCCGAGCTCCCCGAGGTCGAGTTCGCCGCCCGCTGCCTGCGCCGGTGGGCGCGCGGGCGCCGCGTCGAGGCGGTGGAGCTGGACCCCGGCGCGCGCCGCATCCTCCGGCCGTCGACGCCGCAGGCGTTCGCGCGGGCGCTCCGCGGGGCGCGCGTCGAGGAGATCCGGCGGATCGGCAAGCACCTCCTCGTCACCCTCGCGCAGGACGGCGCGCCCCTCGGGCTCCTCTCGCACCTGGGGATGACCGGGAAGTGGCTGCGCACCGCGGGCGCCGCCGCGCCGCCGCGCCACTCGCGCGCGCGCCTCCGGCTCGACGACGGCCGCGTGCTCCACTACCAGGACCTGCGCCTCTTCGGGCGGCTGCGGCTCGTGCCCGGCGCGCGGTTCGAGGCGGTCCCGGAGGTGGCGGCGCTCGGGCCCGACCCGCTCGCGGAGGGGATCGACGTCGCGCGCCTCGCGGCCGCGCTCGCCCGGACGCGCCTCCCCGTCAAGGTGAAGCTCCTCGACCAGCGCCTCCTGCCCGGCGTCGGGAACATCCACGCCGGCGAGGCGTGCTTCCGGGCGCGCCTCGATCCCCGGCGGCCGGCGCGGTCGCTCTCGCGCGCCGAGGTGAAGCGGCTCGCCGGCGGGATCCTCGCGTCCTTCCACCTCACGCTCGACGCGGAGAAGGGGCCCGAGATCACGTACGTGGAGGAGGGCGGCGCGAACCCGTTCCTCGTCTACGCGCGCGAAGGCGAGCCGTGCCCGCGGTGCGGGCGGGAGACGATCCGCCGTGTGGTGCAGGCGGGGCGCTCCACCTTCCACTGCTCGCGCTGTCAGCGATGAGCTGCGGCACGCGCGCGGATCTCTCGACCACCCCGGGTGACGGCCGACTCACCTTCGGACCCTCGGTTGGTGCTGGATCGGCGCATCCTCCGCGGCCTCGATCGGCGGTACCTCGCTTGCACCGAGACGCGCCGTCAAGGTCCGCGCTTCGCGCACCGTGGAGGCCTCATGAACCGGATGTGGTCGCTGCTCCTCTGCTCCGCCCTGGCGCTCGCCGGCTGCTCGTCCTCCAAGGACGGCCCCGACCGCCTGGCGAACGCGGAGGCCTTCTGCAACACCCTGCTCGACGCGTACGCCACGAAGGACGCCTCCTGCTGGGCGAGGACGGCCGCCGCTTCCCGCGAGGAGCTGGAGTTCTTCCTGCCCTGCGCCGTGGTCGGCGACGCGGAGGCGGCCGGCCGGCTCGCGTACGATCGCGCCCAGGCGGCCGCGTGCCTCTCGGAGCTCGCGGCGACGACCTGCTGGACGTGGGACCACACGGAGGAGCTGATCTCCGACGCGTGCCTGCAGGCGTTCGGCGGGAGCGCGGCGCCGGAGGAACGGTGCACGCTCGTGATGCACGACCTGGAGTGCACGCCCGGGTCCTACTGCGAGGTCGATTCGTGCGACCTCGAGCTCCCCGGTCGCTGCCTCGAGTACGCGCAGGAGGGCGAGGACTGTGGCGAGAGCGCGAACTACCGCGTCTGCGCCGGCGGCCTGAGCTGCGACTACTTCAACACGGACAAGTGCGTCGCGCAGGTCTCGGTCGGGTTCGCGGGCGAGGGCGAGTCGTGCTCCGGGCGCGGCTGCCAGGAGGGGCTGTACTGCGAGGACGCGGAGACGACGTGCGCTCCGCAGATCGCGATCGGGCAGGAGTGCACCGAGTCGGACGCGTGCGAGCGCGGCGCCTCGTGCGAGGACGGGTTCTGCGTCGCGTGGAGGCGCGTCGGCGCGGCGTGCACGCCCGGCAACGAGCAGTGCGTCGACGGGGCCTACTGTGACGCGGCCACGGAGCGGTGCACGGCCTGGCCGCGCGCCGGCGGCGCCTGCGGAACGCCCGGGGGCGGGGAGTACCGCGGCTGCATCGACTCGTGGTGCCGGGTGGAGCCCGTCGAGATCCTCGGCCTCCAGCCCCTCTTCTCGAGCGAGTCGGGCATCTGCACGCCCTACGTCGAGGAGGGCGCGGCGTGCGAGTCCGGGCAGACGTGGAGCCAGTGCGGACCGCTCGCCACCTGCGACGGGACGTGCGAGCGGAACTACTGCGCGAACCTTCTGTGACCGCCGGCGGAGCCGGGCGCCCGCGGGTGCCCGGCTCCGCTCGGCCGACGAGGCGCTGCGCCTCGTCCGGGCCGGGGCCGCCGCGCCCCGAACTCGTGATCCCGGCGCGCCCGTGGCACCATCCCATGCGTGACGGAGCGGGCCGGCCCGAACGTCGACCTGCACGACGCGGACCGGAGCGTGGTCCGCCTGGACGTCCGCGATCTGGAACGGCGGCGCTGAGGGCCGAGGTTCGCTCCGACAGGTCGAACGTGCCGGTTCAGGCCGAGCTGCAGCCAGCCGCGGACGGGCCGATGGTGGCGCGCCCGAGTCCGAGGCGCTCGTCACGCTCGAGGAGCTGGAGCGGCGCCACGTCCGGTGGGGCGGCCGTCGAGGACGGACGCAACCCGAGCGCTCCGCGGCGCACCGGGCGGCCGCTCGGAGGGGTGGAAAGGAAGACGGCGGGCCCGAAGGACCCGCCGTCCGAAGTTCACCCGCCGTGCTGCATCACCAGTAGTAGAACCCCGCCCACGGGTACTGGCCGGCCGTGAAGGCGAAGTAGTAGTAGCCGTCCGACCACTTCGCGGGCAGCGCCGCGCCGCACGCGACCGCGACGTTGTTCACCGACACCGTCCGTCCGGTCATGTTGTAGCAGCCCCACCCCGCGACGTTGGCCGACGTGCGGTAGCAGACCGCGCCGGTGGTGTTGAAGTTGCCGCTGTTGCCCGAGGTGAGGGTGATCGCGTTCGCGCACGGCGCCGTGCCGTTCGGCTCGGCGTCGAACGTCGCGGTGACGGCCTGGGCGCCGGTCATCGTGACGGTGCACGCGAGCGCCGTGCCGGAGCACGCGCCGCCCCACCCGGCGAAGGTGGAGCCGCTCGCCGGGGTCGCGGTCAGCGTCACGGTCGAGGCGCTCCCGAAGCTCGCGCTGCAGGCGGTGCCGCAGCTCACGCCCGCGGGAGCGGACGTGACCGTGCCGCTGCCCGTGCCGGCGCGGGTCACGGTCAGCGGGTACAGGATCGGGTTCACGTTGAACGTGGCCGTGACGGACCGCGCCGCCGACATGGTGACGGTGCACGTGGTCGCAGTGCCGGTGCACGCGCCGCTCCAGCCGCTGAAGCTCGAGCCGGTCGCGGCGGTCGCGGTGAGGGTGACGACCGTCCCGCTCGCGAAGCTCGCGCTGCAGGTCGAACCGCAGTTCACGCCGGTGGGCGTGGAGGTCACGGTCCCCGTACCGCTCCGGGTGACGCTGAGCGTGTACCGGACCGGCTGCGTGCTGAAGGTCGCGGCGACGGAGCGCGCCCCGGACATCGTCACGACGCAGGCGGCCGTCCCGGAGCACGCGCCGCTCCAGCCGCTGAAGCTGGAGCCGCTCGCAGGCGTCGCCGTGAGGGTGACCACCGTCCCCGCGGCGAAGGACGCGCTGCAGGTGGTGCCGCAGCTCACGCCGGCGGGCGTCGAGGTGACGCTCCCGCTGCCCGACCGCGTGACGGTCAGCGTGTACCGGACCGGCTGGGGGTTGAACGTGGCGGTGACCGACTGCGTCTCGGACATGGTGACGACGCAGGCGCCCGTGCCGGAGCACGCGCCGCTCCAGCCGGCGAACGTCGAGCCGCTCGCGGGCGCCGCCGTCAGGGTGACCAGCGTGCCCTCCGCGTACATCGCGCTGCAGACGCTGCCGCAGTCGATGCCCTGGGGCGAGGAGGTGACCGCGCCGGTGCCCGTCCCGGAGACGAGGACGTCCAGCCAGTGCGTCACCTGGGTGGCCGTGAACGAGGCGACGACGAACAGATCCTCGGTCATCGTCACGACGCAGGTGTCCCCCGTACCGGAGCACGCTTCACTCCAGCCCGCGAACACGCTGCCCTCGATCGGCTCGGCGGTCAGGGTCACGACCGTGCCGCTCTCGTAGGTCTCCGCGCAATCGAGGCCGCACGAGATGCCCGCGGGGATCGAGCTGATGAGGCCACCCCCCGTCCCGGAGGTCCCGAGCTGGAGCGTGTACCCCGGCGTCTGGAACGTGAACGTGGCGGTCACGGCGCGGTCTGCCGTCATCTCGACGACGCAGGAGCCCGTGCCCGAGCACGCGCCTCCCCACCCGTCGAAGGTGGAGCCGACCGCAGGGGTCGCCGTCAGGGTGACCACCGTGCCCGCCAGGATGGTCTCGCTGCACGTCGTGCCGCAGTTCACGGGGCGGTTCACCGTGCCGGTGCCCGTTCCGGCCTTCGTCAGCGTGAGCGTGTACAGCCTGGGGGAGTAGTTGAACGTCGCGGTGACGGAGCGCGCCTGGCTCATCGTGACCGGGCAGGTGGTCACCGTCCCCGAGCACGCGCCGCTCCAGCCCGCGAAGGAGGAGTTGAGGTCCGCCGTCGCCGTGAGCGTCACGACGGTGCCGCTCGCGAAGCTCGCGCTGCACGTCGCCCCGCAGCTCACGCCGGCCGGGGAGGACGTCACGGTGCCGGTGCCCACGCCCGACCTCGTGACGGTGAGGGGGAACGTGGCCCCGCCGCCGGGCTTCCAGATCTTGAAGTTGCCGCTCGCGTGCAGGAGCGACATGAAGCTCAGCATGCCGTCGTAGTAGCGCCACTGGCCGGTCGGCGGGTTGAGGTTCCAGAGCTCGCGGACGAACTCGAGCCGCCGCGCGTTCGTCGCGGCGAGCGAGGCGACGCCGTTGCAGGCGACGAGGCCGGGCGAGTGATCGCTCGAGAGCGCCGCGCCGGCGAGCGTGAACTGGTTGGCGTAGCTCGTGATGCCCTGGCCGTAGAAGAAGGCCTGGAGCCGGTCGGCCAGCGCGGGGTAGCTCGCGTCGGGCCGCCACCACGAGTGGTCCATGCCCCAGTTCATGGCGACGCGCCACGCGTCGAACCGGAAGTCGGCGTGGTTGCCGGTGGCGTTCGGTACGCCGGTGAACTCGGCGTAGTCGGGGCTCAGGCCCGTCGTCGCGTGGGCGGCCCTCGGGAAGAAGGCGCGGCTCGTCGCGGCGGCGTCGAGCCAGAACTGGCGATCCGCGGCCGTCTGCCCGTTCCACCCGGCGGCCCACCGGCCCCACAGCTCGTAGAACGCGGGCAGGTGGTACGACGGATCGGTGAAGTTCGCCGACGTGTAGTAGGGGACGAAGACGACCTGCTTCTGCGTCCGGTGGAACATGTTCGTGACGCCCTCGAGCACGCCGGCGTTCATGTCCTCCTTGTGCAGCATGGTGTCGAGGATGGCGTTGGCCTCGGCGGTGTAGTTGTAGATGCCGGTGCCGTTGCCCCACCGGTGCGCCGCGAAGAACAGCGCCGTGGCGAAGTACTCCTCACCGTCCGACGCGGGGTTCGGATCCATGATGGAGCCGGTCGTGCTCACCTGCCAGGCGATGTAGCCCTTCCGCGGCCCGGTCTGGTGCTGCATGTACGTCTTCACGAAGTTCCAGAGCGCGTTGAACTCGGCCTGCTTGTTCATCTGGAGGGCGATCATCATGCCGTACGACATGCCCTCGCTGCGGACGTCGCCGTTGCCGATGTCCCGGATGTGCGCGAGCGCGCCGTTGGCGTTGGTGCCGTTGGTGTAGTAGACGCGCTTCGTGTCGTCGGTGGAGGCGAACAGGCTGTCCCACCACTGGTTAAGCTTGGCCTGGACCTGGGCGTCGGTGATCGCGGGATCCCACTCCCTGAACAGGTTCCGGTACACGCCCGACGTCCACGCGCTCTCCGCGGGCGGGACCGGCGGCTCGGGCGGCGGCGGGGTCGCGCCCTCGTAGTAGAGCTCGAACCAGTCGATGTACGTGTCGGACGTCCCGTCGTCGACCTCCATGAGGAAGCGGACGGTCTTCGTGCCCGGCGTGGTCACGTCCCAGGTCAGCTCCACGTCGGTGAACGCGGTGCCCGTGAAGCTGAGCCCCGCGACGCGGACGGTGTCGAGATAGAGGCCGGCGCGGGCCGCCACGGCGGCGCTCGAGGCGCCGCGCACGACGAACCGGTAGCGGCCGGCCTGGGCGAAGCTCGCCGAGGAGGAGACCGCGTCGTTCCTGCACAGCAGGCCGGCGTAAGTGTTGCGGGTGCTCGTGCAGCCGCCGACGGGCGTCATCGCCTCGCCTTCCTGGTGGACGACGAGCGTGGACGCGGAGGCGGGCGGCGTCGAGGCGACCGCGGGGCCGTCGCTCTGGCCGCAGCCCGCGGCGAGCGCGGCGGCCAGGGCGAGCCCGAGCGCGGTGGAGCGGACGAGGCGCGTGGACATCGTGAGCCTTCCTTTCGAAACAATCCGGTGGGGTGCCTGACGGAACACGGGCGCTCCGGCAGGCGGTTCAGGTCGACCTGAATCGATACGCGTACGCCGATTAGAGCGCGTTCCGGACCGCGTTGTCAGCCGCCGTCCGCCAACGCCGCGCGGCGGCAGGCGTTTTCACGCGACGTCGGAGCCGCGAGGCAGGCCGGCCTGCGCATGTGAACGTTCACGCGCGGTCGTCACGTCCGGGGCCACTCGAAGCGGGAGCGCGGTCGAGCTCCAGATCCGCGAACGAGGCGGGGTCCTCGAGGGCCTCGAGGTGCGTGAGCACGTGGGCGTTGGGGATGACGGCGCGGACGTCGCGCTCGACCTCCTCGAGCAGGTCGTGGCCGCGCTGCACGGTCCAGTGACCGGGGACGAGCACGTGCATCGTGATGAACCGGCGCGACGCGGCCTGGCGCGTCCGCACCGCGTGGAACCGCACCTGCCGCTCGCCGTAGCGGGCGAGGACGTCCTGCAACGCGCGCAGCTCCTCCGGCGAGATCGCCGCGTCCAGGAGCCCGTGCGTCGACCTTCGCAGGAGGCCGATCGCGGTCCGCACGATGTTGGCCGCGACGAGGAGCGCGAGGATGGGGTCGAGCTCCCGCCAGCCCGTGATCGCCACGACGCCGATCCCGGCGAGCACGCCCGCCGAGGTCCAGACGTCGGTCATCAGGTGGTGGGCGTCCGCCTCGAGCGCGATGGAGTGGTGTTCCCTGCCGGCCCGGAGGAGCACCCGCGCCACGGCCAGGTTCACCAGCGACGCCGCTGCGCCCAGCGCCACGCCGAGGCCGGGCTGCTCGAGCTCCCGCGGGTCCAGCAGGCGGCCGATCGCAGTCCACGCGATGGCGAGCGCGGCCACGAGGATGAGCGCCCCCTCCACCCCGCTCGAGAAGTACTCCGCCTTCGTGTGCCCCCAGGCGTGGTCCTCGTCCGGCGGGCGCGCGGCGACGACGAGCATCCCCAGCGTCATGCCGGCGGCGAGCAGGTTGACGAGCGACTCCGCCGCGTCCGAGAGGAGGCCCACAGAGCCGGTGAGCCACCACGCGCCGGTCTTGAGCGCGATCGTGACGAGCGCCGCCCCGACCGAGAGCCAGGCGAAGCGCGTCAGGCTGGCGCGGGAGGGCGCGCTCATGCCGCCCTTTTGGCTCGTTTCGGGCCGGGGCGCAACCGAGGAACATCGTCCTGAGGAGGCGGCGTCAGCGTGGCGGGCACGGCCGCTCGACGAGCTTCGCGATCTCCCGGACGAGCTTGTCGAAGGAGTCGGCCCGACGCGCACGGGGGATGTCGAGCCAATGGGCTAGCGCCGGCTGCTCGGGCGTTTCGGAATAGCCGTTGGCCATGCGGCCGTCCAGCCACGCCTTCGGGCTCGGCAGCGCCTCTGGATCTTCCACGTCGGCGAGGTCGGCCGGGAGCTTCCGCTTGCCGGCCAGAGAGCTCGCGGCCGCGAGGAACCACGCCTCGAACTCCCGAACCGCGAGCACGACCGCGATCCTTCGGTCGGCCCTCTGACGCCGTGCCCAAGCGAGCAGCTGCGGCCCGAGCTGGCAGGCAGGATCCGGATCGGAGTCGAGGAGGACGAGGATGCCGTCGCCGGGCTACCCTCGCCGCGCGACGAGCTCGACCCCTCTCGTCAGCTCCGCTTCCTTCACGAGCTGTCCGCGCGAAACCCGATGACCGGGGAGAACATACCGCAGCGGTCCGTCGCGATCAGCGAATCTGCTACCCCTCCTCCACCTCGAACTCGTCGTCGCCCAGGGGCACCGGATCGCCCGGCTCGCGCGGGCCGGAGGCGACGAGCCGCGGGTCGCCCTCGCTCACGAAGGTGACCTCCTCGACCGGGATCTCGGACCGCACGAAGTCGAAGAAGGCCTCGCGCTTGTGGTCGTCCATGTGCGTGAACTCGAGCCCGAGGCCGGCCCTGGGCGGCGCGGCGCGCCAGCGGACGACGGCCTCGAGCGCGAAGGGCTCACCCGTCTTCGGGTGGATGACGGAGAGCTTGAGCGCCGTGCCCGGCGCGAGGTCGAGCGTGGTCCCGACGAAGAGCCCGCCCTTCGAGACGTTCTGCGTGTAGAGCTGCTCGAGCTCGCCGACGTCCCTGAGGTTCACCTTGAGCGCAGCGGCGTACCGCGGGAACCGGCGGTGGACGGCGTCGGGGGTGCCGGGCGGGAAGACGGGGGCCGCCGCCGGCGCGGGGGCGCCGCCGGCGACGAACCGGATGAACTCGTTCCACCGCTCGAGATCGGCCGCGGCGGCGCCGTAGAACTGGATCCCGGCGCCCGGCGGCTTGCCGTCCTTCGCCGGCACGGAGCGCGCCACCATCCCGGTGAGCGCGAGGGCGTCGCCCTCGGGCGGCAGCGTGAACTTGAGGCGGAGGAGGTGGCGCTCGGGGAGGGGCGTGTCGGCCCGGACGAAGACGCCCTTGAAGCTCACGTCCTCCGTCTGCGCGACGACCTCGGTCCGGCCGCTGACCAGGACCACCTTCACGTGGAAGGGGTACCGGCGGTCCTTGCGCTTCTCGATGCCCATCGATGGTCCCCGCGTGGCCGCTCGGGCCGGGAGGCGCCATGATCGGGCAGCGCCGCCCGGGCCGCAAGCCGCGCACCGCGGAGGAAACCTGGACGCGTTGCCCACACCGCTGTGGGCGGAGCGGGTCCGCGCCGGCGCTCGCAATTCCTGCAGCCCTGCCGGCAGCCGTGCGCTAGCTCCGCGCCGGGAACGGCTGGCCGCCGACGAGCAGCTCGCCGATCTCGAGGCGCTGGATGCGGGCGCGCTTCACCGCGAGCGCCCGGATCGCGAGCGCGCCGACCGCCACGGCCCCGAGGCTGAGCGCGCCCATGCTCACGACGGCGAGGGCGGTGGCGGCGCGCGCGAGGGCGCTCGCTGCCTCGGGCCTGCGGAGTGCGGCAGCACGGCCGGCGACGATCCTCGAGAGCACGTTCATCGCCGAACCATGGGGCGCGGCGCGCCGGCCGGCAATGGCGCCCCCGCGAGGTGTTGGTCGCTACGCCGTCGGCGCCTGCGACGGCGTCGCGAGCCGCGGCCCGCGCACGGCGCGCCGCCTCGACGACGAGCGCTCAACGTGAAGACCATCGGCCCCAGCGTGAACCAGGTGCGCTTCCCGTCGCGCTGCAGCCAGACGGTGAGGCCGAGGAACGTGCCGAACAGCGTCCAGACAGGTTGGTTCCTGTGGAGTGAGGATGTCCGGCTCCGACGCTCGAGCATGAGGAGGGTACCGTGGACGGCGCCGTGGAGCGCCCCAGCCCTTTCGCCGATTTGCAGTCACGGCTCGGAAAGCACCGGCGACGCGCCGAAGGCGCGGGCCGCCGACGCCTGACGTCGGCAGCCCGAGCCCGCGCCCGACGCTCACCGCGCCTCGCACACGATGTTGAACGGCGTCTCCGTCGCCCGCCGGAACCGCCGGAACCCCGCCTGCTCCGCCACCTTCCGGAGGCGCGCCTCGCCCGCCTGGGCCCCGAGCGCCGGGCCGTGTCCGGCGAGCGAGTTGGGGACGCAGATGAGCGTCGACGCGGCGTAGAAGAGCCGCCCGACGGGGTTCAGGTTGTCCTCCACGCGATCCCCCGCCGCGGGCTCGACGAGCATCCACGCGCCGTCGGGCGCGAGCGCCTGCCGGACCCGGCGCGCGGCGCCGACCGGATCGGCCATGTCGTGCAGCGAGTCGAAGTGGGCGACGAGGTCGTAGCCATCGCCCGGGAAGGCGGCGGCGTCGGCGACCTCGAACCGGACGCGCCCCGCGAGCCCGGCCTCCGCTGCCCGCGACCGCGCCGCCTCGATGGACGGAGGGTGCGTGTCGAACCCCACGAACCGCGAGCGCGGGTACGCCCGGGCCATGAGCAGCGTGGATGCGCCGTGCCCGCACCCGACGTCGGCGACGGAGCCGCCGGCACGGAGCCTGGGCTCGATCCCGTCCAGCGCCGGGATCCAGCGCTCGATCAGGTTCGCCGCGTAGCCGGGCCGGAAGAACCGCTCGGTCCCCTCGAACAGCGCGGGGTCCTGCGCTCCCCATGCCAGGCCGCCGCCCGTGCGGAACGCCTCGGCGATGCGCCCCTCCGCCCGCGTCATCGCCGAGAGCACCTGGAAGGCGCCCTGCACCGAGGCGGGGCTGTCGTCGGTGGCGAGGGCCACCGCCTGCTCCGGCGGGAGCGCGTACCGGCCGGTGGAGGGGTCGTAGGTCAGGTACCCGCCGGCCGCCTGGTTGGCGAGCCACTCCCGCACGTACCGCTCGTGCGTGTCGGTCCGGGCCGCCAGCTCCGCGGGCGTGGCCGGCCCCGCCTCCGCCATCGCCCGGTAGAGCCCGAGGCGGTCGCCGATCCGCACCAGCACCGCGCTCGCCGCGGCGCCGAGCTCTCCCACCACCTGCTGCACGAACGCCTCGAGCTTCGCGACGTCGATTGTCGGTGTCATGGCGACCTCACTTGCCGTGCAGCGCCTGGACCTGGGCGGCGGTGAACCGGCTCACCGGGATCGCCTTGGCGTCGGGGCGCTCGATCTCCGGGACGACGGCGAGCGCCTCGTCCGTGCTCCGCGCCTGCACGTGCGCGTAGCCGGTGTGGTGGCCGTGCTTGCACCCGAACTCGAACGTCTCGAGCGTGCGCGCCGCGACGAGGTGGTCGAGCGCGGCGAGGCACTGCTCGGCCGTGTGCGGGGACACGATGAGGTACGTCTGCTTCCCGGCCTTCGCCTGCTCGCCGGCCGGGGCCGCGCCCGGGGACGCCGAGAGCGCCAGCGCCGACGCCAGGATGAGCTGCTTGAACGTCATGGTCCTGCTCCCTTCCCGTCCGGTCCTCCCGGGATGGGAGGTGCGCCGGACGAGGGGAGCTTGCGGCGCGCCCGTGGTCGCCCCCGTGGGAACCCGCGTGGAATCTGCAGCGGCCCTCGACGAAGGCCATATGGGACGTCCAGGAGGCGCCCATGCCCGCAGGGGTGGAGGCCAGCGCGATCGTCCGCGTGGAGGCGCTGGGCGACTTGCGCGTGCTGCGCGAGGACCAGGCGCTCGCGCTCCCGCCGTCGCGGCGAACCCGCGCGCTGCTCGGCTTCCTCGCGGTGACCGGTCGGCCGCAGCTCCGCGGGAGGCTGTGCGATCTGCTGTGGGACGGTCCCGGCGATCCGCGCGGCGCCCTCCGCTGGAGCCTCGCCAAGCTCCGCCCGCTCGTGGACCATGGGCGCCCGCGCGTCGTCACCGAGGGCGACGCGGTCGCGCTCGCGCTCGCGCCGGGAGAGCTGGACGTCGCGGACGTGCGCGCGCTGCTCGAGGGCGGCGTCGAGGTCGCCGGCGCCGAGGCGCTGCGGCGCGCGGCGGCCGCGTTCCGCGGCGAGCTGCTCGAAGGGCTCGAGCTCCCGGGCTGCTGGCGGTTCGAGGAGTGGGCGGCGGCCGAGCGCGCCGCGTTCCGGCGACTCCGGCTCTCGATCCTGGACGGGCTCGTGGCGCGCCTCCGGGACGCGGAGCCGGAGGAGGCGCTCGTCCACGCGCGGGCCCGCGTGGCGATCGACCCGCTCGCGGAGGCGGGGCACGCCGCGGTGATCCGCCTCCTGGGCCGGCTCGGTCGGACGAAGGAGGGGCTCGCCCAGTACGACGGCTGCCGCGAGATCCTGGCGAGCGCGCTCGGGGCGAAGCCCTCGGCCGAGCTGGAGCAGGCCCGGCGCTCGCTCACGGCTCCCCGGGCGCCCGTCGCCGCCGTACCTGCGCCGCACCCGGCGCCGGCCGCGAGCCCCGGGCCGGCCTTCGTCGGCCGTGGGGCGGAGCTCGCCGCCTTCGACCGGCTGGTCGGCGAAGTCGTGGGCGGGAGCCACCGCGTGCTCGTCGTCGAGGGCGAACCGGGCGTGGGGAAGTCGCGGCTCCTCGACGAGCTCGCGGCGCGCTTCCGGCGGGCCGCGGGGCAGGTGATCCGAGGCCGCGCCTACGAGGCGGAGATGCTCCGGCCGTACGCCGCCTGGCTCGAGGCGCTCCGGGGCGCGCCGCTCGCGGCGCTCGATCCGATCGCGCAGGCGGAGCTCGCGCCGCTGCTCCCGGAGCTCGGCCCCCCGGCGCCCGCGAGCGACGAGCACCGGCTCTTCGACGCGGTGGCGCGGGCGCTCGCGATCCTCGCCGCCGCGCGGCCGCTGCTCGTCATGCTCGACGACGCGCAGTGGCTGGACGAGCGCTCGAGCGCGCTCCTCCACGCCACGGCCCGGGCGGTGCGGGGCGCGCCGGTGCTGCTCGCCTGCGCCGCGCGGGCCGCCGAGCTGGCCGACAATCCGGCCGCGCTCCGCGTCGCCCGGGCGCTCGCGCGCGCGGAGGGGGCCACCCGGCTCGAGCTCGGGCCGCTCGGCCCGGCCGAGGTCGCGGCGCTCGTCCGCAGCGTCGATCCGCGGCTCGACGCGGCGCGGCTCCACGCCGAGAGCGATGGCAACCCGCTGTTCGCGCTCGAGCTGGCGCGGGCGCGGCGCGCCGGCGCGGAGCACACCCGCTCGCTGGAGCTCCTCCTCGCCGAGCGGCTGGATCGCGTGACGGGGCGCGCCCGCGAGCTCCTCCCCTGGGCGGCGGCCCTCGGCCGTTCGTTCCCGGCGGACCTCCTCGCGCGCGTGACCGGCGTCGCCGCGCCGGAGCTCCTGCCCGCCATCGAGGAGCTCGAGCGCCGCGGGCTCCTGCTCCCGGCGGGCGAGAGCGCCTACGACTTCGCCCACGACCTCGTCCGGCGCGCCGCATACCAGGCCGTCTCCGCGCCGCGGCGGCAGCTCCTCCACCGCGCGGTGGCGCGCGCGCTCGCGCCGCTGCCCGATCCCGACGGGACGCTCGCAGGCGAGATCGCGCGCCACGCCGCCCTGGGGGACGACGCGGAGCTTGCGGTCCAGGCCTCGATCGCCGCCGCGGACCGCGCCGTCCGCCTCTTCGCCAACGCCGAGGCGCGGGCCCTCGTCGAGCGCGGGCTCTCGTTCGCGGCGCGCCTCCCCGATGGGCCGCGCATCTCGGCGTGCCTCGCCCTCCTGCGCGTCGCGGTGGACGCGAGCCGGACGTCCGGCGGCGATCCGGCGCTCGTCGTCCGGATCGAGCGGCTCCTGGAGGAGGCGCGGGCGAGAGGGCTCGGGGCCGAGGAGGCCGCCGGGTGGGGGATCCTCGCGCACGCCCACTTCGCCCTCCGCGACGCCGGTCACGCCGGGGAGCTCGCGGCGCGGCAGGAGCTCGGGTCGCTCGAGCCGGACGGCGCCGCCGTCGCGCTGAGCGAGGTCGCGGGCTGCCTCGCGATCCTCGAGCGCGACATCCCGCGGGCCCGGGCGCTGCTCGAGGAGAGCCGCCGGTTCCGGCGCGTGCCCCCGCGCGCCGCGGTCTACCTCGACACCACGGCCGGGGTCATCGCGTCCCTCCAGGACGAGCTGGACGAGGCGGCCCGGAGCTTCGAGCGGGCCCTGGGGCGGGTCGCCGAGGGCGCGCCGTGGGAGGAGTGCGTGCTCCTGGCGCGCCTCGCCCTGGTCGAGCTCGCCCGCGGCCGGCCCGGGCGCGCGCTGCAGTGCGCGGAGCGGATCGAGCGCGCCGCCCCGAAGCTGGGCGCCACCGGGGAGGCGCTCGTCCCGCGGGCGCTCTGCGCCGTCGCGCGACGGTGCGCCGGCGAGGCGGTCGAGGACGGGCAGCTCCTCGACGCCCTCGCGCCGCTGGAGCTCGACTCCTGCGCGCGGTTCGCGGAGCTGGCCTGCGCGCTCGCCGAGGGCGAGCTCGCGCGCGGGCGCGTCGAGCCCAGCCGCGCGCTGCTCGAGCGGGCCTGCGCCGCGGCCGAGCGCGTCGCGCGGCCCTCGCTCGCCGTCCTCTCGCGGGTCCTGCTCGCCCGCGCCGAGCACGCCCGCGGCCGGGACGATCTCGCCGGGGCGCACCTCGACGCCGCGCGGCGCGGGCTCACGCCCTCGGTGCCCATGGTCCGCGCCGTACGCGCGCTCGAGGAGGTGGCCGCGCTCCTGGACCGCCCCGCGGCGCCGTCGCAGGGGCGCGTGGACGCGCTCCTCCCGCAGGGCCACGAGGCGAGGAGCGAACGATGACGACCCCGCCGCGGCAGGTCGTGCTGATGGAGTACGCGATGCCGCCCGAGGCGGAGGCGGAGGCCATCGCGCGCCGGATCGATCGATGCCTCGAGCTCCGCGGCGCGCGCTGGATGCGCAGCTACGTCAGCGCCGACGGACGCCGGGCACTCTGCGAGTTCGAGGCGCCCGACGCGGAGTCGGTCCGGGAGGCGTTCCGGTCGGCGGGGCAGCCGTTCGACCGCGCGTGGGTCGCGCAGGTGTACGCGCGCGACGGTTGAGCGTCCGGGTCAGGGCAGGGCGTCGGCGACGACGACGCGCCTCCAGCCGACGGTGTGGCCCGTGGGATCGGTGAGCAGGAGCGTCGCGCCGCCGTCGAGCCGGTACCGCAGCGGCGCTCCGTCGAGGAGGAGCTCGCCGTCGGCGGCCGACCAGCGCCCGGCCATCGCACCCAGCGTGTACGTGCCGTCGGCGCCGAGGTCGAGCGCGAGGGGTGCGTCGCCGAGCCGGCCGAGCCAGCTCCCGAGGAGCGCCGGCGGGGCGTCGGCGACCGTGGGCGCGTCGGCGAGGGCGGCGAGCGCGCCGAGGAGGACGGGAGAAGAGAGACGCTGCGGGGCGTTCTTCATGAGCCACCTCCTGCAGGAGCACGCTGCAAGCGGCGAACCCGGCGCGGCCCTCCGGCCGCGGCTGCACATCCGGAGCGATCCCGATCCTTTCCGCGCCGCGTGCCTCGGGCCCGCTCCGTCCTGCGGGTCGGGTAGCTCGCCACCCCGGGTGTCGACGGATCCGCCGGGCGTGGACCGGAAGCGGCTACCCGCTTCCTCGTCCGCGGAGCCACCGCCGCACCCGCTCCGGCAGCGAGGGCCCCGGCGCCACCTGCGGCGCCGGCGGCTGCGGGCGAGCGTGCGCGAGCACGTGCGCCGGCCGCAGCCATACGCGGCTCCCGAGGTCGATGGGGCCCGGGACGTACGGGTGGTCGTCCAGCGTGCCGCTCCACCAGCCGTCCTCGCGCACCTCGTCGAGCTGCTCTTCGCGACCGATCACGGGCACCGGCGCGACGCAGCGGATGAAGAAGGCCTGGTCGTCGACCGAGACGAGATCGTCCGAGTCCCTCACGCGACCCGCGCGCTCCTCCTCGGGCACCGCGAACACCGCGTCGGGCCGCCGGAAGCCGGGCTCCAGCTCCTCGCAGTCCGTCCCGCAGATCGTGCACCCCCGGCCGTCCATCCCCGGAGTATCACCGGGTTCGCGGTCCTGGCGAAAGCGTCCCCGGCCGGAGCTCGGTCCCGGCCGACGATGCCCGGCCGCCCTTCGACAGGGCAGGGCGAGCGGATGTGCATGTCCGCTCGTGCCCCCTCACCCCGCCCGCCCCCTCCAGATCCCCATCAGCTCCGCGATGGCCTCGCGTGGCCGCGGGCTCCCGCAGACGTGGCGCACCACGGCGAAGCTCTCGATGCCCGCGGCGAGCACGGCGGGCAGCCGCGCGGCGTCGATCCCGCCGATGCCGACGGCGGGGACCTTCACGCTGCGGACGATCCGCGCCGCCCGCTCGAGCCCGAGCACCGGGTCCGGGACGCGCTTCGTGGGCGTCGCCCAGATCGGCCCCACGCCGACGTAGTCGGGCGCGAGCGCCTCGGCGCGCGCCGCCTGGTCCTCGTCGTGGGTGGAGAGGCCGACGATCGTCCTCGGCGGTACGAGCCGGCGCACCTCCGCGAGCGGCAGGTCGTCCTGCCCGACGTGGACGCCATCGGCGCCGATCTCCGCCGCGGCGACGGGGTCGTCGTTCACGACGAGGAGCGTCCCGCTGCCGCGCACGATCGCGCGCAGCCGCCGGCCGACGCGCACCACCTCGGCGCGCGGCGCATCCTTCATGCGGAGCTGCACGAGCCGGACGCCCTCGGCGACGGCGGCCTCGGCGCAGCGCTCGTACCCGGCGACCGGATCGGTGAGGACGAGATAGAGCCCGAAGCTCTTCACGGCGTGCTCCCTCCCGCCGCGACGAAGGCGCGATCGAAGTCCTTCCAGACCGGCTCGAGCCCGCGCCCCTCCAGCATCCGCGCGACCGCGGCCGGCGCGCGATCGTCGTGCACGGCGAACTGCTCGCCGCCGGCGTCCGCGTCCTGGTAACCGCCCGGGCTCGTCCGGCTCCCGGCGCTCATGCGCGTGATGCCGAGCCCGACGAGCTGGTCGCGCAGCGCCGCGGGCTCGCGCGTCGAGAGGACCAGCTCCGCGTCCGGGAGCGCGAGGCGGAGCGCGCAGATCATCTGGACGAGGTCGGCGTCCGACACCGGGAACGCCGGCGCGTACCCCCCGGCGGCGGGGCGGATCCGCGGGAAGCTGACCGCGATCCGGCTCCGCCAGAAGGCGCGCGCGAGCGCCCGGCCGTGGAGCGCGAGGCTGTACGCTTCGACCGGCCACGGCGCGAGCCCGAGCAGCGCGCCGATCCCGAGCGTCCGGAACCCGGCCCGCCCGCCGGCGTCCGTGAACGCGAGGCGCCGCTCGTACGCGCGCTTCGGGCCCGCGACGTGGACCTCCCGGTAGATCTCCGGGACGTACGTCTCCTGGTAGATGGTGAGCCCGTCGTAGCCCGCCTGGACGAGCCGGCGGTAGCCCTCCTCCGGGAACTGCCCCGTCTCGATCGAGAGCGAGTCGAAGCGGCGGCCGAGGCGCGCGGCGATCGCCTCGAGGTACGGCACGGTGACCGCGCGCGGCGCCTCGCCGGCGACGAGCAGCAGGTGGCGGAACCCCTGCGCCCGCACGGCGTCGGCCTCGGCCTCCACCTCGTCGAGCCCGAGCGTGCGCCGCGGGATGGAGAGCTCCTGCGAGAACCCGCAGTAGGTGCAGCGGTTGACGCACTCGCTCGACAGGTACAGCGGCGCGTAGAGCTGCATGACGCGCCCGAAGCGGCGGCGCGTGAGCGCGGCGCTCCGGACGGCCAGGTCCTCGAGCCGCTCGCCCGCGGCGGGCGAGAGCAGCGCCGCGAGGTCGCGCGCGTCGAGGGCGTCGCGGCGGAGCGCGCGCGCGACGTCCGCGGGCGTGGCGGCGCCGATGGACGCGGCCACGGCGGCGAGGTCGAGCTCAGGCGCCGGCATGGAGGAACCCGGTGAGCGGGCTGGAGGCGCGCGCAGAGAGGCTCTCGCCGGCCGGCCCCGCCTGGACGGCGAGCGCGGCGGCCTCGACGGCGCCGCGGAAGGCGCGCGCCATCGCCACGGGATCGCCCGCGATGGCGATGGCCGTGTTGACGAGGACGGCGTCGGCTCCGAGCTCGATCGCCTCGGCCGCGTGCGACGGCATCCCGAGCCCGGCGTCCACCACCACCGGCACGGTCGCCTGCTCGATGATGATCCGGAGCTGGTCGCGCGTCTGGAGCCCGCGGTTCGTGCCGATGGGCGCCGCGAGCGGCATCACGGTCGCGCAGCCGGCGTCGGCGAGCCGGCGGGCGAGCACCGGGTCGGCGTTCATGTACGGCAGCACCGTGAACCCGAGCTTCACGAGCTGCTCGGCGGCCTTCAGGGTCTCGACCGGATCCGGGAGGAGGTGGTTCGGCTCCGGCGTCACCTCGAGCTTCACCCAGCTCGTGCCGCACGCGGCGCGCGCGAGCTTCGCCACGCGGACCGCCTCCTCGGCGTCGCGCGCGCCGGAGGTGTTGGGCAGGAGCCGGTAGCGCGAGAGGTCGAGGGCCGAGAGCGTCTCGTCCCGGGCCCCGGAGAGATCGACCCGGCGGACGGCGACCGTCACCAGCTCCGTGCCGGCCGCGGCGGCGGCCTCGGCCATCACCCGCGCGGACGGGAACTTGCCCGTGCCGACGAACAGGCGGGACTGGAACGGGACGCCGGCGATCACCAGCGGCGTGGTCGCGGCCACGGTCACCCTCCTCCGACGAAGCGGACGATCTCCAGCCGATCGCCGGCGCGGAGGACGACGCGGGCGAAGTCGGCCCGCTCGAGGATCTCGCCGTTGTGCTCGACCGCGACGTGCTCCGCCGCGGCGCCCAGCTCCGCGAGCAGCGCCGGCAGCGTCCGCCCCTCGTCCACCTCGCGCGCGCTTCCGTTCACCGTGATCTCCATCCGTTCACTCCTCCCCGTGCTCGCCGATCTCGCCCAGCAGGAGCCGCAGCACGACACTCGCCTGCTGGCCGGCGGCCACCGTCACCCTCGGCGCGAGCAGCCCGCGCCCGGGCTGCGCCGCGCTCTCGCCGTCCCCGACCAGGAACGAGCGGCCGAGCACCCGCCGCGGCCGGATCGCGGACGCCGGGCCGTACCCCGCGATGCCCGAGACGGCGACGAGCGGCGTGCGCGGGAGGTGCCGGCGCATGGCCGTCGCCAGCTCGGCCTTCGCGGCCGGGTCGTCGAAGCACTCGGCGACGACGTCCGCGGTCCCGAACAGGGCCGGGACGTCCTCGCCGCGGAGGCGGAGGCGGTGACGCTCCAGCGCGACGTACGGGTTGATGCGCGCGAGCGTCTCCGCGAGCGCGTCGACCTTGGGCTGGCCGAGCTGGTCCACGAAGAACTGCTGCCGGTTGAGGTTGCTCGGCTCGACGACGTCGAAGTCGACGAGCACGAGCGCGCCGACGCCGGTGCGGGCGAGCGCGATGGCCAGCGTGCTGCCGAGCCCGCCGCAGCCGGCGATCCCGACGCGCGCGCGCCGCACCCTGGCGTGGACGCCGGGGCCGTGCCGCGCGACGAGCAGCGCCTCGAGCTCTTCGGGCGGCGGGATCTCGCCGCGGCGGATGAGGACGACGGCGTCGCCGTCCGCGAGCGGGCGATCGCCGCGGTCGGCCGCGAGCGCGAAGCCGTTGAGGATGACGACGTCGGCGCCCGGCCGGACCTCGTCGCGGAGCTGGAAGAGGCGGGTGCCGGCCGGGACGGAGCGAGCCTGCTCGTTCACCCGGATCGCGATCGTCGACGGCACGCGCCCTCCTCGGCCGAGGGCGCGCGATCGCGGAGGAGAGGTGCGGAGAGTCTCCCTACGCCGGCACGACCCGGTTCAGGTTCGACGGGTCAGCGGCCTACCGCTTTCTCAGCCCCTCGGGTGGGGCTCCCCGGACGCGCGGCAAGCTACCGGGGAGCCGCCTCCACCGTCAAGCGACCGGGGTGGGGCCTTTCACAGGCTCCGATCCTCGTACGCGACCAGCGCCGCGACCTGCTCCATCTGCTCGCGGGTGAGCGGCCCCTTCGCCATCGCCCTCGCGTTCTCCACCGCCTGCGCCTCGGTCTTGAACCCGGGGATCGGGACCAGGCTCGGGCTCTTCGCCCAGAGCCACGCGAGCGCGCCCTGCACGAGGCTCCGGCCGCCGCTCGTCAGGATCTCGCGCGCCGCCTCGAGCCGCGCGGCGTACTCCGGACTGGCGCGGCCGTCCTTGAACCAGGTGATCCACTCGAAGTTGCTGGTCCGCACGTCGCCCGGCGGGAGCTGGGCGCCGGGCGCCGTGTACTTGCCGCCGAGGAGCCCCATCGCGAGCGGGCTGCGGCAGAGGAGGGCGAGGCCCTTCTCCTCGCCGAAGGCGATGAGCCGGTCGTTGGACTCGAACACGTTGGCCAGGATCTGCGCCGCGCCGCAGTGCGGGCCGCGGGCGAAGGCCTCGACGCCGGCCTTCACGTCGGTGGACCAGCCGTACGTGCGGATCTTCCCCGCGCGCACGAGCTCCTCGAGGACCGCGACGACCTCGCCCGCCTGGGCCGGCGGGTACTCCCAGACGTGGAGCTGGTAGAGATCGATCCGATCCGTCCCGAGCCGCCGCAGGCTCCCCTCGACGGCCTTCCGGACGTACGCGGGCGTCGCGTCGGTGCGGCCGAGGTTCTTGCGCTTCTCCTCGTCGAAGACGTGGCCGAACTTGGTCGCGAGGACCACCCGGTCCCGCAGGCCGCGGATCGCCTTGCCGACGACCACCTCGCTGTGGCCCGCGCCGTAGACGTCCGCGGTGTCGAGCAGCGTGACGCCGTGGTCGATGGCGGCGCGGATCGCCCGGATCGACTCCTCGTCGTTCGTGCCGTGCCACTCCCAGCTCGCGCTCGGGTCGTTCCACTTCCCGGCGATGGCCCAGCAGCCGAGCCCCATCGCGCTCGTCTCGATCCCCGCTCTCTCCCATCTCCGCCTCATCCCTGTTCTCCTTTCACCCGAGCCCGAGCCCGAGCCCGAGCCCGGCTCTCGGATCGAGAGCCTAAGCGCGACCGGGGCCCGCCGCGAGAACCACCTCGTTCCCCCCCTGCGCGTGGACCACCTGCGCTACACTCCTCCCGCCGCCGTCGAGGAGGGGTCCCGCCGATGGAAGCCACGGCCGGAGCGCCGGAGCGGGAGCACGGTCTGGATGCGCTGCGCGTGTTCGCGTTCGCGATCCTCATCGTCTACCACTCGTGCCTCGCGTACGTGTCGTGGCCCTGGATCGTCAACGACTCCGCCACGGCGCGCGCCCTCGAGCCGTTCCTGGTCGCGGTGAACCGGTGGCGGCTCCCGCTCCTCTTCTTCGTGAGCGGCGCGGCGGCGGCCTTCTCGCTGCGGCGCCGGTCGCCGGGCGCGTTCGCGGCCGAGCGGGGGACGCGCCTCGGGCTGCCGCTCGCCGTCGGCACGTTCCTCGTCTGCCCGCCCCAGACGTACCTGGGGCAACGCGCCCACGGCGACCCCATCTCGTACCTGGAGCTGTACTGCTCCATGTACCTGCCCGCGCCCGCCGGAACGATGACCTGGATCCACCTCTGGTTCGTCGCGTACGTGCTCGTCTTCTCGATCGCGGGGTTGCCCCTCCTCCTCGCGATCCGCTCGGCGGCCGGCGCGCGTGCGATCGACGCCGCCGTCCGGCGCTGCGGGCGGTGGCCACCGGCGCTGTACCTCATGGTGGTTCCCAGCGCGCTCGTGATCGCGCTGCTCGGGCCGCGGTGGCCGACCACCTACAACCTCGTCGCCGATTGGGCCAACCTGTGCGGAGGCCTCGTCTTCTTCCTGTGGGGGTTCGCCGTCGCCTCGAGCCGCGCCTGGCTCGACCTCGTGACGGCGCGGAGGTGGGAGCTCCTCGCAGCCGGCGGGGGCGCCGCCGCCCTGTTCTTCCTGGCGCGCGGCACCGGTGTCACGAGCAGCTGGCCGCCCTCCGTGCAGCTCGTCTTCTGGGGCGCCGTGAACGCCGTCTACGCGGTCACGTGGGTCCTGGCCCTCGTCGGCCACGCACGCGTCCTCTTCACGCGCCCGGCCGCGTGGCTCCGCGCCGCCAACCAGGCCGTCTACCCGTTCTACATCCTCCACCAGACCGTCACGGTCGCCGCCGTGTACGTCCTGCTCCCGTGGGCCGCGAGCGCCTGGGTGAAGCTGCCGGTCGTGACCGCGGCGACGTTCCTCGGGAGCTGGGCGGGGTACGAGGTGATCCGCCGCGTGCGCTGGCTCCGCCCGCTCTTCGGGCTGCGCCCCGCAGCCCGCGCCCGCGACGCCCTAGGACGCGCTTCTGCGTCGTCGTAGACTCCCCTCGTGACCCCGGCCGATCTCTCCCGCCTCTCGGTGGCGGAGCTCCGCACGAAGCTCCTCGACCAGGGCCGCCCGCTCTCGGAGGAGTGCGAGGCGGCGCTCGCCCTCGACCCGCGGGCGGGGGCGCGCGAGGTGCTGAAGCAGGTCCTCCGGCGACGGCGCGAGAACCGGGCGGAGGGGCAGCGCCTCCGACACCTGCTCAAGCACGAGGCGGCGCTCTGGGAGCAAGGGATCGTCCAGGTGGCCGGCGTGGACGAGGCCGGCATGGCCCCGCTGGCCGGGCCGGTGGTCGCGGGGGCGTGCGTCCTGCCGCACGACTACCGGCCGCGCGGGATCGACGACTCGAAGCAGCTCGACCGCGCCGACCGCGAACGGCTGGCGGAGGACATCAAGCGGAACGCGATCTGCTGGGCGACCGCGCGGGCCGAGGTCGAGGAGATCGACTCGCTCAACATCTACCACGCCGGGATCCTCGCCCTGCTCCGCGCCGTGCGCGGCCTCTCCGTCCGCCCCGCGCACGTGCTCGTGGACGCTCGCAAGCTCCCGCAGCTCGGGATCCCCCACACGCCGATCGTCCACGGGGACGCGCTCTCGCTCACGATCGCCGCCGCGAGCATCCTCGCGAAGACCGCCCGCGACGCGCTCATGTGCGAGCTCGATCAGGCGCACCCGGGGTACGGCTTCGCGCGTCACAAGGGCTACCCGACGCCCGAGCACTTCGAGGCGCTCGGCCGGCTGGGGGCCTGCCCGATCCACCGGCGCTCCTTCGCCCCGGTACGTCAGGCGCTGGGGCTCGAGCCCACGCAGGCCGAGCTGTTCGGGCCCCCGACGGACGGCGCCCCGGACGTCGGCGAAGTCGATCCCGAGAATTGACGTAGATCCCCGCAATCGCTAAAAAGGCCCACGAGGACGTGCCCGACGGTGTAGGCGCGACCCTTGCCCGGGGATCCTCCCGGCCAGGGCGCCCCCCGATCCGGCGACCGCATGCACGAACGAACCCGAACCGCAGCCCTCCGCCAGCCTCACCCCTCCCACGACATCCTCGACGACGACGCGACGCGCGGAGCGCCTCCGCCCGGGCTCGCGCTCGATCCCCCCGAGGCCCCCCCGCCGGCCCACCCGCCGGAGATCCCGGTCGAGCGCCTCGATCCCGAGGCCCTGAAGGTCATCGCCCGGCTCCGGCACATGCACCACCAGGCGTACCTGGTGGGCGGGTGCGTCCGCGATCTCCTGCTCGGGCAGACGCCCAAGGACTTCGACGTCGCGACCGACGCCCACCCGGGCGAGGTGCGGGCGATCTTCCGCAACTGCCGCCTCATCGGCCGGCGGTTCCGGCTCGCGCACGTCTACTTCCGCGGCGGCAAGGTCATCGAGGTCGCCACCTTCCGGAAGAACCCCGGCGAGCTGGCCGCCGAGGAGGGCGCCGCCGACGGCGAGGCCGACCTGCTCATCACGCGCGACAACGTCTTCGGCACCGCCGAGGAGGACGCCGTCCGCCGCGACTTCACCGTCAACGGCCTCTTCTACGACGTCGCGGCCGGAGAGGTGATCGACTACGTCGGCGGCCGCGCCGACCTCGAGGCCCGCCGGATCCACACGATCGGCGACCCGGAGATCCGCATCCGCGAGGACCCGGTGCGGAGCCTGCGCGCGGTCCGGTTCGCCTCCCGCCTCGGCTTCACCATCGCGCCCGACACGTTCGAGGCGATGCGGCGGTCCGCAGGCGAGCTCGCCCGCTGCGCGCCGGCGCGGGTGCTCGAGGAGACGTTCAAGATCCTCCGCTGCGGGGGCTCGGCGCGCGCGTTCCAGCTCCTCCGCGCGTGCGGGGCGCTGCCGTTCCTCCTCCCCGCGCTCGGCACGGCGCTCGACTCCTGGGACGAGGCCGGCCGCCGGTCGTTCTTCGCGCACCTCGCCGCGCTCGACGGGCTCGTCCGCTCGGGCGCGGAGGTCTCCGAGGCCGTGCTCCTCGCCGCCCTGGTCATGCACCTCGGCGTGGCGCCCGGCCCCGCGCCGGAGGGCGACGCGTCCACGGGGCGCGAGGCCGACGAGCTCCTCGCCTCGCTCGTGTCCACCTCGCGGCTGCCGCGGAAGGTGGCCGAGCGCGTCCGGCTCGCGCTCCACGCCCAGCGCCACTTCCGCGAGCCGCCGCGCGGCCGCCGGGCGCGGAAGATGGTGAACCACTCCTACTTCGTCGACGCGCTGGCGCTGCTCGAGCTCTCCGTCCGCGCGACCGGCGCCGGAGCCGAGCTGCTCGAGCAGTGGCGCGCGCTGCGCACGGACGGCCACGGCGAACACGGGGATCGGCACGGGCTCCGGCACGACGAGGAGCGCGAGCCCGCCCCGCGCGCGCGGGGACGCCGCGAGGCGGACGCCCCGGAGCCGGCGCAGGCCGAGCGGACCGAGGCGACGGAGCCCGGCGAGGCAGGGCCGGCGCTGGAGGTCGTCGCGGAGGCCCCCGCGGCCGACGGCGAGGGCGAGCCGGGGCGCAAGCGCCGCAGGCGGCGCGGTGGACGGCGACGCCGCCGGCGGGGCGCGGGCGGCGGATCGAGCGCCGGGAGCGCGGGGCCTGGGCCGCAGGCAGCCGGCGGTCCGGCGTGAGGGCCGGCGCGAACGGGCCTGAGTGGCATCCGACCCCGTCGCGCCGCCTTCCTTGACCGACCTGGCGGCGCTCGGTACAAACCGCCGACCATGCCCAACGAGAAACCGGCCGCGCCCAGGCCCAAGTACAAGCGGATCCTGCTGAAGCTCTCGGGCGAGGCCCTCATGGGCGACGGGAAGTACGGCATCTCGCCCAAGACGCTCGCCGCGATCGCCCAGGACGTGAAGGACGTGCAGGACCTCGGCGTCGAGGTCGCCATGACCATCGGCGGGGGCAACATCTTCCGCGGCGTCTCCGGCGCGACCGAGGGCATGGACCGCTCCTCGGCCGACTACATGGGGATGCTCGCGACCGTCATCAACTCGATGGCGCTGCAGGACGCGCTCGAGAAGATCGGCGTCCCGACCCGCGTGCAGTCGGCCATCGAGATGCACCAGGTCGCCGAGCCGTACATCCGCCGCAGGGCGATCCGGCACCTCGAGAAGGGGCGGGTGGTGATCTTCGCCGCCGGGACCGGCAACCCGTACTTCACGACCGACACGGCCGCCTCGCTCCGCGCGATGGAGATCCACGCGGACGTGCTCCTCAAGGCGACCAAGGTGGACGGGGTCTACACCGACGACCCGAAGAAGAACCCCGCCGCCACCAAGTTCAAGGAGCTCAGCTACATCGACGTGCTGAAGCGCAACCTGAAGGTGATGGACTCGACGGCCATCAGCTTGTGCATGGACAACGAGCTGCCCATCATCGTGTTCGACCTCACCCAGCGCGGGAACGTCCGCCGGGTGGTCCTGGGCGAGGAGCTCGGCACCACGGTGGGCGGCAAGCCGCGGGAGTCCTGACGAGAACGGAGCGATCCATGAGCGCCGGCGACGACATCCTCAAGGACCTGCACGACCGCATCCTCAAGACCCTCGACCAGCTCCGGCACGAGCTCACCACCGTGCGGACCGGCCGGGCGTCGCTCCACCTGCTCGACGGGGTGAAGGTCGACTACTACGGCACGCCCACGCCCCTCAACCAGGTGGCCACCCTCTCGGTCCCCGAGGCGCGGCTCATCATGGTGAAGCCGTGGGAGAAGAACATGATCCCGGTGATCGAGAAGGCGATCCGGGACGCCAACCTCGGCGTGAACCCGATGAGCGACAGGGACCTCGTCCGCGTCCCGATCCCGGCGCTCACCGAGGAGCGGCGCAAGGAGATCGTGAAGCAGGTGAAGCACAAGGGCGAGGAGCACAAGATCGCCATCCGCAACGAGCGGCGCGACGCGAAGGAGCTCATCGAGGTCGCCCAGAAGGACGGCGACATCTCCGAGGACGAGGGCAAGAAGTGCCTCGAGAAGATGCAGAAGGAGACGGACGAGGGCGTGAAGAAGGTCGACGAGATCGTCGCCGCCAAGGAGAAGGAAGTGATGCAGGTGTGAGCGCCCCGCGCTCCCCGTGAACGAGCCCGAGCCCGAGCCCGAGCACTTCACGTCCCATTCGCCGTCAGCATCGGCCCGCGCAGCGGGCCGGCATCGAACGCCGCCTACCCACCGAGGGAGGCGGCGTTCTCGTCTGCGGGCGCCCGCGCGGGGGCGGCAGCCGGCGCGGCCCGCGGCAGCCGCCGCGCGAGCCAGGCGATGACGGCCACGGCGCCGGCGAGGAGCGCGGCGAGGAGCGCGGCGTGCGCACCGCGCGAGAGCTCCGGATCGCGGAGCGCCCAGCCCGTGGCGATCGCGACGAGGTTGTTCACCGCGTGGACGATCATGCCCGGGACGGTGCTCCCGGTCCGCTGCGCCAGCCAGCCGAGATAGAACCCCGCCACGAGCGCCGACGCGCTGTGGAGCAGGTCGAAGTGCGCGAGCGCGAAGAAGATCGCGGTGCACGCGATCCCGGGCCAGGTCCCCCAGCGCCGGCAGAGGCGGGACTGGACGTACCCACGGAAGAACAGCTCCTCGCCCATCGGCACCAGCACCCCGCCCACGAGGAGCGCGACCGCGAGCTCGCCGGGGGAGAGCGCCCGCAGGACGCGCTCGAGCTGCTCCAGCGGGCCCGTGATCGGGATCCCGAGCACCTCCACGAGCTCCTGCATCACGCCGCCGCAGAGGAGCAGCCCCAGGCTCGCCAGGGCGAGCGCGCCCGCGCCGAGCGCGGCGCGGCCGAGCGCGAGCCGCGCGGTGAGCCGCTCGCGCGAGAGGCCCGCGGCCGCCAGCGCGATGCCCACCGCGAGCGCGAGCTGGACGAGGACGCTGGCGAGCAGGCCCAGGGGCGAGACCAGCGCCGCGCCCACCTGCTCCGGATCCGGCGGGGCGCCGTGCGGGCGCGTCGCGCCGACATACGCCAGCGCCACGACGATGCTCCCCGCGACGAGGCTCCCGACGAGGTAGGCGGCGAGCGCCAGGAACGTGGTCCATACCCGCGGCGGGGCGGCCGCGAGCGGCGGCGGCGCCGGCGCGACGAGCACGGTCTCCAGCGGCTGCTCGGGAGGCGGGGGCTCCATGCTCAACCGTAGATCATGCCCGCGAGCGCCACCACCCAGAGCAGATGGCCGATGCCGGAGAACATTCCGAGCCGCTTCGCCTGCGGGGCGGCGGCGGCCGGATCGCCCGCGGCGAGCGCCTGCTCGACCTTGCGGAACGCCGGCATCACGGCCCCGAGGAGGAGGCCGAACCGGACGAGCGCCGCGACGAAGCCGACCAGGATTCCGGTGGGCGGCATGCCCCGGTACAGCATCCCGGTCAGCGCGATGCCGGTGAGGATCGTCGCGAGCCCGGTCCAGAGGTCGAGCGAGAGCGCCGGGCGCACGCGCGGCACGAGCGCGTCGGTGTGTGGCCGGTCGAGGGCGAGCGTGCGCCGGACGTCGCCCGCCGCCCAGAGCGCGGCGCCGAGCCAGGCGGCGGCGAAGAGGATGTGGAGGAAGAGGATCACGGTCGTCACGGCGCGGCGCTCCGGCGGATGGGGGGCGGCGAGTGTAGCCGACCGGCGGTTGGTTCGTGCGTCACGGACGTGCCCTGGCCGCCGCGGCCCGGTACCGCTCCCTGCGTCGCGACGCCCCGCCGTGTCCCTCGCTCTGGGTCCGGCAACTCCCCCGGTCCGGCGGGCGCCCCGTGGGGTCGCCGCGACTCAGCGTCGGTAACCCTGACCGCGAGACATTTCACGTTGCGTTGCGCTTGTTCGGGTGACGTACACTCTGGCGCGACGGGTGCAGCGCCGGGGGTAGGTCATGCGGCGGACGATCGCCTTCCTCGCGGACAGCCTGGCCGACGGCTTTCAGCAGTCGGTCTGGGCGGGTGTGCGCAAGGCGGCGGAGGAGCTCGATCTCGATCTCCTGTGCTTCCTCACCGGCTACATCGCCCACCTCCAGCCCGGCCGGCGCGTCTTCGAGCTCCTCGATCCCTCGCGGCTGACCGGCATCGTCGCGCTCTCCGGGACGCTCGGTCCGTCCGAGAGCGACCTCGAGGCCATCTACGGGCGGTTCGCCCCCGTGCCGCTCGTCGGGATCGGGCGCGCCATGGCGGGCGTGCCCGGCTTCCTCGTGGACAACGAGGCGTCGATCTCCGCGGTGATGGACCACCTCGTCGAGGTCCACGGACGGCGCGCGATCGCCTTCGTGCGCGGGCCGGAGACGAGCGAGGAGGCGGAGGCGCGCTACGCCGCCTACCGCGCGTCGCTCGCGCGCCACGGGCTCCCCGAGGACCCGGCGCGGGTCCTCCCCGGCAACTTCAACGGGCGCACCGGCATGTACGCCGCGCGGGCGCTGCTCGAGGGCGGCGTGCGGTTCGACGCGCTGCTCGCCGCCAACGACTACATGGCGCTCGCGGCGGCCGAGGAGCTCGTCCGGCACGGCCTGGACGTGCCGCGGGACGTAGCCGTGGCAGGGTTCGACGACGTGAGCGAGGCGATGGCGTTCGGGCCCGGCCTGACCTCGATCCGCCAGCCGCTGTTCGAGATGAGCCGCGAGGCGGTCCTCCAGCTCCTCCGCGCGGCGGACGGCGCGCCGCAGCCGATGCTCCGGCGCTTCCCCGGCGAGCTGGTCGTGCGCGGCTCCTGCGGCTGCCGCGCCGCCCGCGTCGTCCCGCGGCCCCGCCCGCCGGCGGCGGGCGCCGCGCAGGCCGGCGCCCTCTCGGCCACGCAGCTCGCCGGGAGGCTCGAGGCCCGCTTCCCCTCGCTCGCGGTGAACGTCGGCGATCAGAGCTGGGCGCTCCGCCTCGCCGAGGCGCTCCTCGCCGGGCTCGCGGGCGACGACCCGAACCCGCTCTGCGACGCCGTCGCCGCGCTCGAGCGGGCCGGCCACACCGGGCAGGTGGAGGTCCGCCGCTGGTTCGAGGTGCTCGACGCCGCGGCCGAGGAGCTCGGCGCCGCGCGGCCGGAGCTCGAGGGTCGGCTGCTCGCGCTCACGCATGCCGCGTACCGGAGCCTCGGGAGCACCGTCGAGCAGGTCTACAAGGCCGCGCAGATCGGGCTCGAGCGCGACGCGAACGTCCTGCGCCGCGTGTGGCAGCTCAACCCGGTGGATCCGGAGGAGGTCTGGCAGGCGCTGCGGGACCAGCTCCCGAACATGGGCGTCCCGAGCTTCTACCTGTCCAGCTTCGTGGACCCGGTCCGCCGGCTGGCGCAGCTCGACTTCCAGTACTCGTGCAGCGACAGCGTCGCGCTCGACCCGACGCCGGGGCCGTTCCCGGAGACGCAGCTCGTGCCGGGCGCGTTCACGACGGCCCACCGGCACGGGTTCGTGGTCCTGCCGGTCAAGGCCCGCGGAAAGGAGTGCGGGTTCGCGGTCTGCGAGATCGGCCGCATGGGCGGCAACGGCTACGAGAGCCTGGCGAGCCAGCTCACCGCGGCCATCGAGCTGCGGACCCTCCTCGGCGAGGTCCGCGGCTACGCGACGGAGCTCGAGGCCCGCATCGACGTGCGGACCGAGCAGCTCCGCGAGGCGCAGAAGCAGGTGGCCGACACGGCGCACCGGGCCGGCATGGCCGAGATCGCCGTCGGCCTCATGCACAACGTGGGGAACCTGCTCAACAGCGTCAGCGTGTCCGCGGAGCGGATCGTCGGCCTCTGCGGCGACCCGCGGCTCGGCGGCCTCGTCAAGACGGCGGAGCTCCTCGAGGGCTGCCCCGACGCGCTGGTGAACTTTCTCGTGAAGGAGGCGCGGGCGCCGCTGCTCGCGCAGTACCTCCGACGGTCGGCGGAGGAGCTCGACCGCGAGCGCGGGGCGATCCGGGTCGAGGGGCGCGAGATGCTGGAGAACGTCACGCTCATCCGCGACACGGTCAAGACGCTCCAGGAGTACGCGCGCGGCGAGCGGGAGCTCATGCTCCACGAGGCGCTCGACCTCCGCGCGGTGGTCGAGACGGCGCTCAAGGTCCAGCAGAGCACGCTCTCGCGCCATTCGGTGCAGGTCGTGCGCGACCTCGCGCCCGTCCCCCCGGTGCTCGCGCAGCGCGCCAAGCTCGTCCACATCCTCGTGAACCTCGTGAAGAACGGGATCGAGGCGATGCAGGCGACGCCGCTGCCGCAGCGCATCCTGACGGTGCGCCTCCGGAACGGCGAGCGCGGGATCGAGCTCCGCGTCACCGACGCGGGAGAGGGCATCCCCGAGGCCAACCTGCTCCGGGTGTTCAGCTACGGGTTCACCACGAAGGCCGGCGGGCACGGGTTCGGCCTGCACACGTGCGCGAACCACGTCGCGCGCATGGGCGGGACGATCCACGCGGAGAGCGAGGGGCCGGGGAAGGGCGCGAGCTTCGTGCTGCGGTTCCAGGCGGCGGAGGCGCTCGAGCCGGTGGCGTGAGGCTTCAGTCCATCGGCGTCGGCCCGAGGTGCAGCCCCATGAGCTTCCAGGCGCCCCCCTCGCGCACGAAGCGGCCCCGGACGTAGAGCTGGCCCTCCCCGAGGTCGTACCGCGCCGGGATCATGAGGAGGCTCTCGTCGAGCATCCGGGCGCCCTCGATGGTGGGCGCGACCGGATCCAGCGCCGTGAGATCTCCCTCGAGCGGCGGCCCGCCGAAGGTCTTGTGGAGCTCCGAGGGCGTGGTCTGCCGCTGCCAGCGGACCGCAGCCTTCGCCCAGAACTGCGTGAAGTCTCCGGAGTTCCGCGCGACGCCGAGCTCGTGGATGGTCCCCTGGACGAGGGCGATCTGCTCGGCGACCGTCGGGAGCGGCTCGGGCGCGGGCGTCCGGGCGCGGACGAGCGCGACCGTCACGCCGCCGGCGATCAGGAGGACGACGGCGGCGAGCTGCGGGAGGCGCTTGCGCATGGGGCTCCTCGGGAGGTGGAGACCGCGAATGGTTCCACGTCGCGCGCTGCGCCGCAAGCGGCCGCGCCGGGAGGCCGTCGCGAGGCCCCCGCGTGCCCGGGGCGCGCGAAGGGCCGCGGCGCCTCGGACCGACTCAGTACCGGTACCCGTGCGCGATCGGGAACCGCCGGCCCTCGCCGAACGCCTTCTCGCTGACCTTGAGCACGGGCGCGGCCTGGCGGCGCTTGTACTCGCTCGCCACCACCATGCGCAGCACGCGCCGGACGGTCTCGGGGTCGTGGCCGCGGGCGGCGATGGCGTCCATGGAGAGCCGCTCCTCGACGTACGCCTGGAGGATGTCGTCGAGGACGTCGTAGGGCGGCAGCGAGTCCTGGTCGAGCTGGCCCGGCTTGAGCTCGGCGGACGGGGGCTTCGTGAACGTGCGCTCCGGGATGAGCGCGCGGCCGGCGCGGGCGTTCGCCGCGCGCGACACGCGGTAGACCAGCGTCTTCGGGACGTCGCCGATCACGGCGAGGCCGCCGGCCATGTCGCCGTACAGCGTGCAGTAGCCGACGGCGAGCTCGCTCTTGTTCCCGGTGGAGAGCACGAGGCCGCCCGTGTCGTTCGAGAGCGCCATCAGGATCTGCCCCCGGACGCGGGCCTGCACGTTCTGCTCGGCGAGGTCGCCGAGCGGCCGCCCGCGCGCGGCCTCGAGCTGGGCCATGAACGTGGCGTGCATGGGCTCGATCGAGATCTCCTGGAAGCGGATCCCGAGGCGCGCGGCGAGCAGGGCGGCGTCCTCGCGGGAGTGATCCGAGCTGTAGCGCGAGGGCATGGCGACGCCGGTGACGTTGTCGGGGCCGAGCGCCGCGGCGGCGATGCAGGCCGTGAGCGCAGAGTCGATCCCGCCGGAGAGCCCGATCACGACGGTCCGGAACCCGCACTTGCGCACGTAGTCGCGGACGCCGAGCACGAGCGCCTGGAACACCTCGTCCGCCACCGGATCGGCGGCCGGCGCGGGCGCGGGCACCGGCGCGCCGTCGAGGCCGAGCAGCTCGGCGCGCCCCGACTCGAGGTCGCCCACGACGAGCAGCTCCTCGAAGAGCGGCGCCCGCGCGAGCACCGTCCCGTCCCGCGCGACGAGCATCGAGCCGCCGTCGAAGACGAGGGCGTCGTTCCCGCCGACCTGGTTCACGTAGGCGATCGGCGCCCCGTGCGCGCGCGCGCTCGCGGAGAGCATCCGCTCGCGCAGCGCGGGCTTGCCGATCGCGTACGGGGAGGCGGAGAGGTTCACGACGAGCGCCGCCCCGCCGGCGACCAGATCCGCGACGGGATCGCGCGCGTAGCGGGGCCGGTCCCAGAAGCGCTTGTCGTTCCAGACGTCCTCGCAGATCGAGAGCCCGATCGGGAACGGGAGGAGCTCGGCGTCCGGAGCCCCCGCGACGGTGGAGGACGCCGCCGGGAGGAAGTAGCGCGTCTCGTCGAAGACGTCGTAGGTCGGCAGGAGCGACTTGCGGCCGACCGCGCGGACGCCTCCGCCGGCGAGGAGCGCGGCGGCGTTGTACAGCCCCGGGGGCGGCGCGCCCTCGGGCGCCTCCGGGAACCCGAGCACGACCCCGATCCCGCGCGACCAGCCGGCCGGCGCCGCCAGCTCCGCGAGCGCGCGGCGGCAGCGGTCCACGAAGTCGGGGAGGTCGAGGAAGTCGCGCGGTGGGTAGCCGCAGAGGCACAGCTCCGGAAACACCACCAGTGAAGCACCCGCCGCGCGGGCGCGCTCCGTCGCGGCGCGAACCTTGGCGGCGTTGCCCGCGAGATCGCCGATCGTCGGGTTCACCTGCGCGAGGGCGATCCGCGTGTGGCCGAGCATCGGCGGATGCTAACGCGACATGCCCGGCGGGCACCGGTCGAACGAACCCTGCGACGATGTCCCCGAAACCGCGTTTGTCCCTTGACTAGGGGAAACCTATCGGGGACGCTGGAGCCCGTGGGGGTCGACGAGCGCCGATGTAGCCCTTCTGGTTATGTAGGCGTAAAACCCAGGCGGGTGAGTGGAACAAGACCCGTGCGGGAGCTGGACGGAAAAAAAGCGTCAAATCCCTGACTTGTCACTTTTCTGCGAACGGGGGGTGGCAACCGGAGGGGGCGTTATTATCGTCGCATCGCTGTGTACGGCCTACCAAGCAGGGGTGTGAGTAGGAAGCCCACGCTCGAAGGCTCGTGATCCGCATCAGCAACACGGCCCCTCGCCGGGGGCCCACCCGGGGAAGAAACGATGGCCCAGATCGACATCGAGATCCTGACGCCGTTCGCCGCGCGGTTCATGGAAGGGACGAGCCTCACGCCTGCCGAGCGGGCCGAGGTGCTGCGCATCGCGCAGGGCTTCGCCTGCAAGGACTCCGCGGCCGCCGCGGGCGTGTCGCCGGAGACGATCCGCGCGCGCCGGAAGCGCATCTACCGCAAGCTCGACGTGCCCGGTTCCGGTGAGCTGCTCGCGAGCCTGCTCTCGCTGTCGCTCAAGATGCTCGCCAAGGGCGAGCGCATCGAGCCGCGCCCGGTCGCGCCGACGGCGCAGCCGCAGCAGCCGGCCGCTCCGACGAACACCCTCGTCGCGCGGTAACGAGCTCGTTCGACACGCTCACGGTGAGCCGGGCAGGCCCGGCTCACCGCGCGTGCACCCCTCAGCGCCTGGCGTCGAGCCAGCGCGCGACGCGCTCGGCCACCTTTGCCGGCGTGAACCCGAAGAGCTCGGCGAGCGCCTTCTCGGGCGCGCTCTCGCCGAACCGCTCGATCCCGATCACCAGCCCGTCGCGACCGACGAGCCGCCACCACTCGGTGCCGAGCGCTGCCTCCACGGCGGCGACCGGCAGCTCGCGCGGCACGATGGCGTCGCGCCATGCCTGCGGCTGCGCCAGGAACCGCTCGAGGCACGGCACGGAGACGAGCCGGCCCACCTTGCCGTCCTTCGCGAGGAGCTCGAGGGCCGCCTGCGCCAGGGGCACCTCCGAGCCGGTCGCGAGCAGCGTGAAGGACGCCGCCGCGGGCGCCGCCACGGCGTAGCCGCCGCGGAGGATGGCCTCGGGATCCAGCGCGCCGTCCCGCTTCACCGGCGCGAGCTTCTGGCGCGTGAGGACGAGGGACGTCGGCCCGTCCCTGCGCTGCAGGGCGGCCGACCACGCCGCCGCCACCTCGGCCGGATCGGCCGGGCGCCAGACCTCCACGTTCGGGATCGCGCGCAGGGTCGTGAGGTGCTCGACCGGCTGGTGCGTGGGGCCGTCCTCGCCGAGGAAGATCGAGTCGTGGGTGTAGAGGAACGTGACGGGGAGCTTCGAGAGCGCGGCGAGCCGCACCGGCGACCGCATGTAGTCCAGGAACTGCAGGAACGTCGCCACCGTCGGGAGGAAGAGGCCGTCGTAAGCGAGGCCGTTCGCGATCGCGCCCATCGCGTGCTCGCGGACGCCGTAGAAGACGTTCCGCCCGCCGTAGCTCCCCGGCGCGACGGCGCCGCCGCCCTTCACCTCGTTGTTGTTCGACTCGAAGAGATCCGCCGAGCCGGAGACGAAGCTCGGGACGAGCGAGGCGAACTTCTGGACGAGCGCGCCGCTCACCTTGCGCGTCGAGTCGGCGGCGGGGAGCTCGGCGGCGAGCCGCGCCAGGAGGTCCGGGGGCACGGCGCGCTGGACGTGGGCGTCGAGGACCTTCGCCGCGTCCGCGTGGTCGCGGCGCCAGGCGTCGGCCTTCGCCGCCCACGCCTTCTTCTGCCCGAGCTTCTCCTCGCGCGCCGCGGCCCAGAGCGCGCGCACGTCGTCGGGCACGAGGAACCGCGGCGCCTCGGGCCAGCCGAGCGCCTTCTTCGTGGCGGCGAGCTCCTCCTCGCCGAGCGGCGCGCCGTGCACGCCGGACGTGCCCGCCTTCTTCGGGGCGCCGAAGCCGATGACGGTCTTCACGCGGATGAGGCTCGGCCGCGAGAGCTCGGCCCTGGCGGCGGCGATGGCGCGGTCGATGCCGTCGAGGTCGCGGCCGTCCGCCGAGAGCACCTGCCACCCGTACGCCTCGAACCGCTTCGTGACGTCCTCGCCGGAGAACGAGACCGTGGTCTTCCCGTCGATCGTGATGCCGTTGTCGTCGTACAGCACCACGAGCCGCCCGAGCTTGTTGTGTCCGGCGAAGCTCGCCGCCTCGGCGGCGACGCCCTCCATGAGATCGCCGTCGCCGCACATCGCGTAGACGAAGTGATCCTCGACCGGGTTGCCGGGACCGAGCTTCGCGGAGAGCATCGCCTGGCCGAGCGCGAAGCCGACCGCGTTGCCGATGCCCTGGCCGAGGGGGCCGGTGGTGCACTCGACGCCCGGGAGCATGCCGAACTCCGGGTGGCCGGGCGTCCGCGAGTGGAGCTGGCGGAACGCCTTGAGGTCGTCAAGCGTGCAGTCGAAGCCGGCGAGGTGCAGGAGCGAGTAGAGCAGCATCGACCCGTGGCCGCCGGAGAGGACGAACCGGTCGCGGCCGAGCCACCGCGGATCGGCGGGGTCGTAGCGGAGATGGCGCGTCCAGAGCACGAACGCCATGTCGGCGGCGCCCATGGGCATGCCCGGGTGGCCGCTGTTCGCCTGCTGGACGCCGTCGGCGGCGAGCATGCGGATGGTGGTGATCGCCTTCTCCTGGAGCTCTCGATTCGTGGACACGCGGGGCCTCGCTCGGTCGGAAACCTGGAGGCCGGATACTAGCGGATCGAGGCGGGGCGAGGGTACGGGTGGACGCCGGCCGGCCGGGCGGGCGGCAGGCCGCCGCAGCCCCGGGTCTGAATGGATTCAGATCGGCTCTCGGAGGCGTCCGCCGGCGGGCGACCCGGTCCGGGCGCCCACCGAGGGGCCGCGGACCTCCACGCGCTCCTCGCGCCTTCAGGGAGCGCCGAACGCCAGCTCGTACCCCATGAAGAAGATGGCGGCGTCCACCAGCAGGTGGCCGAGCCATGGGCCGAGGAGCGAGCCGGAGCGATGGTACAGCGCCGCCCAGTAGGCGCCGCCCACGCCCACCGCGAGCGCGAGCACGGCGGTCCACGGCGAGCCCCAGCCGAAGTAGACGCCCAGGATGACGACGTGATGGGCCGCGAACGCCACGCTGGACCACGCCACGGCTTGGACGGCGCCGCACGCGCGGCGGAGCTCCCCGAAGACGAACCAGCGCCAGTAGTACTCCTCGGCGGCGGCGTGGACGACGGAGTAGAACGCCGCGAGCGTCACGTAGCGCGCCAGGGTCGTGACCCCGAACGCGTGGACCTTTCCCCGGATCGCGGCGGCAGGACCTCCCGCCAGGAGCCCGGAGGGCTCGAGCACGGCGTAGAACAGGGCGAGGGCGCCCGCCAGGACGGCCAGCCCGAAGGCGAGGCCCGCCACGGCTCCCCGCGCGCTCGGCCACGACGGCCGCGGGAGGCGGCCCAGCACCGAGGCCGCCCAGATCGCCGGGACCGCGAACTGGATCGACTTTCCGGCCGCGTAGACGCCCTGCACGAGCCCGCGCGGCTCGCCCGCGAGCGCGACGAAGTACACGAGCGTCAGCGCCGTCGGGAAGGCCACCCCGAAGGCGATCGCCGCCCACCGCTTCGCCGCTGCGAACCGCCCTGGGCTCATCGTCCTCTCGTTCGCTGTCGGCGCGGGGGCACGCCGCGCTACTCCGGCACGTGCACGAGCAGCACCGCCAGCGCGGCGGCGCCGAGGAGGAACACGAACAGGCTGTGCGCGTGGATCCCGTAGGCGGCGAGGCTCGCGCCGAGGCCCGACGCGATCGCCATCACCGGGATGTGCCACCGCGCGTCGGGGATGCGCCGCACGAGCCGCAGGCCGAGCGGGTTCCACTCGCCCGAGCGGCCGCCGCGCCCGCGCCAGCCCCCCCAGCCGTCGATGCGCCGGCGCTCGCGATCGCCCACCTCGCGCGCCAGCGCCTCGCCCATGGCGCGGCGGGCGCGCGCGTCCTCCGCCTCGGCCCGCGCGCGGAGGTCCGCGCGCTCGGCCTCGGCGCGCGCCTCGCGGTCGGCGTCGGCCTGGCGCGCCGCCCAGAACCGCTCGTCGAACGCGTGCTGCTCGGCGGTGTCGAGCGCGATCCCGCAGCCGGTGCAGGCCGTGGCGAAGACGTTGTTGTCGGCGCCGCACCGGCGGCACCGGGTGAAGGGGCGAAGGCCCTCGGCGTCCACGAGCTCGAGCCGCGGCTCGGGATCGGCGGCGAAGCGGTCCAGCTGCGCGCCCGTCCGGGCGCGCGGCGGGGCGGCCGCGGCGGCGGGCGGGCGCTCCACGCCCGCGATCCGCTCGCCCGTGGGATCGGCGCCCTCGCGCGGCGGCTCCGCGCCGCGGTCGGCGGGCCGGGCCCGCTCGAGGTGGAGGAAGCGGCGGAGGCGCCGGTCGCTCATCTCACGCTCCGCCGTCCGGGACCGGGGCGCCGGGCGCGAGCACGGGCGCGGCCGACGCGGAGGCGGGGCGCGTCCGGTTCGCCGCCCAGGCGCGGAGGGCCGCGATGTCCTCGCGCATCGTGATCGAGAGCGGCAGCGTCTCCGCCATCGCCCGCTCCAGGTGCGCCTGCGTGAGCTCGATCCGCTCGGCGAACGCGTCGTACAGCGCCGACACGAGCGCCGCCTCCAGCTCCGCCCCGCTGAACCCCTCCGCCCGCGCCGCGAGCGCCTCGAGGTCGTAGGCCGCCGGATCGCGGCGGCGCTTCGCGAGGTGGATCCCGAGGATGTCCCGCCGCTCGGCGGCGGTGGGGAGGTCGATGAAGAAGATCTCGTCGAAGCGCCCCTTGCGCAGCAGCTCGGGCGGGAGCCCTTCGATCCGGTTCGCGGTCGCGACCACGAAGACCGGCGCGGTCTTCTCCTGGAGCCACGTGAGCAGCGCGCCGAAGACCCGCGCCGACACGCCGCCGTCGGTCACGCCCGAGGACTGCGAGCCGGAGAGCCCCTTCTCGATCTCGTCCACCCAGAGCACGACGGGCGCGACGCTCTCGGCCACGTGGATGGCGCGGCGCAGGTTCTCCTCGGAGGACCCGACGAGCCCGCTGAAGATGCGCCCCATGTCGAGCCGCAGGAGCGGCAGCCGCCACTGCCCGGCGACCGCCTTGGCGGTGAGGCTCTTGCCGCAGCCCTGGACCCCGAGGAGCAGCAGGCCCTTCGGCTCCGGGAGCCCGAAGCGGCGCGCCGCCTCGGAGAACGCCGCGCCCCGGCGGTCGAGCCAGGTCTTGAGGTGCGCGAGCCCGCCGACGCGCGCGAGCCCCTCGTCCGCGGCGAAGTACTCGAGGAGCCCGCTCTTGCGGATCACCTGCCGCTTCTCCTCGAGCACGAGCGGCACGTCCGCGCGCGAGAGCCGGCCGTCGGTGGCGATGGCCTTCGCGAAGGCGCTCTCCGCCTCCGCCATGGTGAGGCCCTGCGCGGCCCGCACGAGCTCGTCGGCGTCCTCGCGGGTGAGCTCGACCCGGGCGCGGCCGTTCTTCCGGACGACCTCCACGATCTCCTTGAGGAGATCGAACAGGTCCCGGTAGGTCGGCAGCGGCACGTCCAGGACCGAGATCTCCTTCTCGATCTCCGGGGGGATGACGAGGGTGGGGGAGAGGAGGAGGACGGTGGTGAAGGTGGACTTGAGGGCGTGGGCGAGCTCGCGCAGGGCGCGGACCACCGCCGGATCCGACAGGAACGGATGGAAGTCCTCGAGCACCACGAGCGACGGATCCGCCAGCTTCTCGATCCGGGCGAGCGCCGCCGCGGGCTGGCGGAGCGACTCCTTCCCGTCCTCCGGCGCGAGCCGCTCGCCGTCGAGGCGCCGGAACCCACGCGTCACCGACCAGCCGAGGATCGCCTTGCCGTGGCTCTTCGCCAGCTCGACGAGGACCGCCTCGAGGCGCTGCTCCTCGGAGCTGACGAGGTAGACGAGCGGGTACCGCGCGCGGATGAGGGTGTCGAGCTCCTGGACGAAGCGCGGGGGCGGGCGGCGCGCGGGCTCGGCGGCGGCGGGATCGGGCACCCCTGCGAGTCTAGACGGGCGCGCCCCGGGGGGGAATAGGGGCCGCCGTCACGGCCTGCACTCGTACTTCGGGAACCCCGAGCACTTCCCGGACAGGCACTTGTGGTCGTTGCCGACCGAGCCGGCCTTCCCGCACTTCTTCCCGTTCGCGAGCTTGGGGCGGCAGGCGTTGAGCTTCGTGTCCAGGCCCGCGTCGCAGTACTCGGTGCCGTTCGCGCAGTCGGAGTCCCGCCTGCAGACGCACATCCCCTTCAGCCCGCCGGCGTCGCTGCACTTGCCGCTCACGCACGCCTCGTCCGTGTAGCAGGTCCCCTCGATCGGGACGGACGCGGGGGTGTAGCAGCGGCCGAACTTGCACTTGCCTCCCTTGCACTGGTGGCCGCCGCCGACGACGTCGCAGGCCTCCTCGTCGTCCTTGAGCGGCTCGCAGCGGCTCGTCTTGAGATCCAGGCCGGCGTTGCACCAGAACCCGTCGTCGCAGTCGCCGTCCTTCTTGCACACGAGGGCGGGGTTCACGAGGTACGTCTCGCCGTCGCGGAAGGTCGCGCCGTTCAGGTTCGAGAGCTTCGGCCGCTTCCGGGTGCCCCCGATCTCTCCGCTCGAGGACGGGACGGGCGGCTCCTCGCCCTCCTTCAGCGCGGCGCGCTCCACGACCTCGAAGTGCAGGTGCCCGGGCGCGGCGCAGCCGACGGCGCCCTCGTCGCCGAGGTACTGGCCCGCGGCGACCCGGTCGCCGACCCGGAGCTTCGCCTTGCCGGACGTCGTGTACTGCTTCATGTGCGAGTACTTCGTCCACTCGCCGTCGCCGTGGTCGATCCAGACGTAGTTGTTGAAGCACCGCTCCTCGTTGCGGAGCCAGCGGAAGGGGTGCTGGTTCTTGGAGCGGCTGTCCTCGAGGAGGACGATCGTCCCGGTCCGCGCGGCGACGATCCGGTGCGGCCCCGCGCCGACGCCGTGCATGTCGAACCGTCCGACCGGGTCGTGATCGAAGTAGTCGCGGGTCACCTTCACCTTCGTCCCTTCGGCGTACGGGATCCGGTACTCGTGCGCGGAGAGCGTACCGTCGGACGACGCGTCGGGTGGCCGCGCGGGCTCGGGCGGTGACATGCACCGGGCGTACGCGTCCTCACCTTCCTCGACGCAGGCGCGGAGGTCCGCCTTCGGCCCCGCCATGCACAGGTCGTAGACCCGCCGGGTGGCCCGCTCGCATGCCTGGGCGAGCGCCTCCTTGCCCTGCGGGACGGCGACCTCCTGGTCCGAGGGCCACGCGCCCGACGGCAGGAGCGCGGCGAGTACGGCGAGCGCGGCGAAGCCGCCGCGGGCGTGGCGCGCGACGATCCGGTTCATGGGTCTCCCTCGCTGGAGCGGTGCTCGGTGGCGTGGACCGGCGGCGCGGTCGCCCGTGACCGCTGCCGGCCGGTCCCGGAGAGGCCGTAAACGACCGGTGTTGCCCGCGGCCCAAGGCACGCCCCACCCGCCCCACGGCGCGGGGTTGCGCCGGCCGGCCGCACGCCGCTATGCCACGGGCCTCGTGGTCGAGCCCGCGCGCACCGTCGACGCCTTCGTGCAGGACCTCCGGTGGGGAACCCACCTCTGCCACTTTTACGGCTCGCGTGACGATCTCGTGGACACGCTCGTGCCGTACTTCGCCCAGGGCCTCCGCGCGAACGAGAAGTGTCTGTGGGTGACGGCCGAGCCGCTGCGGGCCGCGGACGCGGCGACCGCGCTGTCCGCCGCGGTCCCCGATCTCGCGGCGCGGCGCGCGCGCGGCCAGGTCGAGATCCTCGACCACTCCGAGTGGTACCAGCGCGGCGGCGCGACCAACACGGCCGGCGCGCTCTCCGGGTGGGTGGAGCGCGAGGAGCGGGCGCTCGCCGAGGGCTGGGCGGGGCTGCGCCTCACCGGCAACACGGCCTTCCTGCAGCGGCACGAGTGGAGCGGGTTCCTCGACTACGAGGCGCAGGTGAGCGGGACGTTCGCGCCGCGGCGGATCGTCGGGCTCTGCAGCTACCCGCTCCACCGGTGCGGCGCCGCGGAGGTGCTCGACGTGGTGCGCACGCACGACTACGCGCTCTCCCGGCGGGAGGGCGCGTGGGAGGTCGTGGAGAGCGCGTCCGCGAGGGTGGCGCGCTCCGAGCTGGCCCGCGTCAATACGCAGCTGGAGGCCCGGGTGGCGGAGCGGACCGCGGCGCTCGAGGCCGCGCTCCGCGCGCGGGACGACTTCCTCGCCGTGGCCTCGCACGAGCTCCGGACTCCGCTGTCGGCCCTCCGGCTCAGCGTGGCCGCGCTGGTCCGGGCGGCGGATCAGGGGGTGAGCTCGGACGACGACGCCCGGCGGCGCCTCGCCCGCGCCGAGGCGCAGTGCCACCGGCTCGTGCGCCTCGTCGAGACGCTCCTGGACGTGACGCGGGTCCGGTCGGGGCAGCTCGCGCTCGCCCTCGACGACGTCGATCTCGCCGCGCTCGCCGGTGACGTGCTCGATCGCATGGGCGACACGCTCGTCGCCGCCGGCTGCTGCCCGCTCCTGCGCGCCGACGCCCCGGTGCGCGGCCGCTGGGACCGCGTGCGGCTCGAGCAGGTCCTGACGAACCTGCTCCAGAACGCGGCGCGGTACGCCGGCGGCGGGCCCGTCGAGGTGGAGGTCCGGGCGCTGCACGGCGCCGCGGTCGTGACCGTTCGTGACCACGGCCCGGGCATCTCGCCCGCGCGCCGCGCGCGCCTGTTCGAGGCGTTCGAGCGGATCGACCGGGACGACCGGCGCGGCGGCCTGGGCCTCGGGCTCTGGATCGCGAAGCGCGTGGTCGAGGCGCACGGCGGGCGGATCGAGCTCCGCGACGCGCCGGGCGGCGGGTGCGCGTTCGTCGTCACCCTTCCAGCCGCAGTCTAGCGCCCGGCCGGTCCCGGGACGAGAAGGCCGGCGAGCTCGCGCCCGCCGGCCTCCCGGACCGTCAACTCGCCGTGAATGCGCTACGGCCCCGCGTGATCCGCGAGCCACGCCGCCACCCAGGCCAGCGCGGAGTTCCAGTTGATGGCGACCTCGTTCGTCGCGTAGGACTCGAAGTGATCGATGTAGCACTTCGCCGGGGCGCAGCCCTTCAGCTTGCTCGCGGCGATCGGGTCCTGCAGGTCGTGGTTCGCGCCGCCGGCGAGGGAGCCGGGCGGCGGGTTCGGGTAGGCCTGGTTGGCCTGGTGCGCCCAGAACCGGTGGTGCTGGTTCTCCGCGTACTTCGTCCCGTAGCCGGTGACGTACGAGATGTTGAGCGCGTTCCGGCCGAGGATGTAGTCCATGGCCTCGAACGCCGCCTGCCGGTACTTGAGGTCGAAGGTGAGGTCGAACGCGACCGCCAGGATCGTGATCTGGTTCAGGACCTGGCTGTTCGAGCCCCAGTAGTAGCCGCCCGTCGTCACCGGCACCGGGTACCCCTGGGCCTTCATCGTCGCGATCCGCTGGTCGGCGAGCGCCGCGATCGCCTTGCGGAGCGCGAGCTGATCCTGGAGCGGGAGCTTGTTCGGCACGAGGGCGAGCGTGAAGTCGCCGAGCGCGGCGACGCTGCCCCAGCTGTAGCCGTTCTCGGGGATGCCCTTCGCGAGGTAGACGGGCGACGTCTGGACGGCCTGCTTGTAGGCGCTCTTGCCGGTCGTGACGAAGAGCTCCGCCGCCGCCCAGTAGAACTCGTCCGTGAGGTTCGAGTCGCCGTAGTCACCGCCGCCGCCGCCCGGCGCGCAGGAGACGGCCGGGTTGGCGGCCGCCGCCGCGTACGCGCGCTCCGCGGCCACGAGGCACCGCTTCGCGAACGCCCCGTCGATGCCGCGCCACACGCGCGCGCACTGGGCCGCCGTCGCGGCGAGGTTCAGGGTCGCCGCGGTCGAGACGCCGCGGAGGTGCCGGGGCTGCGCGTCGAGGTCGGGCCGGGTCGGGATGCCGGTCCAGGCGTCGTCGTGCACCTTGTGCTGGGCCATGCCCGCGTACGGCAGGCCTTCCGGGACCTGCATGCGGAGCAGGAACTCGAGCTCCCAGCGGGCCTCGTCGAGGATGTCCGGGACGCGGTTCGCGCGCTCCGGAATCTTCTGCGTCCCGTCGCGCAGGGCGCCGCGGTGGAGGTACGCGCGCTCCCAGGTGTTCACGAGCTGCCAGACGGCGATGCCGCCGTTCACGACGTACTTGCCCTGGTCGCCGGCGTCGTACCAGCCGCCGCGCACGTCGAGCGCGTAGTCGCACACGCCGGGCACGCAGAAGACCCAGGTGTCGCCCTGGTTGGGCGCGACGCCCAGGTGGCCGGCGGGGCGCGCCCAGAGGTCGCCCACGTACTGCGCCTCGATCGGGGTGCCGCTCCGCTGGTGGTAGAAGAACGCGACCGCGTCGCGCCGCAGGCCGTCGTACACGTCGCCGTCGACGGAGAACGGGTAGCTGACCACGTCGCCGACGCGGAGCGTGAAGCCGTCGCCGCTCCGGTGCACGCGCGAGAAGTCGATGAGGTGCACCTTGTCGCCCGACGCGGCGTCGGCGCCGTACACGGTGGTGAGGCCGCTCGTCACCACGGCGCCGGCCGCGTCCACGAGCTCCCAGGTCAGCGGCGCGGTCGCGTCGGTGACGAGGTTCGCGCGCTTCGGCCCGTAGGTGACGTAGCCGACCTGGTTCACGCGGAGGGCGGGGCCCGTGTCCGGGACGTAGCCCGGGCCCGTGCTGCCGGTGAGGGACACGTCGTCGAAGCAGACGGTGAAGCCGGCCGGGCTGGCGCCGCCCATCTGGAACTGCAGGCCGAGCGCGCCGGTCGGGAGGTTGTTCGTGAACGTGTACCGGTACGTCTGCGGCGTCGGGCCGAGCGCGACCGGCTCGGACAGCGTCGACGAGTAGGGCGCCGCCGTGAGCTGGACGAGGGCACGGATCGTCACCGCCGCGTCGGCCGAGGCCGAGAAGCTCAGCGCGTACTGCTGGCCCTGCACGAGCTCGAGCCCGTTCTGCCCGACGATCGCGTCCCAGGGGTTCGCGGTGGCCGGCGGGACCGCGGCGCACATGCGCCCGTTCACGACCGAGAAGGGCGCGTTCGACTGCCACCAGGGATCGGTGGTGCCGCCGTCGAAGGTGCCGTTCACGATCCGTTCACCGGCGGGTGCCGCGCCGTCGCTGATCGAGACCTCGTCCACGCAGAAGGTGAAGCCGGTGGCGCTCGCGCCGCCGACCTGGAACTGGACCCCGAGCGCGCCGGTCGGGAGGGTGTTCGTGAACTCGAACGAGTACGCCGCGGGGGTCGCGCCGAGCTGGACCGGCTGCGAGAACGTCGCCGTGTAGGGCGCGTCGGGCAGCTGGACGATGGCTCGGATCGTGACCGGCGCGTCGGCCGACGCCACGAACGAGAACGTGTAGGACTTGCCCTGCTCGAGCGCGACGCCGTTCTGGCCGACGATCGCGTCCCAGGGGTTGACCGTCCCCGACGCGACCGCGACGCACATCCGCCCGTCCACGACGCTGGCGGTGGTGTTCGCGTTCGCGTTCCACCATGGAGCTGTGGAGCCGTCGTCGAACGTGCCGTTGACGACGAACTCCGCCGCCGCGGCAGGCATCGCGCCGGCGGCGAGGAGCAACGCAAGGGTGAACAGGCCGACGTGCGACCTGCGCTGGGCTCGGGTCATGGGACGCTCCTCCGGTGGATGCACAGGGAGCGAAGTCACGGGGTGGAGCTCGGGGCGCGGAGCATCGCGCTGCGTGCCGTTCACGGGACGTGACCTCGCCGGGTGGTTGCTTGGCGACGATGCTAGCGGCGGGCCCGAGGCAGTGGAAGGACGTTCGTGGGAGGCCCCCCGATGCTGGTATGTCCCTTCACGTAGCGTTGACGGCGCAAACGGTTGCCGGCGGCGTGCGGTCCGCTCAGGGTGCGCGTCGCCCCTACATCGCCACACCGCGTCACGAAAAAGAGAGAAGGCCGGCGAGCGCGAGCGCCCGCCGGCCTCCGTCGATCCGGCTACGTCACCGCGCGTGATCGGCGAGCCAGGCGGCCGCCCAGGCCAGCGCCGAGTTCCAGTTGATGGCCACCTCGTTGGTCGCGTAGGACTCGAAGTGATCGATGTAGCACTTCGCGGGCGCGCAGCCCTTCAGCTTGCTCGCCGCGACCGGGTCCTGCAGGTCGTGGTTGGCGCCGGCGGCGAGGAAGCCGGGCGGCGTCACGGGGTAGGCCGCGTTGGCCTGGTTCGCGAAGAACCGGTGGTGCTGGTTCTGCGCGTACTTCGTCCCGTACCCCGTCACGTACGAGATGTTGAGCGCGTTCCTGCCGAGGATGTAGTCGAACGCCTCGAACGCCGCCTCGCGGTACTTCGGGTCGCCCGTCACGTCGAAGGCGACGGCCAGGATCTGGATCTGGTTCAGGATCTGGCTGTTCGAGCCCCAGTAGTACCCGCCGGTCGTGACCGGCACCGGGTACCCCTGCGACCGCATCAGGGCGACGCGCTGATCGGCGAGCGCGACGATCGCGTTGCGGAGCGTGAGCTTCTCCGCGCCGGAGAGCCCGTTCTGCACGAGCGCGAGCGTGATGTCGCCGAGCGCCGCGACGTTGCCCCAGCCGAACCCGTTCTCCGGGACCGACTGGCCCAGCGCGACGGGAGAGGCGCGGATCGCGGAGAGGTACTCGGCCTTCCCGGTGGTGGCGTACAGCTCGGCCGCCGCCCAGTAGAACTCGTCGGCCAGGTAGCCGTCGCCGTAGTCACCGCCGCCGCCGCCCGGCGCGCACGTCACCGCCGGGTTGGCGACCGCCGCCGCCCACGCCCGCTCCGCGGCCGTGAGGCACTTCTTCGCGAACGCCGCGTCGATGCCGCGCCACACGCGCCCGCACTGCGCGGCCGTGGCCGCGAGGTTGAGGGTCGCCGCGGTGGAGACGCCGCGGAGGTGGCGGGGCTGCGGGTCGAGGTCGGGCCGCATCGGGATGCCGGTCCAGGCGTCGTCGTGCACCTTGTGCTGGGCCATGCCCGCGTACGGCAGGCCGGCCGGGACCTGCATCCGGAGCAGGAACTCGAGCTCCCAGCGCGCCTCGTCGAGGATGTCGGGCACCTTGTTCGCGCGCTCGGGGATCCGCTGCGCGCCGTCGCCCTGGTTCACGCGGTAGGCCCCGGCGCGCTCCCAGGTGTTCACGAGCTGCCAGACGGCGATGCCGCCGTTCACGACGTACTTGCCCTGGTCGCCGGCGTCGTACCAGCCGCCGCGCACGTCGAGCGCGTAGCTGCACACGCCCGGCGCGCAGGAGACCCACGTGTCGCCCTGGTTCGGCGCGATCCCGAGGTGGCCGGCGGGGCGCGCCCACAGGGCGCCCACGTACTGTGCGTCGATCGCGATGCCGCTGCGCTGGTGGTAGAAGAACTGCACCGCGTCGGACCGCAGGCCCTTGTAGAGCGAGCCGGAGATGGCGAACGGGTAGCTGACCACCTCGCCCACGCGGAGCGTGTACCCCGCGCCGGTCTTCTGGACCGGCGTGAAGTCGATGACGTGCACCTTGTCACCCGAGGCGAGATCGGCGCCGTACGGCGTCGTGAAGCCGCTCGCCACCACTGCGCCCCCGGCGTCGACGAGCTGCCACGCCTGTGGCGCGGTCGCGTCCGTGACGAGGTTGGCGCGCTTCGGGCCGGCCGGCACGTAGCCGACCTGGTTCACGCGGATGGCCGGGCCGGTGTCGGGGACGTAGCCCTGGCGGCTGCCGCTGAGCGAGACGTCGTCGAGGCAGAGGGTGAAGCCGGTGGGGTTGCCGCCCATCTGGAACTGGAGCCCGAGCGCGCCGGACGGCAGCGCGTTCGTGAACACGTAGCGGTACTGCGCCGGGCTCGTGCCGATCGCGACCGTCTCGCCGAGGGCGGCCGACCAGGGCGCCTCCGTGAGCTGGACGAGGGCCTTGATCGACACCGGGACGTCGGCGGACGCCGTGAAGCTGAACGCGTACTCCTTGCCCTGCTCCATCGCGAGGCCGTTCTGGCCGAAGATCGAGTCCCACGGGTTGGCCGCGCCGGCCGGGACGGCGAGGCACACCTTGCCGTTCACGGGCGTGGCGGTCGCGTTGTTGGTCCACCAGGGCTGCGTGCTGCCGCCGTCGAAGGTGCCGTTGGAGACGAGCTCCTCGGCCGCGGCCTGCCCGTCGCTGATCGAGACGTCGTCCACGCAGAACGTGAACCCGGCGGCGCTCGCGCCGCCGACCTGGAACTGCACGCCGAGCGGGCCGGTGGGGAGCGTGTTGGTGAACGTGAAGGAGTACGACGCGGGGCTCGTCCCGAGCGTCACCGGCTCGGCGAAGGTCGCCGTGTAGGGCGCGTCGGCGAGCTGGACGAGCGGCTTGATCGTCACGGCGGCGTCGGCCGAGGCGACGAAGCTGAACGTGTACGTCTTGCCGTTCTCGAGCGCGACGCCGTTCTGCCCGACGATCGCCTCCCAGGGGTTGGCCGTCCCGCCGGGCACCGCGACGCACATCTTGCCGTCCACGACCGAGGCGGAGGTGTTGGCGGTCCACCAGGGCGCGACGGTGCCGCTGCCGAAGGTGCCGTTCAGCACGAACTCCGCCGCGGCCGCCGGTGACGCCAGGGCTGCGAGGAGCAGCGAGAGGGAACACAGGCCGGCGCGCAACGTGCGGCGCGGTCGAGCGGGTGAAGGCTTCATGGGTGCGCTCCTTGTGGACCAGCTGCCGGGAAGCCGAACGCGGGGGTGCTCCCGAGCCGGCTCGTTTGCGGTTCGTGAAGTTCACGAACCGTCACTACGGGGTGATTGGCAGGATGCTAGCGGCCGGATCGGCAGGAAGGGAAGGGCGTTCTTTCGCGCCAATCGCGGCTGTACCACCGCGTACGCTTCATTCACTTGCCGTGCGAGGCGCAAACGGTTGCCGCACGCGACGTCCGGTGGTCCGGCGGGTGCGTTTTGCCTACACGCGCCCTGCGATCGCGGGACACCCGCCGGCGCTCAGCTCGCGGGCGTCTCGATCCAGGCGAGCCGCACGGCGCGGCCGTCCACGGCGAGCTCGGCCACGGCGCCGGGCTTCACCTCGACGTCCTTCCCGGCGGCGCGCGCCACGGCCTCCGCGATCTCCGGGTTGTGGCCCACGAGCGCCGTGCCCGGCGCGGCCGCGCGGACGAGGGCGAGGAGCTCGTCGCCCTCCGACGCGCCGGAGGCGAGCCGCGGGTCCTCCTCGAGCGGGGCGCCGGTGATCCGGGAGAGGAGCTCGGCGGTCTCGCGGGCGCGGAGGAAGGGCGAGGTGACGACGCGCGCGATCTTGAGCCGTTCGCGCAGCGCGCCGAGGAGCCGCAGGGACCGCTCGCGGCCCTCGGGCGTGAGCCGCCGGCTCGCGTCGTCGGCGGCGTGGGGCTCGGCCTTGGCGTGGCGGACGAGGTAGACGGGGTGGGAGGTGGTCATCGCGGTCGCGGGTCCTTTCGGCGCGGAGGGGCCTCAGGCGTCGGGCCTCTGGCCTCGGGAAGGATCTCCGCGCGCTGGCCTGTCGAGTTCCGTTCGGACGAAGTACCTGAGGCCCGAAGCCTGAGGTCCGAGGCCCGAGCGGATCACTCGGACACCAGGAGCGCGACAGGGAAGTCCGCGTACAGCGCCGCCAGCGGGAGCGCCTCACCCGTGTGGTGCGCGCCCGTGACGACGTCGCGCCAGCGCCGGGGCAGCCCGGGCAGCGGGAGTGCGCCGTCGAGCCGGAGGGTCCCGCCGTTCCGCTCGAGCGCGTGGAGGACGAGCCGCGGCGCGGCGCAGACCGCGGCCTTCGCGCCGCGCACCCGCGCGAAGGCGAAGACGTGGTCGGCGTCGCGGCCCGTCGCGGCGAGCGGGACGTAGTCGCCCTCGAGCAGGAGCTCGCGCTCGGTCCGGCGCGCCTCGAGCCCTGCGTGCAGGAGGAAGAGCTTCGCCCGGCCGTCGGGCAGCGCCGCGGGGTCGGCGAGCGCGCGGGCGAGCGCGGCGCGGTCGCTCCCCGCGGCGAGCTCGCCCCGGAGCGTCTCCAGCGCCTGCCGCCGGCGGTCCCAGTCCACCGGGCGGCGGTTGTCGGGATCCACGAGCGAGAGGTCCCAGAGCTCGGTTCCCTGGTAGACGTCGGGCACGCCCGGCGCGAAGAGGCGGATCGCGAGCTGCGAGAGCGACGACACGCGGCCTGCCCTGGCGAGCCGGGCGGCGAGCGCCCCCATCTGCTCCACGAACTGCGGGCTCGTGAGGAGCCGCTCGAGGAAGGCCTTCACGCCGGTCTCGTAGTCCTCGTCCGGGTTCGTCCAGCTCGTGTTCCGCTTCGCCTCACGGAGCGCCTTCTGGAAGTAGGCGATCATCCGCGCGAGGAAGTCCGTGTGCCCCGGCGTGCCGGGCACGAGCCCCTCGTCCGGCCACGCGCCCGCGAGCGTCTGGTAGATGAAGTACTCGTCCCGCGGATCGGGTGCGGCGCGGCCGCTCTTCCGCGTCTGGGCCCGCTGGGTGCGGCCCCAGCGCGCCACCGCCGAGCGCCAGTCGCCGGGGATCTCGGTGAGCGCGGAGATGCGGAGCCGGACGTCCTCGCTCCGCTTCGTGTCGTGGGTGGTGCCGGGCGAGAGCGACGCGGCCATGCGCGTGCGGCGGCGCCCGAGGAGCGTGTGCACGTCGCCGGGCGGCGCCCCGAACCGATCCGGCTCGCCGCCGACCTCGTTGAGCGACGCGAGCCGGACGTAGGTGTAGAACGCCGTGTCCTCGGCCGCCTTGGCGTGGACCGGCCCGGTCACCTGCTGGAGGCGCAGCGCGAACTCGACCCAGGCCTGGCGGTCGAGCTCCGAGAGGCCCTCCGGGTAGCGCTGGAGGATCACGTCGCGCAGGAAGTCGTAGATCGACGGGTCGACGAGCGGGTTGCGGCGGCGGGCCCGGGCGATGGTCTCCTCGACGACGGCGCGCGTCCGGTCGTCCACCTCTCCCCGGCGCGTCACGTACGTCCGGTAGACCGGGAAGAGCGCCACGTACTCGACCAGCGCGCGGGTGAGCTCGTTCTGCGTGAAGTCGCGGGTCCGCCGGTCGGTCTCGGCGATGCCGGCGAGCCGGTGGGCGAGCATGTTGACCTCGCTCGCCATCGCGGACGACATGACGAGCCGCTTCTTGGCCGCGACCACCTCGCGCCAGTCCTCGCGGCCCCCGGCGACGCGCTGGAACAGCGCCTCGAAGACGCGCTCGGCGGACGCGTCCACGAACAGCCCGTTCAGCGCCGCGAGCAGCTCGTAGCCGGTCGTCCCGTCGACGTCCCAGTCGTCGGGGAGCGGCTCGTGCCCGACCAGCACCTTCTCCACCACCACGTAGAGCGGCCGCTTCGGCAGCCGCGAGAGCTCGAGCTCGTCGAAGAGACGGTCGAGGAGCGCCGGCTCGACGTTCGGGTCGAGTCCGCCGCCGCCCGCGGACGCGAGCGCCCGGCACCGCTCGAGCAGGAACGAGGCCTGGAGCCGGCGGAAGTAGGCGAACGGCACGTAGAGCCCGTCGGGGTGATCGATGCGCAGCCCCGTGGCGAGCCCCTCGCGCAGCAGCCCGAGCACCACCTTGTGGGCCTGCGCGAAGACGGCGGGCTCCTCCATCCGGATCGCCGCGAGCCCGTTCACGTCGAAGAACCGGCGGTAGTTGATCTCCTCGCCGGCGACCCGCCAGAACGCGAGCCGGTAGGCCTGCGCGTCCAGGAGCCGCTGCAGGAGATCGAAGCTCCTGGGATCGCCGGGCGTCCCGTTGAAGATCCGGATGTTCTCGTCGAGGTGCGCCCGGATCGCCTCGTTCTGCTCGCACAGGGTGGCGAGCCGCCGCTTCGCGACCTCCTTCTCGCGCGCCCGCTCCTGCACCGCCGCGGGCGACGTCTCGGTGCGCGGCGCGAGCTTCTCGAGCGCCGTGCAGATCGACTCGAGGTCCTGCACGCCGGCGTCCGTCGGGCCGAGCCGCTCCGAGAGCTCCGGGAGGCGGTGGCGCAGCACGATCGGCACCGAGCGCGGGTTCACCGGGAACGCGTGGTCGTAGTAGCGGATGACGAGGGCGCCGCCCTCACGGGCGAGCTTCAGCTCGCCGCGCTCGAGGACGCGGCCGAACTGGTCGCCGAGGATCGGCACGAGCACGCGGTACCCGAGCTCGCGCTTGAGGGGCGTCCAGTCCACGTCGAACGCGCTCGCGTACATCGACGAGGGGCCGTTCTCGAGCACGTCCATCCACCAGGCGTTGGCGGCGCCGATGCCCATGTGGTTCGGGACGAAGTCGAGGACGAGGCCCATCCCGCGCGAGGTGCACTCGAAGGCGAGGCGCCGGAACGCCTCCTCCCCGCCGAGCTCGGGGTTGACGCGGTCGTACGCCACCACGTCGTAGCCGTGCATCGAGCCCGGGGCGGCCGCGAGGATCGGCGAGAGGTAGACGTCCGAGACGCCGAGCGCGTGCAGGTACGGCACCACCCGCGCCGCGGCGTCGAAGTCGAACCCCTTGTGGAGCTGCAGCCGGTACGTCGATCCCGGCCGCCGCGTCACCACCTCGCCGCGGGCGAGCGCCTGGTTGAGCTCGGCGAGGAGCTCCTCGACCGTCGCCTGCCTCTCCGTCGTTGCCAAGTGTGCCCGTCCCCGGAGGCGGGCGGCCGCCCGCCTACCCCTCCGATGCCCGCCCCGTGGCGACCGCGAGCGCGCGCAACCGATCTCTCGTCTCCCGGTCTGCCGCCAGGGCCACCATGTCCATCGGCATGCGGTAGGTCCAGTTGTCGTCGCTCACCGTGCCGGGGAGGTTGACGCGCTCGCGCGCGCCGAGGAGATCCTGGAGCGGCAGGAGCGCCAGGTCGGACCCCGCCAAATAGATGAGCTCCAGCAGGGCGTTGCGGACCCCGGCGTCGTACCGCTCCGGCTCCCGCTCGCGGAGCCCCTCGAGCTGCGGGAGGGCGAGCAGCTGCGCGCGCTCCTCCTCGGGGAGCGCCTCGTACCAGTCGGCGAGCGACTCGGTGTCGTGCGTCCCGGTCGTCGCGATGGAGAGCGCCGGCCACTCGGTCGGATCGAGGAATGCGTCACCGCCCTCCTTCCAGTTCTTCTCCCAGCGCTGCACCCGGTACCCCGGGATGCCGAGCTCGGTCAGCGACGCGCGCACGAAGTCGGGCACGACGCCCAGGTCCTCGGCGACCACCTGCGCCCCCTCGGAGCAGATCCGGAGCACCGCCTCGCCGTTCTCGATCTGCGCAGGCTCCTCCTCGGGCACGAACCGCGCCTCGCTCCCGTCCTTCGGGAAGTAGTAGGTCCGGTAGAGCCCGACGACGTGATCGACCCGGTAGAGGTCGTACAGGTCGGCGCACCGGCGGGCGCGCTCGCGGATCCACGGATAGCCGGCGGCCTGCATCTCCGGCCAGCGGTAAACCGGGAACCCCCAGTTCTGCCCCGTCGGGCTGAACGCATCGGGCGGGACGCCCACGCTGGCGTCGGTCCGGAAGTCCTCGCGCTTGGCCCAGACGTCGGCGGAGTCCTCCGCCACCATGAACGGGAGGTCGCCGCCCAGGCGCACGCCCTCCCGATTGGCGACCGCGCGGGCCGCGTGCCACTGCTCCTCCGCCACCCACTGCATCCACTGCTGGTACAGGATCTCGCGCGCGTGCCGATCACGGGCCGCCGCGAGAGCCGCGGCGTCGCGCTCGCGGAGCGGCTCGGGCCAGTCCATCCACGCCGTCCCGGCGAACTCCAGGTCGTGCAGCGCCACGAACAGGGCGTAGTCCGGCAGCCAGGCGCGCTCCTCCTCGATGAACCGCTCGAGCGCCCGCGCCCGCTCCGTCTTCTTCTCCCACTCCTCGGCGAGGAACCGCGCGAACGCGAGCTGGAACGCGCGGCGCTTCAGGATCCGCACCTGGTCCCAGCGGACGCGGGGCGCGCGGCGGACGAGCACGAGCGCCTCGCGCTCCTCGGCCGAGAGCGCGTCCACGCCGCCCGCGGCCTGGAAGTCGGACATCGCCTCGGGCGCGACGTACACCGGGTCGATCGCGAAGGCGGAGAGCGAGAAGTACGGGCTGTTCTGCCCGCGCGCCGCCTCGTTGGCGGGGAGCAGGAGGATGGTCGAGAGGCCGGCGTCCTTCGCCCAGCGCGCGAACGGCACCAGGTCCGGGATCTCGCCGACGCCCCAGTCGGACGCGGAGCGGAGCGAGAAGAGCGGGATGAGGACGCCTGCCTGCCTGCTGGATGCCGCCATGTGTTCACTCGCCTCGGGTCACGCGCTTGTGGGACCGCCGGTGACGGGATATCACGGCCGGGCCGGCGGCCACACCCATGCGCGGACGCTTCGCCCCATCCCCCACCGGGCCCATGCACCTCGGGAACGCGCGCACCGCGCTCCTCTCCTGGCTCGCCGCCCGCGCTCCGGGCGGCAGCTACATCATGCGCGTCGAGGACCTGGACGGCCCGCGGGTCCGCCCCGGCGCGGAAGGGCGCATCCTCGACGAGCTGCGGTGGCTCGGCCTCGACTGGGACGAGGGCCCGGACGTGGGCGGGCCGGCGGGGCCGTACCGGCAGTCGGAGCGGATGGACCGGTATGCGGACGCGCTCCGCCGGCTCCAGGACGCCGGGGTCGCCTACCCGTGCTTCTGCTCACGGGCGGAGATCGCCGCCGCGGCGCAGGCGCCGCACGGGCCGGGCGACGAGGGGCCGCGGTACCCCGGCACGTGCCGGGACCTCTCGCCCGCAGAGGCCCGGCGGCGCGCGGAGCGCCGCCGCCCGGCGTGGCGCTTCCGGGTGACCGAGGGCGTGATCGCGTTCGAGGACGGCGTGCACGGCCCGCAGCGCCGCGACGTCTCGGTCGAGACGGGCGACTTCGTCGTGGCCCGCGCCGACGGGATCCCGGCCTACCAGCTCGCCGTGGTGGTGGACGACGCGGCCATGGGCGTCACCGAGGTCGTCCGCGGCGACGACCTCCTCGGCTCCACCGCCCGGCAGCTCCTCCTGTACCGGGCGCTCGGCGTCGGCGCGCCCCGCTTCGCGCACGTACCGCTCGTGAACGGCGAGGACGGGACCCGGCTCGCGAAGCGGCACGGCGCGCTCTCGCTCGGCGAGCTCCGGGAGCGGGGCGCGGACCCGCGCGCGGTGGCGGGGTGGCTGGCGGCGATCTCCGGCCTCGCCGCGCCCGGCGCGCGGCTCCACCCCCGGGACCTCGTCGGCGGGTTCGCGCTCGCGCGCGTCGCCCGCGCCCCCGCGCGGATCGGGGCGGGCGAGGTGCAGAGGCTGCTCCCGGGCTGAAAGCGGCGAGCGCAGGCCAGGTTCCGGGTGGTATAAAGCGCCCCCATGCGCATCGTCCGCTCCAGCCAGGCCTTCATCCCCACGCTCAAGGAGGCGCCCGCCGACGCCCAGGTCGCGAGCCACAAGCTGCTCGTCCGCGCCGGCTTCATCCGCCAGCTCGGCGCGGGGATCTACGACTACCTCCCGCTCGCCAAGCGCTCGCTGAACAAGATCGAGGCCATCGTCCGCGAGGAGATGGACGCCATCGGCGGCCAGGAGTTCTACCTGCCCGCGCTCCACCCGGCGGAGATCTGGAAGGAGTCCGGCCGCTGGGAGGTGATGGGCGAGAACATGTTCCGCCTGAAGGACCGCAAGGGCGGCGACTACTGCCTGGGCATGACGCACGAGGAGATCTTCACGGCGATCGCGCGCGCCGAGCTTCGCAGCTACCGCCAGCTCCCGCAGGTCTGGTACCAGATCCAGACCAAGTTCCGCGACGAGCCGCGCCCGAAGTCGGGCCTCCTGCGCGTGCGCCAGTTCACCATGAAGGACGCCTACTCCTTCGACGTGGACCGCGCCGGCCTCGACCTCCGCTACGAGGACCAGCGGAGGGCGTACGAGCGGATCTTCTCCCGGTGCGGGCTCGAGTTCGTCGCCGTGCAGGCGCACTCCGGGTCGATGGGCGGGAGCGAGTCGTCGGAGTTCATGGTCCGGACCGACGCGGGCGAGGACCTCGTCGCCGCGTGCCCGAAGTGCCGCTACGCGGCCAACACCGAGACCGCCACGTCGAAGCTCGCGCCCGAGGCGGACGGCCCGGGCCTCGCCGCGCCGGAGAAGTTCCCGACGCCCGGCGTCGTCACCATCGAGGCGCTCGAGAAGGCGCCGTTCTCCGTGCCGGCGCGCCGGCAGCTCAAGACGCTGGTCTACGTCGCCGACGACAGGCCCGTCGTCGCGGTGGTGCGCGGCGACCAGGAGCTCAACGAGGCGAAGCTCCTGACCGCGACCGGGGCCTCCGTCGTCCGCCCCGCGCACGCGCAGGAGATCCCGCCGCTCATGGGCGCGAACGCTGGGTCCCTCGGCGCGGTCCGCTTCACGAAGGCGAAGGTGTTCGTCGACCCGTCGCTCGCCGAGCGGAAGGACATGGTCACCGGCGCGAACGAGGACGGGTTCCACCTCAGGGGCGTCGACGTGAAGCGCGACCTCCTCGCCCACGGCGCGACGCTCGCCGAGCTCCGCACGGTGAAGGCAGGCGAGGGCTGCCCGCGCTGCGACGGCGTGCTGGACGTCTACAAGGCGCTCGAGGTGGGCCACATCTTCAAGCTCGGGACCAAGTACTCCGAGTCGATGCAGGCGACGGTCCTCGACGCCGCCGGGAACCAGGTGCCGATCGTGATGGGCAGCTACGGCATCGGCGTGGAGCGGATCCTCGCGGCGGCCATCGAGCTGCACCACGACGAGAACGGCATCCGGTGGCCGATGTCGATCGCCCCGTTCCACGCGACGGTGCTGACGCTCGGGCCCGAGCCGGAGCTCAAGAAGGCGGCGGACGAGCTCGTGGCGGCGCTGGCCGAGGCCGGGGTCGAGGTGCTGTACGACGACCGCGACGAGCGGGCCGGCGTGAAGTTCAAGGACGCCGACCTCGTGGGCATCCCGCTGCGGATCGCGATCGGCAAGAAGGGGCTCGCCGGCGGCAACGCCGAGTGGAAGCTCCGGGCGGGCGGCGCCGTCGAGCTCGTGCCGCTCGCCGAGGTGCCGCGCAAGGCCGCGGAGCTGGTGAAGGCTGGCGCGTCGGCGCCTGGGAGGTAGACCGCGCATGCGCATCCGGATCGGCACAGGGCCCGAGGGCGAGGTCGTCCTTCCCGCGGCGGAGGCGGATGCGCTGGGACTCACGGGCGGGGGCGAGGGGGAGCTCATCTCGGCGCGGGGCGCGTTCGCGCTGCTCCTGCCTGCGCGCGGCGACGAGCCCGCGGCCTGGTTCGCCGGCTCGCTCGCGGCGCTCACCGTGGCCGAGGTGGTCCAGTTCGTCTTCACCTCGCTCAAGACCGGCGTCCTCCTCCTCGCGTTCGGCGAGGGGCGCGGGAGCGCCGCGCCGGACCCGGAGCGGCTCCGCCGCAAGAGCATCTACTTCCGGGACGGGCAGATCGCCTTCGCCTCGTCCTCCGACCGCGCCGACCGGCTCGGCCACGTGCTCCGGCGGGCCGGGCTCGTCTCGACGGAGGACCTCGAGCGGTGCAGCCGCCTGGTGCGGGGAGGCCGGCCCCTCGGGCAGGTGCTCGTCGACGAGGGCGTGCTCACGGGCGGGCAGCTCTACGAGGGCATCTCACTGCAAGTGAAGGAGATCCTGTTCAACGCGTTCGTCGAGACCGACGGCACGTTCGCCTTCCTCGAGGGCGCGGCCGACGAGCGGAACGCGGTGAAGCTCGCCGAGCGCACGCGCGACCTCCTCCTCGAGGGCATGCGCCGCGTCGAGCGCCTCGACGGGCTCGCGGCCGGACTGGGCGGCCGCCGGAGCGTGTGGACCCGGCGCGAGCCCCTCTCGCTCCCGCTCGATCCCGACGAGCAGGCGCTGGTCGAGGCGATCGACGGCACGCGCGATCTCGTCTCCGCCGCGCTCGAGGCCGGGCTCGGCCAGCTCCTCGCGTTCGAGCTGGCGGAGAAGCTCGCGCGCGAGGGCGCGATCGTCCCCGTGGCGCAGCCCGCGGCGGCGCCGCCCGAGCCCGAGCCGGCGCCGGAGGAAGCCCCGACGCTCCGGCTCTCCGGCCCGTTCGAGACGTACCGGCGGATCTTCCAGCGCGTGCACGAGGGGCTCTCGGCGCACGCCGACGCGGCGGAGCGGCTCAACAGCTACTTCCAGCGGCTGCCGGCGCGGAACCGGGCCGTGTTCGAGGGCGTCCGGTTCGGCGCGGACGGCGACGTCGAGGTCTCGAAGGTCCTCGACAACGTCGTCGCCAGCGGCGCGTTCCAGGGTGCCGCCGCGCGCGCCCGCGCGCTCGAGGCGCTCGAGGATCTGCTCGCCTTCGCGCTGTTCGAGGTGAAGAACTGCCTGCCCCGCCCGGAGGCCGACGCGCTGCTGCGCGAGGTCGGGCGGATCCAGATGGGGAGAGCATGAAGCCGTCCGATCGGATCTGCGTCCCGCTCGACTTCCCGGCGGTGCGCGAGGCGGAGCGGTTCGCGCGCCTCGTGGCGCCGCACGTGGGCATGCTCAAGGTCGGGCTCGAGCTGTTCACCGCCGAGGGCCCGCCCGCCGTCCGCGCGATCGCCGCCCTCGGCGTGCCGGTGTTCCTCGACCTGAAGCTCCACGACATCCCCAACACGGTCGAGGGCGCGGCCCGGAGCGCCGCCGCGACCGGCGCGCGCTTGCTCACGGTGCACGCTGCCGGCGGCGCGGCGATGGTCAAGGCGGCCGTGAAGGGCGCCGGCCCCGGCGTCCGCGTGCTCGGCGTGACCGTGCTCACGAGCCTCGACGCCGCCTCGCTCGAGGCCGTCGGCCTGGCCGGGCCTCCCGAGGCAGCGGTGGTGCGGCTCGCGCGGCTCGCGGTCGACGCGGGCGCGGGCGGGATCGTCTGCTCGCCGCACGAGGTCCGGGCGGTCCGCGCCGCGGTGGGGCCGGGGCCGCTGCTGGTCGTCCCGGGCGTGCGCCCCGCGGGCGCCGCGGTCGGCGATCAGGCGCGGGTGGCGACGCCCGCCGCCGCGGTGGCGGACGGCGCGGACGTCATCGTCGTCGGGCGGCCGCTGCGCGAGAGCGGGGATCCGGTCGCGGCGGCGCAGCGGATCGCGGGGGAGCTGCCCGAATGAGCCGGGTCGTTCCGTCGGGCTCGGCCCGCGCCCGAACGAGCGCGAACCCGAGGAGGTTCGTACTGCGCCAGGTGCGGGGATCGCGCGCGCGCGTCGTCGCGGCCGAGGCCGATGCCCTCAGATCCGATCCGTCGGCGCTGCCTCCACCAGGATCTCGTCGCCCGTGGCGAGCAGGTGATCGCGCAGCGCCGGGTCGGCGCCGAACTTCGCCCGGTCGGCGGGGCACGCGCCGAGCACGGCGATGTGGAACCCCGGCTTGAGCCCCGGCACGTCCGGCTTCGGAGCCTACGACGAGATCCCCGCCGCGTGCGTGGCGAAGCTCGCGGACGTCACCGCCCCGCGCGCCGCAGCAGCACGTAGATCGCCCCGGCGCCACCGTCCGCCGGGCGCGCGGTCGCGAATGCGAGCACGTGGCGGCCGAAGCGGTTCGTGGCGAGCCAGACGCGCAGCGCCTCCTTGAGCACCGGGAGCTGATCCTTCGAGTGCATCCCGCGGCCGTGCACGAGGAGCACGCAGCGCTTGCCGGCCTGGCGCGAGCGGCGGAGGAAGTCGTCCACCGCGCCCTTCGCCTCCTCGCGCGTCATCCCGTGCAGGTCGAGGTGGCCCTGCACCGCGAACTCTCCCCGCCGGAGCTTCGCCACGACGTTCTGGTCGAGCCCCGCGACGCGGCCCTCGATGAACTCGTCGGAGTCCGCGACGTCGAAGGGCGCGTCGCCGGAGATGAGCGCGCGGAGCGCGTCGATCGCCTCGAGGTCCGGGTGCCAGACGGCGCCCGCCGCGGCCGGCGGCGGAGGAGGCGGGACGGTGCCGCCGCCCGGATCGACCGGGCGCACGCCGCGCGTCGCCTCCGCCCAGAGCTCGAGGTCGGTTCGCGCCTGCGGTGCCGCGGGGGCGACGGGCGCGGGCGGCGGCGCGGCTGGCTTCTTCCGGGCCGCCTCCGCCGCGCGCTCCTGCGCCTCCTTGATTCCCTTCAGCTTCCCGAAGGCGTCGTTGAACGGTCGATGCTTCCCGGCCACCTCCCGACTATAAGCTCGAGGAGCGTGGACATCGAGATCGAGTGCCCGTACTGCGGCGAGTGGGTGACGATCTTCGTCGATCCCGGCGGCGGCCACACGCAGACCTACGTCGAGGACTGCCCCGTCTGCTGCCGCCCGTGGACGGTCCACGCCGTCGAGGAGGAACCCGGCGGGTTCGCGGTCGCCCTCGCCCGGGACGACGACTAGGCGAGCGGCAGCGCGGCGCGCCGCCTCACCCGCAGCGAAGGGCCGCGCCCGGAGTGGGGAGTCCATCCGGTTCGGTGAGTTCAGTCTTGACTGAACAGACCGAACCGGCGAGGGTGCACGCGTGACGCGAGCGGTGGAGCCCGGGCTGCGCGAGTGGGTGGAGCGGCTCGCCATGGTCCTGGAGCGGGATGGCCTCCCGCGCATGGCCGGCCGGATCTTCGGCTGGCTGCTCGTGTGCGAGCCGCCCGAGCAGAGCATGGAGGAGCTCGCCGCGGCGGTGCAGGGCTCCAAGGCCTCGATGAGCACGATGACGCGGCTGCTGGTCCAGGCGGACCTGATCGAGAAGGTGCGCCTGCCCGGCGCGCGGCGCGACGGCTTCCGGATCCGCGTCGGGCAATGGCGCCGGCTCTGGGAGTCGCGCATGCAGCTGGTCGAGGAGACGGTCGAGCTCACGGAGCGCGGGCTCGCGCTCCTCGCCCGCCGCGCGCCGGCGTCGCGCGGCCGCCTCGAGGAGCTGCACCACCAGTACCGGTTCATGGAGGAGCACCTCCCGGCGCTCCTCGAGCGGTTCGACCGGGAGCACCCCGCCGCGCGCGCGGGCCGGCCGGCGGCGCGGCGCGGCCGGGCGAGCGGGCGGACCAGCAGCTCGAGACCGGCGGCGCGGTCGCGCCGCCCGGAGGGGAACGCATGGCGATCGTCTCGGTGAAGAACGTCTCGAAGGACTACCAGCTCGGCAAGACGGTCGTGCCGGCGCTCCGCGGCGTGTCGCTCGACATCGAGCCCGGGGAGTTCCTCTCCATCGCCGGCCCGTCGGGCAGCGGGAAGACGACGCTCCTGAACCTCATCGGCTGCGTCGACACAGCCACGAGCGGCACGGTCATGGTCGGCGGCAAGGACACGCGCTCCCTCTCGGAGCGGCAGCTCACGGACCTCCGCCTGCACACCATCGGCTTCATCTTCCAGAGCTTCAACCTCGTGCAGGTGCTCTCGGTCTTCCAGAACGTGGAGTTCCCGCTGCTGCTCCAGGGCAAGCTCACGGCGCGGGAGCGCGAGGCCCGCGTGATGGCGCTCCTCGAGGCCGTGGGCATCGGGACGTACCGCAAGCACCGGCCGAGCGAGCTCTCCGGCGGCCAGCGCCAGCGCGTCGCCGTCGCCCGGGCGCTCGTGAGCCGCCCCGCGCTGGTCCTCGCCGACGAGCCCACCGCGAACCTCGACTCGCAGACCGGCGCCACGATCATCGACCTCATGAAGGAGATGAACCAGCGCGACGGCACGACGTTCATCTTCTCGACGCACGATCCGCGGGTCATGTCGCACGCGAACGCGGTCGTCCGGATCGCCGACGGCCAGATCGTCGCGCGCGAGGAGCTGAACGGCCAGGCGGCGGCGGGGGGGAAGTAGCCATGGCCGCCGCCGCCGGCGAGACGAAGATCCTCTTCAAGATCGCGCTCCGCAACCTGTGGGCGAGCCTGGTCCGCTCCCTCTTCGTCGGCGGAGTGGTGGCCCTGGGTGCGTTCCTGCTCGTCTTCTGCGTCGCGATGGTGGGGACGATCAACCGGGGGATGTCCGTCTCGATCCAGAACAGCCTGGGCGGGCAGCTCCAGGTCTACAACGCGTCGTCCGAGGACAAGCTCGAGCTGTACGGCGGCATGAGCGGCGAGTCGCGGCTCGTCCCCATCGAGGACTTCGCGGCGATCAAGGCGGTCCTCGAGGACGTCCCCAACGTCCGCCAGGTCGTGCCGATGGGCATCGACCAGGCGATGGTCGCGACCGGGAACGCGGTGGACATCGCCCTCGAGCGGCTGCGCAACGACGTGCGCCGGCTCGAGGCCGGGGAGCGCGGTCCGGAGCTGGAGCGGAGCTACGCCGCGCACCTCGGGCACGTCCGGCGCATGGTCTCGCTGCTCGCGCAGGAGCTCTCGCAGGCGCGCGCCATCGCCGACCTCGGCGGACGCGAGGCGAAGGAGCGCCAGCAGGAGTGGGAGGACCTCACGCGCGCGAACACCGACGAGTTCTGGGCGGGGTTCGACCGCGCGCGCTACGAGCGCCTCGAGTTCCTCGAGAACAAGGTCGCCAAGCTCTCCCTCGACGCCGCGTTCACCTTCCTGCGCTACGTGGGCACCGACCCCCAGGCGTTCTTCCGGGCGTTCCCGCTCGCCGAGATCGCCGAGGGCGAGATGATCCCGCCCGGCCGGCGCGGCATCCTCGTCGGCAAGCAGTACGCCGAGGAGTACCTCAAGCTCAAGAACGCCCGCCGCCTCGACCAGATCAAGGAGGCGCGGGATCGCTGGCGCCGCACGATCGCGCGTGACGAGGAGCTCCAGCGCTGGGTCAAGGAGAACGCGATCGGCACCCGCGAGATCCTCCTCCAGCTCGATCCGCTCCGCGCGGAGGAGGTGACCGGCCTTCTGCGGACCGGGCTCGGCGCGCCCGCCGGCGAGGACCTCGACGCGCTCCTCCAGCGCCTGTTCCAGACGACCGACGCGGACTTCGATCGGAAGTACCGGCTGTTCTACGAGGTCATCGCGCCGCGGGTCCGCCTCTACTCGATCAACGTCGGCGACACGATCACCATCAAGGCGCCCTCGAAGAGCGGCTACTTCAACGCCGTCAACGTCCGGGTCTACGGCTTCATCAAGTTCAAGGACATCGAGCGCTCGGGCATCGCCGGGATGATGTCGGTCATGGATCTCATGTCGTTCCGAGATCTCTACGGCTTCCTCACCCGGGAGAAGGCGGCCGAGATCGCGCAGCTCAAGGAGTCGGTGCAGGTGCAGGAGCTCACGCGCGAGGACGCGGAGGCGGCGCTGTTCGGCGGCGCCGAGGCGGCTCCCGCCGGCGGGGTGCCGGACCCGGCGCCCGCGCGGCAATCCGCGATCGACGAGACCGCGCTGCTCGAGGGCGTGAAGTCCGGCGTCCGGCCCGAGGAGCTGGCCGCGCGCGTCTACTCGCAGGAGGAGATCGAGAGGGGTGTGGTGCTCAACGCCGCCCTCATCCTCGAGGACCCCGGCAAGCTCTCGGAGACGCTCGCGGCCGTGCAGAAAGCCTCCGACGACGCGAAGCTGGGGCTCGCCGTCCTCTCCTGGAAGAAGGCCTCCGGGATCGTCGGCAACTTCGTCGAGACCCTGCAGGTCGTGATCGCCGTCGGCATGGTGATCATCTTCCTCGTGGCGCTCGTCATCGTGAACAACGCCATCGGCATGGCGGTGCTCCAGCGCGTGAAGGAGATCGGCACGCTCCGGGCGATCGGGGCCCAGCGCCGGTTCGTCCTGGCGATGCTCCTCGTCGAGGCGATGACGCTCGGCATCGTCTTCGGCCTCCTGGGCACCGGCTTCGGGGTGGCCGTGCTCTCGGCGTTGCGGTCCGCCGGCGGCATCCCGGCCTCGAACGACTTCACGTACTTCCTCTTCGCGGGGCCCGCGCTGCTCCCCAGCCTCAGCGCCCTGGACACCGTCTGGTCGCTCGCGGTCGTGTTCGTGGTCAGCGTGCTGTCCGGCTTCTACCCCGCCGTGCTGGCGATGCGCGTCACGCCCGTCGAGGCGATGGCGTCGGAGGAGTGACGATGCTCGCGAACGACCTCCTGCTGGCCGGGCGGAACCTCCTGCGGCACACGCGGCGGACCGTCATCCTCGCCAGCGCGCTCGCCGCGGTGACCGCGCTGCTCGTGCTCCTCATGAGCCTGACGAACGGGATCGAGCGGGCGATGATGGAGTCCGCGACCACGCTCATGACCGGCCACGTCAACGTGGGCGGCTTCTACAAGGTCACCTCCGGCAGCGCGGTCCCGCTCGTCGCGGACTACCAGAAGGTGCTCGCCGACACGCGGGCCGAGGTCCCCGAGGTGGAGTACGTGGTCGCGCGCGGCCGCGGGTACACCAAGGTCGTCTCCGAGGCCGCCTCGATGGACCTCGTGCTGACCGGGGTGGACATCGAGGACGAGCCGAAGTTCCCGGAGGTGATCGTGCCGCTCGCGGGGAGGCTCCAGGATCTCCAGCAGCCCGGGACGATCCTCGTCTTCCAGAACCAGGCAGAGCGCCTCAAGGTCAAGGTGGGCGACACCCTCACGCTCTCGGCGCCCACCTCGCGCGGCGTCAACAACACCGCCGACGTTCGCGTCGTGGTGATCGCCCGGAACATCGGCGTCCTCTCGATGTTCTACGGCTTCATCGAGCAGGGCACGCTCTGGGAGCTCTACGGGCTCTCGCCGGGCTCGACGGGGGCGATCCACCTCTTCCTGAAGGACCAGGACGCCTCCTCCGCCGTCGCGGCGCGCCTCCGGGCGAAGCTCGCGGCGCGGTGGGAGGTGATGGACCCCGACTCCGATCCGTACTGGAAGAAGATGATGTTCAAGGTGCCGGCCGAGAACTGGACCGGGCAGAAGCTCGACGTCACGATCTGGAAGGACGAGCTGGGCGACTTCGAGCCGATCATGCGCGGCGTCCGGGTGCTCGCGGCCATCCTCATCACCATCCTCATGCTCGTGGTGATCGTCGGCATCATCAACACCCTCGTCATCGCGATCCGCGAGCGCACCCGGGAGATCGGCACCCTTCGCGCCATCGGCATGCAGCGGACGAAGGTCCTCTGGCTGTTCGTCCTGGAGATGGGGTTGCTCGGGCTCCTCGGGACGGTGGGCGGCGCGATCATCGGCGGGGCGGTGGGGCTCGGGCTGAACGCCCTGGGCATCCAGGTCTCCGACTCGATGCAGATGCTCCTCGTCCAGGAGCGGCTCACCTTCGTCCTCGACTTCCCGCAGATCGTGGACTACGTGCTCCAGCTCACCGGCGTCGTCGTCCTCGCGTCGCTCTACCCCGCGTTCCGGGCCGCGCGCCTCAAGCCGGTCACGGCCATGCATCACATCGGGTGAATACGACATGAACCGACTCGCGCTCCGTCTCGCAGCCCTGGCCGTCCTCGCCGTCCTGGTCGCCGCCGCGCCGGCCCGGGGCCTCGAGGCGGACGAGCTCCGCAAGGTCGTCGAGACGCTCGACGACCGGCAACGCAACTCCGGCGACTGGAAGGCCCTCTGCTTCATGGAGGCGAAGGAGCGGGGAAAGACCGACACCGTCTACGAGCTCCTCGTCTACCGCCGCGACCTGGACGACAAGCAGCTCTTCCTGTTCACGAAGCCCAAGTCCGAGGCGGGCAAGGGCTACCTCCGCATCGAGAAGAACCTCTGGAGCTACGATCCCTCCACCGGCCGCTGGGAGCGGCGGACCGAGCGCGAGCGGATCGGCGGCACCGACACGCGGCGCGACGACCTCTCCGAGCCGCGGCTCGCCGAGGACTACGAGGCGAGGTGGGTGGGTGACGAGAAGCTGGGGAGGTTCGACGTCCATCACCTCGCGCTCACGGTGAAGCCGGGCGTGGACGTCTCGTACCCCGTCCGCCACCTCTGGGTGGACAAGGAGACCCTCAACATCCTGAAGCGCCAGGACTTCGCCCTCTCCGGCAAGCTGATGCGCACGAGCTACACGCCCAAGTGGAGGAAGATCTACTCGGAGTCGAAGAAGGGCGATGTCTGGTACCCGGAGGAGATGCGGTTCTTCGACGAGATCGAGAAGGGCAACTCGACGCTCATCCTCATCCAGGAGATCGATCTCCGCGGGCTCGATCCGAACATCTTCACCAAGGCGTGGCTGGAGTCGAAGAGCAGGTGACCTCGCCCTTCCGTTCGTGCTGAGCGTAGCCCCCGCGCAGCGGGGGCGGAGTCGAAGCACGAGCCCAGGTTGACCATGCGCACCAGCAAGCTCATCGCGACCCTCGCCATCGCCTGCTTCGCCCTCGCCGCCGCCGCCCAGGACCGCCCCTCGGAGGACGAGCTCTTCGGCGGCCCCGCGGCCCCGGCGCAGCCTCCGCCCGCCCAGCCCGCGCCGCCCCCGAAGGGCGCGGACGGCAAGCAGCCCGCGCCGCCGAACGCCGGTGGCGCGGCCGGGCCGCACGGCGAGACCGAGGCCGAGCTGTTCGGCTCCGAGAGCGCGCCGCAGGCGACGCCGCCGCCGCGCGGGACGCTCATCCCGCGCGAGCGGGAGGACTGGCTCGACGTCGGCGGCCAGCTCCAGCTCCGCGCCCAGCTCGCCGCCGTCGAGGACGCTCCGCCCGCCGACTGGCCGTTCTCCTCGCCCAACCTCCTCGACGTCTACCTCGACGCGCGCCCCAACGACCGCGTGCGTGGGTTCGTGCTCGGCCGCATGAGCTACGACCCGACCCTCGCCGCCGAGGGCACGACCCCCGCGACGAGCTTCGTGGGGATCGAGGCCCCGACGCGCGACAACCCCGGCGTCGTGCTCGATCAGCTCTGGGTGAAGTTCGACGTCGCGCAGCGCGCGTTCGTCACGGCCGGCCGGCAGCACGTGAAGTGGGGCGTGGGGCGGTTCTGGAACCCGACCGACTACCTCCACCCCGTGAAGCGCGATCCGCTCGCCACCTTCGACGTCCGCACCGGCACGACGCTCGTCCGGCTGCACGTGCCCTGGGAGCGCCGCGGCTGGAACTTCTACGCCGTCGGCGTGCTCGAGGATCTCTCCGGCGACGGCGCCAACCCCACGAACCGCCTCGGGCGGCTCGGCGGCGGCGGCCGGGCGGAGCTGGTCCTCGGCCCCGCCGAGCTCGGCCTCGCCGCGGTCGCGCAGGACGGGCACCACCCGCGGTACGGCGTGGACCTCTCGACCGGCCTGGGCGACTTCGACCTGTACGTCGAGGCCGCGCTCCGGTCGGGCGGCGACGGCCCGCGCTGGCGCCGGAGCGGCCCGGGGCCGCTCGACTGGCGCCGCGAGGACCTGCGGCGCCTCACGCCGCAGGTGGTGGCGGGCGGGACCTGGGCGTGGAAGTACTCGGACCAGGACGCGCTCACCGTCGGGGCGGAGTACTTCTACAACGACCTCGGCTACGACGACCCCGAGGTCTACCCGTTCCTCCTCTTCGGCGCGCCCCGGCTCGGCGTCTCCGGCGGCCAGCCCGTCCTCGTGCAGCAGGATCCGGGCGCGTTCCGGGCGTTCTACCTCGGGAAGCACTACGCCGCGGTCAACCTCCTCCTCCCGCAGCCCGGCGGCTGGAACGACACCACCCTGATGCTCTCCGCGCTCGGCAACCTCTCCGATCGCACCTGGGTCGCCCGGTTCGACGCGTCGGTCCGCGTCCTCACGTACCTCTCGGTGGAGACCTTCGTCGCCGGCCACTTCGGCCCGAAGGGGGGCGAGTTCCGGCTCACGCTCCCGGAGGACCTGGCCGCGGTCGCGGAGGCGGGCGGGAGCGCGTTCGCCACCGGTGCACCGCTGGTGGACGTCGGGGTCTCGCTGCGGGTGAGCCTGTAGCGGCGCCCGCGCTCCGCTCGCCCTTCGACAGGCTCGGGGCGAGCGGGTTTGCGGGTCGGAGCCGCGCAGGCTCAGGCTCGACCCCGCCGCCGGCGGAGGAGGAGCACCGCGGGGGCGAGGAGCGCGAGCAGGCCGCCCAGGCCCCCGGCGCCGCTCGAGCAGCCGCCCGCGCCGACCGGCATGCCGTCCGGCGTGCCCGGGGGGACGACCGGGCCGGTCCCGGGGTCGCCGCCGGGATCGGTCCCCGGGCCCGTGCCGGGATCCTTCCCGCCCGTGAGCTCGACGATCCGTCGCGCGAGCTTCGCGCGCGCCTCCAGGAGCCGCGCCGGCGCGACCTCGGTCTCGTACGGCGCCGGGAAGAGCCCCGCCGCGACCTCGCGCGCGAGGCGGGCGTCGCCGAGGTCGGAGACGAGCTTCAGGTACTCGTAGTCCTCCATCCCCTCGCGGATCTGCTTCAGCCGGATCGACGCCACCGGGACGTGCGTCGCGCCGCCGATCTTCGCCGGCGTACCCGGGTAGAAGAGCGTGCCGTCGCCGTTCCCGCTGAAGTCCCACTGGTTGTTCCACGGGTCGTGCGAGTAGGCCATGACCGTCTCGTAGTAGAGCTCGCCGGTGACGCGGAGCTGGAAGGCGACCCACTGCATCGCGCGGTTCCGGACCGCGGAGGCGTCGATCATGTAGCTCGGCCACCCGGTGTAGTAGCGATCCGTCGCGGTGGGGTTGCCGAAGTCCACGGTGCCGCCGCAGTCGTGGCTCATGCAGCTCTGGTACGTCCACAGCTCCCGCCGCGGCGAGCCGGCCAGGAAGCCGTCGTACTTCGCGCGCTGGTTCCCCGCGAACCGGCCGGAGCGGTCGTGCATGAAGTTCACGACCGGCACCATGATGTCGATGTCGTCGGCGACGCCGTGCTCCTCGGCCTCCTGGAGCGTGGTGGTGACGAGGGTGCGGATGGCGGGGCTCGCGGCGCGCGCGACGCGGGCGCGGTTCGGGATGTCCGACCACTGGCAGGTGAGCGGGGGCTCGTCGCAGGTGTACTGGAAGAGCCGGTCGCTCCAGCCGCGCCCGGCGAAGTACCGGGCCCAGTCGTTCGCGTTCCCGATGAGCTCGAACGCGGTCAGCTTCGCGCCCGCGAGGTCGCCGGGCCCGGTGCCGTCGAGGGCGGGACCGAAGTACTGGCCCATGTGCTCGGGCGAGAAGACGCCGACGTCCACCTTGGAGAGGCTGACGCGGTGCGAGAGGCCGAGCTCGCCGTACCGGGCCCGGAGTCGCGAGAACGCGTCGCCCGCCGAGAGTCCGTGGGCGCCGGGGATGCCGCCCCAGGAGAAGCCGAACGCGCTCTTGAGCGACGCCGTCGACGGCAGGCTGAAGGGCCACACGCGGAGCGAGACCGGCACGGTCGCCTCGCCGCCGCCCCAGGTGACGCGCACGCTGCCCTCGTACGTGCCGGCGGGCGCGGCCTTCGGCACGTGCACCTCGACCCAGATCGCCCGGCTCTCGCCGGCGGGCACGTCGAACGGGAACGCGTTCCGCCGCTCGCCCACGAGCTCGTCCACGTCGGGCACGAGCGCGTCGGGCCACCAGCCGGTGCCGCCGTCGAGGGCGGAGGGATTGCGGAGGTGGATCAGCGCCGCGCGGTAGAGCCGGATGTCGGACAGGCTTGCCGGCCCGACGAGGTCCGCGGCGGTGGCGCGGACGCCGGTGGCCGGGCCGGTGACGACGATCTGGAACGCCTCGTGCTCGTTGCGCGCGGCGGAGATCGAGACTTCACGGCTCGTGCGTGCCGGCGTCGCCGGCCGGATCTTCTCGAGCGAGCTCGCCGTCCAGACCTGGGCGCCCTGCGCGGCGGCGGGGGCCAGGGTCAGCGCTGCGAGGAAGGACAGCAGGCGGACGGGCAGGCGGGCGGCGGACGTACGTGGACTGGGACGCTGCACAGGCGCGCTCCTCGCGGTTCGAGGGGCGCCTCCCCTGGGAGCTCTTCCGCTCTCCTCCCCAGGCGCCTCGGTTGGGTTTCGTGGACAAGAACCGAGGAGCTACGGTCGGGCTTCCAGCCGGACGTCGCTATTTTCGCTGGTACATCGGCGTTTCAGTGCGCGGGTGTGGGTGGCTGGGGGGCATGGGGCTGGTGGGAGCACACGGCGCGATGCCGTCCCGTCGCTCGCCGCGGCGCATGCCGCCGCCGGTCGCCCGCCGGCCGCCGCCGTCGCCGAAGCCGCCACGGAGGACGCAGCAGCCAAGCCTCGTGCCGATGCGGCCTGAAAATGTCCGCTCGCCCCTGAACCCGTCGAAGGGCGAGCGGTGACGGCTTCGGCAGCGGCGACGGCAACGGCGGCGGCAGCGGCGACGGCGGGCGGTGGGCGGTGGCGGTGGGCTTCCGCGCGATCACCGCCGCGTCGACGCGCGCCGCGCGGGCTTCGCGGCCCTGCCCGCCTTCTCGGGGGCCGGCCGCGCGCCGAGCGCGGGGTTCTTCTCGAGCTCGTCGATCGTCCGGGGCCAATCGTCCTTGAGCAGCCGCGCGAGCGAGCGGTCGGAGAGGATCTGCCCGTCGGTCTGGCACCGCGGGCAGTAGTCCACCTCGTTCTCCGCGCGCACGATCCGCTGGACGGCGGTGCCGCACACGGGGCAGGGCTGCCGGTACTTTCCGTGAACGGCCATCTCCGGCCGGAACGCGGTCACGCCCTCCGGGAACGAGGCGCCCGCCTCGCGCCGCAGGCGCTCGGTCCACTCGGCGAGCACGGCCCGGGTCGCCTCGAACAGGCGCGCGAGCTCCGCGTCGTCGAGCCGGTGCGTGAGCTTCACCGGGGAGAGCCGCGCGCGGTGGAGGATCTCGTCGGAGTACGCGTTGCCGATCCCGGCGAAGACGCCCGGGTCGGTCATCGAGCGCTTCAGCGTGTGGTTCTCGCGGCGGAGCGCAGCGGCGAACGTCGGCAGGTCGGCCTCGAGCGGCTCCACGCCGCCCTTGTCGAGCGCCCGCAGCGCGGCCTCGCCGCGCACGAGATGGAGGGCGGCGCGGCGCTTCGTGCCGGCCTCGGTGAGGACGAGCGTGCCCGGGGGGAAGTCGAACGCGGCGAGCCCGACCCGGCCCGGAGGCCGCGCGCCCGGCTCCTTCCAGTGCAGGCGCCCGGCAATCATGAGGTGGATCGCGACGAACAGCTCGCCGTCGAGCGCCAGCACGACGCGCTTCCCGAGGCGGCGCACCGCGACCACCTGCCGGCCCTCGGCCTCCGCGAGCGGAGGGTCCGCGGAGCGGAGCAGGAACGGGCTCGTCACGCGCACGCGCTGGAGGGGCTGGCGCAGCACCCGCGCGGCCAGCGCCTCCACGTAGACCTCGATGTCGGGGAGCTCGGGCACGTACCGATTGTGGGGGCGGCCGGGCGGCCGCGCCAGCGGCATCGCGGGCGAGGGTGACGGCGGGCCGCAGGCCCCGTGAGATGCTCCAGCCCGCCCGGGGCCCGCCGTGTATCATGCGCGCCCGTGAGCCTCCCCGCCCCGCCAGACGTGAACGTTCGAGAGGACCGAGCTCGGCATGGGAACCTGCACGCCCCCGCCGCCGCCCTGGGCTACGTCGGCGCGGTCGTCATCATGCTCGTGGCGCTCCCCGTGGAGGCGCTGCTCCTCCTCGTGACCTGGCCGTTCGACCGGAACCGCACGGTGCCGGGCCGGTTCCTGCGCCTCATGGCCGTGGCGCTCTCGGCCTGCTTCCTCACCTGGCGGCTCCGGCTCGAGGGACGCTGGCCGGGGAAGGGGCCGTACGTGGTGGTCGCGAACCACCAGTCGTTGCTCGACATCCTCCTCATCTCGCGCGTGCCCCGCGAGATGAAGTGGATGGCGAAGGAGTCCCTCTTCAAGGTCCCGTGGATGGGCTGGATGTTCGTGCTCTCGGGCGACATCCCGGTCCGGCGCGGAGACGCGGAGAGCGGCTCGGCGGCGCTGCGCAAGGCGAAGGAGTACCTCGCCCGCGGCATGAGCGTCATGATCTTCCCCGAGGGGACGCGCAGCCGGACGGGCGCGCTCGGGAGCTTCAAGTCCGGGGCGTTCCGGCTGGCGATCGAGGCGGGCGTGCCGGTGCTGCCGATCGTCGTCAGCGGGACGGCGGCCGGCTACCCGAAGGGCAGCCCCTGGGTCCGGCCCTGCCGCGGGACGGCGCGCATCCTGGAGCCGGTCGCGTCGGCCGGGTTCAAGCTGGAGGACGCGTCGAAGCTCAAGGACGCGGTGCGCGAGCGGATCGCGGCGGCGTTGCCGCCGTGAACGAGCCCGGCTCCCCGGGCCGCCCCCGCAAGAACTCCTCCACCTCCGCCAGGCTCGGCACGTGGTCCGCGATCGGCATCCGCGTGCACACGACGGCGGCGAGCCCGGCGGCGAACCGGACGAGCTCGCGGTCGGGGAGCCGGCGGAGGATCCCGTAGACGACGCCGGCCCGGAACGTGTCGCCCGCGCCGAGCGTGCTGCGCACCTCGACCGGGAAGACGGGCAGGGTCTCGGGGAGCACGCCGGGGCGCGCGAACCGGAGCTCGTCCCTCCCGGACGTGAAGATCGTGAGCCCCTTGCCGCCGCTCGTGTAGCGCGCGAGGAGCTCCGCGTCGGGGACGCCCGGGTACCGCTGGGTCCGGTACTCGCGCGCGACCACCGTGGCCGCGGCGCCGGCGTGGAGCGTGCCGTCGTACGGGCAGTCGATGGTGACGTACGGCCTCCCGGCCGCCATCGCGAGCCGCGCCGCCTGCACCGACGCGTCGCCGAAGAACGGGTCCACCGCCACCACCTGCGCGCGGGAGATCGCCTCCGCGTCCGGGTCGCCCCAGCGCCGGGCACCCTCGGTGAAGTACCGCCCGAACCAGCCCAGCACCGCCCGGTGCCGCCCGTGCACGAGGACCACGTCCCGGACGCCGGGGTAGCCGTCGTCGAGCATCACCCCGCCCACGTCGATCCCGTACCGCTTCGCGTACCGACTCAGGACCTCGCGGGTCTCCGTCCCCCAGTGCGGGCCGCCGAGCGCCGTCGTGAGCCCGAGGCCGGAGAGGAGCATGGCCGCGTTCATCGCCTCTCCGCCCGGGCAGACGAAGGTCTCGGCGATCTCCCCGTAGCCGTCGGGGTCCAGCTCCCCGGAGAGCCGGTGGATCGTGGAGAGGACCGTCATGCCGTAGAGGTAGGCGTCGAGGGAGGCCATCGAGGGCGAGCGTACACCCTCGCCTCGCCGCTGTGGGCCCCCCGGGCTCGGGCGCGGGCTCGGGCTCGTTCACGGGGGGGAAGCGGTCGCCCTCGTGTCGGGCAGCGGCCCCGCGTCCGGTGGGACGGCCGCGCGCCTGTCCGCGATGAACCTCCACTGTTCCGCGGTGTCGGTGATGAGCCGCGCGCCCCGCCTCCAGGTCAGGTACGACCAGGCCCACTGGAGGATCACCGCCACGCGGTTCCGGAAGCCGATGAGGAAGAACACGTGGACGAACAGCCAGAGGAGCCAGGCGGTGAGCCCGGAGAACCGCAGGCCTCGCACGTCGGCGACGCCGGCGGCCCGGCCGATGGTCGCGAGCATGCCCTTGTCCACGTAGCGGAAGGGCAGGGCCGGCTCGCCGGCGAGCGCGCGCTTCACGTTGCGCGCGGCGTGGCGCCCGGCCTGGATCGCGGCCGGCGCGACCCCGGGGACGAGGCTCCCGTCCTCCTGCCGTACGGCGGCGAGGTCTCCCACGACGGCCACCTCCGGGTGACCCGGGATGGCCAGGTCCGGGAGCACCTCGACGCGCCCGGCGCGATCGACCTTCGCGCCGAGCAGGCGCCCCAGCGGCGACGCGGAGACGCCCGCGCCCCACAGCACGGTGCGTGAAGGGATCCGCTCGCGCCCGGCGGTGACGCCCTCGTCGTCGATGGCGGTCACCTTCGCGCCCGTCCGCACCTCGACGCCGAGCCGCTCGAGCTGGCGGCGGGCGGACTCCTGGAGCGGCGGGGCGTAGGGCGGGAGGACGTCCGGGAGCGCCTCGAGGAGCACGACGCGGGTGCTCTCCGGCTCGATGTGGCGGAAGTCGGCCGCGAGCGTGTGGCGGGCGATCTCGGCGAGCGCGCCCGCGAGCTCGACGCCGGTGGGGCCGGCCCCCACCACGACGAAGGTGAGGAGCGCCCTCCGGGCGGCGGGGTCCGGCTCGCGCTCGGCGCGCTCGAAGGCGAGCAGCACGCGCCGGCGGATCTCGAGCGCGTCCTCGATCGTCTTGAGCCCCGGCGCGAGCGGGGCCCAGTCGTCGCGCCCGAAGTAGGAGTGCGTGGCGCCCGTGCCGACGATGAGGTGGTCGTACGGGAGCGAGGCGCCGTCGGCGAGCCGCACCCGGCGGGCGACGAGGTCGAACCCGGTCACGTCGCCCAGCACCACCTGCGCGTTGAGCTGGCGGCGGAGCACGTGGCGGATCGGCGCCGAGATGTCGGCCGGGTTGAGCGCCGCGGTGGCCACCTGGTAGAGCAGCGGCTGGAAGAGGTGGTGGTTGCGCCGGTCGACGACCGTCACGCGCACCCGCGCGTCCCGGAGCTCCCGCGCGGCGGTGAGGCCCGCGAAGCCCGCGCCCACGATCACGACCCGGGGCAGCGGCTCCTCGAGCAGCGCCCGCGCCCGCTGCCTCCGCCCTCGGGCCCCGCGGAACGCCACCACGGCGAGCGCGCCGGCGCCGACGCCGGTCGCGAGTGCTCCGATGTTCGTGAGCCGCATGTTCGTTCTCCCACGGTGAGGCCGGGCTCGGGAGCGGGCCCGTTCACTGGAGTACATACCGGGCACCCATGGCTCCGCCCCGCGACCCGCGGACGCGCCCCGCCGCGGGTGCGCCGCGGCGCGCGCTCCGCGGAGGCCCGTCCCCGGCGCAGCGGGCGCGCCCGTGGTACGCTCGACAGACCGTGAACGACGAGACCAGCACGCCCGGCAAGCTCTCCGCCTTCCGTCCGGTGCCCCGCACCGGGGTCATCTTCACCACCACGGAGGCCACCCGCCTCGGCTTCAAGACCACCGACCTCGACTGGTGCAACCTGGGTCAGGGCATGCCCGAGACCGGGCCCCTGCCCGGCGCGCCGCCGCGCGTGCACGCGGTGCCGATCGAGGTCGACGACCAGGAGTACGCTCCGGTCCAGGGCATCTGGGAGCTCCGCGAGGAGATCGCCGGGCTCTACAACCGGCTCTACCGCCGCGGGCTGCCCTCGCAATACACCGCCGAGAACGTGGCCGTGAGCGGCGGCGGCCGCACGTCGCTCACGCGCGCAGTGGCGAGCCTCGGCCAGGTGAACCTCGGCCACTTCCTCCCCGACTACACCGCCTACGAGGAGCTGCTCGATCTCTTCCGGACGTTCACGCCCATCCCCATCCTGCTCGAGGGGGAGCGCGGCTACGCCTTCACCGTGGAGGACCTCCGGCGCGAGGTGACGGGGCGCGGCCTCTCGGCGGTGCTCCTCTCGAACCCGTGCAACCCGACGGGGAAGCTGGTGCAGGGCGAGGAGCTCGCGCGGTGGGTGGAGCTCGCCCGCGAGCTCGACTGCGCCTTCCTCCTCGACGAGTTCTACTCGCACTACGTGTGGACGGGCGCGCCGGGGCGGCTGCCGGTGGAGAGCGCCGCGCGCTACGTCGAGGACGTGGATCGGGATCCCGTCGTCCTCTTCGACGGCTTCACCAAGAACTGGCGCTACCCGGGCTGGCGCATGACCTGGACGGTCGCGCCGCGCTCGGTCATCGACGCCGTGGCGAGCGCGGGGTCCTTCCTCGACGGCGGCGGCTCGAAGCCGCTCCAGCGCGCGGCCATCCCGCTCCTGGCCGACGAGACGGTCCGCGGCGAGACCGAGGCCATCCACCAGGTCTTCGGCGAGAAGCGGCGCCGGATGCTCCATGGCCTCGAGGCCCTCGGCGTCCGCTTCGACCGCGCGCCGGACGGCACCTTCTACTGCTGGGGCAACGTCCAGCACCTCCCGCCGCCGCTCAACGACGGGATGGGGTTCTTCCGGGCCGCGCTCCAGAGGAAGGTGATCGTCGTGCCGGGCGAGTTCTTCGACGTGAACCCGGGCAAGCGGCGCGCCCGGCACGCCTCGCGCTTCCGCTCGTACGTACGGTTCTCGTTCGGGCCCTCGATGGAGCAGCTCGACAAGGCGCTCGCGCGGCTCGCGGCGATGGTCGCGCAGCCGAGCTCGTCGAACCACGAGCGGGGGTGAGTCAGCTCGATCGTCACGGACGCCGGTCGCGCGCGCGGCTACACTCTCCGCCCATGTTCGTCGGCCACTTCGGAGTCGCCTTCGCGGCCAAGCGCGTCGCGCCCCGCGCGTCGCTGCCCCTGCTCCTCGCCGCCGGCGGGTTCCTCGACCTGCTCTGGCCCGTCCTGCTCCTCGCCGGGATCGAGCGCGTGCGCATCGACCCGGGCAACACCGCGTTCACGCCGCTCGACTTCCTCAGCTACCCCTGGTCGCACTCGGCGGCGACCACGCTCCTCTGGGCGGCGCTCTTCGGGGTGGCCGTCCTCGCCGTGACGCGCGACCGCGCAACGGCGCTCGTCACCGCCGCGCTCGTCGCGAGCCACTGGGTGCTCGACGTCGTGTCGCACCGCCCGGATCTCCCGCTCTGGCCGGGGGGGCCGAAGGCGGGGCTCGGCCTGTGGAGCTCGATCGCGGCGACGCTCCTCGTCGAGGGGGCGATCTTCCTCGGCGGGGTCTGGATCTACGTGCGCGCCACGCGCGCGCGGGGCGCCGCCGGCCGGTGGGGGCTCGCCGCGCTCGTCCTGCTGCTCGCCGCGTCCTACGTCGCGGACGCGTCCAGCGGCGCGCCGCCCCCGAGCACCGAGGCCATCGCCTGGGTGAACCTCGGCGGCATGGCGATCACGCTCGCGCTCGCGGCGTGGGCCGACCGGCGCCGGACGGCGACGGTCTAGGCGCGTCAGCGGTCCCAGCGGAGGCCGGCCATGGCCCGGAACGTCGCCATCGGCTGGAGCGGCTGGCGGCCCAGCCCGTTCTCGGGGCTGCGGTCCGGCCCCACCGCGTACGCCGTCCGGTCCGCGCTCGCCCAGTCGAGCGCCAGCCGGTACGAGAGGCCGTGCCCCGCCGGGCCGGAGACCGCGACCCGCGCCTGCACCACGCCCGGCGCAGTCGGGGGAGGGTCGTAGTCGGTGCCGGCGACCGGACGCGACGCGACGGCCCGCACCGCGAGGGCGAGGGTCGGGAGCCGGCCGCCGAGGTCGTACGAGACGCGCGCGTTCCCGAAGAGCTGCGCCGCGGCCGGGAGCTTCGCCTCGCCGCTCTCGTCCACCGCGCGTGCGCGCGCCGCGGTGATCGACGCGCCGTACCGGAGCCGCTGGCCGTGACCCGTCCCCTCCCAGTCGGCGTTCACCCCCCAGCTCTCGACGCGCGAGGCGTTGGCGTAGAGGTACACGCCGGTCGCGCCCGGGATGAGCCGGCCGTCGTCGATCGCCTCCGCGACCTGCGCGTCGGTCGCCGGGACGGTGAGCACGAGGTCTCGCCACCAGGTGCGGAACCCGCCGAGCCGGAAGCGCTGGGCGCCGAGCCGCTGCTCCACGATCGCCTCGAGCGAGCGGACCGTCTCGGGCCGGAGGTCCTCCGCCTGGAGCTGCTCGGTCGGGTCGGAGTAGAAGCGCTCGTAAAACGAGGGCGCGCGGAACGCCTCGGAGTAGATCGCCTTCACCGTCCCGCCCCGCCAGGCGGGGACCACGAGCGCGGCGCGCGGCGAGAGGTGCGAGCCGAGCGCGGGGTCGTGATCGAACCGCACGCCCGCGTTGGCGCTGAAGCGGCGCAGGTGGAGCGTCTGCTGGAGGTACGCCGCCGCGATGGTGCTCCCGCGGGTGAAGCCCGAGGCGCGCGTGTCGGCGCCGGTGTCGAGGTCGCGGTAGTCCACCGTCGAGCGGACCTGCACGCGGCGGCCCTCGGCGCCGAGCAGCGTGACGAGCCGCCCGTCGCCCAGCCAGTCGCGGCTCAGCGAGAGCTCCCCGCCAAACCAACGCGACGCGCCGTTGGCGCGGTAGGCGCAGCGATCCTGGCCCTCGAGGCAGTCCACCGCCGCGGTCCAGGGCTGGTGGGCGAAGTAGTCGTAGAGGTCGCCGTAGACGCGGGCGCCGAGCCGGAGCGCGCCGGGCAGCCGCGCCCCCCAGCGCGCGTCGGCCGAGAGCCAGCGGTCGCGCTCGACGTTGTCGGGATCGTCGAAGTCGCCGAGGATCTGCGTCGCCGCGCGCCGGGAGAGAGCCGCGCGCACGCCCACGTCGAGGTCGCCGAGCACGAGGCGCGCGAACCCGGAGGGCACGTCGAGCCGGCGGTGGGTCGCGTCGCCGCCCCAGTCCACGCCGTCGTACGGCTGGCGCTCGTACGAGAGGCGGGGCCCGCGCTGCTGGACGTACTCGAGCGCGACGGTGACGCCGCCCGCGCGATCGCCGAGCGCGAGCGGCGCGCCGTACCCGACCGACGCCCGCCCGCCCACCGGGAACGCGCCCTCGCCCTCGAGGTGGAGCCCGGCCCAGTCCCGCGCGCGCTTGGTGATCACGTTGATCACCCCGAGCATGGCGCTCGAGCCGTAGAGCACGGAGCCCGGCCCCAGGATCACCTCGACGTGATCGACCACGTCGAGCGGGATGGCCGCCGTCCAGTCGTAGTAGGCGGTGCCGTCCCAGGGCTCGTTGACCGCGTGCCCGTCGAGGAGCAGCAGCACGTGGTTGCCGTAGTCGCCCGTGAGGAGGACGCCGCGCGCGCCGATCTCCGGGGTCGCGTAGGCCGGTTCGGTGAGCATGCCCATCGCGAGGAAGTTGATGGCGTCGTGGAGCGAGTCGAACCCGTGGCGGCGCAGGTCGTCGGCCGTGAAGACCGAGGTCATCGCCGGGGCGAGCCCGGCGGTCTCGGCCTCCTTGGAGGCCGTCGTCACCACGGGCTCGTTGAGGAGGCCGGCGAGGTCGGAGAGGTCCTCGGCCGCGGCGGGGAGCGCGGCGGCGAGCGGGAGGAGCGGGAGGATGGAGCGGAGGAGTCTCATTGCGACACCGCCATGAGGCCGAGCACGTCGGCCCCGAAGGACACCTTCTGCCTGGCGGCCTGGGTGAGATCGACCAGCAGCTTGGCGCGGCCGGAGACGAGGTCGAACCCGAGCACCACGCCCTTCTTCACCAGCGCGGGCGAGGCCGACGCGGAGAGGACGTTTCCGCCCTCGAGCGCCTTCCCGATGGCGGTGGCCTCCTCCGCGCTGAACCCGGGCGCGAGGTAGAGGACGGCGATCCCCTTCGCCCGGCACGCCTCCGCGACCGCCGCGGCGGTGGTGAAGGTCAGCGTCTCCTCGGCGTGCGGGAGCCCGGCCACCTTGGGCTTGGCGGCGGCCGTCGCCTTGAACTGGGCCGCGGCGCGGGTGGAGTCGTCGCTCGCCTTCACCAGGACGAGCGTTCGTACCTCCGCGCCGGCGCGCGCCGGGAGGTTGCGATCGTGGGCCGCGATCATGAACAGGAGCTCGGCCTGGAGGTTGATGGGCACCGGGACGTCCTCGGCCCGCGCCGCGCGCGGCGCCGCGCCCAGGGCGAGGAGGCCGAGGAGGGCGAGGCCGTGTGCGCGGGGTCGGGGCATGGCGTGCGCGGCCCGAGGCCGGGCCGGACGAGCGCCGCTTCAAGCGCCGAGCCAGAACGACGCACGGCGGCGGGCATGGGGCTCGGGGAGAAGCCGGCCCGGTTCCTGGGACCGGCGCGCACGTCCCGGCGCGTCACGAGCCGGGTTCGGAGCCACCCTGGGTGAGTTGACCCGGAGTGCGACGACCCGCGCGCCTCACCGGCGCGAGGGGCCGGGCTTCCGCAACCCCGGATGCGGACGGCCCTGCGACACCAGGTGGCCGTGGCACGGGCATGGCACCACCGAGGAGGTCGCGGGGGCGCGTGCGCCCTCCGACCGGAAAGGCGGGGGACATGGCGATCGGAGCGCGGAGGCACGGGCAGATCGCGGCGGCCGCGGCCGTGACGGCCGCGCTCACCGCGGTGGTGGCGGTGACCTCCTTCCTCGCGGTCCGCTCGGGCGACCGCCTCGCCGCGGCGCTCCCCGTCGTCCAGAACCTGACCGAGCTCATGGGCCGCCTGACCGCCGTGGACGAGGCGGCGGCCCGGCTCACCGACGCGCGCATCTCCGACGCCGCGCAGCGCAAGGCGCTCCTGGAGGGCGCCGCGGCGGAGCTCCGGGCGCTCGACGAGGCGGCGCGCCGGATGGAGGCGGCGGGCGTCGCGCCCGAGGACGCCGCGCTCTGGAGGGCGTTCGGCCCGCTGTGCGCGAGCTGGCGCGAGAACGCGCAGCGACTCCTCGAGCTCCAGGGGAAGAAGGACGCGGCCGGCGACGACGCCGCGGCGGTGATGCTCGCGGACGCGCAGTCGATGGAGGCGTTCGTGGCGATGGCGGACAAGTACCGCGCCGCCCAGCGGATCCTCGCCCGGCTCGTGGACCAGCACGCGGCGGCGGCGGGCACGCTGGGCGCGAGCGCCGCCCGGACGTTGCGCCGGGGCGGCGCGATCACGGTCGTGGCGTTCGGCGTGGGGCTCGTGGCGCTCGCGTTCGCGAGCGTCCTGCAGCGCCGGGCCATCCGGCGGACGGCCGAGACGCTGGTGCACGAGTCGGACCGGCTCCGGGCGGCGGTGGAGGCGGGCGACCTCGACACCCGCGCCCAGGAGGGCGCGGTCTCCCTCGAGTTCCGGTGCGTCGTCGCGGGCATGAACACGATCCTCGACGCGCTCGTGCCGCCGCTCCGGATGGCGGAGGAGCACCTCGCGCGCATCGCCGCGGGCGACATCCCGCCGCCCATCACCGCGCGCTACCGCGGCGCCTTCGAGTCGATGAAGGACAACCTCAACCGCTGCACCGCCGCGCTCTCGGGGCTCATCGAGGAGCTCTCGGCGATGAGCGCGGCGCACGACGCCGGAGAGACGGACGCGGTCGTCGACGCGAGCCGCTTCCAGGGCGCCTACGCGCGCGTCGCGGCGGGGCTCAACCGCACCGTGGCCGGGCACCTCCAGGTGAGCCGCACGGTGGCGGGGTGCGCGGCGGAGTTCGGGCGCGGGAACTTCGACGCGCCGCTCGCGCGGTTCCCGGGCAAGCTCGCGGCGCTCAACGACACGCTCGAGGCGGTGCGCGCCAACGTGAAGGGGTTCATCGCCGAGATGCACGCGATGAGCGCGGCGCACGAGGCGGGCGACATCGACGTGGTGATCCGGGCGGCGCGGTTCGAAGGCGACTTCCGCGCGATGGCGGAGGGCGTGAACGAGATGGTGGCGGGGCACGTCGAGCTCTCGCGCAAGGCGATCGGCTGCGTGGCCGAGTTCGGCGCGGGCAACTTCGACGCGCCGCTCGAGCGGTTCCCCGGCAAGAAGGCGGCCATCAACGAGACCATCGAGCGCGTCCGCGGGAACCTCCAGGCGCTGCTCGCCGACGCCGACGGGCTCGTCGCGGCCGCGCTCTCCGGCCGCCTCGAGACGCGCGCCGATCCCGCCCGCCACCAGGGCGGGTTCCGCCGCATCGTCGAGGGCGTGAACGCCACGCTCGACGCGGCGCTCCGGCCCATCGAGGAGGCCGCCCGCGTGCTCGACGCCCTCGCCCGCCGCGACCTCCGCGCCCGCATGACGGGCGCGTACCAGGGCGATCACGCCCGCATCAAGGAGGCGCTCAACGCGACCGCGGCGGCGCTCGAGGAGTCGCTCGGCCAGGTCGCGACGGCGGTGCAGGAGGTCTCGAACGCGGCGAGCCAGATCGCGTCCTCCAGCCAGGCGCTGGCGGTCGGCGCGACCGAGCAGGCGTCGGCGCTCGCCGAGACCTCGGCCAGCCTGGGCGGGCTCGCCACCGGGACGCGCGAGACGGCGGAGCGGGCGCAGCAGGCCGACGCGCTCACGCGCACCGCCCGCACCGCCGCGAGCGGCGGCGGCCTGGCGGTGGACGCGATGGGCGGGGCGATGCAGCGGATCCGGAGCTCGGCCGAGAGCACCGCGCAGATCATCAAGGAGGTGAACGAGATCGCGTTCCAGACCAACCTCCTCGCCCTCAACGCCGCCGTCGAGGCCGCGCGCGCCGGGGAGGCCGGCCGCGGCTTCGCCGTAGTCGCGGAGGAGGTCCGCTCGCTCGCCCTGCGCTCCAAGGAAGCGGCCGGCAAGACCGAGGTGCTCATCAAGCAGTCGGTGAAGGAGGTCCAGGACGGCGAGGTCCGCGCCGCCGAGGTCCACTCCGCGCTCCGGCAGATCGCGGAGGCGGTGCAGCAGGCGGGCGACCTCGTCACCGAGATCGCGCACAAGGCGCAGGAGCAGGCCGCGGGGATCGCCCAGCTCAACCGGGCGGTGAGCGAGGTGGAGAAGGTCACCGAGCAGAACGCCGCCAGCTCCGAGCAGTCGTCGGCGACCGCGGCCACGCTCTCGGACGAGTCGGCGAAGCTCGCGGAGACGGTCGGGACGTTCCGGCTGGGAGGCGGGGGCGGTCCGGGCCTCGCGCCCCGGCGCGTGAATGGCGCACGCGCACGAGCGTCCTGAACGTGGGGGAAGGCGGTCGTGCACGCGTATGCGCTCGCCCTTCGATAGTGAGCGGCAGCAGCACCTCACCCGTGCCCGTGCCCGTGCCCGTGCCCGTGCCCGTGCGCGTGCGCGTGCCCGCCCTCCGCCCCCACGAACGGCGCCCGCTGCTCCTCGAGCCACGCGATCCACGCGTCGACGCCCTTCCCCGTCTTGGCGGAGAGCTCGATCGCCCGCGGCGCGGGCATGACGCGCGCGAGCGCGTCCTGGAGCTTCGCGAGGTCGACGTCGAGGTGCGGGACGAGATCGCACTTCGTCACGACGACGAGGTCCACCGCCTGGAACATCACCGGGTACTTGAGCGGCTTGTCCTCGCCCTCCGTCACCGACAGCACGGCCACGTTGGCGGCCTGGCCGAGGTCGTAGATCGCGGGGCAGACGAGGTTGCCGACGTTCTCGATGAAGAAGACGTCGGTCTCGCGCCACGGGACGTCGTGGAGCGCCCGGTGCACGAGCTCGGCGTCGAGGTGGCACGCCTGGCCGGTGGTGATGGAGCGCGACGGGATGCCGGCGGCGGCGAGCCGCCGCGCGTCGTGGTCGGTGGCGAGGTCGGCGCTGACGGCGCCGAGGCGCCAGGCCTTCTTGGCCGCCGCGGCGGCGCGCGCGGTCGCCTCGAGGAGGGCCGTCTTCCCGGAGCCCGGGCTCCCCATCACGTTCACCGCGAGCACGCCCGCGCCGACGAAGTGCTCGCGGTTGTGACGTGCAGTCCTGTCGTTCTCCGCGAGGATCTTCTCGTGCAGCTCCACCGGGACGAGCTCCGGGTCACCGCAGCCGCAGGTCTGGCACATCAGGGCACCTCCAGCTCGAGCTGGTCGAGCGTCAACGCGTCCGCCCCGTCGTTCAGGGCGGCGGGCTCCCGGCAGTCGGCGCACCGGAGCACGTCGCCGGGGGCGAAGACCTTCTTGCATCGCGGGCACGACCAGACGGCCTCGATCCGCTCGAGCCGCAGCTCCGCCTCGGCGCAGGTCGTGCCGGCGCGCGCCAGCTCCCACGCGCTCGTGAACAGGTCCGGCTCCACGCCGGAGAGCGCGCCCAGGCTCACGCGGATCGCGTGGACGCGCGTGGCGCTGCGGCGGCGGGCCTCGTCGCCGACGCGCGCGATCAGCGCCTGGATGAGCGAGTACTCGTGCATGGCGCGTCAACAGATCCTCGGCAGCAGCTCGCCCTCGGGCTCGGCCAGGATGCGCCGCCCGAAGCCGGTGTCGAGGATCACCGTCCCGGGCCGCTCCGCGACGGCGCGGCCGACGATCGCCGCCTCCGCGCCGAGCGGGTGCATGCGCAGCGCGGCGAGCACGCGATCGGCGGAGCGGGCGCGGACGCCCAGGATCGCCTTGCCCTCGTTTGCGACCGCGAGGGGGTCGATGCCGACGAGCTCCGCGGCCGCCCGCACCTCGGGGCGCACGGGCACCGCGGGCTCGTCCACCACGATCCCCACGTTCCCCTTCGCGGCGAGCTCGTGGAGCACGCCCGCCACGCCGCCGCGGGTCGGGTCCTTCATCGCCACCACGTCGTCGCCGCCCGCGAGGAGCGCCTCGCGCACGAGGCCGTTCACGGGCGCCACGTCGCTGCGGAGATCGCCCTCGAGCCGCAGGTCGTGCCGCTTCGCCATGACCGCCATCCCGTGGTCGCCGACCGTGCCGGTGACGAGGAGGACGTCGCCCGGCGCGAGGCCGGCGTCGGTGACGACGCGGTCCGCGAACCCCACGCCCGCGGTGTTGATCACGATGCCGTCGAGCTGGCCCTTGCCCATCACCTTGGTGTCGCCGGTGACGATGGGCGCGCCCGCCTCCAGGGCGGCGCTGCGCATCGAGCCGACGACGATCTCGAGCTGTTCGCGCGGGAAGCCGTCCTCGATGATCACGGCGCAGGTGAGGCCCAGCGGCGCGGTCGCGCCCATCATCGCGAGGTCGTTCACCGTCCCCGAGACCGCGAGCCGCCCGATGTCCCCGCCGGGGAAGAAGACCGGCTGCACGACGTGCGAGTCGGTGGTGAGGACGAGCCAGCGATCGCCGACCCGGAGCGCGGCCCCGTCGTCGAGGGCGCCGAGGCCGACCCCGTCCACGGGGGACGCGAGCGGGAGGAAGACCTCCTCGATGAGCTGCCGCATCGCGCGGCCGCCCGCGCCGTGCTCGAGGCCGATGCGCGCCGTCCGCCGCGGGGTGGTCATGACGCGCGCGCCTCGCGGAGCTCCGGCGTCCCGCCGTACGTGTGCCAGATGCGGCACTGGCCCTCGGAGGAGACCATGCACGCGCCCACCGGGGACTCCGGCACGCAGGCCTCCCCGAACAGCCGGCAGTCGGTCGGCGCCGCGAGGCCCAGCATGATGGGTCCGCAGAGGCACCCCTGCGCCGCCTCGGCGGCGGCGTCGTCGCGCACGGCGGCGGTGTCGATGGCGAACCGCCGCCGGGCGTCGAGCCGCGCGAGCGCGGGCGCGAGCGCGAGGTTGCCGCCGGGCACCGCGCCGATGCCGCGCCACCGGCCGTCGGCCTGCTGGAACACCGCCCGGAGCGCGCGCTGCGCGGGCACGTTCCCCTCGCGCGTCACGCAGCGCGGGTAGACGTTCGCGACCTCGGCCCGGCCGTCGCGCACGAGCGCGGTGACCTGGACGAGCGCCGCGAGGAGGTCGAGCGGCTCGAACCCCGCCACGGCCACGGGCGCCCCGGTCCGGCGCGCGAACGGCTCGAAGACGGCCCAGCCGGTGATGATGGCGGCGTGGCCGGCGGCGAGGTAGCCGTCGATCCGCTTCTCCCGCGCGGCGGCCACGACGTCCATCGCGGCCGGCACCCACTTGTGGACGGAGAGGAGCGAGAAGTTCTCCGGCGGGGTCGCGCGCGCCGCCGCGGCCGTCGCGACGGCGGTGGTCTCGAAGCCGGACGCGAGGAAGACGACCTCCTCGCCGGGGTGACGGCGCGCGAGGTCCGTCGCCTGGTCCACCGAGTAGACCACGTCGACCTTCGCTCCGTCGGCGGCCGCGTCGGCGAGGGAGCGCGCCGTCCCGGGGAGCCGGAGCATGTCACCGTACGTGCACACGCGGACACCTTGGCGCGCGAGGGCGACGGCCTCGTCCACCTCGGGGGCGTCGGTCACGCAGACCGGGCAGCCCGGGCCCATGACGAGCCGGAGGCCGGGCGGGAGGACGGCGCGCAGCCCGAACCGTGCGATCGCCTGCTCGTGGCTCCCGCAGACGTGCATGATCGTGAGGGGCCGGCCGGCGGCCTCGACGTTCCGCCGGAGCGCGTCCGCGAGCGCCCGCGCCTTCGCGGGGTCGCGGAACTTGAGCTCGCGCGTGAGGTCCGCGCCGGCCATCGCTACGCCTTCTCCTTCCCGGCTGCGAGCTCGCCGCGGACGTCCGCGGCCATCAAGTCGCCGGGACCACCTCCGCGGAGCACCTGCTCGAACAGCGCCAGCGTCTCCTCGACCTCGTCGGGCGGGATGCGCCGGATGGCGTAGCCGACGTGGTTGAGCACGTAGTCGCCGACCTGCACCGGCTCGTCCACGACGTCGAGCCGGAGCTCCTTCGCGACGCCGAAGAAGTCCACCGTGGCCCGGAGGCCGTCGATCGCGATCACCTTCCCCGGCACCCCGAGGCACATTCGTCGGCGCTCCCTTCACCCGGCGCGCAGCACGGCGTCCGCGACCACCGCCTGGCCGAGCGCGATCCCGCCGTCGCCCGGCGGGACCGTCTCGTGCTGGTATACCTCGACCTCGCCCGCGAGCGCCTCCCGGAGCCCCTCGACGAGCGCGGCGTTCTGGAAGCACCCGCCGGTGAGCACGAGCGGGAGCCGCCCGGTCCGGCGGCGCGCGCGGCGGACCAGCTCCGCGCCCGCGGCGACGAGCGCGCGGTGGAAGCGGGCCGAGACCGCCCCGGCGAGCGCCCGGCCGGCGACGTCACGGGCGAGGGCGCGCCAGAGCGGGCGGAGGTCGAGCACGTCGTCGGGCGCGCCAGGTTCACCGCTCGTGATCGCGAACGGGTACGCGCCCGCCGCGCCCGGGTCGAGGGCGCCTTCGAGCGCCATCGCGAGCTGCCCCTCGAACCGGGCCTCGGCGCGTCCGAGCGCCAGCGCGGCCGCCGCGTCGAAGGCCCGTCCGGCCCCGTGCGCGGGCGGGCAGTGCAGGCCGGTCTGGAGGAGCTGGGCGACGTTCGCGACGGCGCGCTCGGGGACTGCGTCGAAGAGCGGCAGGTCCGCGAGGACCGCGAGATCGCCGAAGGCGTCGCGGACCGCCGCGAGCGCGAGCCGCCACGGCTCGCGGATCGCCTGGTCGCCGCCCGCGAGCGGGATCGGCCGGAACGTGGCGAGCCGCTCGAACTGCGCCCGGCCGGCCTCGACGAGGAGCAGCTCCCCGCCCCAGGCGGCGCCGTCCGTCCCCAGGCCAGTTCCGTCCCAGGCGAACGCGAGCGCGGGGCCGGCGAGGCCGTGCTCGGCCATGGCGGCGGCGGCGTGCGCGTGGTGGTGCTGCACCTCGACGAGCGGCACGCCCAGGGCGTCGGCCCGCCGCCGCGCCCAGCGCGTGGAGAGGTACTGCGGGTGGAGATCGCAGGCGAGGGCCTCGGCGCGGAACGACAGGAAGGTCTCGAGCCGCGCCACCGCCGCCTCGAAGGCGTCGAACGTCTCGAGGCCGTCGAGGTCGCCGACGTGGGGGCCGAGCGTCGCCTCCTCGCCGCGGCCGAGGCAGCACGCGTTCTTGAGCTGCGCGCCGGCCGCGAGCACCGGGCGCGCGAACCCCGGCAGGACGCGGATGGGCCGCGGCACGTGCCCGCGCGCCCGGCGCGTCACCATGGGACGCCCGGCCACGACGCGCGCCACCGAGTCGTCGCACCGCGAGGCGATGGGCCGGTCGTGGACGAGGAAGCGGTGGGCGACGCCGGCGAGCCGCCGGAGCGCGTCGGCGTCGTCGTAGGCGATCGGCTCGTCGGAGAGGTTGCCGCTCGTCATCACCAGCGGGCGCCCCGCGTCGGCGAGGAGCAGGTGGTGGAGCGGCGCGTACGGGAGGAGGAGGCCCACGAGCGCGGTGTCCGGCGCCACCTCCGGCGCGAGCGGCGCGTCCGCCCGCCGGCGGCAGAGCACGATGGGCCGCTCCGGCGCGAGGAGCAGCGCCTCCTCGGCCGGCGAGAGCTCCGCGAGCGCCCGCGCCTCGTCGAGGTCGCGGACCATCACCGCGAGCGGCTTCTCCTCGCGCCGCTTGCGGGCGCGGAGCGCGCGGACGGCCTTCGGCGAGCCGGCGGCGCAGGCGAGGTGCCACCCGCCGATCCCCTTCACGGCCACGACCTTCCCCGCCTCGAGGGCGGCGGCGGCGCGCGTGATCGGATCGGGCGACGGCACGGGCGTGCCGTCCGCGTCGAGGAGCGTGACCCGCGGGCCGCAGGTCGGGCAGGCGTTGGGCTGCGCGTGGAAGCGGCGGTCAGCCGGATCGGCGTACTCGCGCGCGCAGGCCGGGCACATCCGGAAGCCGGCCATCGTCGTGGCGGGGCGGTCGTACGGGATCCCGAGCGCGATGGTGAACCGCGGGCCGCAGGACGTACAGTTGGTGAATGGATACCGGTGGCGGCGATCGGCGGCGTCGTGCAGCTCGCGCAGGCAGTCGGGGCAGGTGGCGAGATCGGGCGGGATGGCGGCGCGCTTCTCGGTGGCGCCGCCGCTCTCCACGATCTCGAAGGTGGTGCGGAGCGGCTCGTCGGAGAGCGGCGAGGCATGGAGGGTCGTGACCCGCGCGGCGGGAGGCGCGCCGGAGGAGAGGCGCCGCTCGAGCGCGTCGAGCGCGTCGGCCGGGCCGAACGCCTCGACCGTCACCCCCGCGGCGTCGTTCCGGACCCAGCCGGCGAGGCCGAGCTCGTGCGCGAGGCGGTAGACAAACGGGCGGAACCCGACGCCCTGCACCGTCCCGGTGACGGTGATGCGGCGGCCGAGGCGGGCCATGGAACGCAGCCTACTCCTCTTCCCCGCGCTGAGCCTCATCGAGGAGGAGGTCCGGCGCCAGTACGGCGTCGAGGTGATCGGGCGGCTCCCCGAGGTGCGCGAGACGTTCTACGCCGTCGCCGCAGAGCGCCGCCTCGAGCACCCGGCGGTGCAGGCGATCTCCGAGGCCGCCCGCGCCTCGATGGCCGGTGCGCGGCGCGGGTGAGGCCGGGCCCCGGTACGGGGCGGCTACCGGTCGTTCGCCGCCAGCTCCGGCGCGACGAGCGGGCGCGGGAGCGGCTCGACGGGAGCGAGGTCCGGCAGGGCGAGCCCCTCCGGCGCGGCCGCGAGCTCCTCGAACTTGCGCGTCTGCGGGAGCACGCGCGCCTCGAGCGATCCGACCGCCTTGTTGTAGGCGTCCACGGTCTGCGTGATGCTCCGCCCGAGCCGCGCGAAGTGGCCGCCGAGATCGGCGATCCGCTTGTACAGCTCGCGCCCCAGCGCCGACACCTTCTCGGCGTTCTCGGCCGCGGCCTCCTTCTGCCAGCCGTAGGCGACCGCCTTGAGGAGCGCGATGAGCGTCGTGGGCGTCGCCAGGAAGATCCGCCGCTCGGCCGCGGCCTCGAGGAGCGACGGATCGGCCTCGAGCGCGGCGGAGTAGAAGTTCTCGCCCGGGAGGAAGAGGATCGCGAACTCCGGCGTGGGCTGGAACTGCTCCCAGTAGCTCTTCTTCGAGAGCGCGGCGACGTGCGCCCGGATCTGGCGCGCGTGGTCGGCGAGCTTCGCCGCGCGCGTCGCGTCGTCCCTGGCCTCCATCGCCTCGAGGTACGCCGCGAGCGGCGCCTTCGCGTCCACCACCACGTCCCGGCCGCCGGGGAGGTGCACCACCAGATCGGGCCGGAGCCGGCCGGCGTCGCCCTCGACCGTCTGCTGCTCGTGGAAGTCGCAGTGGTCGATCATGCCGGCGAGCTCGACCACGCGCTTGAGCTGGAGCTCGCCCCAGCGCCCGCGGACCTGCGGGGCGCGGAGCGCGCGGACGAGGTTCCCCGCCTCGGCGCGGAGCTCCCCCTGCGCCTCCGCCATGCCGCGGAGCTGCGCGGTGAGCGCGCCGTATGCGCCCTCGCGCGCCTTCTCCAGCTCGCGGAGCTGGCCGTCGAGCTTCCCCAGCCCGTCCTTCACCGGCGCGAGGAGCTCCGCGATCGAGCGCTCGCGCCTCTCGAGATCGCCGCGCGCGCCCTCCTGGTACTTCTCGAGGCTCGTCCGCGCGAGCGCGAGGAACGAGGCGCTCGACTCGCGCAGCGCCTCCGCCGAGAGCGCCTTGAACGCGTCGGTCAGCCGGGAGCGCGCGTCCTCGAGGAGCGCGAGCTTCTCCTCGGCCGCCGCGCGCTCCGCGTCGCGCCGCGCCTCCGCCTCGGCCGCGCGCCGCTCCGCGACCGCCGCCGCCGCCCGCGCCTGGGCGGCCTCGGCCTCGCGCGCCTGGAGCCGCGCCTCGAGGTCGGCGATCCGGGCCGCGCGCTCCTCGGCGAGCCGGGCCAGGCCGCCGCGGGCGAGCCACCCGCCGGCCGCGCCGAGGGCGACGCCGATCGAGAGGAGGACGAGGGGAAGAAGTTCCATGGCGACAGGGTATTGCGGGGGTCTGTCACGACTCCGCCGCGGCGCACGATTCCCGACATCCCAGGGGAAACCCTGGGCACGCAGATTTCCACCGCCCGGGAAATGAGGCATCCTCCCGGGGATGGCCGTCGAGGTCCTGGAGCGGACCGACGTCTACGTCGTCGCGGTCTGGCGCCGCCTGATGCTGCTCGTCTGGCGTGGCCAGACCCGCGCCGTGGGGATCGACCGGTCGCACGCGCTCTTCCGGCAATGGGGAGAGCAGCAGCCCGGCGGAGCCGCGATGCTCGTCGTGGTCCCGCGCCAGCCTCCCGGTCCTCCCGACGACGAGACGCGCGCCGCCATGGCCCGCGCGATGGCGAGCCCCTCGCCGGCCCTGCGGGGCATCGGGACGCTCCTCGAGGCGCAGGGGTTCATCGCGGCGACCGTCTTCTCGATCGTCTCGCGCATTCACCAGAAGCACGCCGGGGTGATGGCGCCGAAGCTCTTCCGGACCGTGGAAGAGGGCGCGGCGTGGGCCTCCGAGGTCCTGGGCGATCCCGAGATCACCCCCGCCACGCTGGCCCGCGCGATCGGCGGCGCCCGCGAGGCGAAAGGCGAGACGACGGGGTGAGGGGAGGGCAGAGCCCCTCCTCGCTGGGTGCCGCGCAAGCCGCCCTTCCACAATCCGAATGATCTCGGCGGCGCCGCGCGGCGGGACCCAGCGCAGCAGGGGTGGGGCCCCGCCGGCTTCGCCGGCGGGGCGGGGGCGCAGCCCCCGTGAGATCAGAACTCGCGCTCCCCGATCCGATCAGGTACGTCAAAGGAGACCCTGCAGCGGGGTGAGCTCCGGCCGGAAGCGCGGGAGGTCGCCGTGACCGTCGAGGTCCTGGAGAAGACCGAGCTCTACGCCGTCGCCGTGTGGCGACGGGTGATGCTGCTCGTCTGGCGCGGGCAGATCCGGGCCGCGGGAGTCGATGGGTCCCAGGCGCTCTTCCGGGCGTGGGTGCACGAGCGGCCCGGCGCCGCGGCGCTGCTGGTGGTGGTCCCGCGCCAGCCCCCCGGGCCGCCCGACGAGGAGACGCGCGCCGCCATGGCCCGCGCGTCCGAGGATCCCCCGGTCGCGCTCGCGGGCACCGCGACGCTCCTCGAGGCGCACGGGTTCATCGCCGCCACGGTCCGCTCGATCATCTCGCGCGTCTACCGGCGGCACGCGCGTGGACTCGGGGTGAAGGTGTTCTGCGCGGTCGAGGAGGCGGCGCCCTGGGCGGCGGAGCTGCTCGGAGACCCCGCGATCACGCCCGAGGGGCTCGCCGCCGCGATCCGGGTAGCGCGGGCGGGGTGAAGACCTCGACGCGCGACGATCACCGCGCGCCGTCGCCGCTGTAGGCGTCCGGCGTTCATGGGACGAGCCGTGCAGCCGCGCGCCCGGCCGGCCGCCGCTCGCGCGGGTGCTATAGTCGATGGGCGCCGGCCGCCACGGACATGCGCCCCACCCTCGCGCTCCTCCTCGACAATCTGTTCGACGGGTACCAGGAGCAGCTGTGGCTCGCGATGCGGGAGGCGTGCGCGGCGCGCGACGCGAACCTCTTCTGCTTCGTCGGCGGCGCGTTCGCGACGCCGGTGGCCGGGGCCGAGCTCGAGGGGAAGAACCTCGTGTACGAGCTCGTCCCGCGGTTCGGCGTCGACGGGCTCCTCCTCGTGAACGGCGCGCTCGGCTATCACGTCGGAGACGACGCGCTGCGGGAGCGGCTCGACGCGCTCTCCCCGGCGCCCAGGGTGAGCGTGAGCCGCCCGCTCCCGGGCATCCCCACGGTGGTGTTCCAGGACCGCGAGGCGGCGTGCGCCGCCGTGCGCCACCTCGTCGAGGTCCACGGGTGCCGCCGCATCGCCCACGTCGCCGGCCCGGACCGCCCCGAGAGCCGGGCGCGGCTCGAGGGGTATCGCGACGCGCTCGCCGAGGGCGGGCTGGCCTTCGATCCGGCGCTCGTCGTCCCGGGCGACTTCTCGCGCGAGGCCGGCCTCGCCGCGGTCCGCGAGCTCCTCGACGTGCGGCGCGTGCCCTTCGACGCGCTGTTCGCGGCCAACGACTACATGGCCCTCTACGCCATGCGCGCGCTCCAGGCGCGCGGCGTGCGCGTGCCCGGGGACGTGAGGGTCGTCGGGTTCGACGACATCGCCGACGCGGTCGGCGCCGAGCCGCCGCTCACGACGGCGGCCCAGCCGCTGCGGGAGATGGGCGCGCGCGCGGTGGACCTGCTCGTCCGCCGCCTGCGGAGCGACCCGCTGCCGGAGATCGTCCCCGCCGCCGGGCACCTGGTGATCCGGCGGTCCTGTGGCTGCGCGGGCGCGATCGGCGCCCCGCAAGAGGGGAGCGCGCCCGATCCGGACGAGCTCGCCCGCGCGCTCGAGGCGGCGCACCCGTGGGTCTCGGGCGCGCAAGCGGGTGGCGCGGCCGCGCTCGCGCGCGACCTGCTGGCGGGCGCCGAGGTGACGGAGGGGGCCCGGACGCGGTTCCTGGCGGCGCTCGGGGAGCTCGTCGGATTCCACGCCGCGGCACGCGCGCGGATGGAGGAGGAGTTCAAGGGCGTCCAGCGGGTCTTCTTCCCGACGGACGTGAGCGAGGAGGAGGTGCGCCGGATCCTGGTGACCCAGCTCCCGAACCTCGGCGTGCGGAGCTTCTACCTCTCGCGCTTCGTGAGCGGCGACCGCCGGCAGGCCCGCCTGCTCGCGCACTACGGCCCCGCCGACCGCGTCGCGCTCGAGGACGAGCGCGCGCCCTTCGACGCCGGCCGCCTCGTGCCCGGCCGGTTCTCGCCGGAGCACCGCCACGCGTTCGCGGTGCTGCCGGTGTACTCGCGCGAGGACCAGCTCGGGTTCGCCGTCGTGGAGCTGGCCCCGCTCTCCGGCGGCGCCTACGAGGCGCTCATGAACCAGATCAGCACCGCCGTGCGCGTCTCGTCGCTGCTGGAGGCGCAGCGGAGCTACGCCGACGAGCTGGAGCGGCAGGTCGAGGAGCGGACGCGCGATCTGGCCGGCGCCCAGCGGCAGCTCCTCGAGGCCGCGCGCCACGCCGGCATGGCCGAGATCGCGGTGGGGGCCCTGCACAACATCGGGAACCTGCTCACGAGCGTGAACGTGTCCGCATCGGAGATCGCGACGCGCGCCGGGCGCTCGGAGGTGGAGGGCGTGCGCCGCACCGCGGCCCTCCTCGCGGAGCACCGCGAGGACCTCGCCGCGTTCGTCGCCGCCGAAGGGCGCGGGCCGCTGGTGATCGAGTACCTCTCGAAGCTCGCCGAGCGGCTCGCCGCGGAGCAGGACGTGATCCGCGGCGAGGCGGTGAGCCTCCAGAACCAGGTCGCGCTCATCCGCGAGACGGTGCTCGCGCTCCAGAGCTACGCGCGCCAGGGCGACGACCTGCCGCTCGAGCCCGTCGATCTCTCGGAGGTGATGGAGACCGCGCTCCGCATCCAGGCCCCCAGCCTCGTCCGCCACGGGATCCGCGTGCACCGGAGCCACCCGCCGCTCCCCACGCTCGAGTCGCAGCGGTCGAAGCTCCTGCACGTCCTCGTCAACGTCGTCAAGAACGCGGCCGAGGCGATGCGCGCCGTCCCCGAGGAGCGGCGCGTGCTCACCGTCCGCGGCCGCCTCGACGAGGGCGCCGTGACGCTCGTCTTCGCCGACGAGGGCGAGGGCATCCCGCAGGAGAACCTGCCGCGCATCTTCTCGTACGGCTTCACGACCAAGCCCGGCGGCAACGGCTTCGGCCTCCACAGCTGCGCGAACACCATGCGCCAGCTCGGCGGGACGATCCTCGTCGAGAGCGAGGGCGCCGGGCGCGGGGCGCGCGTGACCCTGCGGTTCCCGGTCGGCTAGCCTGCCCGAGCCCGAGCCCGAGCCCGCAGCAACGTTGCGTCGATCCTTAGTGTGTGTTAGACACGAAGCCAGGAGGCGCGCGATGCGCAAGCTCTCGGAGCTGTACCGGCCGTCCCTGGCGCTGCTCACGGATCTGTACCAGCTCACCATGGCCTGCGCCGCGTGGCGCGCGGGCCTCGCCGACCGCGAGGCCGTGTTCCACCTCTTGTTCCGGAAGAACCCGTTCGGCGGCGGGTACTCGATCGCCTGCGGGCTCGAGTACGCGCTCGACTACCTGGCGAGCCTCCGCTTCGACGAGGAGGACCTCGCGTACCTCGCCGGGGTCACCGGCGCGGACGGCGGGCGGCTGTTCCCGGACGACTTCCTGGCGGCGCTCCGGGAGCTGCCGCTCGCGCTCGACGTGGACGCCGTGCCGGAGGGGACGGTGGTCTTCCCGAACGAGCCGCTGCTCCGGGTCCGCGGGCCGATCATCCCGGCGATGCTGGTCGAGACGCCGCTCCTCAACATCGTCAACTTCCAGACGCTCATCGCCACCAAGGCCTCCCGCATCGTCCACGCCGCCCAGGGCGAGCCGGTGATCGACTTCGGCCTCCGCCGCGCGCAGGGCATCGACGGCGCCCTCACGGCGAGCCGCGCCGCCTACGCCGGGGGCTGCGCCGCCACCTCGAACGTACTCGCCGGCCGGCTGTTCGGGATCCCGGTGAAGGGGACGCACGCGCACAGCTGGGTGATGCTCTTCGACACCGAGCGCGAGGCGTTCGAGACCTACGCGAAGGCGCTGCCCAACAACTGCGTGTTCCTCGTCGACACGTACGACACGCTCGAGGGCGTCCGGAACGCGATCGAGGTCGGCCGGTGGCTCCGCGACCACGGCCACCAGCTCCTCGGCATCCGCCTCGACTCGGGCGACCTCGCCTGGTTCAGCGTCGAGGCCCGCAAGCTCCTCGACGCGGCCGGCTTCCCGGACGCGAAGATCCTCGCCTCGAACGACCTCGACGAGCAGACCATCGAGAGCCTCAAGGGGCAGGGTGCGACGATCGCGGTCTGGGGCGTGGGCACGCGCCTCGTCACCGGCCACGACCACCCGGCGCTCGGCGGCGTCTACAAGCTCGGGGCGGTGCGCCGGCCGGGCGAGCCGTGGAAGTACCGGGTGAAGCTCTCGGAGCAGGCGGCCAAGACGACGACGCCGGGCGTCCTCCAGGTGCGCCGGTTCGAGACCGCCGCCGGGCTCGTCGCCGACGGGATCTTCGACGAGAGCCGCGGGTGGCCGGACGGGCCGCGTGCCATCGTGGACCCGCTCGACTTCACGCGGCAGAAGCGGATTCCCGCCGAGGCGCGCCAGACGGACCTGCTCGTGCCCGTGCTGCGCGCGGGGAGGCCGGTCTACGAGGCGCCGCCGCTCGCGGCCATCCGCGACCGGGCGCTCGCCGAGGTGGCCCGCCTGCCGGCGAGCCTGAAGCGCTTCCTCAACCCGCACCAGTATCCGGTCGGGCTGGAGCCGTCGCTCCACGAGCTCAAGACGCGGCTCGTCCTCGAGGCGCGCGGGGCGGTGCGGCGATGAGGCTCCTCGCCGTCGGCGCCGCGGCGCTCGACCAGACGCCGCTCGACTGGGACGGAAACGCCGCCAACGTCCGCGCCTGCCTGCGCGAGGCGCGCGCGGCGGGCGTGAGCGTCCTCTGCCTCCCCGAGCTGTGCCTCACCGGCTACGGCTGTGAGGACGCCTTCCACGCGCGCGGCGTGGAGGAGACCGCGCGGCGCACGCTCCTCGAGCTCCTCCCCGAGACGCGCGGGATGGTGGTCTCGATCGGCCTGCCGCTCCTGCACCAGAACGCGCTCCTCAACTCGGCGTGCGTCGTGGCCGACGGCCGGATCCTCGGCTTCGCCGCGAAGCGGCACCTCGCCGGCGACGGCATCCACTACGAGCCGCGCTGGTTCCGGCCGTGGCCGGCCGGCGCGCGGGCCGAGGTCGAGCTCGACGGCGCGCGGTACCCGCTCGGCGATCTCCACTTCGACGTGGGCGGGGTCCGGTTCGGGTTCGAGATCTGCGAGGACGCCTGGGTGGCGAAGCGTCCCGGGGCGGAGCTCGCGGCGCTGGGGATGGACCTCATCCTCAACCCGAGCGCGAGCCACTTCGCGTTCGGCAAGCACGCGACGCGGGAGCGGCTCGTGGTCGAGGGCGCGCGGGCGTTCGGGGTGACCTACGTCTACGCGAACCTCCTCGGCAACGAGGCGGGCCGGGTGATCTACGACGGCGGGACGCTCGTCGCGTCGGGCGGGCGGCTCGTGGCGCGGGGGCCGCGGTTCTCGTTCCGCGGGCACGTGCTCACCCGGGCGGTCGTGGACCTCGACGCCACGCGCATGGCCCAGGCGCGCACCGCGAGCTTCACGCCCGACCTCGGCGGCGGCGCCGCCGGCCTCGTGCGCGCCGACTTCCTGTACCCGGCGCTCGAGCCGGTCGCGGAGGAGCCGCGCGTCGAGGCGTGGGAGGGGAGCCCACGGCTCAAGGAGGAGGAGTGCGCCCGCGCGATCGCGCTCGGCCTCTTCGACTACCTCCGCAAGAGCCGTTCGGAGGGGCTCGTGGTCTCGCTCTCGGGCGGCTGCGACTCGTCGGCGGTGGCGGCCCTCGTCGCCGTGATGGTCCGGCTCGGGGTCGCGGAGCTCGGCGTCGAGGGGTTCCTCGCGAAGCTCGCGCACGCGCCGCGGCTCGCGGGAGCGCGGGAGCCCCGCGCCATCGTCGGGCGGCTCCTCACGACGGCCTACCAGGCGACCCGGAACAGCTCCGCCGCGACGCGGGCGGCGGCGCGCGCGGTCGCCGAGGGGCTCGGAGCGGAGCACCTGGAGCTCGACGTGGACGGCCTCGTCGAGCGGTACAAGGCGCTCGTCTCGGACGCGATCGGCCGCCCGCTCGGCTGGGAGCGGGACGACATCGCGCTCCAGAACATCCAGGCCCGCGCCCGCGCCCCCGGCGTCTGGATGCTCGCGAACCTGCGCAACGCGCTCCTCCTCACGACGAGCAACCGGTCCGAGGCCGCCGTCGGCTACGCGACGATGGACGGCGACACCTGCGGCGGGCTCGCGCCGATCGCCGGGGTCGACAAGGCGTTCCTCCTCCGGTGGCTCCGCTGGCTCGCCGAGGAGGGGCCGCGCGGGCTGGGCCCGATCCCCGCCCTCGCGGCGGTGACGCGCCTCGCGCCCACCGCCGAGCTCCGGCCGCCCGAGCGCGGCCAGACCGACGAGGACGACCTCATGCCCTACGACGTCCTCGACGCGGTCGAGCGCGCCGCGATCCGCGACAAGCTCCTGCCGATCGAGGTGTTCCGGCGGGTGCGGGCGGAGTTCCCGGAGCGCCCCGCCGCGGACCTCGCCGCGTGGGTCGAGCGGTTCTTCCGGCTCTGGGCGCGCAACCAGTGGAAGCGCGAGCGGTACGCGCCCTCGTTCCACCTCGACGACGAGAACCTGGACCCGAAGACCTGGTGCCGGTTCCCCATCCTCTCGTCCGGCTTCGCGCGCGAGCTCGAGGCCCTGCGCGCCCACGTGCGGGGGGAGCCGTGAGCGCCGCCCCGCTCGCCGCGCGCGTGGACCCGGAGCGCCACGGGGGGAGCTACGCCTACGACCACCCGCGCCCCGCGGTCACGGTGGACTGCGTGGTCTTCGGCGTCGACGAGGAGGACCTCAAGATCCTCCTCGTGCGCCGGGGCATCCCGCCGTTCGAGGGCCGCTGGGCGCTGCCCGGCGGCTTCGTCCGCGAGGAGGAGGACCTCCCGTCGGCGGCGCGCCGCGAGCTCCAGGAGGAGACGGGGCTCGAGAAGGTGTTCCTCGAGCAGCTCTATACGTTCGGCGATCTCGGCCGCGATCCGCGGGGCCGCGTGATCTCGGTGGCGTACTACGCGCTCGTGAAGCTCGGCGACCACCGCGTGCGCGCCGCGACCGACGCGCGCGAGGCCCGCTGGTTCGCCGCGGGGGACGTCCCGCGCCTCGCGTTCGACCACGACCGGATCCTCGCCACCGCGCGCGCGCGGCTCCAGGGCAAGGTCCGGTACCAGCCCATCGGGTTCGAGCTCCTCCCGCCCAAGTTCACGCTCACCCAGCTCCAGCGCGTGTACGAGAAGATCCTCGCGCGCCCGCTCGACAAGCGGAACTTCCGCAAGAAGCTCCTCGCGACCGGGCTCCTCGTCGAGCTCGACGAGGTCGAGCGCGGCGTCGCGCACCGCGCCGCCCGCCTGTACCGGTTCGATCGCAGGAAGTACGAGCAGCTCGAGAAGGACGGCTTCATGTTCGAGGTGTGACGAAGGCCCCGTGCTCGAGCCCGCTCCCGAGCCCGAGCCACAGACCGGAGGACCCGATGACGACCCGCACCCCCCTCCCGCTCCCCGCCTTCTACGACCCGAAGAACGCCGAGCGCCCGGAGTACGCGCCCGATCAGCTCCGCCTCCTCTCCGAGGCGGCGGGTTGGCGCCGGGCGCACGGCCTGCGGCCCGCGGCGGCGGACCGCCGGAAGCTCCACCTCCTCCTCATCGACGAGCAGAAGGACTTCTGCTTCCCCACCGGGGCGCTCTACGTCGCCGGCCGGAGCGGCCGCGGCGCGCTCGACGACAACCGGCGCGTCGCGGAGTTCGTCTACCGGAACCTGGACGTGCTCACGCAGGTGACGGCCACGATGGACACGCACTTCGCGTTCCAGATCTTCTTCCCGTCGTTCTGGGTGGGGAAGGACGGCGCGCCGCTCGCGCCGTACCGCGAGATCACCACCGACGACCTCGACCGCGGCGACGCGCGCCCGAACCCGGCGGTCGCGGCGTGGCTGTGCGGCGGCGACGAGGCGTGGCTCCGGGCGCAGGTCCGGTTCTACTGCGCGGAGCTCGAGAAGGCCGGGAAGTACCGGCTCTACCTCTGGCCGCCGCACTGCATCCTGGGCAGCGACGGCCACGCGCTCGCAGGCGTCGTCCACGAGGCGCGGATGTTCCACGCGTACGCGCGAGACGCGCAGTCGGAGGTCGAGGTGAAGGGCGGGAGCCCGCTCACCGAGAACTACTCCGTGCTCCGCCCGGAGGTGCTCGTCCGGCACGACGGCCGGCCGCTCGCCGACCGGAACGATCGCTTCATCGACACGCTGCTCGCCGCCGACGCGGTGATCGTCGCCGGGCAGGCCGCGAGCCACTGCGTGAAGAGCTCGGTCGAGGATCTGCTCGGGGCCATCCAGGCGCGGGACCCGAAGCTCGCGCGAAAGGTGTACGTCCTCGCCGACTGCATGTCGGCCGTGACCGTCCCGGACGGGAACGGCGGCTTCCTCGCCGACTTCACGCCCCAGGCCGAGGAGGCGCTCCGGCGGTTCGCGGACGCGGGCATGCACGTGGTGCGCTCGACCGATCCGATCGAAGGCTGGCCCGGGATGCAGCTCCCCGGGTGAGGCGGGCCGCCTCGGGCGCGCAAAACGTTTGCGGAAACGTTCACCGCGAGGAGAGCCGGGGAACGCAACGCGGGGCCGCCGATCCCTTTCGGGGAAAGCCGCAGCCCCACGTCGTCGGTTGACGCGTACACGCTCGGTTCTGCTAAGTTGCGCGGCCAATCCGAGCCCCCATGCACCCGGCCCCCGTCCGCACGAGGAGGCGCGGTCCCGTCCATGGGCGCGACCGAACCGAGGAGCGGCGCATGTCCACGCAGCTTCGTCTCGTCGCGGCGGCACTCGCGCTGGCCCTGGCGGCGCCCGCGGCCGCGCAGCTCCGCGACGCCCGCGACCACCGCGCCCGCTCGTTCGTGCAGCGCCACGGGCGCGAGCTGCGCCACGGCGGGCAGCCGTTCCGCGTCGCGGGGGCGAGCAACTACTACCTCATGTACAAGTCGCGGCGCATGGTGGACGACGTCCTCGAGACCGCGGCGGCCTCGGGCTTCAACGTCATCCGCACGTGGGGCTCGCTCGACATCGGCAACCAGGACGGCTCGAACTCCATCCGCGGCAAGCAGGAGGGCGTGTACTTCCAGTACTGGGACGGCACGGCGCCCGCGTTCAATGACGGCCCCGACGGCCTCGAGCACCTCGACTACGTCATCGCCAAGGCGGGCGAGGTCGGCGTGCGCCTCATCATCCCGTTCGTCAACAACTGGAACGACTTCGGCGGCATGGACCAGTACGTCCGCTGGCGCGGCGGCCGGTACCACGACGAGTTCTACACGGACCCCGTGATCCGCGGCTGGTACAAGGCCTGGATCGCCCACCTGCTCGAGCGCGTGAACCCGCTCACGGGGATCAAGTACAAGGACGACCCGACCATCCTCGTCTGGGAGCTCGCCAACGAGCCCCGCTGCCAGGCGTACGGCGCGTACCCGACCTCGCCCGCGTGCAACACGCAGACGCTGCTCGCCTGGGCCGACGACGTGAGCCGGTACGTGAAGCGGCTCGACCGGAACCACATGGTCGCCACCGGTGACGAGGGGTTCCTGTGCGTGCCCGGCGCGACCGACTGGACGGAGGACTGCAGCACCGGCGTGGACGCGATCGCGCTCGCGGACCTGCCGGCGATCGACCTCGTCTCCTTCCACCTCTACCCGGACCACTGGGGGAAGACGGACGACCCGACCTTCGGCAAGCGCTGGATCGAGCGGCACATCCGTGAGGCGCGCCGCATCCGCGAGAAGGCGATGCTCGGCGAGTTCGGGATCAAGGACAAGGCGACGCGGAACGTCGTCTACAAGGAGTGGACCGACACGGTGCTCCTGAACGGCGGCGCGGGCGCGCTCTACTGGATGCTCGCCGGGAAGCAGGACGACGGCTCGCTCTACCCGGACTACGACGGCTTCACCGTCTACTGCCCGAGCCCCGTCTGCACGGCCTTCGGGAACTTCGCGGACCTCGTCCTCCGGCGCGGCCCGTACACGTTCCCGCCGGTCGCCGATCACGACGAGGTCGAGACCGCCGCCGGCGCGCCGGTCCTGCTCCGCCCGACCGCCAACGACGTCACCTACTGGCTCGCGACGCTCGTCCCGGGCTCGCTCGATCTCGACCCTGCCGCGGCCGGGGTGCAGACCACGCTCGCCACCGCTGCCGGCACCTTCACGGTGCAGCCCGGTGACGAGGTGCTCTTCACCCCGGCCGACGGCTTCTCCGGGAACGCGCGCGCCTCGTACGTCGTCGCGGACGACCGGCGGCGGAGCTCGAACCCGGCCACGCTCACGGTGAACGTGAAGCCGCCGCCGGACGCCGGGATCCGGCTCTTCTCGTTCGAGGACGGCGCCGAGGGCTGGGGCCCCATCCACGCCGGGTCCGGCACGGTCGCGCAGACCGCCGCGTTCGCGACGGCCGGCGCGCACGGCCTGGAGGTCGCGGTGGCGACCGGCGACTGGTTCGGCCTCCACCTCCCCCAGCCCGCGAGCTTCGGGCCGTACACCCGGTTCAGGGTCGACGTCCAGACGCTCGACGCCGGGACCTCGCTCAACCTCGCGCTCCAGCTCGGCGACGGGTGGACCTGGTGCCAGGGGACGAGCTGGCCCTGGCAGAACGCCTCGACGACGGCGAGGTTCGAGGTCGACCTCGCGACCCTCGACTGCGGGATCACCGACTTCTCGAGCGTGCGGGCGCTCTGGCTCTTCCTCGGGCCGGGCGTCCACCGGATCGACGACGTCCGGGTCGAATGACGGAGGCGGGGCGCAGGCTCCCGTGTCCTGCCCACCGCGCTCCGTGTCCGGCCGGCAACTCGGGCAGTGAATCTGCCCGGGTTGCCGGCGCCGGACGAAGGCGCGCCGCTTGCTTCAGGTTCCGGCATGACGGCTCCGGAACCTGCTGCACCGGTCCCCTCGGCCGGCGTACGCCCGCTGCACGCCCGCGCTCGAGCGCTCCTACGACGGCGAGGCCCGCTCGTACGACGAGACGCGCTTCGGCACGGCGATGGCCGCTCCCTCGACCGGCAGGAGCGGGCCATCCTCCGCGCCTGGCTGCCGCGCGGCGGGCGCGTCCTCGACGTCGGCTGCTCGCCTTCCGGTTCGAGGTCCGCGAGGGTGCGATCGAGGCGCGCCTCTGCGCCCGCGCGCCCGTGCGGGAGTACCCGGTCGAGCACCGGATCGTCTCTCGGAGTGAAAGCGAGGTCGTCGTCGAGACCCTCCGGGGCGCAGGGGCGGAGCGGCGCTCGCTCGGGCTCTCGCGGTACGCCACGCCGCGCGCGGCGCCCACGGATTTCCTGTAACATCCGCCGTCCAATCACTCGGTGCGGAGGAGCGGGAGCGAGATGCCGGTACGGATCGCCGTTGCGGCCGTGAACTTCGGGGCGACGTTCCCGGGCATGATGTACGCGCGCCTCCGGCGCCACCTGCGCGCGGACCAGTCGTTCGTCGAGTGCGCCACCACGAGCACTGCGGCGGTGGACGTGGCGCGCGCGCGGCTCACGCGCCTGCTCGACGGCGAGCCGAAGCCGATCGCGTTCATCGGGATCTCCGTGCGCCCCGACCCCCGCTCGCTGGCCGCGTTCCGCGCGGCGAAGGTCCCGGTGGTGCTCATCGACGAGGAGGCGGAGGGCGCGACGACGGTCGCGTGCGACAACTACCTCGGCGGCGTCCTCGCCGCCGCGCACCTCACCGAGCAGGGGCGCCGCCGGATCGCGATCGTCGTGGGCAAGCTCAACGCCGAGGGAGACATGAACAGCGCCCTCCGGCTCGACGGGTTCGAGAAGGCGCTCTCGGAGCAGGGGCTCGCGCCCGTCGAGGTGATCTACTCGATCGACTACTCGCGCAAGGACGGCGTCACCGCGATGACGCGGCTCCTCGGCGGGCGCCGCGGCGTGGACGCGATCTTCTCCGCGGCGGGGGACATCTGCGCGACGGGGATGCTGGCGGTGGCGCGGGAGCGCGGGGTGCGGGTGCCGGAGGACGTGGCGATCGTCGGCTTCGACGACCTCGACGTCGCCGCGACGTCCGACCCGCCGCTCACCACGATCCGCCAGCCGGTCGACGCGATGGCCGACGAGGCCTTCCGGCTCGCGACCGAGGAGCGGGAGGAGCTCCTCGCGCGTCCCCGGCGCGTCATCCTCAAGCCGGAGCTGGTCGCGCGGCAGTCGGCGTAGCGGGCCCTCCAAGGTCTCCCGCCCGTGGAGAGAACCCACGGGTCCTCCGCACGCCTGTGCGCCAGCGCGCATCGCGCGGGAACCCTCGAAAACGCGCGTTTGGATGCGCCAAGGCACCGCACGCGCCGCGTGCCCGGAGCGCTATCGGTCGTCCGGACTGCGATCACTCGCGCATCGACAACCGTGCGAAGAATGGGGTACGAGCACACGAAGTCCGCAGCCGGTCGTCACGGGAGCGCACGGCCCTCCGGCTGCGCCACGAGCTACCGAACCACGTAGCCCACCACTACCGGATCAGGGGAAACGCCCATGGCTGTCAAAGTCGCGATCAACGGTTTCGGCCGCATCGGCCGCCTCGTCTTCCGCGCCCTCGTCGAGCAGGGCCTGCTCGGTGAGCTGGACGTCGTCGCCGTGGGCGACATCGTTCCGGCCGACAACCTCGCCTACCTCCTCAAGTACGACTCGATCCAGGGCCGGTTCGCCGGGACCGTGGACTCGAAGAAGTCCTCGCCCGACAAGGCGGACGACGACGTGCTCGTCGTGAACGGCAAGGAGATCCAGGTCGTCAGCGCGAAGACCCCGGCGGAGCTGCCGTGGGCGAAGCTGGGCGTCCAGCTCGTGATCGAGTCGACCGGCCTCTTCACCGACGCCGAGAAGGCCAAGGGCCACATCGCCGCCGGCGCGAAGAAGGTCCTCATCACCGCCCCGGCCAAGGGCGAGGACCTCACGGTCGTCCTCGGCGTCAACGACGACAAGTACGACGCCGCGAAGCACCACATCGTCTCGAACGCCTCCTGCACCACGAACTGCCTCGCCCCCGTGGTCCACGTGCTCCTCAAGGAGGGCTTCGGCCTGGCCGAGGGCCTCATGACCACGGTCCACGCGTACACCGCGACGCAGAAGACGGTCGACGGTCCGTCGAAGAAGGACTGGAAGGGCGGCCGCACCGCCGCGCAGAACATCATCCCGTCCTCCACCGGCGCCGCGAAGGCCGTGGCCCTCGTCCTCCCCGAGGTGAAGGGCAAGCTCACCGGCATGGCGTTCCGCGTCCCGGTGCCGACGGTCTCGGTCGTCGACCTGACCTTCAAGACGGTCAAGGAGACCTCGCTCGCCGACATCAAGGCGGCGATGAAGAAGGCCAGCGAGACGTACATGAAGGGCATCCTCGGCTACACCGAGGAGGAGGTCGTCTCCTCCGACTTCATCCACGAGAAGCTGTCGTCGGTCTTCGACGCCGGCGCCTCGGTCGAGCTCAACAAGAACTTCTTCAAGCTGGTCAGCTGGTACGACAACGAGTGGGGCTACTCGAACCGCGTCGTCGACCTGACCAAGAAGATGGCGGCGAAGCTGTAACGCTCCGACAGAACCGACATCCCGCTCGTGGTTCGACAGGCTCCCCACGAGCGGGACACGACATTCCGCTCGCCCTGACCCTTCGACAAGCTCAGGGGGAGGGCGAGCGGTTCCGTTTCAGGTGTTCACCCGCTGTCATTGCTGCACCCCACCACCATGGCCAAGTTCAAGACGATCCGCGATCTGCAGCTCGCCGGGAAGCGCGTCCTCATGCGGGTGGACTTCAACGTCCCGCAGGACAAGGCGACCGGCGCCATCACCAACAACCAGCGCATCCAGGCGGCGCTGCCCACCATCAAGTACGCGCTCGAGAAGGGCGCGTCGGTCGTGCTCATGTCGCACCTGGGCCGGCCCGACGGGCAGAAGATCGCCAAGTTCTCCCTCAAGCCCGTCGCCGACGAGCTCGCGAAGCTCCTCGGGAAGCCGGTGAAGTTCCTCGACGACTGCGTCGGCCCCGCGGTCGAGGCGGCCTGCGCGCCCGGCGCGCTGAAGGCCGGCGACGTCGTCCTCCTCGAGAACCTCCGGTTCCACATCGAGGAGGAGACCAAGGTGAAGCTCGAGGACGGCTCGAAGAAGGCCGCCGACAAGGAGGCCGTGAAGGCCTTCTGCGCGAGCCTCACGAGGCTCGGCGACGTCTACGTCAACGACGCGTTCGGCACCGCCCACCGCGCCCACAGCTCGATGGTCGGCGTCGCCCTCCCGGAGAAGGCCGCCGGCTTCCTCATGGAGGCCGAGCTCAACGCCTTCAACGCCGTGGTCGAGAGCCCGAAGCGGCCGCTCCTCGCCATCCTCGGCGGCGCGAAGATCGCCGACAAGATCCCGCTCATCAACAACCTGCTCGAGAAGGCCAACGAGCTCATCATCGGCGGCGGCATGGCCTTCACCTTCAAGAAGGTGCTCGAGGGGATGGAGATCGGCGACAGCCTCTTCGATCCCGAGGGCGCGAAGATCGCGAAGGAGCTGGTCGAGAAGGCCAAGGCCAAGGGCGTGACCATCACGTTCCCGGTGGACTTCGTGTGCGCCGACAAGTTCGACGCCAACGCGAACAAGCAGCTCCGCACGGACAAGGAGGGCATCCCGGCCGGCTGGATGGGCCTCGACGCCGGGCCGAAGTCCCGCGAGCTCTACGCCCAGGTGATCGGCCGGTCGAAGACCGTCGTCTGGAACGGCCCCCCCGGCGTGTTCGAGTTCGACGCCTTCGCCGAGGGCACGAAGGCCATGGCCGACGAGATCGCCAAGGCGACCGCCGCCGGCGTGACCACCGTCGTCGGCGGCGGCGACACCGCCACGGCCGCGAAGAAGTTCAAGGTCGCCGACAAGGTCAGCCACTGCTCCACCGGCGGCGGCGCCAGCCTCGAGTTCCTCGAGGGCAAGGTGCTGCCGGGCGTGGCGTTCCTGGAGAGCTGACCGGCTCCCCAGCGCAGGCGCAGGCACCGCTCGCCCTTCGACAGGCTCAGGGCGAGCGGTCCTTCTCGTCCGCTCGTGCCGAGCCTGTCGAAGCACGAGCGGTGTGGCGATCGGCTGGTGAGCGGTCGTCTGGAGGTGGTCGCATGATCGGGTGGCGGTGTTTCCCGGCGGTGCATGTCCTCGCGGTCGTCGCCTGTCTCTGCCTTTCCACGGCGGCCCGGGCGGCCGAGGAGAAGGCCGCCAAGCCCGAGAGCGCCCTCGAGCGCGAGAAGGCCAAGGGCAAGGAGTACCTCGACGCGGCGGCGAAGGAGGAGGGCGCCCAGAGGACGAAGAGCGGCCTCGTGTACGTCCCGCTCAGGAAGGGCAAGGGCCTCACCCCGCGGGCGAACGAGACCGTGCGCGTCCACTACACGGGCACGTTCACCGACGGGAAGGTCTTCGACTCCTCCGTCGCGCGCAACAAGCCGGCCGAGTTCCCGCTGGACGGCGTGATCGCCTGCTGGACCGAGGGCGTGCAGAAGATTCAGGTCGGCGGGAAGGCGAAGCTCGTGTGCCCGTCGGACCTCGCCTACGGCGACGGCGGCGCGGGCGGCGGCATGATCCCCGGCGGCGCGACGCTCGTGTTCGAGGTGGAGCTGCTCGAGATCGTGCGGAGGTGACGCCGTGCCCCTTCGTCCGTCGCCCGCCTCCGGCCGACGGACGAAGGAGATGCATCGGCAGGTGCGGACTCGTTGCCTGCCCTGCGACCGAGGCGTACGTGCCGCGAAGCGCCCGCAGCATCCCGGGGGCGGTTCAAAGATCGCTCATGAGCGCGGTCGCTGCGATCCCCCGGGGCTTCAGCGACTCGAACCACACCCGAACAGTCCGGTCCTCGTCCAGCGCCAATCCGCAGGAGCCTCCGGAGGCGACGTCACAGCCCGACCAGCCAACCAAGGCGGAGCCCGCGGCTGCGGTGGCGGTGAGACCTACCTTCGTCCCGCGCGGGAGGCGGACCGCTGCGCGGGTGCACCCGGCGTCACACGTGGAGTCCTCTCCTGTGATCGTGCCGCGCCCCGTGCCGGTCTTCTCGACGACGAGCTCGAAAGAGCCCGCAACGTCCGAGGCGAACGTCGCGCGGATGCTTCGATCCGCGGTCATCCGGACCACGCACGAGGGGCCGGACTCCGCCTCGCATCCGGACCAGGACGCGAAGTAGGCGCCGGCGCCGGGCATCGCCCTGAGGGTCACCACCGTACCGTGGACGTACGTGGCGTTGCAGGTCGCGCCACACTGATCCCCGCCGGGCTCGCGGTGACCGTCCCCGCTCCGCTCCGAGCGAGTCTGAGGCGCGGAGCGGCGGCGTGGGGCGGATGCTCGTGGCGCCATGTGACGCAGTGAGGATGGGAGTCGTGGGAGGGTCGTCGCGCCCGGGCGAGGCGGGCGGGGGCGACGCGCAACCTGCCATGACCGCGACGAGGATCGAACCGTGGAGGAGTGGACAGTTGCACCGCATGTGGACCTCCGCGCCAGGTGGCGAGCACCCCTCGCGTCGGGCCGCGGGCGCCGCCCGACGGCCTCGGAGCGTGGGCCTCGAGCCCTCACGGATCGCTCACCGCCAGCGGGCGATGCGTCTCGCCGACCAGAGCGCCACGTAGGGCCCTCCTTCGTATCATCGGCGCGACCCAGTCCCGGAAGCGCGCCCCCACGACGCGATCGGTGGACCATCCGTGAGGGACGCTCGGGCAAGCTCCGCTGATAGGCTCGGCGACGCGCCGCGAAACGACGCGCGTACGTGCGCCGAGCGTGTTGCCAGGCAGTGTGTGCCGGCGGCGCCCGTCGGCCGCGAGCGCCCAGGGAGGCATATGGCTCACGAACGAGCGCCCAAGCTGGCCAAGCTTCAGCCCCCGGTGGCGACCGCCCTCGTTCCGCGGCCGCGCCTCTTTCGCCGGCTCGATCGCTCTCGCGGGCGGGTGGTCTGGGTGCTCGGCTCGCCCGGCGCCGGCAAGACGGCCCTGGTCGCGAGCTGGCTCGCCCAGCGCAAGCGGCCCGCCCTGTGGATGCATCTCGACGAGGGCGACAGCGACGTGGCTACCTTCTTCCACTACCTGCGGCTCGCGGCGAACGGGCGGAAAGGCAAGGCGCCGACCTTCGAGCGCGAACACCTGGTCTCTCCCGCGCTCTTTGCGCGCCGCTTCTTCCGCGCGCTCTACGCGGCCCCGAACCCTCCGGTCCTGGTGCTCGACGACTACCACGCGATCCGCGCCGACTCGCCGGTGCACGCGGCCCTGGGCGAGGGGCTGGAGGAGATTCCGAAGGGCGCGGAGGTCGTGATCACCAGCCGCGCGTCGCCGCCGCCGGGGCTGGCGCGGCTGCAGGTCGGCGGCGTGCTGGAGGTCCTCGCCGGCGAGGAGCTGGCCCTCGACTCGCGGGAGGCGGTTGCCCTCTCCCGGCGGTGGGGGTACGGACCGCGCGATCGCTCCGCGGTGCTGGAGCTTCACGCCAGGTGCGCCGGGTGGGTGGCGGGCATGGTGCTGCTCCTCGCGCGGCGGGGCCGGGACGAAGCCGCGCGCGGCTGGGAGGACGCCATGTTCGGCTACTTCGCCGAGGAGGTCCTGCAGCGGTCTGCGCCGGCCGTGCGAAAGGTTCTGCTGGAGACGGCGTTCCTCGCGCGCGTCCCCTCCGCGCTCGCCGCCGAGCTCTCCGGGGTCGAGCAGACCGGGGAGATCCTGGCCGACCTCGCCCGGCGGGGATACTTCGTCGCCCGGCACGGCGGCACCGAGCCGACGTACGAGTTCCACGCCCTGTTCCGCGCGTTCCTGCGAAGGCGGGCGGAGGAGGAGCTCCCGCCGGAGCGGCAACGGCTGGTCCGGGTGGTGGCCGCTCGCCGGCTGGCGCAGGCCGAGGATCCGACGGAGGCGTTCGACCTGTTCCTCGCCGCGGGCGCATGGGACGAGGCCGCGAAGCTGATCATCTCCCGGGCGCCCCAGCTCATCGACCAGGGGCGTTCGGAGACGGTTTCCCGCGTCATCCAGGGCCTCCCCGAAGAGCGCTGGGGGCGGGACCCGTGGCTCCTCCTCTGGCTTGCGATGGCGGGCTTGATCCGCGAACCATCTCGCGCGCGGGAGCACGCCGAGCGCGCGCTCGAGCTGTTCGAGGCGACCGGCGACGCCACCGGCACGTACGGCGCGCTGGCCTTGATCGGGACGACGCGCCAGGCCGAGGCCGACGATCTCGCTCCGCTCGACGGCTGGCTGCGCAAGCTGGCCGAGGTCCGGCACAGGTACGAGGACGTCCCCTACACGAAGCCGAGGTCGTTCGTGGTCTCGGCAGCCCTGCGAGTGCTCTACGCGCGCCAGCCGGGGAACCCTTGGACGCGGCAGTGGGAGGAGCGCGCACTCGAGCTTGCCCTCGGATCCGAGGATGCGCAGACGCGCTGGGAAATGGCGGTGACGCTCCTCGTCGGGTCCGCTCGCTGGGCGAGGGATCTGCCCCGCGCGCGCATGCTCACGGGGATGTTTCGGCCCCAGCACGCCGTCGGACCGGTGTGGCCGCCGCGGAGCTTCTGGTGGCACTTCGGCTGCGCGTCGATGTACCTGCACCAGGGCGCCTCCGCGGCGGCGAGGAAAGAGGCCGAGCAAGGTCTCGCCGTGTCCGCCGAGAAGGGGTTCCACGACTGGGATCCGCACCTGCTCGTACTCCGGGCCTTCGCGGAGCTGCTAGCCGGGGACGTCGACGCGGCGCGCGCCGCCATCGGGCAGGCGACGGAGCCCATGCACCGCTCACACCGGGGCATCCGGAGCATGCTGCTCCACGCCGCGAGCGTCGTGGCCCGCCGGGCCGGTGACGTCGCGCTGGCGCAGGAGCACGCGCGCCGCGCGGTCGAGCTGGCGCGCGGCGCCGGCATGCCGCTCGAAGAGGCGACGGGGTTGCTGGCGCTGGCGGTCGCGGAGTCACCGGGGACGGCGGCGCGCCGGCTCGAGCAGGCGTGCGAGCTGGGCCGGCGTTGCGGATGCCGGTTGGTCGAGGCGGCCGCTCAGCTCGGGCTCGCGGTGGGGGCGCTCCGCCGGGACGACGAGGCCGCGGCGCTGGAGGGGGTTCGGGAGGGGCTCCGCATCGCGTGCGAGCTGGGCGTCGGCCACGTCCTGTGGCTCCTCCCCGAGGAGCTGGCCGACGTCTGCGGGCTCGCGCTCCAGCACGGCGTGGAGCCGGAGTACGCAGCCGCCCTGATCCGCACCCTCCAGCTCGCGCCCGGCGAAGGGGCGCGAGAGCTGGACGCCTGGCCGTGGCCGGTGCGGACCGAGGCGCTGCGTGGGTTCACCGTGCAGCGAGAGGAGGCGCTCCTCGTGGCCGGGCGGAAGACGCAGAAGAAGCCGCTGGAGATGCTGCGGTGCTTGGTGGCCCAGGGCGCCGGGGGCGCGGCCCAGGAGACCCTGGCCGAAGCCCTGTGGCCGGACGCCGACGTGGACGCGGCCATGCGTGCGCTCAACACCACGTTGTACCGGCTCCGGAAGCTGCTCGGGTCGACCGAGGCGGTGCTGCAGCGGGAAGGTCGCATCGCCCTCAACCCCCGACTCGTCTACGTGGACCTCTGGGCGCTGCGCCGGCTCCTCGATCGGACCGAGGCGGCACAGCGGCGGCGGGCGCCCCTGGGCCAGCTCGACGCGCTTCGCGCGCGGCTGGAGCGCTTCGTCCGGAACGAGCGGGTGGACGAAGCCGACCCGCTGCTCGGCGAGCTGCGCGCGCGTCTGGAGCAGCGGATCGAGCGATGCCTCACCGCGGCGGTGGCCGCCGAGCGCGAGCAGCCGGCGCGAGCGCGAGGATGAGGACGTACGGAGCTCGACGGCCCAGCTCAGGGGTGAGGCGCAGCGCCGACCCGCGGCGCTGCGCCCCCGTTCACTTCCTCGCGCCGAACAACACGAAAGTCGCGAGTCGCGTCCCCACCTCCTCGGGGAGCGACCGGTCGGTCGCGCCGAAGGTCCAGGCGCCGCCCCAGGGGTTCGTGTCCTCCGCGACCTCGCTGATCGCGACCAGGGCGCCGGAATGCGCGTCGCGAAGCGTCACGTGGAAGCGCATGTCGGACTTGCCGGCCATCGCCCCCAGCCAGAACCGCGTGCCGCCGCCGACGATGCGCAGCGCGCTCAGCTCCGCGCGGACCAGGAGGCCGGCCTTCTGCGCTTCCGGCGTGCCGAGCGTCACGCTCTCGAAGAGCCCGGAGCGGTTCAGCACGTCCAGGCACGTGGACTGCGCCGTGGCCACGTGTCTCGCCGGCTCCTTCTCCTTCACGCCCGCGGGGGCGACGACGAACGGCTCGACGTAGACGGCCTGGTACTTCATGTCCGCTCTGGTCAGGCGGGGGCCGGAGGCGGGGCGGCTCTCCGTGCGCGCGCCGGCGCAGCCGATCGAGAGGAACGGGAGCGCGAGATACAGCAGTATGGTCCGGGCATACGTGGTCATGATCTCACCTCGGGTCGCAGCGTGTCGTCACGGAGCAGCGCCCCTCAGAGCCGCCACCCGACATCGAACACGAGCATGCCGATCGCGTAGGTGGAGGGATCCCCGCAGGAGTCGGAGTAGGCGCAGCCGTCCGGCCCGATGGGCTTGGCTTCGCCGGAGACGGGGACCGCCGCTCCCGCCTCGAGGCCGAGGCCAAGGAGGAAGCTCCCGGCGTGCCACCGGTACCCCGTGTGGAACGTGGGGACTGCGTACACGTACTGGTACCGGGCGAGGTCGTCCGTGTCGTCCTCGGTGTCGGAGTAGACGAGCTCTCCCATGCCGCCGAGATAGAACCCGTGCTGAGGCGTCGAGCCGAAGTACGTGTGCACCCCGACACCTCCGCCCAGGCCGAGCTTCACCTTCTCGTCGTCCGCCTTCGCCAGCAGCTGGTACGCGAGGCCGAGGTTGAGCGCGCGCAGCCGGAGCAGGACGGTCGTCTTCCGGCCCAGCTCGAGGGTCGGGGCGAGGCCGAACTGGAGCGGTCCGAGAGCGTTCAGGTACAGCGAGGTGGATGAGTCCGCCGCGGGCTGCGGGTCGTCGGCCCGAGCAGCGCCGGCCGAAGCGAGAGCCAGGCCGACCAGGATCCCGGCGGACAGCCGCCGGAGCCGGAGATTGCTGATGGATGCGACCATGTCGTCCCTCCTGACGAGAGTGTCTGCAAGTCCCGCGGCGTCCGTGGTCGAGCTCGAGTTCGAGCTCGCGAGCCGCGGGTGTGCTCAACGTGCTGCGAGTCGGGAGGTTGCCATCCGCCGCCTCACGGATCGCTCACGCATCGCGAGGAGCGGCGGTCGCACCGCGCGCCGCGGGCCGGAGGAGAGCTCTGCCGCGTCGCCCTCGTCGCGCCGAGTGCGCCCGTGAAAACGAAGAGGGCGCCCTCGCGGGCGCCCTCGGGGTCCTTCGATCTCGGGAGAACCGTCTACGCGCGCCCGGCGGAGCCGAGCACGTTCTGGTTCTTGGCCTTGTAGATCTCCTTCAGCGCGTCGCGCGCCGGGCCGAGGTACTTGCGGGGATCGAACTCGCCCGGGTTCTTCGCGAAGAGCTCGCGGATCGCGCCGGTCATGGCGAGGCGGCCGTCGGAGTCGATGTTGATCTTGCAGACGGCCGAGGCGGCGGCGCGGCGGAGCTGCGACTCGGGGATGCCGACCGCGTCCTTGAGCTTCCCGCCGTAGGCGTTGATCTGCTTCACCTTCTCGACCGGCACCGAGGAGGCGCCGTGGAGGACGATCGGGAAGCCGGGGATGCGCTTCTCGATCTCCTGGAGGATGTCGAACCGGAGGTCGGGCGGGACGAGCACGCCGTCCGGCGTCCGGGTGCACTGCTCGGGCTTGAACTTCGTGGCGCCGTGCGAGGTGCCGATGGAGATGGCGAGCGAGTCCACGCCGGTCTTCTTCACGAAGTCCTCGACCTGCTCCGGCTGCGTGTAGTGCGAGTGCTCGGCGGAGACGTCGTCCTCGACGCCGGCCAGCACGCCCAGCTCGCCCTCGACGGTGACGTCGTGCTTGTGGGCGTAGTCGACGACCTGCTTCGTCAGCTCGACGTTCTTCTCGTACGGGTGGTGCGAGCCGTCGATCATCACGGAGGAGAAGCCGCTGTCGATGCAGTCCTTGCACAGCTCGAACGTGTCGCCGTGGTCGAGGTGGAGGACGATCGGGATCGCGTACCCGAGCTCCTTCGCGTACTCGACGGCGCCCTGGGCCATGTAGCGGAGCAGGGTCTTGTTCGCGTACTTCCGCGCGCCGGAGGAGACCTGGAGGATGACCGGGGACTTGGTCTCGACGCAGGCCTGGATGATGGCCTGGAGCTGCTCCATGTTGTTGAAGTTGTACGCCGGGATCGCGTAGCCGCCCGCGACGGCCTTCTTGAAGAGCTCACGGGTGTTCACGAGCCCGAGATCCTTGTAGCTGATCATGTGCTGCTCCTCTTCGGTCGGCCTGACGGGCAGGCAGCTGGAGATCACGCTCGGCCTGTGGGAGATCCGGGCTCGAACGGTGGGCGAGCCTGACACGTCCGGGGCGCGACCTGCAAGTAGGCGCGGCGCCGCAGTCTTGCCCGGAAAAACCGGTGCTTAGGGCCTGGGCGCGCGGTCCGGCGGCGCCTGCCGGCGGCCGAGGAGCCGCTCCGTCGCGACGGCCCAGAGCAGGGCGGCGAGCGCGACGAACGCGATCAGCGGGACGAGCTCGCTCCGGGCCCAGGGGACGGCCTCCTCGAGGCTGAACCGGCCCACGAACCGTCGGGACGGACCGGTGAGCTCGGCCAGCGCGAGGAGCATGGCGGTGATCGTCCCGCCCGCGATGAGGCCCGAGCTGAACAGCACCCCGGGGGCGCTCTCCGCTTCCGCCCCGGCGAGCCGGCGCCGGCCGGCACGCTCGGCGAGCCAGCGGACGATCCCGCCCAGCATGATGGGCGTCGACGCCGAGACCGGGAGGTACACGCCGACCGCGAACGCGAGCGACGAGACGCCGATCAGCTCGAGGATGACCGAGAGGAACACGCCGATGAGCACGAGGCCCCAGGGCATGCGCTGGGTCATGATCCCGTCGATGATGAACGACATGAGCACGGCCTTGGGCGCGGTGAACTTCTGGTCCACGCGCTCGCCCGAGTCGCGCTGGGCGATCGAGCCGTTGATGCCCGGATCCTCGAGGTACCGGATCCGCCCCTCCGCGTCGACGAGGTACTTGCCCTTCGGGACGCCGCTCCGCGGCTCCGCGAGCCGGAGCACCCGGTACGTGGACGCGTCGCGCTCCGCCTCCGGACCGCGGAGCGGCTGCGTCTCGGTGAGCGTCGCAGGATCGACGCGGAAGCCGGGGTAGTCACGCCGCGCGTAGACGGTGCCCGCCTCGTTCATCCAGAGGAGGACGAGGCCGATGACGAGCGCCGACGAGACCGTGCCGACGAGGATCGCGACCTGCTGCCGCCACGGCGTCGCGCCGACGAGCCAGCCGGTCTTGAGGTCCTGCGAGGTGGTGCCGCCGTTGGACGAGGCGATGCACACGACGCCGGCGATCGAGAGCGCCGCGATCTTGTACGGCGTGTCCACCCACCCGAGCGCGAGGAAGATGAGGCTCGTGAGGAGCAGCGTCGCGACGGTCATTCCGGAGACCGGGTTGGACGAGCTGCCGATCTCGCCGGTGAGCCGGGAGCTCACGGTGACGAACAGGAACCCGAAGACCACGACGAGGACCGCGCCCAGCGCGTTCAGCCGGAGCGACGGCGCGAGCGTGAGCGCGACCACGATGGCGAGCGCGCCGCCGCCCCAGACCCAGAGCGGCAGGTCGCGGTCGGTCCGCGCCGTGGAGGCGGGCCCGCCCCCGCGCAGGCCGGCGAGCCCCCGGGCCGCCGCGCCGGCGATGAGCGGCAGCGCGCGGACGAGCGAGATGATGCCGCCTGCGGCCACCGCCCCGGCGCCGATGTAGAGCACGTACGCGTCGCGGATCTCCCCGGCGCTCATCGCGGAGATGGGCTTCGTGCCCGGGTAGACCGGCGCGCCGGCGGTCGAGCCGAACAGGTGGATGGCCGGGATGAGGACGAGGTAGGCGAGCAGCCCGCCCGCGCCGAGGACGAGCGAGATGCGCGTGCCGATCACGTAGCCGACGCCGAGCAGCGCCGGGTTCACCTCCATCGCGACGCTCGCGCCGGGGTAGACGCCGCCGAACGTCGCGCCGGCGGTGTCCTTGAACACCCGGAACGCCTGGTAGAGCAGCGCGAAGAGCGAGCCGGCCCCGAGCCCCGCGAACACCGTCCGCGCGGTGGTCCCGCCCTTCTCGCCCGAGATGAGCACCTCGGCGCAAGCGGTGCCCTCCGGGTACGCGAGCCGCTTCGCCTCCCGGACGATGTGCGCGCGGCGGATCGGGATCATGAGGAAGGTGCCGAGGACGCCGCCCAGCACCGCCACGAGCGCGACGTGCAGGTAGTCGAGGTCGTAGCCGAGGATGAGCATCGCCGGCATGGTCACGCCCGCGCCGAACGCGATCCCCTCGCCGGCGCTGCCGGTCGTCTGGACGATGTTGTTCTCCAGGATCGTCGCTCGCCGGACCCGGAAGGCCCGGGAGAACGCGCGGAAGAGGGTGATCGACAGCACCGCCACCGGGACCGAGGCCGAGACGGTGAGGCCCACCTTGAGCACGAGGTACATCGAGCTCGCGCCGAAGAGGATCCCGAGCGCCGAGCCGACCAGCACCGGGACGAGCCGCAGCTCCGGCGGCGACTCGTGCGCGGGGACGAAGGGCTGGTGCTCCGGCGCGGGGGCGGGCGGCGGGGCGGAGAGGGGGAGAGGCTCGGACTCGGGCATGGAGGGCTCCCTCGGGGCGTCGGGCGCGGCCGGTGGAGTCTAACGGGAGGGACGGGCGTCGCGGGGGACGACGGCGGCCGGAGAGGCCGGGGCACCTTCCCGGGTGCGCGAGGCGAGCGACCTCCGGAGGACCCGCGCCACGCGGCGGGCATCCAGCCCGAGCTCGCGCAGGTTCCCCGTCGGCGGGTTGGTGAAGCCGAGGAGGTGGAGGTCCGGCGCGTGCGGCGACGTGCGCGCGCCGTGCACCGACGGCGAACCATCGGCGGCGAGGATCCCGAGCTCTCCGAGCAGCCCGTCGAGGCCGGCGCGGAACCCGGTCGCCGCGATGACGGCGTCGGGCGCGATGCGGCCACCGCCCCGCAGGACCACCGCGGCGCCCTCGAACCCTTCCACCGCCGGGACGATCTCCAGCCTCCGCGTCCGCAGCGCGGCGATGAACCCCACGTCGATGATCGGGATCTGGCGGTCGCGGATCATCTGCGTGTAGATGCCGCGCCCCGGCCGCGGCAGCCCGAACCGCGAGAGGTCGCCGACCGTGAGCCGGGCGGTCGCGCGCGCCAGGGCGTCGGAGACGGGCAGCGGCAGGCGGCGGAGCGCGATCGAGACGAGCTGCGTCGGGACCAGGCCGGCGACGGTCCGCCGGACGATGTTCGGCGGAGTCCGGATCGAGACCCGCACGCGCGCGGCGCCGTGCTCGACGAGGTCCACCGCGATCTCCGCGCCGCTGTTCCCGGCGCCCACGACGAGGACGTCGCGCCCGGCGAACGCGGCCCCGCTCCGGTACGCGCTGGAGTGGAGGAGCTCGCCGCGAAACCCGTCTCGCCCGGGCCACGCAGGGAGGTGGGGAACGCGGTTGTACCCGGTGGCGATCACCACGCCCGCGGCGGTCCAGTCGCCGCGCGTGGTCTCGATGCGCCACGACGTGCCGCGCCGCGAGAGGCGTGTGATCTCGGTCCCCGTGCGGACGTCGAGCCGGTGGTGCTCCGCGTACTGGTCGAGATACCGGACGAAGCCCTCGCGCGACACCCAGCGCCCCTCGCGGCGCGGGATCGGGAGGCCGGGCAGCCCGGAGAGCCAGCGCACCGTGTGCAGGTGCAGGCGGTCGTAGTGCGTCCGCCAGCTCGCGCCGACGCAGTCCGCCCGCTCCAGGACCACGGCGCGGACGCCCTCGCGTGCGAGCGCCGCGGCCGCGGCCAGCCCTCCCGGCCCCGCGCCGACGACCACGACCTCCGCGCTGCTCTCCGGCATCGAGCCTCCACGGGTCGAGGGTGCTGGTATGCCCGCGCGGACGCGCGGCGGCACGCCCCTGACGTGCTCATGGGGCGCGAAGGCGGGAGCCGGGAGCGGCGACAGGGAGTTCCTGCGGGAGGATGGCACGGCCGCGCCGATCTGCGTCACAATCCGCGGATGCCCGCGCTCGCAGACGTCCGCCTCGCGACCCCGCGCCTCGTGCTCCGCGAGCTCGCGCTCGAGGACGCGGCGGCGGTCCAGGAGTGGGCCGCGGATCCCGAGGTGGCGCGGTACATGCCGTGGGGACCGAACACGCCGGAGCAGACGGAGGCGTTCCTCCGCGACACAGTGCCGACGCGGTGGGAGACGCCGAGGCGGACGTTCGAGCTCGGGATCGCGCTCCGCGCATCGGGACGGCTGGTGGGCGCGTGCGGCATCCGGATCCGGAGCCCGGAGGACCGGGTCGCCGACATGGGCTACGCGCTCCGCCGCGACGCCTGGGGCCAGGGCCTCGCCACCGAGGCAGCCCGGGCCCTCGTGGAGTTCGGATTCCGGACGCTCGGCATGCACCGGATCTGGGCCACGTGCCACGTGGACAACGCACGATCGGCGCGCGTGCTGGAGAAAGCCGGGATGCGGCGCGAGGGCCGCCTCCGCGAGAACGTGCTCAAGAACGGCGTGTGGCGGGACTCGTGGCTGTACGCGGTCGTCGAGGGGGACGCGGGGGTCACGCCCGTGCTCGTCCGGGTGAGCTGAGCGCGCCGCTCGCCAGGCGGCACCTCCCGTCGGCTACAATCGAGCGCATGGGACCTGGCGAGAACGCCGGCGACATGGCGCGGTGGGACCGCTTTTTCCGGGCCAAGACCCTGGCGCGATTCTGGCTCTCGTCGCTGGTCGTGATCGTCGCCCTCGTCCTCGGCCGCGAGCACGTCGTCGACACCCGGGCCGCCGCCGGCGTCGTGTCGATCCTGATGGCGCTCAACGTGGCCGCGCAGCTCCTGCTGTTCACCGCTCCCCGGCCGCGCGCGGAGCGGGACGGGGCGGAGCTCGTGCTGGCGGTGGCGCGCTGGAGGCGGGTCGTCCTGGCGCTCCTCGCTCCCGTGATCGGAGGGATCGTCCTCGTGACGTTCCCGATCCTGGAGGCGTCCGGGCGGTGGATCGCGGGGACCGTCCTCGCCGCGTGTACCGCATGCGCGATCTGGTTCCCGGCGCTCCGGCTCCGGCTGACCGCGGAGGGCTTCGTCCGGGAGCGCTGGGGCCGGCGCGCGGAGCTGCAGCGCTGGAGCAGCGTCCGGCGGGCGGTCGTTCATCCCATCGATGGGGTGACCGTCCGCGTCGTCGGGGGTGGCTGGTCCCGCCTGCACCGGTTGATGGACGGCTACCCCGAGGGCGCCGCGTACCTGCTCGAGCGCCTCCCGGTCGAGGCGCTGAGCTGGCATCCCGGCGCGAGGGCGCTGCTGGAGCACCACGCGGCGTGCGGCGCCGAGCGCCTGAGCCCTCAGTGAGGCGGGCGACGCGTCCTGGGGCCGTCGCCAGAGATCATGACGCCGGTGTGGCACGCCCCGCCGAGGTCGCGACTTCACCAATCGTGGACGGCTGGCTCCGCGGTGGTGGTCGTCCGCTCCTCATGCGCCGCCGCGGACGCGCTGCTTCGACGCGCCACTCGCGTGCCCCCTCGCCGGGGTCGCCGACGAGCGCCTCGCCCGTGCTAGCCTCCCGGGATGATCCGCCGCCGGTTCGCCCCCTTGCTCGGGTGCTCGTTGCTCGCCGGCTGCGCCTCCCTCCGCGCGCCGGTCCCGATGACCTCGCGGGCGGACGCGCTGCCCGGCGGTCCGGCGAAGTGCCTCTTCGTCTTCCTGCCGGGGATGGGCGACGAGGCCAAGACCTTCTTCGACGAGCGGTTCGTCGCGCTCACGCGCGAGCGCGGGCTCTCCGTGGATCTGATCGCCGCCGACGCGACCCTCGGCTACCACACGAGCGGCACCTTCGCGGAGCGGCTCGAGGCCGACGTGCTGGGGCCGGCGCGGCAGAAGGGGTACGCGAGGACGTGGCTCATCGGCCCGTCGATGGGCGGCTTCGGGAGCCTCTTCTACGCGTCGCAGCGGCCGGGCGAGGTGGACGGCGTGCTCGCGCTCGCGCCCTACCTCGGGGACCGGGAGCTGATCGAGGAGATCGAGCAGGCGGGTGGCCTCGAGCGATGGTCCGCGCCGCCGGCTGCGCCGTCCGACGCGCACAACTTCCAGCAGCAGCTCTGGCGGTGGCTGAAGGGGGTCGCCGTCGAGGGGCTCCCCGGCCCCGTCATCTGGCTCGGCTGGGGGACCGAGGACCGGCGGCTCCGCGACGCGAGCCAGGTCCTCGCGCAGGCGCTCCCGCCGGAGCGCGTGCTCCGCACCAGCGGCGGCCACGACTGGGGACCGTGGCGGGCGCTGTTCGTGGAGTTCCTCGATCGGTCGCCCGAGGTGCGGGAGTGCGCGCGCTGAGGAGCGCCGGTCGGCGCGCTCCCCGGCGCAGGCTCACTGCGCGCCCGCCCCCATCCCCTCCAGCTCCTGCCACCGCGCGTACAGCCGCTCCACCTCCGCGGTGACCTGCTCCAGCTCGGCCTTCATCCCCGCGACCGCCGCGCCGTCCTTCTGGTACGTCGCCGGATCGCCGAGCGCCGCCTCGAGCGCGGACTTGCGCTCCTCCGCCGCCAGGATCGCGGCCTCCATGCCGTCGAGCTCGCGCTGCTCCTTGAACGAGAGCTTGCCCGGCTTCCGCGGGCGGGGCGCGGGGGCGGGCTCGGTGGCGCGCGGCGCGGTGCGCGCGGGCGCGGGCGCCGCGGCGGCGCGGGCGGTCTCGTCGGCCTGGTCCTTGAGCGTGCGGTACATCTCGTAGTCGGGGTTATGCGGACTTCGGGCTGTTCGGTCGCGTTGGCGCGCGCGATGGTCAGCCGCCGACGATGAGTTGCTTCACCGAACAGTTCACAGTGCCCGCTTCCACCCGAAAGGACCAAGTAGAAGTGTGCTCTGGCCAGTTGCTGGCGCCCTTGAGCTCACCGAGCCCGCCGCCGACTTCGCGGTGGTCGTCGAAGGATGTACTCGCCGACCTCGAGTGAGCCGTATGATGCCCGGCGGAGAAGAAGGGGGAGACCATGCCGGCTGTCACGACGAAGCAGATCCGTGAGCTTGGCCGCGAAATCGTCCTTCGCACTCCAGGGGGCATCCGCTACGGGGAGATCGTGCGGCAGGTCCGGGAGGCTTACCCCGACGCGCCCGTGACCACGATCGCGGCGCAGATCGCGAACGCCCTGGTCCCTTCCTTCCCAAACGAGATCATCAAGCCGAGCAGGGGCCTCTATAAGCCGCTCACGGCCGGGAACGACGGCGAGGCGCCGGTGCCCGTGGCGCCGGACCTCGTGACGCCGACCGGGTTCCAGAGAGAGGAGGAGGTCTACGAGCCGTTCGCCGAGTGGCTTCAGAACGATCTCGAGGAGGCGACCGCGGCCGTGGCGCTCGGAGGCGCCGGGCTGAAGGCGAAGTGGGGCACCCCCGACGTCGTCGGGGTCTACCGCCCGCTCACCGCGGACCTCATCAAATTCAGCCCGGAGATCGTCGCGGTCGAGATTAAGCTGGACCCGACGCAGTCCATTGTCGCCTTCGGCCAGGCGATCGCGTACCGCCTTTTCGCGACGAGGAGCTACCTCGTCATGTACGGTGTTCCCCTCGCCGAGGTTGACACTCCTCGGGTCGATAAACGAGGCGCGGATCGGGTAGAAGGCTGCTCGTGAAGAAGGACACCAAGGTTACTGCGAGTGCTGGTCCGGTGGAGTCTGCTCCGCCGGAGAACGTG
>DASPMI010000164.1:0-13976 GCA_035627135.1 Anaeromyxobacter sp. | reverse complement strand
CCGCTACAACACCCAGCGCCCGCATCAGGCGCTGGGCTGGAAGACACCCGCGGAGTACCGAGCCGAGAAGCTCGGGCTCGTCGTCGAGGAGGCTGCGTAGCAAGCCAAGACCGTGCCGCTCAACCTGCCCGATTTCTGCCGGCGGCACTGTCTTGACAGAGGGTGGACACTACAATGCTACACGCCAGGCCAGTCCCCTCCGTTACGATCGCCTGCTGCTGGAGCAGGCGATCCAGCGCACCGGTCAGCAGCGCGCGCTGACCGCGGGAGAGCTGCAGGACCGCCTCAAGGGTCTCGACCAGCTCAGCACGCGGGACGGGCGCTGGGGAGTTGGCGAGGATCGTGAGCGCGGTCCGCTCGATCACGCGCGCACGGAAGTCGTTCGCATCTGCTCCGAAGAACGCATAGGCGTACGCGGCCACCTGGCGCGGGTTCGCCGGCGCCTGCTCGATCTGCGGGATGTCGATGTCGACAGCCTTCAGTATCGCGGGCGCAAGGTTCCTCTCGACGGCGAGACTCGCTATTCCCTGAGAGTCCATCCGGCTGGCGTGAATGCCTTCTCGAACCAGCTCGTCGGCCACCGCTTGGAACTCGACCTCGGCGAGCCTGTGCGAGGTGACGTAGAGAAACTCCGTCGTTCCGAGCTGCGCCTTGGCCTTGCGAGCGTCCTGCCGGATCTTGCCGCGCCAGTCGGCCTCGACGCTGACCTGGATGGCAAACCGGAGCGGCTGCATGGGGAACGTGTAGACGGCAACGTCACTTCCGCCGTCGTTCCACCCGTCGCGAATCGCCGGGGTCTGAAATCCGCGTGCCTTGAGAGCGATGAGGGCGATCTCTCGGAAGGACATGAAGTCGGCCGACTCGATAAGTCGAACCAAGCTGTCGAAGCGCATCGGCGATGGTCTCCACCGCGCACTCTATCCCACCGCTTCATGCGTTTGGGCCGCCGGACTTGCAGGCCTGGCCTTCCTGCTCACCAGCCGAAACCTGCATGCTCGTTTGGGTACGCAAGGACCGGTCCCGCGCGACTGAACCGAGCGGCTAGCGCTCCTGCGGCTGCTCCTGGTCGCCCTCCTCTCGCGTCTCGACCGTCGGCGCAACCATGGCGCGCGCACTCAGCCCCGCCGCGGGCGCGAGCGCCACCACGACCGGGGTCGAAGCCAGGCGCCGCACATCGGCCTCATCCATCTCGGGCACCTCAAGGGGATCGTCGAGCAGTGGCATTCGGCTGCCGAGCTGGACCTCCATCTCCAGCGGCGTGACGCCGGCGCGGTCGAGAAGAGCGATCGCGGCCGCGAGCGCGATGCGGTCGTCCGTGCTCTCCACCAGCTCGCTGAGCCGCTGAATCGCCCGGGGAGCGCGCTCACCAGCCAGGAGGCGAACGCCCCGGATGATCGGCGGCAGGCCGCCAGGGTTTCCCGACTGTCCCGGCTGCCACCGTGTCGAAGCACCGGCCGTGTTGCCCTTCTGAAATCGCGCCATCCAAGTATCCTCCCTCGCCCACCGCGAAGCGTATCCGTCGAGCCCGACAGCCGCCGATGGCACCGAGGCCATCTTCGTGGGAAGCTCCGCGCCATGGCAGAGCCCACCACGCTCGTCATCGGCGCGCCCGCGGCGGATCACCTCGCGCTGCGGCCGAAGGCGCGTTGCCACCCCGGGGCGACTGATTATTGGGATGGCAACTGGCTCAAGACCGAGGTGGAGTTGCGCGTTCGCGCGTTTCGTGCCGCCTTCGACGCCGACCTGCGCGTCGACGAGTTCGCCGACTTTCGGAGCCAGCTCGCCGCGCTGCACCGGTCGCTCCAGGGCGAGGCGGTTCTCAGGTGCATGGAGCACTGGGTCTCGGTTCACGCCAAGGGTGATGGCCGCGGCCACGTCCGTTTCGAGTGCGAGGTGCGCGACGACCCCGGCATGGGGGCGGTGCTGCGCTTCGACCTGGAGGCGGACCAGACTGGCCTACCCGCGATGCTCACCGCCCTGGACTACATCCTCGACGCCTTCCCGCTCGTCGGGGACCCTCGAACCTAACGCGCGTCTTGCCACATCGCGTGTCGGGCCTTCGAGTGACCACGGCAAGAGGACCTTGGATGGCGGACACGACCACGATTCGAGACGCCGATGGCTTCGAACTCGCCGAGGTCCCGGGTGGCCTCGCTGGGGCGGACCTGCGCGGCCGGTGGTTGTCGCGCGCGGTGCTTCCGGATTCAGACTTCAGCGGGACGGCTCTGACCGGCACGAGGCTCGACAACGCCGACCTCCGCGGCGCGAGGTTCAAGGGCGCGATCATGGAGGGAGCGTTCCTGGACAGCGCCCTCCTCGATCGCGCTGACCTGACCGACGCGGATCTCTACTGGGCCATCCTGTTCTGCGCGTCGGTGCGCGGAGCCACCCTGGTCCGCGCCGACTTAAGAGGGGCCGATCTCAAGAGCGCCGACCTGAGCGAAGCCGACCTCCGCGATGCGAACCTCGGGCGTGACAACCTCGGCGGCAGCACGCAGCTACAGGGTGCGAACCTCACGGCTGCCCGGCTCGATGGCGCCCGCCTGGAAGCGGCCGAGTTCGACGCGGAGACCCGATTCCCAGTCGGCTTCGACCCGCGAGCCCGGGGGATGGTTGAGCGGGCTGCCTAGCGACCCCGGTTGGGAGTCCGCCTGCTCCCGCCTGCTCTCAGGCGGCGCTAGCTGCGGCCTCCGGAGGTGAACGCCTCCAGGTCGGCCGGCCGGACCCGAATCGCGTTCCCCACTCGGACGTGCGCCAGCCGCCCCTCGTCGCAGAGAGCGTACACCGTCGCCGTCGAGACACCCAGGACCCGCGCCGCGTCGCGCACCGTCAGGAGCCTGTTGCCATCCACCGCGCGCAGCCGCCCCACCGGCGCCCTACGGCCGTTGCCGCGGGCTGGGACGGCTGTGAACGGCTGGACGTTTGCCGGCGGCAAAGAGGCGCCGGACACCTTGTTCCGGTCAGGAATTGCGAACGGCTGCGAACCCTCGGGACCGGCTGGACGCAGCCCTCCGGGGCTTCCCAAGCTGAGGGTCGCCGGTTCGAACCCGGTTTCCCGCTCCATCTGAAGGGCCGGAACTGCTGGAGCTTTCGTCTCCATGGTTCCGGCCCTTCTTCTTCTGTCCGTCACGTCCGTCGGCAGGTGCAGAGGCGATGCCGCGCCCGCTTTCTCGAGCGACGGCGGTGGTAGGCTCACCACATGTCCAGGAGCCCCGCGGCCGAGCTCGTCCAGGACGTGATCCGGGTCGCGGTTCAGCCCCAGATGAAGCGCCTGGGGTTTCGGAAGTCGGGCGCGACGTTCCGGCATGACCTCGCCGATTGCACGCAAGTGCTGAACGTTCAGTCGAGCAGCGGCAATACGTGGGCGGAGGCGCGGTTCACCATCAATGTTGGAGTCTTCTTCCCCGCTGCCCAGGCGCTGGGTGAAGGACTCATCGGGAGCGAGCCCGGGCCGAGCGGGCCGTTCGAGTACCAGTGCACGATCAGAAAGCGCATCGGCGCACTCTTGCCGGGTGGGCAGGACCTCTGGTGGACGGTGAGGTCTGGAGCGCCGATCGACGAGGTCGTTCGAGCCGTCGAGAGCGCCGTGCGCGATGCCGCCATTCCGTGGCTGAACAGGGTGAGCAGCATCGAGCAGGCGCGCGTGGAAGCCTCCCGGTCGGCTGCGATGGTCCTCGCCGTCCTGGTGAACGACCTCGACACAGCCCGGGCGATCGCAGCCGAGTTCGCCACGAACCGCCCCGACGCGACGTTCCTGATCTCGTGGGCACGGCGGCACGGCCTTCTGGCGTAGAGACCGTCGCGTCGTGTGAGCGCCAAGGTCCGGGGCGTCCGGTGCGCCTACCCCCGCACCGCCGCCTCGATCCTGGCGACGTCGATCTTGCGCATCTCCATCATCGCGTCGAACGCGCGCTTCGCCACCGCGCCGCCCCTGGTCATCGCCTCCGTCAAAACGCGCGGCGTGATCTGCCACGACACGCCCCACCGGTCCTTGCACCAGCCGCACGCGCTCTCCACGCCACCGTTGCCGACGATCGCGTTCCAGTAGCGGTCGGTCTCGGCCTGGTCCTCGGTGGCGATCTGGAACGAGAACGCCTCCGTCTGCTTGAACGTGGGCCCTCCGTTGAGGCCGAGGCACGGCACGCCGCACACCGTGAACTCCACCGTCAGGACGCTGCCGGCCTTGCCGCCCGGGAAGTCGGAGGGCGCCCGGAACACCGCGCCGACCTTGCTGTCGGGGAACGTCCGGGCGTAGAAGCGCGCGGCCTCCTCCGCGTCGCGGTCGTACCACAGGCAGATCGTGTTCTTGTTCATGGCGAGTCTCCTCACGGTGTCGGTTTCGTCTCGTTTCACCGGTTGGACCCCGCCGCGCCGCCGAGTTCATCGGACCGCCCCAAGCGGTCCCCATTCAGCCTGGGTCCGTGCGCGCAGCAACGCCGCTCATGGTATCGATCGAGCGCGCGCATGAGGCCGGTCATCCTGTTCCGCCCGCCCGATCACCCCGACTCCTCCGAGGAGGAGGCGGCTGCCGCGTGCTTCCCGCTCGTGCGGGATCGCGCCGCGGTCGCGCCGGGCGACCTCGTCATCGGGCGCTACAGCGTCCTGCCCTTCTACGGCGCGCTCGTCGCGGAGCTCGCGCGCCGCGGGGCGGTCCTCGTGAACTCGGTGGAGGAGCACGCGTTCATCGGGGACGTCATGGCGTGGGCGCCCCTCCTCGGGGCGGAGCTGACACCGCGGACATGGGAACGGGTGGAGGAGCTCCCGGACGATGGCACCGCCTTCGTGGTGAAGGGCCAGACCAACTCGCGGAAGGATCGCTGGAACAGCCACATGTTCGCGCCGACGCGGGGCGAGGCGATCGCGGTGGCCGCGCGGCTGCGGGAGGACGCGCTCTTCCGGGCGCAGCGGATCTACTTCCGTGCGTATGAGCCGCTGAGGCGCCTCGCCACCGCGGAGAACGGCCTGCCCATCGCCGATGAGCACCGCTTCTTCCTCCTCGACGGGCGCGTCCTGAGCGCGGGCTACTACTGGAGCAACCACGCGAACGAGCTCCCGGTGGTGCCCGCGCCGCGCGACGTGCACGCGCGCGCCGTGGAGGCAGCCGTCGCACGGCTCCGCGCGGCCGGGGTCCTCCCGCGGTTCCTCGTCGTGGACGTCGCCACGCGCGAGGACGGGAGCGCGATGGTGGTCGAGCTCAACGACGCGCAGATGAGCGGGCTCGCGGGGAACGCGCCCGGGGTGCTGTACCCGGAACCTGCGGGACGCGCTCGCCTCCCAGTCCTAGCCGTCCCCGTCATCCTGTTCACGCGCCCGGCATCCCGTCCCACTCCCTCCCGTTGAGGATCCAGGTCAGCCTGCTCGGCGCCTCGCCGCGCACGGCGAGGAAGCCGCCGTGGATACACCGGTGATGGTGAAAGGCACAGACCGCGACCTGATTGCCGAGCTCCTCGCCGCCCCCGTGAGAGCGGTAGATGATGTGATGCGCGTGGGCCGCACGGTGGCTGCACCCGGGCACCTGGCAATGCTCCTCGTCGCGCGCCCGGACCTTCTGCGAGCGGCTCTTCGCCTCTGCCGGCGGCCCCCAGACCTCCAGGAAGTGCCGCGCGACTGCGCCGAGACACCGTCCGGCCGGGATCGGCGCGCCGAGCAGGGCGCGCACGGTCGCGATCGCCGCTGCGAGCACGCTCGCGACGCTCATCGGCACGGACGCGGCCAGCTTCCCGCGTGCACGCATCTGCCGCTCCTCGGCCGCGTCCAGCTCCCGGCGGATCGCCGCGACGGTCATCAGCCGCGCCCGGGGAGTCCACTCCCTGATCTCCGCCTCCGGAAGGTGGGACAGCGCGCGCAGCCGCTCGTACGAGAGCCCCGAGGCGCGCGCCCCGCGCAGGGCAGGGCTCCCCCAGATCTTCTCCTCCAGCACCGCGCGCTGCTCGACCGCGCGGCCCGGCATGCCGAGCCGCTCCTCCACGTAGTGGCGAAACGACGTGAACCCGAGGATGAGGTGCATGCCGCTGCGCCGGATCATCTCCGCCGTCCAGCCGACGTACTCCTCCCAGCCCTCGCCATGGCGCGCCAGCGCGCGCAGCGCCGCGTCGATCTCGGCGGCCGACGAGAGCTGGTCGAACCCCTCGTCCGGAGCGACCCAGGGCGGGAGCCGCTTGAGCGAGACCCAGCGGCCCGTCTCGTCCTCCAGCGCGGCCTCGCGCTGCGCGCGCCGCGCCTCGCGCTCGTCCTGGCTGCGGAAGTGCTCGCGCAGGGTCCTCCGCTCGCCGTCCTCGACGTCGGCATCGGGGAACGCCCCGAGGAACTCCTGGGCCATCGCCTCGAGCCGCTCGAACGTCTTCGACCCCGGGAGCTCCTGCCCCGCGCGGGCGAGCGCGTCGTCGATGACGTCGCGGTCCTCGGGCTTGCACCCGACCGTCCATCTCCCCCACTCCTCCTCTCCGGCGACCGCCCGCTCCGCCTTCACCGCCTCCTCGAGCGCCCGGATCGTCTCGCGCGACGCGAGCTCGACCCACGCGGCCTCGTCCTCTCCCCGCGCCACGGGCAGCACCGTCTGCGCCGCCCGCATCGTGACCGTCCCCCCGCGGAGCGCCGCGCGCAGGAGCGGCCGCGTCCGCAGCTCCCGCGCGAGGTGGACGAGATTGAGCGCCGTGCGCGGCGCAATGTCGAGTACCTCCCGCGCGTAATCGCCCAGGTGGTACCCCAACTCCGCAAGCCGATCGCCCACGCGGAGCGCCGCGAGCCCCTCCGCGATGGCGAGCTCCGTCGCCGCCTGGACCCGCGCCGCCATCGCGAGCCCCTGCTCGGTGTCGTCGGCCTCCTTCTCGCCGCCGCGAAATACCGGCAGGAGCTCGAACCGGTCGAGCCGCGGGAACTCGACCTTGGGCGGCGGCGCGTAGCGCGCGCACCACGCCGGGACGGAGGTCGGGCTCGATGGACGCGCGGTGGTCACGCTCGAGTTCTCGCATGGCGGTCTGACAATCGGAGCCAATGATCGGATTGAAGGAAGTGCCGGAGCGGCGGAGGCGCGCGGCAGATGCGTGCAGAATCCCCGACCCGACGTGGGGGTCCGTTCCGACGCAGGCGTGCGCTGAGGAAGACCCGAGGCGCTCCGCGCCCTGACGGGGACGCGAACCAGTTCCTCGCGTGACCGCACCCACCGCCCCTCTTTCCCGACCACACGGCGGCGCTCGGGAGACCCCCGGCCTCCCTGTTATCGTGACGGAGGAGGGCGCCCTTTGCTCCACATCTTCCGACTCGGCCCGGTCTCGTCGTCTGCCGGCGCGCCCGCGTACACCTACGTCGGCCTCGTCGAGGGCGGCGCGCCGCGGCTCCACGAGGCGCCGACCGACGCGGCCGGGCTCGAGGCGGTGCGGGCCGAGGCGCTCGGGCAGCCGATCGCCTGCGAGCCCGCGCTCGCCGAGGCGGGCCGGGCGCTCGGCATCGAGGCCGTCCCGCTCCCGCCGGCCGTCCTGAAGACCCGCGCCATCCTCGCCTACGAGCTCGCGAGCGGGGTCCAGCACGGCGCCTCGAAGCCGGACGCGATCGCGGCGCTGCTCGAGGGCGCGGCCGCGTTCTGGAAGGCGAAGAGCTGGGAGGTGGTCGCGCCGGAGGAGCGGCTCCGCGTCGCGTTCCTGGAGGGCCACGCCGAGGTCGACGGCGAGCTCTCGGTCGTGGGCGGCGACGGGACGCGCCTCCCCGGCGTCGCGCTCTGCGACGCGCGCGGTGCGCTCGAGGAGCTCGCGCGGCTCACGGGCGAGGCGCGGGCCGCGGCGGCGCTCCGGCTCGCGAACCTCACGATCGACCTGGAGCGCGAGCCGGGCTGGGCGGCCGAGGTCATCGAGGAGGGCTACGGCCTCGCGCGCGTCCCGGTGGTCGGGCGCACGCGCGGAGGTGCGGCCGCGCCGATCGTCACGCAGGACCTGCTCGTCGCGGGCGCGCTGCTCGAGGCGATCGCCGCGTGGTCGGGGATCGAGGAGGAGGGCGCCGTCGCGGAGGGGTCCGCCGAGGCCGGGGGGATGCGGGTCGTGGCGCGGGTCCGAGAGTCGGAGCGGCCGCCCGCGCCGCCGGCGGAGGGGCTCACGCGGGTCGGCGCAGAGGATCCATCGGCCGCTCTCCCTTCGTCCTTCGACTCCGGCCCCGCTGCGCGTGGCGTACGCTCAGGAGGCTCAGGGCGAGCGGATCTCGAACCGGCCGGGCCGACCACCGCCGCCTCGCCGTTCGACTCTGCGCCGGTTGCCGAGCCCGTCCGCGTGACGCCGTCCGCGAGCAGCCGCGGTCCGAGCACGGCCGCGCCCGCTCGTCCGTCAGGAGGCGCGGGCCGAGCGGGATCCGACGGCTGGCTCACGCGCGCCCTGCGAGCGCTCCGCGGCGAACGCGCGCGGCCCGGCGCGCCCGCCCCGCACGCCGCTCGCCCGGCGCGTCCCGCGTCGAAGCCGCCGGCGCGACCGGCGCCGGCCGTGACCGAGGCGACCGAGCAGACCGACGTCCACCCGTTCGCGCCGTTCGCCCGCGCGCTGCGGATTGACGTCCCGGCGGAGCCCGCGGCCGCGGACGAGGCCGCCCTCGCCGAGCTCGCGGCCCGCGTCCTCGAGGCGGCCCAGGGGACCGCGGGCGAGCTCGTCTCGTTCCCCGCCGTCGCCCTCGAGATCGTCGAGCGCACCCACGACGCCAAGGCGGACGCCCGCAGCGTGGCGGGGTTCATCGCGCGCGATCCCGCGCTCGCGGCGGAGGTGGTCTCGGTCGCGAACTCCGCCGCGTTCCGGGGCGTCTCCGAGATCGAGTCGGTGCACGAGGCGGTGGCGCGCCTGGGCCTCGCCGAGGTGGGCCGGGTGGCGAGCGCGGTCGCCGCGCGCAAGCTCCTGGACGTGCCTGGCGGCGCCGGCAGCGCGCACCTGGGATCCCGGTTCTTCCTGCGCGCGGTCGCGGTGGCGACGGCGGCCGCGGGCGCGGCGCTGCGCCAGCGCGGGGCGCGGAGCGATCACGTCTGGCTGGGTGGCCTGCTCCACGACGTCGGCAAGCCGCTGACCGTCCGCGTCCTCGCCCGGCTCGCGACCGCGCCGGGCGCGCACCTCACGCCGGTGGCGCTCACGCACCGGGTGATCGACCGCGTCCACGTCGAGGTGGGCGAGGCGGCGCTCCGGAGATGGGCGCTCCCCGCGTACCTCCTGGAGCTCTGCGCGCGCCACCACGACGCCGCCGTGCCCGCCGAGGCCGTGGATCTGCACCTCGTCCGGCTCACGTCGGCGCTCGCGAGCCTCGCCGATCCCGAGGTGGCGGCGCGCGCCGCGCGGGAGATCGTCCAGAGCGCCGGCGCGCTCGGGGTCGGGGCCCCGTTCGTGCGGGCGCTCGCGGTCGACGTCGAAGCGGCCGAGGTGCGGATGCAGGCGCTGGTCCGTTGACACGGGGGCTGCGCCCCCGCCCCAGGAGGAAACCTCCTGGGGCCCCACCCCTGCTGCGCTGGGTCCCGCCGCGCTGCGCCGCCGAGATCGTACGGATTGTGGAAGGGCGGCTTGCGCGGCACCCAGCGAGGAGGGGCTCTGCCCCTCCCCCGCGCTTCGCGCGGGGCCCCCCACCCCGCCACAACCGATCCGTTTCCAAATTGCCCGGGGTCGTCTAGATCGGGCGCCAATGCCCCAGCTTCGCGACGCCCTCCCCGCGCTGTACCGCTCGCTCCTCGGCGCGCCGCTCGACGCCGAGGTCCCCGCCGAGCGCAAGGCGACCTGCGCCTCCTGCGCGATGCTCGAGAAGAACTGCACCGCGACGCTGCCGCCGCTCGACGGGAGGAGCCGGTTCTTCCAGCCGGAGACGAAGTGCTGCACGTTCCACCCGCGGCTCCCGAACTACCTCGTCGGCGGCGTCCTCGCCGACGACGAGCCCGGCGCGGCGGAGGGGCGGCGGCGGATGGAGGCCCGCGTGGCGTCGGGCGTCGGCGTCGCGCCGGAGTGGCTCCACCCGCCGAGGACGTTCTCGCTCCTGTACGAGAACGCGCACGGTGCGTTCGGGAAGGCGCGGGCGCTGCGTTGCCCGTTCTACGAGGAGGGGACGGGCGGGTGCACGATCTGGGCGCACCGCGACGCCGTCTGCGCGACGTACTACTGCAAGTACGAGGCGGGCGAGGACGGCCGGCGGCTGTGGACGGCGGTCAAGGAGCTCGTCTCGCTCGTCGAGATCCAGCTCGCGCGCGCGGCGCTGCTCGAGCTCGCGCCCGAGCTCCTCGATCGCGCGCCGGGGACGCGGCCCCCTTCCGGCTCGCCGCTCGGCCCGGAGGACGTGGACGGCGTCGCGCCGCCGCCCGCCGCGCGCGCCGCCATCTGGGGCCCGTGGCTCGGCCGCGAGGCGGAGCTCTACCGGGCGTGCCACCGGTTCGTCCGCGGCCTCACGGCGGGTGACGTCGAAGCGCTGCTCGGGCTCGACGGGCGGATTGCGCGCCGCGCCGTGGAGCGCGCGCTCGCCGCGGCGACCGCGCCGACGCTGCCCCCGGTGCTCCGCCTCGACCCCGGCGCGACGGTCTCGTGGCTCCCGGACGGCAGCGTCGCGCTCGCCGGCTACAGCGCGCTCGAGGCGCTCGTCCTCCCGGGCCAGGCCTACTCGCTGCTCACGCGCTTCACCGGCGCTCACCCCGTCGCCGAGGTCCGCGCGCGGCTCCGGGCGGAGCTCCGGTCGGACCTCTCCGACGAGGTGCTGCTCGAGCTCTACCGCCACCGGGTGCTGGCGCCGCCGCCGGGGTGAGCGGCCCACGCGGAGCGGGCCGCGCGGGCTCGTCGCTGTCATGCAAGGTGGGAGCGATGGTCTCGCGCCCCAGCCGGAAACGTGTGATGCTCGGGCCCTCGCGACCCGCGCTCCACCCGATGCCCGCCCCCGGTCCTTCCAGTCCCATCGGCGTCTTCGACTCCGGCGTGGGCGGCCTGTCCGTGCTGCGCCACCTGCGCGCGCTCCTCCCCGCCGAGGACCTCCTCTACCTCGCCGACTCGGCGCACGCGCCGTACGGGGATCGGCCGCCGCGGTGGATCCGCGCGCGGTCGCTCGAGCTCGCGGAGTGGCTCATGGGCCAGGGGTGCAAGGCGATCGTGGTCGCCTGCAACACGGCCACGGCGGCCGCGGCGCCGTCGATCCGCGAGCGGCTCGCGCTGCCCGTGATCGCGATGGAGCCGGCCTTGAAGCCCGCCGCGGCCGCCACGCGCAGCGGCGTCGTGGGCGTGCTCGCCACGACCGGGACGCTGGAGAGCGAGCGGTTCGCGTCGCTGCTCGACCGGTTCGGCAAGGGGATCGAGGTCGTGCGCCAGCCGTGCCCCGGGCTCGTGGAGCAGATCGAGCGCGGCGCGCTCGAGACGGCCGAGACGCGGGCGCTCGTGGCGCGCTTCGTCGCGCCGCTGCTCGCGCGCGGCGCGGACACGATCGTGCTCGGCTGCACGCACTACCCGTTCGTGCGCGCGCTCATCGCCGAGGCGGCGGGCCCGGAGGTGACGCTCCTCGACGCCGGCGTCGCCGTCGCGCGCCAGGTCCAGGCGCGGCTCGGCGAGGCGGGGCTCCTCTCGGTCGCGACCGCGCCGGGGCGCGATCGCCTGCTCACGACCGGAAGCCCCGAAGCCGCCGCCGCGGCGGAGCGGCTCTGGCCGGGCGGTGGGCCCGTCCAGCGGGTGGAGATCCCCCCGCAGGCCGCGGCCGGGCGCGCCTGAGCGGGCCAGCGGCCCGGATCGCGTTTATCCTCCCGGTGATGCGGCAGGTGCCTGAAGAGCCGGTGCGGCGTGCGCCCGGGCCCGAGGGTGGCGAGCGGTGGTTCCGGCGCCTCCTCCGGGCGCGCGAGCTCGTGACGGTGGCGCTCCTCGCGGTCCTCGCGGGCGGAGTCTGGACCTTCGTGGCGGTCGCGGCCGCCGTCGGGGTGGGGGAGGTCCGCGCGCTGGACCGCACCGTCCTCCTCGCGATGCGCGAGCCCTCCGACCTCTCGGACCCGATCGGCCCACCGTGGTTCGAGGAGATGGGCCGGGACCTGACGGCGCTCGGGGGCGCGACCGTGCTCACGCTGGTCTCGGTCGCCGCGGCGCTGTTCCTCTGGATGGCGCGCCGCCCGCGCTCGGTCGCGCTGCTCGCCTTCGCGTTCGGCGGCGGACAGCTCCTGAGCTTCCTCCTGAAGCGCTGGTTCGGGCGGCCCCGGCCGGATCTCGTGCCGCACGAGGCGGTCGTGTACAGCGCGAGCTTCCCGAGCGGACACTCGATGATGTCCGCGGTCGTCTATCTCACGCTGGGTGCGCTCCTCGCCCGCGTCCTCCCGCGGGCCCGGATGAAGCTCCTCGTGATGGCCTGCGCGGTGGTGGCGACCGCGCTCACGGGCGTGAGCCGCGTCTACCTCGGGGTTCACTGGCCGACCGACGTCGTGGCCGGCTGGGCCGTCGGCGCGGCGTGGGCGGTCGCCATCTGGCTCGCGGGGGACGCGCTCGATCGCCACCGGCGTGCCGGCGAGGCGCCCGAGGGGAGCGGGCCGGGGGCCCCGGACGATCCCTCCGCGTAGCGTTCGTGCGCGCACGCCCATGACCCCGCGGCGGACCGCACGCGAGCTCGAGGGCGCCGCCGCGCGGCGGTCGCCGCCCACGCGGCCCTCCGCCTCCCGCGCGGCCGCCCTGCCGGAGCCGCTCGCGATGCTCGTCCGGCGCGGCCTGCGCCCGCGGCCCATCGCGCCCGACCTGCCGTTCCCGCCCGACCTGGACGAGGCCCGGGCCGTCGAGCTCGCCGACCGGCTCTCGCACTACGCGTTCCGCCTCTTCCTCCGCGGCGCCATCCTCGCCGGCGGGCCGTTCCGTCCCGGCGACGCGACGCGCTACCTCTCGGCGCCCCAGGCCGCGCGGATGGCCGCCGAGCTCGTGCGCCTCGGCCTGGCGGCGCCCGCGGGCGCGGGGCGGTTCCGGCTCGTCCACCCCGCCGCCAACTTCGGCGGCACGCTCGAGTGGTGGGTCGGCCGCGAGCTCGGGCGGCGGCTCCACGCCGAGGTCGTGACCGGCGTCCGCTCCGGCGCATCCGGCGTCGGCGGCGACCTCGACGTCGTGCTCGCGCTCGAGGGCAAGCTCGTCTACGTCGAGCTCAAGTCCTCGCCGCCCAAGCACGTCTCGCGCGAGGAGCTCCGCGCCTTCGTCGCGCGCGTCCGGGCGCTGCGGCCGCACCTCGCGGTGCTCGCGATCGACACCGCGCTCCGCCTCCGGGACAAGGTGCTGCCCGATCTCGTCCGCGTCCTCCCCGGCGCCGCGCCCGCGCGGCTCCAGCGCGAGAACTACCGCCTCCTGCCGCACGTGTACGCGGTCAACGCGCGGCAAGATCTGATCGAGAACGTCTGCCTCGCGCTGGCGGACGGGCTGCGGGGGATGGGGCCGGGGGTGTGAGCGGGGCTCCTCTGCTGCTACCCTCACCCGATGGATCGCCCGCAGGGCCTCGCTCCCATCGACCCGCTCACCGTTCCGCTGCCGCACGGGACCGAGGTGACGACGCGCGTCGAGCGGGCCGCCGGCGACCGCCGCATCCCGCAGGGCGTGGTCGGGCGCGTGGTCGCGATCCGCGACGACGGGTTCGACGTCCTCGTGACCGGGCTTGGCGTCGTGCGCTACGCGCGCGAGGAGGTCCTCCCGCGCCGGCCGGGGCAGGTGCGGGCTCGCGGCGGCGCGGAAGCTCCTCGACGAGGAGTCGGCGCGCCGCCGGCACGTGGTGATCTCGCTCTCCGGGGCGCACGCGTACGGCTTCCCGTCGCCCGACTCCGATCTCGACCTCAAGGTGATCTACGTCGCCCACGGAGCGCCTCCTCGGCCTCGCGCCGCCGCCGCAGAGCGCGCCGGACCGGATCGAGGTGATCGACGGCGCCGAGGTGGACTACTCCGAGCATGCGCCTCCCCGCGCCCCCGGCGCGGGTCATGCCCGCCCACTATGTTCTCCGCGAGGAGGACGGAACCATGTCTCCACGCCAGGGCGGCCCGTCGCAGTCGGACGAGGCG
>DASPMI010000163.1:0-10615 GCA_035627135.1 Anaeromyxobacter sp. | reverse complement strand
GGCTGGAAGACACCCGCGGAGTACCGAGCCGAGAAGCTCGGGCTCGTCGTCGAGGAGGCTGCGTAGCAAGCCAAGACCGTGCCGCTCAACCTGCCCGATTTCTGCCGGCGGCACTGTCTTGACAGAGGGTGGACACTACACACTGCTGACGTGGAGAGATGATCCGCGGAGCGTGAACGTCGCCCGCGAGGAGCTGATCGATGTCTCAACTCCCATTCCGCTAAAGCTAGGAGCGCCGGTTCCGCATGCGCCGGTGATGGTGGACTACCACGTCCTCCCGGAGCCGGTCGTCTCCGAAAGGCTCAAGGCGGTCCTTGAGCCGATGGACCTCTTTATGGTCCAGCTCGTCCCCGCGGAGGTGGACGTCAACGGCACGAGGCTCTCCTACTGGCTCCTCCACGTCCGCAACTCGATCGAGTGCCTGGATATGAAGCGGACCCAGTGCAGGCGCAGCCGGCGCGGAGCGATCACCATCCTCGAGAAGATCGTCTTGGACGAGAAGAAGCTCGAAGAGATCCCCGAAGAGAAGCGGCTCTTGTTCCATCCACGCGAGTACGGAACGATCTGGCTTGTTCACGACAAACTCAAGGCCGTGATCGAAGCCGTGAACCCTGTCGGCCTCCGGTTCTTCCACACGCGCGACTGGAGTGATGCGGCCGCGTTCCGCTAGGTGCAGGTCACAAGGATGGGGGCTGGCAGTCCAGTTGACCTGCCCCCCGGAAACTGGACGGAACTGAGTGTCATAGCGCCGATCACTCGGGTTGAGCCGAGTACCCGCAATGCTCGAACCAGCCGCGAGCGTCTTCCGGCGTGATGAGCTCGGTTGCCTTGGCGATGGCGGCGTCGAGGGCGGCGACGGTGAGCGCCTCGAACTTCTTGAGGAGCGCCTTCACCTTCGACCAGGCGTGCTCGATGGGGTTCAGGTCCGGCGAGTACGGCGGCAAGAAGAGCACCCGGGCGCCGGCGGCGCGGATACGAGCGAGCGCTCCCTCTGGCTTGTGAGCACCGACGTTGTCGAGCACCACGATGTTGCCCGGCTTGAGCTTGGGCACGAGCAGGTGCGTGACGAACGTCTCGAAGACCTCCGCGTCGGTGGCGCCCTCGACCGTCATCATGGCGCGGATGCCGTCGAGGCCCATCGCGCCGAGCATCGTCGTGACGGTGCCACGCTTGCGCGGCATATGGCCCTGAACGCGTTCTCCTCGCAGGCCGCGTGCGTACTCCCGGGTCATCCCGATCTGGGACCCCGCTTCGTCGATGAAGACGAGATCTCGAGCGTCCAGGGTGCGCGCCCGGGCTCGAAAACGGTCGCGAAGCGCTTGGACGCGAGGGGAGCTCTGCTCCGTGGCGACGAGGGACTTTTTTTCGCGTGAAACCCAGCCGCGCCAGCTCCCTGCTCACCGTGGACGTGCTGACCGCGAGCTTCGCCCGCTCCAGCAGGAGCCGAACGAACTCCGGGATCGTTGCGTCCGGGAACTCCGACACGAGTGCTCGGAGGACCTTCTCCCCGCGGGTCGTCAGCTTCCGTGGCTTGCCGCCGCTGTGCGGGCTCGGCTCCACCGAGCCGGTCTCCCGGAACCGGCGTACCAGCCGGTTCACGGACGCGCGTCCCACCTGGAACAGCTCCGCGACCTGGTCCCTCGTCAAATCGCCGCGCTCGTATGCGGCAACGATCCTCTCCCGGAGATCCAACGACAGCGGCTCGGGCATCGCCACCTCCGAGAACCGTAGATCAGATTTCTCGGATCAAGGCAATGGGACACCGCTATGACATGCCCCATCCGCCACGCCCGCGGTTGGGCTTTCGCCTGGCGGAGCGCTCGCAAGGCGATCAGCCGGCTTGGTCAGGGACAACGAGCTTCATACGACAAACCCGCGGAACCACGAGTCATCGGACCAGGTACTGACGCGTGGTCCCGTTCCATTCGGCGACAAAGCGCAGAGACCCGGTGCCGCTCTCCTTTATGACCAAGTCGTGAGAACCGTCCTGTTGCGCCTTACTCACTACCGAAACGGAGAATCGGCGCTCGGAAACGACGTGCTCGCGGGTCCCATCTTCGTTCCAGCTCCCCGCGCTGTTAGCCAGAAGATAGATGGGATGACTAAAGACCTTTTCCAGCCGGGTCCCAACCCGACGAAACAGATGCAACGACTCGAAGTACCCGAACCCCCCGGCATACCCCTCGACCAAGCCAGAGCGTACGCCGATCGCAGGATCCTCGCGCTCGAACAGACGATAAGGAGCGAGATCAAGTCCGACAATCTGATTATCCTTACCCTCCGCGCTGCGCTGGATTATTGATCTAGCAGGCCCATCGTCCGGAAACGCCGACCAATCGGAGACGGGGACAAACGGTTCAGACGTTCGGGCCACGAGCTGCAGCCCATCATCCGTTCGCTGCAGAACTGCCACCCACGCCGCTCCCCCCTCGCAAACAGAGCGGTCTTGCGACGCCTCGCCACCTACACACACGATCGCGACGAGATGGCGGGGGCGCCCTTTCCAGGGCACCGCACCAACTAGAGTGACAGAGCCCGGGAGGGCTGGGCTTACGACGGAGAGGACTTCATCTCGAGCCACCCCGCTCGGTAGACGCACACCCAGTCTATCGATGCCCTTTCGGCCGTGGATCTGGCCTGCAAAGGCGCGTTTGCCCTCTGGGGCCTGTATCAAGCGCTCGGAGTCGGGCAGGGACCGCGCCACACCGTCACCCGCAGGGGACCGTGAAGGTGCCAGCACAGCCGCAATGACAATCACGCAACACGCTCCGCGCAAAACGACCGGGCAAGAGCGCAGAAGCACACGCAAAATGGTTCACCTCCGCGCCCGCATCATACCCGACACGAGGCCTTCCTGCACCCTCCGCATCCCCAGACGGAGTCGCGGGCCTCCGCTCGGGCGCAGCGATTCTTGTAGCCTCATCTACCGCAGTCCGCCGGAAGGATCGCGCCGTACCCAGCCGCGCTTACGAGCAACTATGGCCGGCGAAGCAAGCCCAAGATGCGCAGCGGATAGGACCTCCAAACTGCGGATCAGTGTCCGAAGGGTCGTTCTGGAAACCCGAGCCGCTGAATCAGACCCGGCGCTGCTCGGGGTGGGCGCGGCGGCGGCGCGGCGGCATCTCGTCGAGGCGGGGTGGGACGTGGGGGCGGTGGTGGAGCGGTTCGGGCGCGGAGCGCCTCGGGTACGGGCACGGGCACGGGCACGGGCACGGGAGGAGTGACGATGGGACGGGAAGAGAAGTCGCTGGCGCCGGCCGAGGTGGTGCAGGCGCGGACGGCGCTCGGCGCCGCGCGCGGGCGGCACCGCCTGAACGTCATCCTCGACGCCAAGGATCCCGGCGCGCTGGTGCGGGCGCTCCCCGCCGGCGAGCTCTACTTCACCATCCGCGAGATCGGGCTCGCCGACGCCGCGCCGCTCGTCCCCCTCGCCTCGCTCGAGCAGTTCCGGACGTTCCTCGACCTCGACGCCTGGCGAGGGAGCCAGCTCGATCCGCACCGCGCGCTGCTGTGGCTGCGCGCCGCGCGCTCCGGCGCGGCGCATGATCCGAAGGCGGCGGCGCGCCGGAAGCGGAAGCTCAACGGCATCGACCGCGAGCTCTTCTTCTTCGTGCTGCGCGACTCGGTGGTCGTGCACGAGCTCGAGGAGGGGAAGGACCCGGACATCCACTCCGACCGCGTCGTGCGCACGCCCGACGGGCGGTACGCGGTCGAGTTCCTGCCCGAGGGCGCGGAGTACTCCGCGCTCCGCGGGCTCCTCGACGATCTGTACGCCGAGGACCCGTTCCTGGCGGGCCGGCTCCTCGGCTCCCTGAAGTGGGAGGTCCCGTCCGAGCTCGAGGAGACCGCGCTCCGCTGGCGGCAGGGGCGGCTCGCCGACCTCGGGATCCCGCCGCTCGACGAGGCGCTCTCGTGGTTCGCGCGGACGCCCCGGACTCCCGCGCCCCAGGGGTCGGAGGCCGACCCGGGCCTCCCCGAGCGGCCGCCCGGCTTCTGGCTCGCGTCGCTCGCCTCCGGGTCGCTCCTCGACCGCGGCGCCGAGGCGATGGACCCGCTCGACCGGCCGGCGCTCGAGGGGCAGATCGTCTCCGCGGCCAACGCCGTGCTCGTCGCCGACCAGGTCGACGTCACCGACCCCGACGCGGTGCGCGCGGCGTTCCAGGCCGCCCGGGCGCTGCTCGAGCTCGGCCTCACCGCACGGCTCCGGGCCGAGGGCCGCCCGCTCGACGTGCCGCCGCGGCCGAGGTGCTGCGGGACGTGCCCGCGAAGCGCCTCTTCCAGGAGGGCTTCGGCCGCGTGCTCGAGCTCAAGTTCCGCGCCGAGCGGCTCGTAAAGGCGGGCGGCACCGGTACGCGCGAGGCCCCGCTCCTCGACGCGCCGCTGGGCGAGGCGCTCTTCGCGCTCGTCGCGAGGCGGCCGCGCTACTCCCCCGGCCTCGAGGCGCCGCGCGAGGAGTGGGGCACGCTCGCCGCGGCCGCGTACCCGCCGCGCGCGTTCCTCTCCGAGGCGGACCTCGCCCGGACCGCGGCCGCGCTCGACCAGTGCGAGAGGCTGCTCGAGCTGGCGCGCACGCTCGGGCTCGCCGTCTCTCTCCCCGGCACGCCGCCCCCGCGGCTCACGGCGATCTACCTGACCGCGCTCGCCAACGAGCGGATGGGGCGAGGGTTCGCGCCGGCGCCGCTCGCGGAGGGGGAGCTGGCGCGCGCCGTCGAGGCGCTGACCACCGCTCGCACTGAGCCTGTCGAAGGGCGAGCGGCTATCGAGGACCCGCGCCTCGAGGGAGCGCCCCGCCGGCGCGCTGCTCCTCGAGCTCTCGCGCTGTGCCGCGGCAAGACGCAGCGCCGTTTCTGGGCCATGCGCCCTCGGCGGACGCACCTCTCCCCTGGAGGCCCCGACGTCTCTCGGCGCCGCATCTACTCGTCGTACGTCGGATCGACCAGGTCGTATCCGGGGCCGGGCTCGGCCTGCTCCTCGGCCTCGCCGGCCTTCGCGAGTGGCGGGGCCTGCGCTTGGAGGCCGAGGTCGTCCAGGATCTGCGCTGCCACGGTTGGCTCGGCGATGTAGGCGATCACCTCGAGCCTCCCCGCGCAGCGTGCACAGGCGAGCACATCCACCGCGAACACCTTCTGCAGCAGCTCGGCCCAGGGGACCCGCGTGCGAGGCGAGGAGTTCGGTGATTGCGGGGAGCTTCGCGGTTCCGGGGCCGGGGGAGCTTTCGGGGATCGGGGCGGCGCGGACGAAGTTTCGCTTCTCGCGTGCGGGTGGGGGAGCGCGGCGGGACTGGGTGACTCCGAGCTCCGCTCCGGCACGACCAGCCCGCGCACCCTCGAGTTCGGCGCGAAGACGCCGTGGTAGCGGAGCCCGTGCGTGCGGGGCGGCGGCACGATGGTGGCGATCCGCGCGAGCAGCTCGTCCGGTGCGAGCAACAGGAACAGCGACCCGCCGCGCGGGCGCTTCATTCGATAGACGAGCTTGCCCTCCGGCCCGGCCGAGAGCCGGTGCAAGGCGAACGGCGGCCGGGCGGCGTAGCGGCACAGCCGCTCGAGCCCCTGCCGATCGTTCTGGTGCACCCGCACGCCTGCGTGGAGCGAGAAGCCATCGAGGTGCGCGGACCGGCGCGCGTGCCTGAACGGATCGGGGAACCGGAGCCGGCGATCCACCTCCGCAGCCTGGAGCGCGGCGAACGGACATCCTCGTCCACGACGTCGGTCTGGCCCTGCGCGGGGAACACCTTCCGGACCTGCTTGATCACGCGGGTCAGGATGCTCGCGACGTCCTCGTCGTCGGGCGCGGGGAGCCGCACGAACCGGGCGCGCTCCCGGCCGTTCACGACGAACGCTCCGTCGGGCACGAGCGCGTGGAAGTGGACGTTCAGGTTGATGGCGCCTCCGAACCGCTGTACGAGCGTGACCCCGCCGGTCCGCGGATCGGCCAGCCCGGTCTGCCGCGCGGACCGCCGCTGCCAGGCGAACACCGCCCTCGTGAAGAGGTCGAGGAGGCGCGACGCGACCCTGCCGTCGCGGGCGGCCTGGAACCGGAGCGTCCGCGGGAGCGAGAGGACCCATTGCCGGACGGGCACGGCCGGGAAGACGTTCCGGCAGAGATGGTCGGCGTCCTCCATCCTCCGGGTAGCGCACGAGGGGCAGATGCTCGCCTTGCACGAGAACGCGACGAGCCGTTCGAAGCCGCAGTCGCGACAGCGCACGCGCACGAAGCCGTTGGCCAGGATCCCGCAATCGAGATAGGCGCGCAGCTCGCGTTCGACATGACCGGGCAGCCCGCGACCGCTGCCGGTCCGGCGGGCGACGGCGAGGAACGGCTCGAGCCGCGAGCGGACCGCGACGTGGAGAAGCGTCTTGTCGGGCTCACGGCGGCGGTAGCGGGCTGCGGGCGCGGATGCGGCGCCCCCGGTCGACTCGAGTTGTTGCGTGCTCAGCGCCACGGTCCGGCACGTCGCAAGGAGCGGGCCGAACCGCGTGAGGGCGGGGCCCGCGAGCGGCCGCGTGCTCACGTGCAGCCCATCGGGGACGGCGCATCGGCGGCGATGTTGACGCAACGTCGTGCTATGCAAATGTTCAGGCACGAAGGACGGGATCACATCCGGCGCGCCGCCGCCGCTCTCTCCCGAGGCGCTCGCCGCCCTCGGCAAGCGGGCGTGGCCGCTGCTGCCGGTGCAGCCGGCGGATCGGCGACACCTCCTCCGCGACGAGGCGGCGTTGCTCATCGACGAGCTGCTCGTGAAGGTCGCGCGCGGGAGCGGGGCGATCGCGGTCGCGATGGGCGAGTGCCTCGACTGCCTCTGTACGGGCGCCGGGCCGATGCGGCTCGGGTACGCGAACCTCGGCGACTACGCGCGCGAGGAGCTCTCGCTCGCGCCGCGGACGGCGAACGAGTGGATGAAACTGGCGCGCGATCTCCGGACCCGGCCGGTGCTCCGCGCTGCGGTGCGATCGGGGCGAGGTGAGCCTCAAGAAGGCGATCGCCATCGTCAGTGTCGCGGTTGGGGACTCCGAGGCCGAGTGGGTCGATCGGGCGAAGCGCGACACCGTCCGCGGGCTCGTCGCTGCGGCACGGGGCGATGAGGTTGCGGTCCAGGGCGACGAGGAGAAGCGCTGGCCGCGGATCGTGATCGATCTCGAGCCGGAGGATCGCGAGGTCGTGGACCAGGCGTTGGAGGTGGCGGGCAAGGTCCTGCGGGCCAACACGCCGAAGTGGCAGCGAGTGGAGGCGATCGCGCAGGAGTATCTGGGGAGTCATCCGGATCCGCGTCCTCCGCCCGAGACCACCGGTGCCGGTGCACACTCCCTTGGGCAGGCGCCGTCGAAGCCGCCGCCCGATCTCCGCGAGTGGCTCGAGCGCGAGTACGAGCGCTGGAGGTACCTCCACGCGGCGGACCCGGTGCCCGCGCCCGAGGCGGGCGTGGACGACTGGGACCGCGCGCACCGGGTCCACGAGCGGCTGCTCGAGCTCGCCTCGATGCGCCGGGGCTGGGACGATCTCGTCGGCCACCTCTCGATGCTCCTCATCAACACCGGCCTGTGGCGGGACATGAAGTTCCTCGACCTCGATCACTACGCGTCCGAGCGGCTCGGCATGTCGGGCCGGGCGATCGAGCAGCGCGCCTGGCTCGAAAGGCGCCTCTGGGACTACCCCGCCCTCCGGCGCGCCATGCGCGACGGGCGGCTCGGGTACGAGCAGGCGCGGCTCGTGGCCCGCTGCTCCTCGCCGGCCTTCATCGATGCGTGGATCGCCAAGGCCGAGACGATGAAGGTCATCGAACTCAGGCGCGCGGTCGAGGCCGACGAGGAAGCGCAGATGTGCGCACGGAAGGAGTGGGCGGTGCGCCTGCCCGCGGACGTGCGCCAGGTCTTCAGCGCGGCCTGCCGGGCGGTCCGCGCCGCGGCGCAGGAGTGGATCGGGACGTCGAAGTGCCTCGTCGTCATGTGCAAGCACTTCATCGACACGTACGAGGCCGAGACCAGGCGGCCCAACACGCCCGCGGCCCGCGCGATGGAGCGCGACCGCGGCCTCTGTACGTGCCCTGGGTGCAGCAAGGCCGCGGACCAGGTACATCACATCGTGTACCGCTCGCGCGGCGGCGGCAGCGAGGACTGGAACCTCACCTCCCTCTGCCTGGCGCACCACCTGCACGGCGTGCACGACGGGTACGTCCGCGTCCAGGGTGCGGCGCCGGACGGGCTTCGATGGGACCTAGCCCCCCAGCCGCGGGTGCTCCTCCCGCCACCGCGCCACCGCGTCGAGCCGGTCGGCGCGCTCGAGCGCGAGGTGCCGGCGCAGCGCCGCGTCGAGCCGCGGCTCGAGGAACAGGTGCGCGCTCCAGGTCTCCGCCGGCTCGAAGCCGCGCGAGATCTTGTGCTCGCCCCCGGCGCCGCCCTCGAACCGCCGCACGCCGCGCCGGATGCACTCGTCGATGCTGTGGTAGAGCGCGACGTTGAAGTGCAGGAACGGGTGATCCTCGACGCACCCCCAGTACCGGCCATAGAGGACCGACGGCGAGGCAAGGTTGAACGCCATGCCCACGAGGCGTCCCTCGCGCCGCGCCTCGACCACCTCCACGGCGTCCGGCATCGCGGCGAGGACCCGCTCGTAGAAGGCGCGGTTCACGAACCGCATGCCCCACGCCATCCGGTCGGTCGTCGCGCGGTGGAGCGCGAAGCAGTCGCGGGCCCAGCCGGCGGGGTCCCGGGCGAGCTCGTCGCCGCGCACGGTGCGGATGGCGATCCCTTGCGCGGCGGGGGCGGCCCGCTCACGCCGGATGGAGTTGCGCCGCTTCGACGGGAAGCGGGCGAGGAACTCGTCCGGCGTACCATACCCCGCGTTCTCCCAGTGGTACTGGAAGTCCAGCCGGAGCGCGAGGCCGAGCGCCTCGAGCGCGCGCGCCTCGTCCGCCGGAAGGAAGAGCGCGTGCACCGAGTGCAGCCCCTCCTCGGCGCAGAGGCGGCGCACGCCCTCGAGCAGGAGCGGCACGAGCGCGGCGCGATCCTCGCCGGGCCCGACGAGGAGCCGCCGGCCGGTCGCGGGGGTGAACGGCACGCCGAGCACGAGCTTCGGGTAGTACGGCACGCCGGCGCGCGCCGCCGCGGCCGCCCACTCCCAGTCACGGCCGAAGTCGCCGTCCGAGCTCGTCCGGGCGTAGGCCGGCGCGGCCGCGACCACCGCGCCGCCGCGGCGCACGACGAGGTGGCGCGGGCGCCAGCCGGTGCGGGGCGCGGCCGCGCGGCTCTCCTCCGCCGCGGCGAGGAACGCGTGGCGGACGAAGGGGCTCGCCGGATCGGGCTCGTGGGCGAACAGCCCGTCCCAGGCCTGGGCGGGGATCTCGGCGATCGACGAGTGGACCGTCAGCGACGTGCGCGCCACGTCCGGGGTTGTAGCGGCCTGCCCGGCCCTCGCAACTGCAGCGTTTCAGCCTCGCGCCGGCAGCGCGGCCGCGGGCAGCACGCCCACCGTCGGCGGGCGCTCCACGATGCGCGCCGGCGGGCTCAGCGGGAGGAGCACCCGCGCGACGGTCCCCACCCCCTCGCGCGACTCGATCCGGATCTCGCCGCCCATGCGCTGCACGATGCCCTGGCAGATGTAGAGCCCGAGCCCCGTGCCCTCGCCCTGCGGCTGCGTCGTGAAGAAGGGGTCGAAGATGTTCGCGAGGAGCCCCTCGGCGATGCCCACGCCCTCGTCGCGCACCGTCACGTGCACGCCGCCCGCCCCGGCCGGATCGATGGCGACGTGGATGCGGCGGCGCTCGGGGCCGACGTTGCCGAGCGCCCGGCCGGCGTTCGCGAGCAGGTTGACGAACACCTGCGAGAGCAGGCCGGAGTTCGCCCGCACGACGGGGACCTTCTGGAACGCCTCCTCGACCTTCGTCTCGGAGGGGAAGGACGGGCCCGCCATCCGCAGCGCGAACCGGACCACGTCCTCGAGCACCACGCTCTCAACGCCCGAGCGATCCGGGCGGCTGAACGTGGTGAGGTCCTGGACGATCTGCTGGATGCGCTTCCCGCCGGCGCGCGCCTCGTCCACGACCTCGCGCAGCTCCCGGGCGAAGTCGGCCGTACCGCGCGCGGGCTGCGCCCGCTGCGCCCCGGCGAGCTGCTCGTCGAGGTGCCCGAGGCTGGCGAGCACGTAGGAGAGCGGGTTGTTGATCTCGTGGGCCACGCCGGCGACGAGGCGGCCGAGGGCCTCCAGCTTCTGCGCGTGCTGGAGCCGCCGCTCGAGCTCGACGCGCTCGTTCATCTGCACCTCGAGCCGGGCGTTCGCCTCCTCCAGCGCGCGCGTGCGCTCCTTCACGAGGCGGTCGAGCTCGTCGCGCGACCGCTCGGCGCCGCGGGCGAGGTTCCACTTCTCGGTGAGCGCCATCGCGATCTGGCGGACGGCGGTGGACTCGAACGGCTTGCCGAGGACCAGGAACTGCCCCGGCCGCGTCAGCTTCTCGAGCATCTGCTGCCAGGTGTAGTCGGAGTACGCCGTGCAGATGGCGATCTCGAGCCGGGGGTCGAGGTCCCAGAGGCGGATGACCGTCTCGACGCCGTCCAGGCCCGGGGGCATCCGGACGTCCACGAAGGCCATCGCGAACGGCTGACCCTTGGCCAGGGCCTCCCTG
>DASPMI010000162.1:0-7597 GCA_035627135.1 Anaeromyxobacter sp. | reverse complement strand
GGCTTCCGTGAAGGTCATGGATGTCCCTGCAGGGGAGTGAGGTTCAAAGGAGAGGAGGCGCCCGCCAGGCCGGCGAGCTGCCCGAGGCGTCCATATTCGTGCCGGACCCCTGCCCTGTCAACGTTGAAACTCCCTGATTCCGCGGTGATTCTTGGAGGACGATGATCCGGATCCGGACCGGGACGAGCTGGCGGGACGACCCGCGCGTCGCCGCTGGCCTGCGCGCCGGCGGCGACGCCGCCCGGGAGCTCACCGATGCGCTCGCGTTCGAGGTGGAGGGCGTGGACCTCGCCGCCGGCCTCGCGGAGGCCCCGCTCCTTCCGTCGCTCGAGGATCTCCTCTCGGCGGTGTCGCGCGTCGTCTCGGGCGGGGCGCAGGCGGCGGTGGTGCTCGGCGACGGCGGCATCGAGCTCGTGCTCCGCCGGAAGGGCGGCAGCGTGCTCCTCACGGTCGTGGCGCTCGGGCGCCCGTCGCGGATCCTTTCGCGCGACGTGGCCGTGGACGTCGAGGCGCTCGCGGCGGCGGCGCTCGAGGCAGCGGCCCAGTTCTGCCGCGATCTCGCGGCGGCGGCGCCCGGGTTCGCCCGGGACGCACGGCCCCTCCGGACCGCCGTCCGGCTCCTCGCCCGTTCCGAGCCGCGGGACCCGTCGGGGACGACGGCCCAGCCCTCGCTCCGCCGCGAGCGGCCGGCGCCCGGGAAGCTCGGGTGCGCGCTCGAGATCGACGACCGTGAGGGCCTCCTGGCCGCCTACGAGGGGGGCCGGCCGGATCTCGGATCGCTCCTCGTGCCCGGCCGCCTGGCGCTCCTCGGCCCGAGCGGCGCCGAGCTGCTGGCGATCGGCGGGCACCCGTTCCTCGCGCTGCGCGACCTGATCGCGGCCGCGGATCGCGCGCTCTGCGCCGCCCGGAGGGGCGACCCTCGGGTCGAGATCCCGCTGGCGCGCCCTGGACGCGGCGTCTCCACGCTCACGCTGGAGCTCGCGGCCGGCGCGGTGAGGCTGGACGGGCGTCCCGTCGCCTGCGCCCCTCTGCCTCTCTTGCGCGCGGTCGCCGAGGCCGCGCTCGAGCTCTGCCGCGTCGCGCGCGAGGAGAACGCGCGCCAGGCGGAGAACGCCCACCTCGCCGAGCTCGAGGCCTCGGCGACGGCTCGGCTCGCCGAGCTCGAGGAGCTCTCGGTCGGGGACCTCGCGGGGTCCGCGAACGAGCCGGCGGTCGCGCGCGTCGCGGACCGGACCCGCCCCGATCCGCGCCCGCTCGGGCCCGGGCGGCTCCGCCGCCTCTCCTTCCGCAAGGTCGTCTCGTTCGAGGTGGGCTCTCCAGCGTGCCTGGCCGCCGCCGGCAAGCGGCTCGTCGTCGGGGGCCTGCAGGCGCTCGTCTGCGTCGAGCGCGAGACCGGCGCGATCCGCTGGCGGGCGGCGGGCGCGACCCTGGTCGCGCCGCTCCCGGGCGTCCTCCTCGCCGCGCGCGCCGAGCGGCTCTGGGCGCTCTCGCCCGGCACCGGCCGGATCCGCTGGGAGCGGAGCATCCCGGGCGGCCCCGCGACCGGCGCGGTCCACTTCGCGCGCGGGCCGCTCGCGCTCGTCGAGCCGGGCGCGGTGACCGGCCTCGACCCCGCGACCGGCGACGTCGCCTGGCGCTTCGCCGCGCCGGGGGCGGCGCGCAGCTGGGCGGCGGTGTTCGGCGCGGTCCTCGTCACGGGGTCGGACGCGGGGTTCCTCCACGGGGTCGACGCAGCGGGGCGGCTCCTCTGGCGGGTGCGCGCGCCGGGCCCGATCCTCCGCGCCCCGGTCGCCTGGGGCCGGCTCTGCCTCGCGGTGTGCGAGACCGCGTCCGGCGCGGCCCTGCTCGCGGTCGACGCGGCGACCGGCGTCCGCCGCTTCGAGGCCCCGCTCGAGCTCACGCCGAGCGGCGCGCCCGTGCCGTGGGGGCGGCGGCTGGCCGTGGCCGGCACGGTCGCGGGCGATCCCGCCGTGACGGTCCTGGACGCGGGCGGGGCGCCGGCGTGGACGTCCGCGCCGGCGCTCTCCGGCGCCCCGGCGGTGCTGCCGGTGGGAGAGCTGCTCGTGATGCGGGACGCGGCAGGCGCGCTCCTCGCGCTGGCGCGGGACGGGCAGACGCGGTGGTCGCGTCCGGCGCCCGAAGGCGCCTGGCGCGGCCCGCGCCCGCTCGCGGCCGCGCGGGACACGCTGGTCGTCGCGGGCGACGGGCTGTCGTTCCACGCGCTGGAGACGGGCGAGATCCTGGGCGCCCTCCCCGCCGTCTCGGCGACCCGCCTCGCGGTCGACGGCGCGCTCTCGGTGGCGGCGCTCGATCTCGACGGGCTGCTGACGGTCCATCGGCTGAGCACGCACCTGAGCGTGGTGTGACGGAGCGTCAGACCTCGCGCGGAGCGTGTCGAGGGAGGCGCGTTCGCTTGCCGTACGCCTCGCCTGGGCGCGTTGCCGTGGGCGGCCGGCCGGGCCCGCCGGGCTCGCCGACCAGGTAGAATGCTGGGCGCCCCAGGCTGTTGTAGGGCGCGCGCGTGCCGGAGGTGCTCCGGCGGGCGCGCCGCCGGAACTTGCCGGCCACTTCCGCTCGCTTCGCTCGCGGGTGGCCGGCTGCGGACAGCCGGCGGCGCGCGCGTTCGGTCCGGTCCGCGCGCGTGCTCCGGCCGATCGCGTTCGGGCGCCTGCGCCATGGTCGGCTCGCTCCGTCGGGCCGGCCGCCCGCCTGTGGGCGTTGCTTGTGGCGGCTCGGCTGCGGTTGCATTCGTGCAGCGTCATGTGTGGCTTTCACCGCCCCGGTTCGTCCCCGGCGAGCGCGCTCGCTCCACACGAAGGAACCGTAGCCGAGCCGCCACAAGCAACGCCGCCCAGCGGGCGGCCGACTCCGCCGCTGCGCCGACCGTCGGCGCAGGCGCCCAAGCGGTGCAGCCAGTCCGCCGCGCGCGGAACAGGATGAGAGCGCGCGGAGGCGGTTGAACCGCCGACGCGCCCAGCTGGACCCAGCGTTCTCCGCGCGTGGCGTCTGATCGATACCCGCGCCGAGCATTCCTTCTCCGCGTCGGCGCGGCGGCGGAGTCGGCCGGCCGCCCACGGCAACGCGCCAAAGGCGAGGCGTACGGAAAACGAACGGAGCGAATGGACGGACCTGGGGCGGCGCCGACGAACGGCCGGTCAGACTCCGAGGAACAGACGCTTCCCGAAGTTCAAGGCCAGGTCCGCGTCGAAGATCTTCTGCGCGGAGGTCTCGATGTCGTACGGCACGCGGTGGAACTCGACCGTGCGGCGCTCGGTGTCGAAGATCACGAATCCCGCCCGGTTGTCGCAATCGCGCGGCTGCCCGACCGAGCCGACCGACACCACGTACTTGTAGCCGCCGCGCCGGAGCGTGAACCGCCCGGCCAGCACCTCGTGCACCTCGTCCGCGCCGTGCAGGGCGAAGGTCTTGCAGAGGTGGGAGTGCCCGAGGAAGCTCACCTCGGGCAGCTTCGCGGCCCGCGGGAGGAGCTCGTACGCCTGCTCCATCGCGAAGACGTACTCGAACGCCGCCGGGTCGACCGGGTTGCCGTGGCTGAACCCGACGCCCTCGACCGCGTGCGCGTACGGGAGGCTCCTCAGCCACTCGAGGTGCTCCGGCGCGAGCCGGGCGGCCGTCCAGTCGAGCGCGTGCCGTGCGGCGTCGTAATAGAAGCTGTACTCCATCCGCCCGCTGACCGCGGCGTCGTGGTTCCCCAGCAGCGTGACCTGGCAGTGCTCGCGGATGAGCGCGCAGCACTCGTTCGGGCTCGCGCCGTAGCCCACGACGTCCCCGAGGCACACGCGCAGATCGGTGCGGTGCTTCTCGAGGGCGGAGAGGACCTCCGTCAGCGCCTCGAGGTTCGAGTGGATGTCCGACAGGATCCCGATGCGCATTTCGGAGGAGGCGGGCTCGGCCCGCCGACGGGCGAGGGCGAACCCAGAGCGATTCACCGTCCGGCTGCGGCATCGTAGCCGTCGAGCCGCCGCAGCGTCAACCGCCGGTGGCCCCGCGGAGCGCGCCGGGCTCGAGCTCGTCGAAGTGGGCGAGCCGCCGGACCTCGTCGTACCGGGCGGCGATCTCGTCGGGCCGGAGCGTGCGCAGCCGGTCGAGCGAGAACTGCTCGCATACGAAGCTCGCGACGACGCTCCCGACCACGATCGCCCGGCGCAGCGTGCCCTTGTCGAGGCGGCGCGCCCGGGCGACGTAGCCCATGAAGCCGCCGGCGAAGCTGTCGCCCGCGCCGGTGGGGTCGAACACCGACGCGAGCGGCACCGCGGACGCGGAGAACACCTCGCCGTCCGTGAACAGGAGCGCGCCGTACTCGCCCCGCTTCACGACGAGCGCCTTCGGCCCCATGGACAGGATCGCGGCCGCGGCCTTCACCACGTTGTGCTCGCCGGCGAGCTGCCGGGCCTCGGCGTCGTTGACGAAGAGCATGTCCACGCGCCGGAGCGTCCGGAGCAGGCTCTCGCGCTTCGAGGAGATCCAGTAGTTCATGGTGTCGCAGCCGACGAACGCCGGCGTGCGCACCTGATCGAGGACCGCGCGCTGCAGGTCGGGGTCGATGTTCGCGAGGAAGACGTACTCGGAGTCGCGGTACGCCTCGGGCAGCTCGGGCCGGAACTCGGCGAACACGTTGAGCTGGGTGTCGAGCGTGTGCGCGACGTTGAGGTCGAACTCGTAGCGCCCCTTCCAGCGGAAGGTCTTCCCGGGCCGGCGGACGAGCCCGGCGAGATCGATCCCCCGCGAGGAGAGGAAGTCGAGGTGCGCGGCGGGGAAGTCCTCGCCCACGACCGCCACGACGCGCGGCGGCTCGAAGAAGGCCGCGGCGGTGGAGAAGTACGAGGCGGCGCCGCCGAGCACCTCCTCCCGGCGCCCGAAGGGCGTCTCCAGCGAGTCGAGGCCGACGGATCCCACCACCACGAGCGACATGCGTTCTCTCCAGGCGAGGCTTCAGGCTGCGGCCTACAGGAACTGCACCCTGTCTTTCCTGCAGCCTGACGGCTGTAGCCTGGAGCCTGTAGCCCTACTGCCCCGTCGAGGTCAACTTCCGGGCTCGTCGGGGATCCCCCGGGCCGCCCTCGCGGGCGAGCTGGCCGCAGGCGGCGGAGATGTCGCGCCCGCGGCTCCGGCGGACGACGGCGGTGAGGTTCTTCGCGACGAGGGCGTCGAGGAACGCCTGGACCGCCTCCGGCGCCGGCGCGGAGAAGCCGAGCCCGGGGTTCTCGTTGTACGGGATGAGGTTCACCTTGGCGGGGATGCCGTGGACGAGGTGCGCCAGGCGCCGCGCGTCGTCGAGCGAGTCGTTCACGCCGCCGAGGAGCACGTACTCGAACGTGATCCGCCGGCCGTTGCGCGCCGGGAAGGCGCGGCAGGCCTCGAGCAGCGCCGCGATCGGGTAGCGCTTGTTGATCGGCATGAGCGCGTCGCGCTGCGCGTCGGTGGTGGCGTTGAGCGAGATGGCGAGCTTCACCGAGGTCTCGGCGCCGAACCTGGCGATGAGCGGGACGAGGCCGGAGGTCGAGACCGTGACGTGACGGTGCGAGAAGTTGGGGCCGTCCTCGGAGAGGAGCAGGTCGAGGGCGAGCTTCAGGTGCTTGTAGTTGGCGAGCGGCTCGCCCATGCCCATGAAGACGAGGTTGGTGAGGGGCCGCGGCGCGGTCCCCTCCCCCAGCTCCACGAGCCGCCGGTTCGCCCGGTGCACCTGGTCCACGATCTCCGCCGCGGTCAGGTTCCGGGAGAGGCCCATCGTGGCGGTGAGGCAGAAGGCACAGCCCACGGCGCAGCCGACCTGCGTGGAGACGCAGAGCGTCTTCCGGTCCGGCTCGGGCAGGTAGACCGACTCCACGAGCTTCCCGTCGGCGGTGCGCCACGCCCACTTGATCGTGCCGTCCGCGGAGCGCTGCTCGCTCGCGCGCTCGAGCGTGGTGAGGCGCGCGCGCCGTCCGAGCTCCTCCCGGAGCTCGCGGCGGAGATCGGTCATCTCTTCCAGGCTCGCCGCGCAGTTCCGGTGGAGCCAGCGGTAGAGCTGCCGGGCCCGGAACGGACGCTCCCCCAGCTCGGCGACGAGGCGCCCGAGCACGTCGAGCGGCAGGCCCCGGAGGTCGGGGCGCTCGTCGCGCGGGGGCTCGGCGGCCAGCCGGGCGTCGGCTTCGGGGAGCGTGGTGGTCTCGTCCATCGGGTCCTTCTCTTAAGACGCGGCGGCCACCCGCGCGACCGGCTGCGCCGGCGCCTCTCCGCGCCGCGCGATCTCCACGCGGGTCACCCGGCGCTCGTCGCCCGCCCGCACCGTCAACGTGAGGTCGTCCCACACGACGAACGAGCCGACCGCCGGGACGCGCCCGGCGGTCGCGGTCACGAAGCCGCCCAGGGTCTCGTAGTCCCCTCGCTCCGGGAACCGGATCTCCGGGGGCGGCTCGGCCTCGTCCTCGCCGGCGTGGGCGCCCGGGGTCTGCGATGGGCGGCGGTTCAGGAACGCCTCCAGCTCGTGGAGCGGGATCCCGGCGTCGGCCAGCCAGACGCCCGGGGCGACCTCCTTCACCTTCGCGGTCTCCACGTCGGCCTCGTCCTGGATCTCGCCCACGATCTCCTCGAGCACGTCCTCCAGGGTGACGAGCCCGCTCGTCCCGCCGAACTCGTCCACGACGATCGCGAGGTGGGTGCGGCGCCGCTGCATCTCCTTCAGCAGGCGGGAGATCTTCATCGCCTCGGGCACGAAGAAGGCGGGCTTGAGGTGGCGCCCGAGCTCGATGGGCCCGCCGTGGCGCAGCTCGCCCACGATCTCGCGGACGATGAGGATGCCGACGATCTCGTCCACCGTGCCCTGGTACACGGGCATGCGGCTGTACGGGTTCTCGGTGATGACGCGGACGAGCGCCTCCGGCGGCGCGTCGCGGTCGATCGCCACCATCCGCGTCCGCGGGACCATGATCTCGCGGGCGACCCGATCGGCGAACTCGAGCACGCTGTTGAGGAGCTCCTCCTTCACCGGGTCGAGCGCGCCCTCGCGCGTGCCCATCTCGATGAGGTACTCGATCTCCTCGCCGGTGACCGACGGGCCCGGGCCGACGCGGAGGAGCCGCAGCAGGCGCGACGTCGCGCGGGTCACGCCGGCCGAGAGCGGCCAGAGGACGAAGCAGAGCGCGTGGACGACGGGCAGGCTGGTGAGCGCGATCCGGACCGGGTGGCGCTTGGCGACCGTCTTCGGGAGGATCTCCCCGGCGAAGAGCACGACCGCCGTCGTGCCGGCGGTGGCGAGGGCCACCGAGGTGCCGGCCGACAGCCCGGTCCAGGCCGCCACGTCGAGCGCCAGCGCCGCCGCGAGCGCGCCGGCGCCGATGTTCACGAGCGTGTTGCCGATGAGGAGCGTCGAGAGGACGCGCTCGGGGTGGTCGACCCACAGCCCGAGGAGGCGCGCCCGCCTGCCCCCGCGGTCGCGGAGCTGCCGCGCGCGCGCGTCGCCGAGGGCGGTGAGCGCCGTCTCGGTGCCGGAGCAGAACGCCGACCCGGCCACGAAGAAGGCGGCCAGGAGCCATTTCCAGACCGGCACTACTTCCAAGCGTCTCCTCTCCTCGATACAGGACGACCCCTCCCGGCG
>DASPMI010000161.1:0-7328 GCA_035627135.1 Anaeromyxobacter sp. | reverse complement strand
ATGCTCCGCGCGTCGGGCGCGATGGACGCCGCCGCCGGGGTGCTCGCGCCCGTCACCGAGGCGCTCGGGATCCCCGCGAGCGTCCTCCCGCTCGCGCTCGTGCGCCCGCTCTCCGGCGGCGCCGCCCAGGGCGTCGTCGCGGAGCTGCTGAAGACCGAGGGCCCCGACTCCTGGGCCGGCCGGCTCGCCTCGGTGATGGCCGGCTCCACCGAGACCACCTTCTACGTCATCGCCGTCTACATGGGCGCGGCGGGCATCTCCCGCCCGCGCCACGCGATCGCCGCCGGGCTCGTCGCCGATCTCGCCGGGTTCACGGCGGCGGTCGCGGTCTGCCGGCTGGTGTTCGGGTCGTAGTAGAGTCGTCGCGTGCACCTCACGCGCCCACTGACGCTCCTCGTCGCCGTCGCCGCCCTCTCCTCCGCCGCCTGCAAGAAGACCGACGCCGAGCGCGCGGCCGCCGAGCGCGCGGAGATGCGGGAGGAGCTGGGCGACTCGTACGCCCTCGTCCCGTACCGCGTCCTCAAGCTCGCGACGCGCGCGCAGGGCGCGCCCAACTCGCCGCCCGAGCTCCAGCGGCTCATCGACCAGACGATCAAGATCAGCCAGCTCACGCAGGAGGGCGGGGCGAAGGCCGACGCCGAGGCGGTGCTCCGGCTCGCGGTGCTCGCCTGGGAGACCCGGACGCTCCTCGAGCGCCACGACGAGGACGAGTACCCGGTGCTCTGGTCGCGGTTCCAGAAGGAGCCGCCGCCGGCGTGGTGGGACAACGGGAGCGAGCACCTCGCCATCGCGTTCATCGAGCTCGTCGGCCAGATGACGGCGGTGCACGGCAAGAAGGACTCCTCGCTCCTCACGTTCGCCGCCTACGAGCTGTCGCGCGCCGAGCCAGGGCCGGCCTGGCCCGCGCCGCTGCGCCTCGCCGCGCGGCTCGAGCGCGGAATCTACTTCGCCGCCAAGGGCCGGCACTACGCCGCCGACGAGGAGCTCACGGCCTACCTCGCCGAGCTCGACGAGGGGAGCGCGCGCCTCCTCCTCGCCGACGTCCCCGGCCAGAAGAACCCGTTCCGCGCCCTGCGCGGCGTCGGCCGGCTCGCGCGCGGCTGGAACCGCTACGAGCTCGACCGCAAGGAGCTCGCGCTCGACGACCTCGTCGCCGGCCTCGAGGACCTCGAGGCGGCGGGGCTGGACAACGAGCTCACCCAGTGGGTCTGGGCCGTGGTGCACGCGCAGCGCGGGGACACGGTCGCGGCGGCGGCGAAGCTCGACCGGCTCGCCCGGAGCCCGTACCTCGACGAGGCCGCGCGCGCGGAGCTCGCGGAGCTCGCGGAGTGCGCCGGGTCGCTGCGGACGTCGGGGAAGCTGCCCGGGCCGATCGCGCGCGGGCGGGCGATGATCCTCATCGGCCGGGCGCTCGTCGCGCGCGCCGGCGGCGTCGAGGAGATCGCGACCTTGGTCCTCGGCCCGGAGCGCGCGCAGCGGCTGCTGTCGCCGGTCTCGGCGCTGGTGGAGCTCCAGGAGCGGGTGGCCGACGCGAGCGACCCCGAGCGGCTCGCGGGGCAGGCGAAGGCCGCCGGCGGGAAGCTCGTCGAGGGCGTCAAGGCGCGGTGGAACTCCGGGGACGAGGCGAAGAAGGAGTAACGCTCACTCCCGCGGCACCCACCGCGTGACGAGCCGCGCCAGCTCCTTCCCGTCCTCCTCGCGCACGACGGCGTGGGCGAAGCTCCCGTCCGGCCCGGCGGCGACGCGCGAGAGCACGGCGCTGCCGAGCAGGCACTCGGCCCGGTAGCTTACCTCGAGCTCCGCGATGCGCGCGCCCTGCCACGTCTCGCGCGGCACGGCCTCGATCGCCCACGCGAGGTAGCTGCCGTTGTTCACGTGCAGGTTCCGGTCGATGTCGGCGTAGCGGACCTGGAACCGCTTCTCGGCGTCCCAGCGCTCGAGCGCGGGGAGCTTGCCGTCCGTGAACTCCGCCGCGCGTGGCACGCCGGTCCGGGCGAACCGCGCGGGATCGAGCACGGCCTCGGGCGGGCGCGGGCGGCGGGTGGCGAGGTCGAGCACGAACCACTGGCTCGTCGCGCGGGCCATCTCGGCGCCGCCGGCGTCGCGCACGCGGAAGTCGCGGAGGGCGGCGAGGCGGTCGACGCCCGAGGGCCAGGTCTCGACGTCGAGCTCGTCGTGCAGCCACGCCGGCCGGAGCAGCTCCACGCGCTGGCGGGCGAGGACCCAGGTCAGGCCGCGGGCCATGAGCGCGTCGAGGCCGACGCCGAGCGCGGTCGCGTGGCGGCCCGCCGCCTCGGCGAGGAAGTCGGTCAGCGCGGGCGCGGCGAGCAGGCCGAAGGCGTCGAGCTCGAACGTGTGGACGGTGAAGCGGGCGCGGAGGGGATCCATGGGGGGAGTCCCTACCACGTCCCCGTTCTCGACTCGAAGCGGCCGGGCTCGGGCTCGGGCGCGGGCTCGTTCACGGGAAGGACGTCACTCCCGCCAGCGCGCGTTGTGCCGCGCGACGCGGGCGCGGAGCTCGTCGAGCTCGCCCGGCTCGATGAACCCGTGCGCCACGAAGAACTCGCCGATCCGCCGCTGGAGCCGGAGCTGCCGGCCGAGGATGGCGAGGAGCTGGAACGACGTCAGGTAGCCGAGGCGCACGGCGAACTCGCCGAACGGGACCTTCTGCGCCGCCTGCCGCCGGCGCTCCTCCAGGATGCGGCCGACGTCGTCCGGCTCGAGGAAGCCCCACTCCACCGCGATCCGGCCCACCTGCGGCCGCTGCCCGCGCTGCCAGGAGAGCGCCTCGACGAACACCGTCCAGGGCACGCGGCCGGAGTAGTAGAGGTACTCGGCGAACCGGAGCTTCCGGCGCGGCATCTGCTCGGGGTGAACCGAGTAACGGATCCGGTGGCCGGGGACGTCGGCGCGCGCCGGCGCCGGAGGTTCGGGCGCGGGCTGCGCGGCCGCGCGAGGCGCGCGAGGCGCGGCGCCGGTCCGGCTGGGCCGGGGCGGGCGCGGGTGCGTCGGGCGGGGCGGAGCCGGCGGCTCGGACGCGGGCGCGCCGCCGGGGAGCGGGCCGGCCGCGAGCTGGGACAGCACGCGGTACGCCTCGGCCACGCGCCGGAACTCGAGCGAGAGATCGGTCTCCGACCGCCCGATCGACCGGGCGCGATCCGGGTGCGTCTCGAGCGCCCGCCGCCGGTAGGTCGTCTTGAGGTCGACGCGCCAGGCCTGTCCGTCCGCGCGGAACGCCGGGCCGAAGAGCACGCGCCCGGCGGCCATCACGTCGTCGAGGGTCACCTGGAGCTGATCCATGCCGCTGGTACCTCCGCGCCATCGGTCGATAGCGCGGGATCAAGTGAAGCGCGGGAGGAGAGGGGAGGCCAGTTTTCGGCGGGCGGTGCCGTGTGACCCGGGGCGGCACGGAGGGGGCGGAGCGATAAGAGTGGGGAGAGTGAGAGGAGGCGAGGAAAAGCCGGGTGCGGGACCGGGAGCGGGTGCGTTGACGGGGTGGGGAACGGGTACGGGTACGGCACACGGGGACGGGACACGGGGACGGACCACCCACCGTGACCCGCCATCCGTACCCGCTCGCCGGTTCCCGTCCCCGTTCCCGTTCCCGCTGCCGAACCCGCTCCCGGTCCCGCACCCGGTTTCTCCCCCACGCCCATGACCCCGCCCCCCCGGATCTACCTCTTCGCCCTCGAGGACCTCCGCTCCCGCTTCATCGCAGCAACCCCCACCGGCGCGGACCCCCGCCACGACACCGCCGCGTTCCGCGCCTTCCGCGCGGCCCTCCTCGACGCCTTCGCCGGCGCGGCCCGCGCGCCCTTGTCGCTTTCCATGTGGTGGGAGGGCACGTACAACGGCTACGCGCTCGCGGTCGCGGCGGCGCCGGGCGACGCGGTGGAGGCGGTCGACCTCGACGCGATCTGCCCGCCGGACGGCGAGCGATCGGGGCCGCCGCGGGCGGACGCGCGGCCGCTCGGGCGGGCCTGGCCGGGCGGCGCGGAGCCGGCGCGGGACGAGGACGGGACGTGCTGGGAGGCGCCGCTGGGCGCGCCGGCGGGCCACTTCGGCGCGCCGGGGATGCGGAGGGTTCGATGAAGGCGGTCGTGTTCGAGGGGAAGGGCGGGCCGGAGATCATCCACGTCCGGGAGCTGCCCGACCCGGTGCCGGCGCGCGGCGAGGTGCTGGTGCGGGTGCGGGCGGCGGCGCTCAACCGCGCCGACCTCCTCCAGCGGCGCGGGCTCTATCCGCCGCCGGCCGGGCTCCGCGCCGACGTCCCCGGGCTCGAGCTCGCGGGCGAGGTGGCGGCGGTGGGCGAGGGCGTCACCGCCTGGCGCGCCGGGGACCGGGTGATGGCGATCGCCGCCGGCGAGGCGCAGGCCGAGCTGTGCGTCGTGCACGAGCGGATGCTCCTCCCCATCCCGGCGGGCCTCTCCTTCACCGACGCCGCCGCGCTCCCCGAGGCCGGCATCACCGCCCACGACGCGCTCTTCACGCTGGGTGGGCTCCGGCCCGGGATGCCCGTGCTCGTGCACGCGGTCGGCTCGGGCGTCGCGACGATGGCGCTCCAGCTCGCCCGCGCCGCGGGCGCGACGGTGATCGGCACGTCGCGGACCGCGGCGAAGCTCGAGCGGGCCCGGGCGCTCGGCCTCGATCACGGGATCCTCGTGCAGGGCGACCCGCCCCGGTTCGCGGAGGAGGTCCGGGCGAAGACGAACGGCGCGGGCACGCCGCTCGTCCTCGAGTTCGTCGGCGCGCCGTACCTCTCCGAGGACCTCGCCGCGCTGGCAGGGGGCGGGCGCGTCGTCGTGATCGGGACCATGGGCGGGGCGAAGGCGCAGGTCGATCTCGGCCTCGCGCTCCGGGCCCGCGCGACGATCGTGGGCACGGTGCTCCGGCCGCGGCCGCTCGAGGAGAAGATCGCCGCGACGCGCGCCTTCGCGCGGGACGTCCTGCCGCTCGTCGAGGCGGGGAGGGTGAAGCCGGTCGTCGACGTCGTCGTGCCGCTCGCGCACGTGCGCGAGGCGCACGAGCGGATGGAGCGGAACGAGACGTTCGGAAAGCTCGTCCTCGACCTCGGCTGAGCACCGGGACGCGGGAGCCGGGTGGGTGACCGCCCGACAGCTCGGCCTGCTCCCATCCGGCGATCGTCACCCGTCCCGCGCGCGTCCGCGTTGCCGCGCCGCGGCGCGGGAGGCATGCTCTCCCGGTGCACCGCTCCCTGACGCTCGGTCCCTTGCTCGGCGTGCTCGCTGCCTGCGACGGCGGCGGGGACGGCCGTCCGCTCGATCTCCCCCGGCTCGAGTGGACGTGGGTGGAGGTGCCGGGCGCGGTCTGCGGCGACGGGAGCCCGACCGGACTGGCCGTGAATCCTGGCCCGGAGGGCTCGACCGACGTCCTCGTCTTCCTCGACGGCGGGGGCGCGTGCTGGGACGAGCTCACGTGCAACGGGACGGGCTTCACGAATCCGACCGCGTCGAACGGGCCGTACGGCGCCGCGGAGTTCGAGGCGGACCAGGCGTCGAGGCTCGAGGGCAGCATCCTCGATCGGTACAGCGTGGATCGTTCGCCCTTCGGCGCGGCGACGCTGGTGTTCATCCCGTACTGCACCGGCGACGTCCACTGGGGCGACGCCGGCGCGGCCTACGGCTGGCAGCACCGCGGCGCGAAGAACCTGGAGGCCGACGCGGCGTGGCTCGCCGCGCATCTGCCCGCCCCCGAGAAGCTCATCGTGAGCGGCTCGTCCGCGGGAGGGTTCGGGAGCCTCCTCGCCCACGATCGCCTGCGCACCCTCTGGCCGGACGCACGGGGATACCTCATCGACGACTCCGGCCCGCCGTTCGTCGGGAGCGACATCACCTACGCGCTGCGCTCGGCGTGGACCGCGAGCTGGCGCCTCGACCGGACGCTCGCGCCGTTCTGCCCGGGCTGCTTCGACACCCAGGTGCCGCTCGTGCCGCAGGATCTCTCGCAGGTCCTCCCGGCGCTCGCGCAGAAGTACCCCGACGACCGGATCGCGCTCCTCTCCACACGGGACGACCCGGTCATCGCGGCGTTCTTCGGGCTCTTGCCGGCCGACGAGTTCGAGGAAGGCTTGCTCGAGCTCGTAGACACGCGGATCGCCCCGCTCGAGAACGCCCGCGCCTTCCTCGTCCCCGAGACCGGTCACGTGCTCCTCGAGGACTTCGGCAGGTGGGAGGCCGACGGCGTCACGCTCCCCGCCTGGATCGGGCACATGCTCCACGAGGACAACTGGGCCACGCTGGGCCGCGGCGAGCAGGAGCCGCCGCCCGCCCCGCTCCGGTGACGCCGGTACGCCCGGGGCGTGGGCGCAGCAGGGCCGCGGACCCAAGCTTCGCAGGGCACCCGCGGTCGGGCGCCCAGCGACGATGCGCCTCCTCTACCTCCACTACGGGCCGCAATCGGGCGTGACGGAGGCCATCACCGGGGCGCTCTCCGCGGCCGGCGTGGACGTCGTCCCGTACAACCCGGTCGAGCGGTTCATGTACCAGCTCCGCCCGGGGAGCCGGATCCCGAACGCCCGGCCGGCGGTCGTCCGGGCCGTGCTCGAGGCCGTGCGCCTCCATGGACCGCACTGGAAGTCCTACTACCTCCACACCCCCTACGCGTTCGACCTCGTCTCGCGCGACGCCGCGCACGCGATCCGGCGGATCGCCCCCGATCGCGTGATCCAGGCGGGGGTCCTCTTCGGGCCGGGCCCGTGCCCGGGCGTCCCGTACCACCTGTACCTCGACCACACCCGCGCCATCGCCGAGCGGTACCCGCACGCGCCGGGGCTGCCGCCGGCGATCGCCTACCAGGCCGAGTGGCGGGCGCGCGAGCGGGCGGTCTACCGCAACGCCGAGGGCATCTTCACGATGAGCGAATTCGTGAAGGGCTCGCTCCGCGACGACTACGGCGTGGACCCCGGGCGCGTGCACGTCGTGGGCGCGGGGCCCAACGTCGTCCCCGCCGGGCCCGCGCCGGCGCGGCGCGCCCGGGAGCCCCTCGTGCTGTTCGTGGGCAAGCAGTTCGTCCCGAAGGGCGGGCCGGAGCTCCTCGACGCCTTCGCGCTCGTCCGCCGCGAGCACCCGCGGGCGCGCCTCGCGATCGTCTCGGCGAGCTGCCCTTCGCCGGCGCCGCCCGGCGTCGACTTCCACGGCCTGCTCGGGCGGGAGCGGCTCGGGAAGCTGTTCGCGGCGGCGACGGTCTTCGCGCTCCCGACGCTCCGCGAGGCGTTCGGCCTGTCGCTGCTCGAGGCGATGGCGTTCGGGCTGCCGGTCGTGGCGAGCCGGATCGAGGCGATCCCGGAGATCGTGTCGGACGGCGAGACC
>DASPMI010000160.1:0-30396 GCA_035627135.1 Anaeromyxobacter sp. | reverse complement strand
CCGGGCTCGTTCACGGGGAGGGCTGCCTCAGGGCAGCCGGTACGTGACCGACGCCGAGATCGGCATCAGGTTCTTCCCCGCCTTGGCCGAGAGCTGCATGAAGATCATGTAGCCGTAGGCGTGGTTGTTCACCTTCTTCGCCGTGATGCTCTCGGTCTGGACCGCCCGCACCTCGGGCGAGGCGCCGCTCGTCGCGAGCTTCGCCATCATGACGTCGTCGGTGCGGAAGAGGTACGCGCCCGCGTCCACGTCGGTCGCGTCGTCCCAGAACGTGTACGAGAAGCTCGAGATCGTCGCGCCCTCGGGCAGCGAGATCGGGATCACGAGGAAGTCGTCCTCGCCGGACGTCTGGTACCGGCCGACGCCGCCGGGCACGCTCGCCTGCGCGGTGGCCGTCGTGGAGATGCGCGTCACGCCGGCCAGCGCGGCGACCGACGTCACCCCGCGGGGCAGCTTCTGGCAGATGACCGAGCCGTCCTCGCCGACGATCCGGATCGCGGAGCCCGGGGCGCAGGTCCCGGTGATGCGCGCCTGCTTCTCCGCGATGAGCTGCTGCGTGCGGACGATCTCCATCGAGTGCGACTGGATCGCGCCGACGACCGACGGCGGCATGCGCTCCATCGTGAGCTGACCGGACTGGATCTGCTCGGCGTCGATCACCGAGGGGCCGGCCGTCGGCTGGTTGACCGGGAGGACGGGCGGCGGCGGAGGCGGAGGAGGCGGCGGCTCCTTCCAGGGCGGCTCGATCGCGAGCCAGGCGACCGCCGTCGCGGTCGCTGCCGTGGCAAAGAAAAGCCCGAGAGCTCCCAAAAGAAGCTTGTTCCCGCGCATCGCTGGCCTCCGAATCGCTCGTTTGTACCCTGCACGGGCCCCGTTATTCAACCGAGCAAGGAGTCCCGCGATGGCCAGCTTTGGCAAGAAGGGAGGAATTCCGTACATGTGCGAGATCGTCCCGCGTGGGCGGTACATCCTGGCGGCGGCCCTGATATCGGCCGTCACGGCCTGCTCGACGGCCCAGCGGCGGAGCGCCGAGACCAAGCTGGCGGAGGTGCTCATCCCGACCGAGCAGGAGAACCAGCTCGGACTGCAAGTGAAGCAGGAGCTCGAGCAGAAGCAGGGGATCGAGTACATCGAGGACGGCGCGGTCAACGACTACGTCCAGCGGGTCGCGAGCCGGATCCTGGAGCACGCGAAGAAGGATCGCCCCGACGTGAGGTGGACGGTGAAGGTGATCAACGACCCGCGGCAGGTGAACGCCTTCGCCACGCCCGGCGGCTACCTCTACGTCTACTCGGGCCTCATCCTCGCCGCCGACAACACCGCCGAGGTGGCGGGCGTCCTCGGCCACGAGGCCGGCCACGTGGTGGCGCGCCACTCCGCCCGCCAGATGGTGAACGCCGTCGGCCTCCAGACGCTCGCCAGCGTCGCCCTCGGCGAGGACCCGGGCACGCTCGCGCAGCTCGCCGCCGGGCTGGCCGGCCAGGGCGCGCTGCTCGCGCACAGCCGCTCCGACGAGATCGAGTCCGACGAGCTGGGAGCGCGGTACTCGGCCGCGGCGGGCTACGACCCGCACGGCATCGCCACGTTCTTCGGGAAGCTCATGAAGGGCGAGGGCAAGCAGCCGGGCTGGGCGAGGTTCCTCTCCACCCACCCGCCGAGCGAGGAGCGGATCGAGCGCGTCAACGCGTTCATCGCGAAGCACAAGCTCACCGGGGAGGGCGGGACGAGCGGGACCGAGATCGCGCGCGTGAAGGACCGGATCAAGGCCATCCCGCCGCCGGCGACGGCGCGCTCCGGGGCCGAGGCGGAGGCCGGGGCGGGCAGCGGCGACCGGTGACCGGCCGCGCTCACGCCCGGAACAGCAGCACCGCCTGCCACGCGGCGAACCCGGCGAGCGCGGCGCCCGAGACGATCCCGAGGGCCCGCCGCGCCGCCGGCCCCGCGCGCGCGACCCCGCCCGCGAGCACGAGGAACGCGGCGTTCCCCGCCACGATGCAGGCGTAGAAGCCTCCGAGGAACGCGAGCGCGTGGCGCGGGCTCGCGCGCCACGCCGCGGCGAGGGTGGGCCCGCCGATCGCGCTCCAGAAGATCCACATGTTGGGGTTCGTGAGGTTGACGAGGCCCGCCTCGAGGAAGCCGCGGGGCGCCTCGGCCGCGGGCTCGTCCGCCGCTGCGCGGCGCGCCGCCCGGAGCGTCGCGAACGCGAGCGCGAGCATCACCGCGATGCCGGCGGCGCGGAGGGCGGTCACGAGCCCGTGCGGGAGCTGGGCCAGGAGCAGGAGGACGAGCGCCATCGCGGGCGCGTCGGACGCGAGCGGTACGAACGCGAGCGGCAGCGAGCGCACCGGCCCGGCGCGGAGCGCGCGCGCGACGAAGAGCGCCTGGAGCGGCCCCGGCGACGCCGCCGCGGAGAGCCCCAGGACGGCGCCCTGGCCCATGGCGGCGAGCTCGATCACTTGAGCGAGAGCTCCAGCCCCATGTCCACGAGCTGCAGCAGCACCTCGGCGTTGCCCTTCGCGTCGTTCACCGGGTGGTGGTCGTGGCCGGTCTTGCGCAGGTGCTTCCACTGCGCGTACGCGTTCTTGACCATGCCGCAGTAGAGGTCGCCGATGCGCCGGCCCGACCAGCCGAACGGGTTCCGCTCGAGGTACGTGTGGAAGTACCAGTTCACGAACTGCCAGTCGTAGGCGAGGTTGTCGGAGAAGAAGATCGGCCGGCCGCGGCTCGTCTCCAGGATCCACCGCTCGAACGCCTCCATCACCGGCCCCGGCTCGTCGAACCGGAGGTGCTCCTCGCGCGTCACGCCGGAGATGGCGAGCGCCTCCGGGAGCCAGCGATCCGAGATCGGCCGCGTCCGGCCGAAGAACGTCCGGCCGAGCCCCGGCTCGACGAGGACCGCGCCGAACGAGACCATCGAGAACTTGCCGGGGATCGGGCCGTCGGACTCGACGTCCACCACGTACAGGGACATGCGGGTCGAGATAACCACGCGGGGTGGGCGGCGTCGAGGGAGGAGAAGCCGGGCTCCGGTTCGGGCGCGGGCTCGGGCGCGGGCGTGACGCTGGACGGACTGGACGTTTCCGCGCGGAGCGTGCTCTCCTCGACCCGTGCTCGCCATCGAGGCGCGGGGGCTCGAGAAGCGGTACGGGGGCCGGCTCGGCCGCCGCGCGGCGCAGGCGCTCGCCGGCGTCGAGCTCCGCGTCGAGCGCGGGGCCGCGTTCGGCTTCATCGGGCCGAACGGCGCGGGCAAGACCACGTTCGTCAAGGCGCTCCTCGGGATCGTCCGCCCGACCGGCGGCGCCGTCCGCCTGCTCGAGGGCGACCCGCAGGACCCGCGGATCCGCGCGCGCGTCGGCTACCTCCCGGAGCGGCTGCGGCTCGCGCCCGCCTGGACGCCGCTCGAGGTCCTGGAGAGCGTCGCGCGGATGAAGGGGGTCGCGCACGGCCGGGCCGCCGCGCTCGCGCTGCTCGACGAGGTCGGGATGGCCGGCGCCGCCCGCCGGCGCGTCGGGGCGTTCTCGAAGGGGATGAAGCAGCGCGTGGGGCTCGCCGCCGCGCTGGTGGGCGCGCCGGAGCTCCTGCTCCTCGACGAGCCGACGGACGGCCTCGACCCGCCCGCGCGCGTGATGGTCCGCCACCTCCTCGCGCGCCGCCTCGCCGCCGGGACGACCCTGTTCCTCAACTCGCACCTCCTCTCCGAGACCGAGCGGATCTGCGACCGGATCGGCGTGCTCGTCGGCGGGCGCGTGGTCCGCGAGGGCCGCATCGAGGAGCTCACCGCGGCCCCGCGGGAGTGGACGGCGCGGTTCGCGCCCGGCGCGCCTGCGGCGGCGCTCGCCGCGGCGGGGTTCACCGCGCGAGAGGACGGCGCCTGGCGCGTCGCCGCCGACTCCCCCGCCGCGCTCAACGCGGCGCTCGATCGGGCCCGCGCCGCCGGCGCGCTCCTCGTCGAGCTCGCGCGCGAGGGGAAGGACCTCGAGGCGGTGCTGGTCGAGGCGATGGCGCCGGAGCCGGAGGTGGATCATGCCGCCTGAGGTGCGCCGCGCATGACCCGCGTCCTCCACGTCGCCCGCGATCTGCTGCGCGAGGCGCGCGCGCGGCGGTGGGTGCTCGCGCTGTTCGCGGCGGCGACCGTCCTGCTCCTCGCGGTGCTGCTCGGCCTCCGCCTCGAGGTGGTGGACGGCGCGCTCGCCGCCACGCGGCTCTTCGGCGGGACGCTGGGCGGGAAGATCCAGGCCGCCGACGTCGCGCTCCGCCCGCTCTTCCAGGGCGTCGCCTATCTCGTGTTCTACGGCGGCATCCTGTTCGGCATCCTCTCCTGCGCCGACTTCGCCCCGGCGCTCCTCGCGCCGGGCCGCATCGAGCACCTCCTCTCGCTCCCGGTGCGGCGCGCGGAGCTCCTCCTCGGGACGTTCCTCGGCGTCGAGGCGCTCGTCCTCTCCGGCGCGACGTACGGCGGCCTCGGCCTCACGCTCATCGTCTGGGCCAAGACCGGCGTGTTCGGGTGGGCGCCGCTCGCCGCCGCGGTCCTCGCGGCGGTGGCGTTCTCGGCGATCTACGCCGCCATGGTCGCGTGCGCCGTCGCGGTGCGGAGCGCCGCCCTCTCGGCCGCGGCGGGCGGCGTCCTGTACCTGCTCGGCGTCCTGGCGAGCTACCGGCGCGTCCTCGCGCCCCTCTTCACGTCCGGCGCGTCGGGGGGCGTCTTCCGCGCGCTCACCGCCCCCATCCCGCGGTTCGCGACCATCGCCGATCAGGCGGCGGCCGTCGGCGCCGGGAAGGTCCTCGATCCGGCCGCGCTCGCGCTCCAGCTCGGCGGGGCGGTCCTGTTCGCGGCCGCGCTCCTCTCCGCCGCCGTCGCGCTCCTCGAGCGGAAGGACCTCTGATGCGCCGCCACCGGTGGATCGCGCTCGCCGCCGTGCTCCTCGCCGCGACCGCGCTGCTGCTCTCGCTCGGCGAGGAGGCGCCCCCGCCCGCGGCGCGGCGCCAGGTCGAGTATCCCCGGTGGTTCGACGGTCCGGACCACCGGCGCCAGCAGGCCCGCGCGACGCTCGCGCTGCCGCGCCCGGCCGGCGGGCGTCCGCCGGCCGCCGGCCCGGAGGAGCCGGGGGAGCCGGAGGGGCTCCGCGATCCCTTCCTCGTCTCGCTCCCCGTGAAGGAGGGTGGGATGGTCATGGTCTTCGAGGCCAACGCCCTGCGCCACTCGCGCCTCGGCGAGCGGTTCATCGCCTGCCTCGAGGCCCGCCGCCCCGGAGACCTCGCCGAGCTCGAGCGCGAGTTCGGGGTGGATCCGCTGAAGGACCTCGACCGCGTCGCGTTCCTCGACGATGCGGTCGTGCTCTCGGGGCACTTCCAGCACCTGAAATGGGACCGGCTCGCGTCCGCGCGGCACTCCACGTACGGCCGGGACGGCCGCGTGTACCGCGACGGCGCCGAGTGGATCGCCGCCTGGCGCGACCAGCTCATCGTCGTCTCCTCCTCGGAGGAGGGCGTCCACCGCGCCATCGACCAGCTCGAGGGGCGCGCGCCGATCCCGCCGTCGGGGATCGACGAGAACTCCACGTACGGTGAGGTGTACGGCGTCATCCCCGGCGCCGCGGCGCGCCGGCTCCTCGGGGGAGACGAGCGGGGCATCGGGAGCAAGCTCGCGTCGCTCGCGAGCCGGATCGAGCTGCACGTGGACGCGATGCAGGACGTCGCGGCGGTGGTGCGGGTCCAGGGGACCGACGCGGGCGGGCTCGAGGATCTCGCGAAGACGATCGGCGGCGCGCTCGCCGTCGCGCGGGTCAAGGCGCAGGCGGAGGGCGATCGGGAGTTCGCGGACCTCCTCGAGCACGCCCAGGTCGAGCACGGGGGCGCGAGCTTCGACCTGCAGCTCGCCATCCCCGCCGATCGGCTCGAGCGGTGGTTCGCCGACTGCGAGCGGCCGCGGCCGCCGCCGTCCGAGGCGCCCGCGGATCCCTGAGCGCGCGCTGGCACCGCGAGTGGAATCGCGGGATGATGCGGGCACGGAAGCGGCTCGGGGCGGGTGGAGGCGTCATGCAGCTCGTCGGATGGGTTCTCGTGGCGATCGTGGGCGCGGGCGGCGCCAAGGCCGCGCGGCCCGCACAGCCCGCGAGGCCCGCCATGCCCGCGGTGGCCCGGTACGAGGCGGCCCTCGCGAAGGCGCGCGCGCAGAAGAGCGTGAACGTCGAGGAGCTGTACGGCCTCGCCCTCGGCGCGGGCGCCGAGGTGCTCCGCGACCTCGTGAAGGTGACGGAGGCGCAGTACGCGGGGAAGGAGGCGAAGCCGGCCGTGACCGCGGTGCAGGGGCTCACGCTGAGCTGGCAGAACGTCCTCTACGCCGAGCCGCAGCCCAGGTTCTTCGCCGCGCTCGCGAAGGAGAAGGGCCGCTCCGTCGACGAGGCCTTCTTCGAGCGGCTCGCCGCGACCAAGCCCGAGGGCACGTGGCCCGTCTACATCGAGCAGCAGACCGACGTCTCGGGGTGCGTCCGGTACGAGGCGCCCGTCGTCGCGCCCGTGTACCGCGGCTGGCTCGAGTTCAAGAAGCGGTTCCCGAAGGCGTACCCGCGGGCCGTGGCGCAGGAGCTGGAGCGCGCCGAGCACGCCCTGGCGGGGACCTGCGCCTGCGGGCGGCAGGCCGACGTCGAGGCGGGCCTCGACGCGCTCGCGAAGGCGCTCGCCGGGACGAAGGCGGGCACCATCGCGAAGCAGCAGCTCGACCGGCTCCGGGCGGGGAAGAGCGAGCTCCGGCTGGAGTGCCGCGCCACGGGCTGAGGGACGGCGAGCATCGACGGCCGCCGGCGCTTGCCTCCGCAGCTGGCCGGCGTGCATGAACCCCTCGCGAACACTGCGGTTCTCCGGGCTCCGGCTTGCCTGCGCCGCACATGTGCCCAACGCGGGAGCCTTGTCCGTGCGACAGGCCTCTCTGCCCACCGTGTGCTACATCCTACGCGCCCGCTGTCTCCGTCGGAGGGGAAATGATCACTGTCCGTGTACTCGCCCGCTCGGCCACGCTCGCCGTCGCCGCGCTGCTCTTCACCGCTTGCCCGGCCAAGGAGGGCGAGGCGGGCCCGCCGGGGCCCTCCGGGCCCTCGGGACCGTCGGGTCCCACGGGGCCGGGCGGCTCGGGCTCGACCGCGGGGCTGAGCTTCCGCGGGCCGTGGACCGCCGAGACGGCGTACCAGGCCGGCGACCAGGTCGTGCACGGCGGCCAGGTCTACCTCGCGCTCCGCGCGAACCAGGGCTACCCCCCGGACTACGACGACGTGGAGGTGGACAACCCGTGGCTCCCGCTCTCGACCGGCGGGCTGCAGGGGCCGCCCGGGCCGCAGGGACCGCAGGGTGACCCGGGCCCGGCGGGGCCTGCCGGGCCGCCGGGACCGCCCGGGCTGCAGGGGCCGCCCGGTCCCGGCCTCGCGCTCCTCCAGACGCCGTACTCGAGCGCCGCCTTCGAGTTCCCGCGCTACACGCACGTCGTGCCCGTGAAGTTCGTCGCGCCAGCGAACGGGACCGCGGTCGTGGTCTTCAACGGGACGTGCTGCGTGGACACGAAGGCGCTGAGCACCGGCGAGACCCAGGACAAGAACGTCGAGGAGCCGACCACGTGGCTCTGGCTCGGCATGAGCGAGACGTTCGAGATCCCCGCCGATCGCACCACGATCGAGGTGCCGAACGCGCCCGGCGCGTCGCTCCACTACTGCCTGCCGACGAGCGCCTCGCGCGCGTTCGAGGTGCCTGCCGGGGCGAATCACCTGTGGGTGAACGCCAAGTCCAGCAACAAGGGCTCGTGCGGGGGGTACGCCACCGTGTTCTTCACGGAGCGGCAGCTCGAGGTGCCCTCGTCCGGCGAGGAGTAGACGGCAGCTTCCAGCGGCCGAGCGGGCGGGGGCGCGACGCTCCCGCCCGTTCCTTTTCGGGACACCGAGGCGGGCAGGCGATTGACCGCCGGTGTGATCCTCCCCCGGGGCCGTCTGATTGCTACGCGCCCGCTGAAATTGCGCTCCGATCGGGCCGCCGATCGGGCGCTCGCGCGCAGCGCACGGGCGCGCGGGTGCTCGAGCCGAGGTCGCCCTCAACCCCAGGGTTCGCCGGAACATAGCCCGTGCGGGGGAAGGTTGATGCGGGAGTCAGTGGGATAATGCCCTGATCACGGGACATTATGGAATTTTCATTTAGGCCCCTGGGGGCCCGGGAGTTCCGGCACGGATATTCCATGGTTGTCCTCCTGGCTCGACCGGAAGACGGGAATTCTCCGAAAGCCCTGAGGGTAAGGATCGCATGCACTCCAATGGCGCGACGGTGATCCGGATGGATGGTGTCTTTGACGTGCCGGCGGCCCAGCGCCTGGCGCACGTGCTCGAGCAGACGGACGCGAACGAGCAGGTGCGGATCGACCTGACGCAGGTCCGCGAGTTCCACGACTACGGCGTGACGGTCCTGGCGCACGCGCTCGCCTCCCGCGGTGCGCGGATCGCGGTGCGCGGGCTCCGGCAGCACCACCTCCGGCTCCTCCGGTACCTCGGGGTGGACACGGGTGGTCCGGCGTTCGGGACCGAGGCGGAAGTGGTCTAGCGGATAGACTTCGAGGTGCGGGCATCACCGGCCCGCGCGCTCTCCGAGGCGCGCGGGCTTTTTCATGTCCGCGCCCCCGCTCGGCCCCGAGGAGGGAGAGGGCGAGCGGGGGCGGGGACGTTCAGCGGCGAGAGGGACGCCGCTAGCGGCAGTAGGGAGCGACGGTCACCGTGCCGGACGTCGAGGCGACGCCATCGGTCGCGACGAACGAGACGGTCTGCGACGGCGGACCGTTGCAGGAGTACTGGACAGGGATCGCGAGTAGCAGCGAGCAGGAAGCCGTGAGAGGGGGACAGGTCGTCAGGACGGCGTTCCCCGCCGTCGGTTGGAGCTCCAGCGGATCACCATCGGGATCGCTCGTCCCGGTCGGCGCGAGCGAGTTGATCGGCCCGAACGTGTACGGCGGGACATAGCTCTGTCCGGTGAGGCTGCAGTTGATGGGAGCGCCTCCACCCGCGATGCCGCAGCTGATCGCGGTCCGGTACACGGTGGCATTGATGACCGGCCTGCGGTTTCCGATCCCGAACGGGACGTTCGCGAGACGGACCGTGGTGAAGGGGTCGCTGACGTCGACGGTCGCCGTCCTGCCGGTCCGCACGAACGCGCTCAGCTCTCCGCCGGCCGCACATTGCAGCCGGACCGTGCCCGTGTCGGCCGTGAACTCCGGGCAATCCGTCGAGGCCGTGGTCACGTCGAAGTCGATCGGATCGCCGTCCGGGTCCATCCAGCTGCCGAGCCGCGGGCTGGAGGTGTACCTGTACGACGCAACGTCGAACGAGTGGTCCGCCGACATGTCTGGCCCGGCCATTTGCCGGGGAGGCCGGTTCGCGATCACGATCGGGAAGGTCGCGCTCGACGAGCCGCCGTTCACGTCCGATGCGGCGAGGACGACGGTCCGCTCGATCCCCGCGGCGATGAGCTCCGCGCTCCTGCGGGTGCCCACGTCGAACCCGACCTGCGTCGGCGAGCCTTCGGCCGGGAGCGGCCACGCCTCGAAGCTGGCCTCGCCGTCTCCCGCGTGCCGGTACGTCAGCTCGTTCGTCACCACGTCGCCGTCCGGATCCTCGATCTGCACGGGGAAGCTGCCGGCGGCGCCATAGGACTGGTTGCTCGCCAGGTACTGATGGTTGAAGCCGGTCGCGGGCAGCACGCCGACGATGATGGGCGGCCGGTTGTTGATGCTCACGCGGGCCAGCGCCGTGTCTCGCACCGTCTGGCCGTCCACGACCTCCACGCGGAAGTGCCAGTCACCGGAGATGGCGGCCCCGTCCGTCGTCACCTCGACCGTGGGGTTCGCCACGTTGGGGCTCGGCAGGAACCGGACCGTCCGGCCCGTGCCGTCTCCGATCTCACGGCCCGCGGGCGGCAGCACGGTCCAGCGCACGGTCTGGAACGACGGGTTCGGCAGCGTGGCCGAGAGCTGGATCGCGGTCGCGGGCCTGCATTCGACGGGGGTTCCGCCGCAGGTGTGCTCGACGGTCTGGGGGTCTCCAACCTCGACCAGCGCGGGCCCGGTCCTTCCAGTCACGACCAGCGGGAGCTTGCTCGGAGCGCTCTCGGCCTGCAGCTCGTCCTTCACGGACAAAGAAACCTCGTAGGTTCCGGCGCAGCTGAACACCACCGCCGCCGTCCGCGTCTTGCTCGCCACGGTGGGCGCGTCGCACTCCGCGCTCGTCCTGGTGACGGTCCAGGAGTACTCCACGATGGAGTCGCCCTGGTCGGGATCGCTCGACGAGGTGGCGTCGAGGGTGACCGCCGCGTTGGCCTCGAGCGTGCCGGTCACGACGAACCGGGCAGTCGGCGGCGAGTTCGCGATACAGGCCGACGCGCTGCAGCGCGCGCCGGCCGGGCACCCGTCGTCGCTCTGACAAGCCGCCGTCGGCGGCGAGGCGGGGCTGGCGCAGGCGGCGAGCGCGGACAGCAACAGAACGGCGGGAAGGACCCTTTCGGTACGGTACATATGGTGTTCCCCTCGAGCGCCGGAGACGAAGCCGGTGGCGATGCAGCCGGCCATTGCGCGGACCGTTCCACAGGCGAGGCCTTGAACTCTCGCGGGCTTGCGCAGATCGCGCGCCGCCGCGAAGGTCCGTGAAACGACCGATGGTCCGTAGGACGGACCTTGTACAGCGTCGCGCCCGCGTCGATCCAGCGTTTCGCGACAGCACGGCGCTTGCAATTCGCGCCGGGACCATGCGTCAATCCCGACCCACCAGCTCGCCGTATGGACGGAGGCGCCCGCAATGAACTTGCCGGGAGCGGTGACGATCGTGCTCGCGCTCGCGGGAGGCGCCGATGATCGGCTCCTCCTGTGCAAGCCGGAGGTGCTGGGCGACCCTGCCCAGGCGCATGGCGAGGCCGTGGCGCAGGCCGCCGGCAAGCTGCCGGGGAAGTTCCTCGACTACGGCGCCGTGTGCAAGGACGCCGCGGAGGGCGCCCGGGCAGCCGGTCGCGCCGGCCTCGGCCACGCCGTGGTCAGCAAGGCGGAGGGCACGACCGCAGGCGCGCGCTTCCAGCTCGTGCTGACGGACGCCCCGCTTCAGGGGGAGGACGAGGAGCCCGTCGAGCCCGGCCAGGTCCGCGCGCAGAGATCGGTCGAGGTGAAGGTCGGCGCCGACGCCGTGCCGCCGCTGAAGGGGGCGCTCAAGGATCTCCTCAAGACGTTGCCGCCGAAGCCCGGGCCCGACCCGCAGCACGTCGCAGCGTGGACCGTCGCCGGGGTGGGCGCTGCCGCGGTGGTCGCGGGGGTCGTCGTCGCGTCGCAGGCCCAAGACGTGAAGCGAAAGGCGCAGCAGGCCGATGACCCGGCTTCGTACACGCGCCAGCGGAAGAAGTTTGATCAGCTGAAGACCCGGAGCAACGTCCTGCTCGGCGCCGGCGGCGCTGCCGTCGCGGCAGGCCTCACCTGGCGGTACGCATTCTGATGGGGGAAGCGATGAGACGGATCGCTCTGATCGTGACGGGAATGCTCGCGCTCGCCGGCTGCGGTGGGGGCGGCGGCTGGAAGGCGACCTGCAGCGCGACCAAGCCGTGCGAGGCGGGGAACTACTGCGCCGATACGCCGGATGGGAATGTGTGCTGGCCGGACAGCGAGCCGCCGCAGTTCGCGAGTACTCCCACGGCGACGTGCAACGGGACGCGAGTGTGCCGGCGGACCGACACCCTTCACGTCGAAGCAGTTGTGACCGATGACGCCAAGATGGGAACTGTCGAGGTCGAGCTCGGACTGGAGCCGGTTGTCACGCGGGCGCTCCAGAAGAGGCCGGACTCGGACACGTTCGAGGCCGACATCTCGCTGGCGGAAGTCCCGTTTGACAGGTTCGACGCTGAGAACGTGGCGGTGACCTTCACGGCAAGAGACGAAGCACAGACCCCTGCTGTCGCGGCCGAAGCAGAAGACATTACGATTACGCGGCTGGCTTGGAAGACGCTGCTTCGGGGTGCGTCGGACACTGCCTACCGGCTCTTCATGCCCGCTGTTCTTGACGACGCCGGTCGTCTTGGTGTGGTTGGAACCGACGGGTCACTTCACCTTGTGACGAATAACGGCGTGGAAGAGCGCGCACCGATCGCGCTCGGAACCCAGGTCGATAGCTCTCCGGCTGCGGGAGCAGGAGTGATCTGGGTAGCTGGTCTCAATGGACAGCTCTACAAGCGTGCAGCGGCCGACGGTGCCGCGATCTCGCTCACGGACTGCACAACAACGACGCCGGCGCCGCTGGTTGGGCCGCCGGCGGTCCTGGGTGACCGGGCGATCGTAGTGTCGGCCGGTAACGAAATCCTCGTTGCGAGGACGACTAATGCCTGCAACACCTCGAATGCGAGCGCTCCGATTACGACGTCGCCAGCCTTGGATTCTGCCGGGCGACTGCTGTTGGGGACTGGTGCGACCCTGCGAAGGTTTGCAATTGCGGCGAACTCAGCCGTATCTGATGCCTGGGGCGGTTTGACGCCGTCAGTCGGATCGGTAGTGGAGCCTCTCGGTATCGGTGACCTGGATGTAGTGTGGTCCGTCGCGACGAACGGCGGCGTGTATCGCACGGATGCCCTCGGCACTGCTCACTTGCTTTCGGAATCCGTGTCCGCGGGCAGTGCTGGAGCTGTCGTCCTCTCGGATGGCACTGCCGTTCTGGCGGATGCCTCTGGAGTGCTCAGGCGCGTGTCGTCCGCAGGCACGCCAACGTGGGGCTCAAGTGTCCGCCTTTCAGGCCAGCCGCGAACTCCCCTAGTCCTCTCAAGCGGCGAGCCGACGCTGCTTGTAACGACGTCGACGGGATCGGTGTTCGCTGTCCGAGCCGCGAATGGAGAGATCGCATGGTCCGGGCGGCCAACGACGTATTCGCTAGCCGCCCCCAACATCTGGACCGAGCCCGGCGCGTCCACCAGCACCGCCTACCTCGCGGGCGCGGACGGCTACCTCTACGCCGTCATCGTGGACGGCACGCTCGACACGAGCGCCCCGTGGCCGAAGGCCTACCACGATCCGCAGAACACCTCGAACGCCAACGGGAACGCCGGAGTCACCCCATGACCCGCGCCGCCCTCGCCGCCCTCGTCCTCGCGCTCCCCGCGGCTGCGCTCTCCTCCGAGAAGTTCGCGATCCTCGCCGTGGGCGATCCGCCTGCGGGGCCGGACGGCGATCTGACCGAGCTCGCGCACCAGCTCCGGGCCGCCTGCCGGGACCGCGTGCCGAACGTCATGGACTCCTCCTCGATGCGCGCGCGCCTGCTCGGCCAGACCTCCAGCGCGACCGAGTCGGAGCTCGACCGCGCGTACGGCGGCGCGCTCGCCGTGTACCAGAACGGCGAGTTCGAGAGCGCCCTCCGGACCCTCCGCGCGATCGTGACCGACCTGGAGTCGCTGCCGGAGACGGACGAGTCGTACTTCCAGTGGAAGCGGGCGCTGCTCCAGGTCGCGGTCGTCGCGAACGCCGACAGCAATCCGAAGGAGATGGAGGCGGCCCTCGCGCGGGTGGCCCGGATCGAGCCGACCCTCCAGCCCGACCCCGATCAGTTCTCGCCCGGGTTCCGCAAGCGGTTCGAGGACGTCAAGGCCAAGGTCCGCGCACTCCCGAAGCGCAAGCTGACCGTCTCCGCCGAGGGGCGGCAGGGCATGGTCTACGTGAACGGCAAGCCGATGGGGCTCACGCCGCTCACGCTCAACCTGCCCAGCGGCGTGTACCGGGTCGGCGGCGCCGCGGGCTCCCTCCGCGTGCCGGGCATCCGCGTCGACCTCGAGCAGGAGGACCGTACGGTGGTCCTCGACTTCGCGCTCGCCGACTCGCTCCGCCTCAACGCGGGCCCGGGCCTGGCGCTGCCCGCGGCCGCGCGTGCGCACGGCGTCATCCGCGCGGGCGCGTGGCTCGGCGTGGACAGGCTCGTCGTGGTCACGCGGGCCGAGGAGGGGCAGGCGCAGTTCCTCGTGGGCACCATCTACGACGTCCTCCGCGGCTCGCTCCTCCGCGAGGGGAGCGTGCGGATGGTGGCCGGGGGCGTGCCCTCCGTGAACCTCTCCGCGCTCGCGGCCTTCCTGCTCACCGGTCAGGCGTCACGGGAGGTGAAGCAGCTCTCGCGGGAGCCTCCGAAGAAGGCCGCGCCGCCCGTCGTCGCTGCCGCGCCGCCGCCGCCGGACGCGACCACCATCACGCCGCCGGCGCCGCCGCGCCCCGAGGCGCCGGTCGCCCTCCAGCCGCCCGTCGCGACCGCGCCGGCCAAGCCCGACGCCGCGAAGCCCGCGGCCGTGCCGCCCGAGCCCGCCGCGCCGCCCGCCGCCACGGCTTCGAAGCAGCCGCCTCCGGACGAGCCTTCACCTGCCGCCGTCGCCAAGCCCGACCTCGACGCCAAGCCTGCGCCCGCAGCCGAGCCTGCGAAGATCGCCGAGGAGAGGACGCCCGGCGCGAAGGCGAGCGGTGGTCGCCGCGGCTGGAGGAAGCCCGCGACGATCAGCGCCGGGGTGCTCGCGCTCGGCCTCGGCGCTCTCGCGCTCCAGCAGAACGCCGCCGCAAAGCAGGCCTACTCCGACGCGGAGGATCAGTACGCCGGCGGCGCCTTCAAGAGCGCCGCGGCCCAGCAGCGCTTCTACGATCTCAACGCGCAGGGCAACCGCTCCGTCACCAACGCCCGGTTCGCGGCGGGCGGCGCGGCCGCGTTCGCGGTGACCGCCGTCGTGCTCGGCTGGAACGCCTGGCGCTCCCGCCCGGAGGACGGGGGGACGCTCAAGCTCGAGTTCTGACCGTCACCCATCCTCATCGAGCTTAACCGCTCGTGCATTCGACAAGCTCAGCACGAGCGGATGAGCGGGACCGCCATCGGGTCCGGGTTCGACAGGCTCGACGAGCGGGGCCGCCCTCCCCTCCATCGGGAGCACCCGCCTCGAGGGCGACGCGCGCTCGCGTCTCCGCTTAAGAAGCCCGAGCCACGGCGCGCGCCGGGGCGGGAGGACGCATGGCTTACCGCAAGCAGTTCACGGTCCGCTGGTCCGAGTGCGACCTCAACGGCCACGTCCGCAACACCGCGTACTCCGAGTTCGGCATCGACACCCGCGTGAGCTACCTCGCCGAGCACGGGTTCGGCTTCGCGCGGTTCGTCGAGCACGGCATCGGCCCGGTGATCCAGCGCGAGGAGATCGACTACCTGGCGGAGCTCTACCTCGGCGACACGATCGAGGTGGACTTCAAGGCCCTCGGCGCCTCGCCCGAGGGCGGCCGCTTCAAGCTCTCGCACGACTTCTACGTGCCCAACGGGAAGCGCGTCGCGCGCATCGTCCTCGTGGGCGGCTGGCTCGATCTCCGCCGCCGCCGCCTCACCGCGCCGCCGCCGGAGCTCGCGCGCGTCATGGACTCCATCGAGCGCGGCGAGTCGTACGAGGAGCTTCCGCCCATCAAGCGCCCGGACGCCTGAGGCCCCTTCGGGCCTGCACGACCTCCAACCGGATCCCACATTCACTGCCACACGCGGGAACCGGGAGGAGACGCGGATGAACTACGAAGGACGTACGACCGAGGCAGTGGAGAGCAAGACGGCGAAGGTGCCTTCCCTGGTCTACATGGGGTTCGCGGTGGCGTCGATGGCGGCGTCCGCGGCGCTCATGCTGACGGGCCGCAAGCAGCTCGCCAACTTCGTCGGGCAGTGGGCTCCGTCGATCCTGATCATGGGGCTCTACAACAAGGTCACCAAGGAGCTCGCGCTCCCGCAGCGCGAGGGGATGGCGCGGTTCAGCTCCGGCCTGTCCTCCGGGGCCAACCTCGGCTCCCCGGCCGGCGCGTCGGCTGGCCTGTAGAACGGCGCGGCAGGGCGACCGGTACCAGACGCCGTCGCGCTGGTACCGGAGCTCTCCTCGTCGCGTCCGCTCCCCGGTCCGGCGCCGGGATATGCTCCCGGCCGCGGCCCGCACGCATCCCCGGGCCCGGGAGCTCGACCACGTGGACGTGAAGCAGACCTTCGACGGCGCGGCGGCGTCCTACGACGCACTCCGGCGGCAGCTCATCCCTTGCTTCGACGACTTCTACGGCACCGCCGTGGACCTCGCCGCGATCGCCCCCGGCCCAGCGCCGCGCATCCTCGACCTCGGCGCCGGGACGGGGCTCCTCGCCGACCGGATCCTCCGCAGGCTGCCCGCCGCGCGCCTCACCCTCCTCGACTTCTCCGAGGAGATGCTGGCGCGCGCGCGGACCCGGTTCGCGGGCTCCCCCGCGACCGTGGACATCCGCGTGGGGGACCACGCGACGGCCGACCTCGGCGGGCCCTGGGACGCGATCGTCTCCGCGCTCTCCATCCACCACCTCCCGGACGCCGACAAGCGCCGCCTCTTCGAGCGCGCCTTCTCCGCGCTCGCGCCCGGCGGGGTCTTCGTGAACGCCGACAACGTCACCGCCGAGGACCCGGCCGTGCAGGCGCGCGACCGCGCCGCCTGGATCGCCGCCGTCCGCGCGAGCGGCCTCGGCGAGGCGGAGCTCGCGGCGGCGATGGAGCGGACCAAGGTGGACATCCTCGCGCCGCTCGCCGCGCAGCTCGCGTGGCTCCGCGCGGCCGGGTTCGCCGACGTGGACTGCTCGTACAAGTGGCGCCTGTTCGCGGTGTTCTCGGGCCGGCGCCCGGCGTGACCGGCTGCGCTACTCGGGCAGCGGCAGCTCGACCACCCACCCGTCGTGCGCGACGTCCACGGGGCCCGGGAACACCTCGCGGGCCTGCGCGAGCAGCGGCTGCCACTCGCGGTCGTAGCGCGAGGAGAGGTGCGTGAGCACGAGCCGGCCGACGCCGGCCTCGCGGGCCACGGCGGCGGCTTCCCGCGCGGTGGAGTGCATCGTCTCGACGGCGCGGGCGCTCTCGGCGTCGCCGAACGTGCAGTCGTGGACGAGGAGGTCGGCGCCGCGCGCGGCCTCGACGGTCGCCGGCGCGGGCCGGGTGTCGCCGGTGACGACGACGGAGCGGCCGCGCCGCGGCGGCTCGAGCACCTCGTCGGGCCGGACCACGCGGCCGCCCGGGAGCGTCACCGGCTCGCCGCGCTGGAGCGCGCCGAAGAGCGGGCCCTTCGGCACGCCGAGCGCCTCGGCCCGCTCGGGGTGGAAGCGGCCGGGGCGCGCGTCCTCCCGCAGGGCCCAGCCGACGGAGGGCGTCCGGTGGTCGGTCGCGAACGGGACCCAGGCGCAGCCCTGGCGCCGCACCGCCTCGCCCGGCTCCACCTCGTGGATCCGCACCTCGAAGTGGAACCGCTCGGCGCCGGTGAAGAGCATCGTCTTGAGGAGCGCCTTCGCGGGCTTCGGCCCGTAGACGTCGAGCGGCTCGGTCCGGTCCTGCATCGACAGGGTGCGCAGGAAGCCGATCGCGCCGAGGTAGTGATCGGCGTGGAAGTGGGTGAAGAAGATCGCCGACACGTCGAAGCCGGCGCCGTAGTGGATCATCTGGCGCTGCGTGCCCTCGCCGCAGTCCACGAGCCACATCTCGCCGTCGCGGCGGACCGACAGGCCGGTGAGGTTCCGCCGGAGGGTGGGCTGGGCGGCGGCGGTGCCGAGGAAGGTGAGGCGGAGCATGCGGGGGCTCTCGTCTACCTCAGGAGGACGCGGACGTGTAGTGCCCGATCGAGCGGAGCCACACGAACCGCGCCGCGACGGCGAACAGCGCCGCGCCGGCGGCGGTGGCCGCCACCTCGAGCGGGCCGATCCGCCCGAGGAGCGCCGCGGCGGGGATCGTGGTGAGCACCGCGAGCGGGATGACGAAGGTGAAGACCGCCCGGAGCGCGACGGGGAACACGTCGGCCGGCCACCGGGCCGCGTCGTAGAGCGAGAGGAAGAGGAACGAGAGGTTGTCCACCTTCACCACGAAGAACGCCGCCGAGACGACGAGGATCCAGAGGGAGTAGAGGATCACCGTCGCGCTCGCGAGCACGAGCGCGGCGAGCGCGACGCCGGAGACGCTCGGCGTGCGGCCCATGAGGCGGAAGGCGATCGCCATGATCACCCCGCCCGCGAAGACGTCCACGATCCGCCACGGCTCGAACTTGGTGGTCGAGACCAGGAACTGCGCGTCGGCGGGCTTGAGCAGCACGAAGTCGAGCGTGCCCTTGCGGATGTGCTCGACCACCGCGGTGAGCGACGGGTTGACCGCGCCCTCGAGGATCCCCTTCACCAGGCCAAACCAGCCGATGACCACGAGCGACTCGGGGTACGTCCAGCCCGCGACCGAGCTGCGGTCGCGGAAGAGGACGAACAGCGGGATGATCCCGAGCACGGTCCAGAAGATCGACAGCACGCCCGAGACGAGGAACTCGACGCGGTACTGGGCGGCGACCGTGAACGAGGCCCGGAGCTGGATCCCGAGGAGGCGCAGGTAGCGGAGCACGGGTCAGCCTCCGAACGCCGAGTACCGCTCGAGCCCGGCGCGCCACGAGGCCCGCGCCGCGAGCGCGAACCCCGCCACGAAGAGCCACTGGATCCCGAGCTCCACGAGCGCCTGCCCGCGCGGCGTCATGCCGATGAGCATCTCGACCGGGAACGCCAGCACGTAGCGGAACGGCAGGAAGCGCGCGGCGTGCGAGAGCCAGCCGGGGAAGATCTCGAGCGGCAGGATGTAGCCCGAGAGGACCGTGAACAGGCCGAACCAGACCTGCGCGACGGAGACCGCCGAGTCCACCCAGAACGCGAGCGCGGCGATGACCGAGAGCGCGAGGAAGGTGATGAGCCAGGCGCCGAGCACCGAGACGGGGAACAGCGCCCAGAGGAGCGGGTCGCGCGTCACGTGCGTCCCGCCGGCCACGAGGAGGAGCACGCCGGCGATGGGCAGCGCGATCGCCGCGCGGAGCGGCATCGCGGCGACGTTCTCCGCCGCGTAGTGGACGAGGGGGTGGATGGGGCGGAGCAGGCGGAAGGCGAGCGTGCCCTGCCGGATCTCCATGTTGGCCTCCCACACCACGTACGCTCCGGTGAGGAGCCGCACGACGAGCGTCACGAGGTAGTACGCGACGAACTGGCTCTGCCCGAACCGCCCCACCGGCGCCTCGCGGGCGACCGCGGTGGTGATCGCCATCATCACGAGCGCGAGGTTGGTCGAGAGCAGCCAGACGACGAGCTCCGCGCGGTACGCCAGCGCGTCGGCGAAGCCCACGCGCAGGAGCGTGGGCATGGCGCGGATCGTGCGGATCACGCGGCCGCCTCCGCCTCCAGCCACGCGGCGAAGGCGTCGAACGCGTGCGGCCGCCCGAGGAACCGCTCGACGAGCTCCGCCGCCGGCCGCGAGCCGCCGGGCGCGAGGATCGCGTCGCGGTACCGGCGCGCGACCTCGGCGTCGAGCAGCCCGGCCTTCCGGAACGGGCCGAACAGGTCCTTCGCGATGACGAGCGACCACATGTACGTGTAGTAAATGGCCGAGTAGCCGTCGAGGTGCCCGAAGGACTCCTGGAAGTACGTCCCGGGCACGTGCCGGAACGGCGTGTAGCGCTCCTGCAGCTCGGCGACGACGGCGGTGGTGTCGAGGCCGCGCGGATCGCGGCGGTGGAGCTCGAGGCTCGTCGCCGCGTAGAACATCTGCTGGCGGACCATGAGCCCCTTGCCGTACTCGTCCGCCGCCTTCATGCGCTTCACGAGGTCGGCGGGGATCGGCGCCCCCGTCTCCACGTGGCGCGCGAACCGGGCGAGCACCGCCGGGTCCCAGACCCACTCCTCGAGCATCTGCGACGGCGCCTCGACGAAGTCCCACTCGGTCGCGACGCCGGAGTGCGCCGCCCAGCGCGTGTGGCCGCCGAGCACGTGGTGCAGGAGGTGGCCGAACTCGTGGAAGAACGTCCGCACGTCGGAGTGCTCGAGGAGCGCCGGCACGCCGGGCGCGGGGCGCGGGAAGTTGCAGACGAGGACGCCCTCCGGGAGCCGCTTGCCGTCTTGCCCCGACGCCAGCGTGAACTGGGCGTAGTGCTTGTACTTGCCCTCGCGCGGGTGCATGTCGAGGTAGACGCGGCCGAGCCGCCGCTCCCCCTCGACGACGTCGAAGACCTCCACCTCCGGGTGCCAGACCGGGGCGCCCTCCGCCCGGCGGTACTCGATCCCGAAGAGGCGCGCGGTCACGTCGAGCACGCCGTCCTTCACGCGGCCGTACTCGAAGTACGGCCGGACCGAGAGCGAGTCGAAGCCGTACTGCTCGGCCTTGATCCGCTCCTGGAGGTAGGCGGAGTCCCAGGGCTCGACCCGCTCCGCGCCGGGGTCGTCGGCCCGCTTGCGGGCGAGGAGCTGCTCGTAGTCGCGGCGCATGCGGGCCGCGGAGGCGCCGGCGATCCGCTCCACGAACTCGGCCGCAGCACGATCGCTGCCGATCATCTTGTCCTCGGTGACGTACGCAGCCCAGCTCGGGTACCCGAGCACGCGGGCCAGCTCCGCGCGGCGGTCGAGGAGCCGCCCGAGGACCTCGAGGTTCGCGGGGTGGCCGCGCAGCCGGTAGAGGCGCCACAGCTCGGAGCGGGCGCGCTCGCTCCGGGCGTAGGTCATGAAGGGCACGTAGTCGGTGTTGTCGGTCGAGATCGTGACCTTCCCGTCCGGGCCGGGCGGGTGGGCGCGGCGCCAGTCCTCGGGCAGGCCGTCGAGCTCCTCGACCGCGAGCGTCAGCCGCCGCACGTCGTCCTTGATGTTGCGGCCGAACTCCTGGCCGATCCGGACGAGCTCGTCCCGGAGCTCCTTCACGCGGCGGCGCGTCGCCTCGTCGCGATCGACGCCCGCGCGGCGGAAGTCGCGCAGGCTCTTCTCGACCAGGTACCGCGTCGCGGGGTCCTGGCCCGCGGCGTCCACGCCGAGCAGCGCCTCGTAGAGCCCCCGGTCGAGCGAGAGCTCCGTCGAGAGCGCGTCGACCTCCTGCTCGGCCAGCTCCGCCGCGTCGCGCAGCTTCGGATCGGGGTGGACGTTCCGGGCGAGGCTCGCCCGGGCCGAGGCCCCGCCCAGGGCCGCGAACGCGTCGTCGAAGGCCTCGAGCAGGGCGAGCCCGGACGATCGAGCCTGGGGCCCCAGCGTCCGGGCGCGGTCGGCGAGGGCCCGCGCCTGGGCCATGTCGTCGCGACAACCCTGCGTGAACGTCTCGGGCGTGGAGGTGAGCGAGCGGGCGGCGTCCAGAGCGGGAAGGTCGGGCTGGGCGGACATGGGGGAGGGTTGTACCGCGAGAGCGCGCGTCGCGCAGCCGCCCCGACCGTTTCCGGCCGGCGCACCCCGTCCGGCGGCGTCACAGCTTCTCGTCCACGACGTGGATGTCCAGCACCTTCGGCGGCGCGCGCGGCGCCCTCCGCGGCTCCACCCAGGCGGGCTTGCCGTCCTCGAACCTGTAGACGAACCGCGCGGCGTCGAACTGGAGGAGCTGGGCGCCGTCCGCGCGGACGACGCGGAGCCGGCGCCAGTCGCCGTCCACCGCCTCGAGGCGGTCGGTGGGCGCGAGGCCGGGCTCGAACCTCGCCAGCTCCCGGAGCTCGTTCGCGACGTAGCCCATGAGCGTGGTGAGGCTCGGCCGATCCGAGCGAGCGGCGGTGGAGAGCGCGAACGCGCGCGTGCCGAGGCGGATGCCCTGGAGCTGGAACAGGTAGTGCCCATCGTTCGGCTTGTACGCTCCGAACAGCGCCTTCTCGTGAACGGCCCGCCGGCCCTGCGTCAGCCGCACCAGGATGTCCATGCTGTACTCCTGGCCGTCCAGCTGCACGGGGTGGTTCGTGGCGCGCGCCCGAGGAGCAGAAGCTCGGCAGCCTCTCGTTCCCCTACTTCGACGCGATCGCGGCCGGAGACGCCGACGCGGCGAGGGCCGTCGCGGAGGGCTCGCCGCGGGCGCACGCCCGCGGGCAGGAGTACGAGGAGGACTTCCTGTTCGTGGAGTACGTGATGCGCCGCTTCTCGCTCGGCGCGCCCGCGCCCGAGCGGGAGGCGCTCCTCGCGCGCTGGCAGGAGGCGCTCCGCGGCGTCGAGGACCCGCGGCTCGAGCTCTGCCGCGCGATGGAGGACGGGAACACGCGCGCCTTCGGCCAGGCGCTCGCGGTGGTCCAGAAGGAGCGCGAGCGGTCGCTGCGCGCGCAGCGCAACTCGCTCGGCCCGGAGGTGCTCGCCGGGGAGCAGTGCCTGTGGGTCGAGGGGGTCGCGCTGGCGCGCCTCGCAGACGGGCTGACGCTGCGGTTGGCGAAGGAGCTTCCGCTCGTCCCGCGCGCGGCGCGGACGGCGAAGCCGGTGAAGGTCCCGCCCGACGCCTGGAAGGAGCTCTGGCGGGCGAAACCGGACGACTGAACGAGGAGGGCGAGCGGTGGCGTACTTCGAGCTGAAGGGAATCGGTGACGGGAGCGACGAGAGCCTCTGCTTCTTCGACGGGTTCCCGAGGGGATTCGGGTACCACCTGGGATCCGGGGATGCGGTGGGGCACGAGTACCCGAAGGACGCCAAGCTCTACATGCTGAAGAGGCACCCGGGCACCCGGCTGTGCTCCTACATCGGCAACACGTCCGGCATGCTCCTCGTGTCGAAGGAGCTCCGCGCGCTCTTCGAGAAGCACTGTGCGCCGGGCACGGTCGAGTACCTGCCCGTCACGATCATCGATCACAAGAAGCGGCCGTACAGCAGCGACTACACGATCGCGAACCCGCTCGGCACGTACGCCTGCGTCGACAAGGCGGCGAGCAAGATCCAGTGGCACGAGGGCAAGGTCCTCCTCGTCGAGCAGCTCGTGCTCTCGGAGGAGAAGCTGAAGCGCGTTCCGCAGCTCTTCCGGCCGGACGTCTGGCCCCGCACGTACATCTTCGGCCCCGAGCTCGTGGCCGACATCCGCGCGGCGAAGCTCACGAACGTGTGGCTGCGGCCGTTCGAGACCACGCGGTGATGGGGCTCGAGGTCTCGTCCGTGTATCCGGAGGACGCGAAGCTTCACATGGAGAAGAAGAACCCGGGTGTTCGGCTCGCCTCGTTACGTGATCCTGCACGACCTCGAGACCACGCCCTGATGCGCTCGCGGCGCTCTCAGATCCCGAGGAGCCGCATCAGCCGCTCCTGCATCGAGCGCTTCCGCTTCTCGTCCTTGCAGGTCTCGACGGCGCGGGCCCACGCCTCGCGCGCGGACTGCTGGAACCCGAGCTGTTCGTACGTGAGCGCGAGCACCTCGTGCGCCTCGGGCACGTCGGGGCGGAGCTCGGCGGCGCGGGAGAACGCGGCGGCGGCCTCGAAGAGCAGGCCCTGCCGCGCGAGCGCGTGGCCGAGGTAGTAGTGCGCCTCGGCGGAGAGGTCGTCCTTCGACGTCGCCTCGCGGAGGAGGTGGATCGCCTCCTCGAGGCGGCCGGCCTGGAGGAGCTTCGCGCCCTCGCGCCAGGCGGTGGCGGCGACGGCGCGGGCGGCGATCGCGGCGGGGTCGCCGGCGGGGCCGAGGAGGAGGAGCTTCAGCGTGCGCTGGAGCTCGTCGGGCCGGTACGGCTTCTCGAGGAACGCGTCGGCGCCGAAGGCGATCTTCGCGTCGGCGGCCACGGTGCCGCGGTGGATCGCGGAGGTGAGGACGACGCGGGTCGGCCGGAGCACGGGGTCGCCCTTCACCGCGCGGCACACCTCGAAGCCGGGCATCATCGGGAGCATCGCGTCGAGGATCACGAGCTCGGGGCGCGCCTCGCGGATGAGGTCGAGCGCGGCCTTGCCGTTCGCGGCCTGGAGCGCGGTCGCGCCCTGCTTCTTCACCGCCGCGGCGGCCTCCTCGCGCGTCTCGGGCACTGCGTCGGCGACGAGGACGAGGTACCCCTTGCCGAACCCCTCGAGCCGCTGCGTGGTCGAGCCGTCCTCCGGCAGCGGCGTCGCCGGGATCGGCGCGGGCGGATCGAGCTCGGGCGGGCGCGACCGGCGGGCGGGGGTGGGCGCGGAGAAGGGCGTCTCCGTCACCTCGCTCACCCCGACCACCTCCATGGTCGCGGTGATCTCGGGGAGCTCGATGCTCCCGGTGTCGCTGCTCTTCTTGGCGGTGGCGTGCACGACGCCGACCCACGCGGCGATCGGGTCGGGGAGCGCGGGGGCCTGCGCGCCGCGCCACGTCGGCGCGCCCCGCTTCCGCTCGCGCACGACGCCGTCGAGCGTCCGCTCGAGCGCCGCCGGCACGGCGACGTACCGGAGGACCTTGCGGCCGGTGACGAACCGGATCTCGTCGGCCAGCGCGTGGTCGTCCGGGTCCGCCATCGCGAGCACGAGCTCGGCCTTGCCGAGCGAGAGCGGCAGGACGCGGCGCTGCCGGCAGAACGCGGGCGCGACGACGTCGAGGTTGGCGGTGGGGATGACCGACTTCGAGAAGTCGACCCCCGGGCAGCCACCCAGGTCGGCGAGCGCCCGGACCAGCGCGCCTTCGGCGGCGAGGCCGAGCCGGAGCGCGGCGGAGGCGATGTCCCCGTCGTGCGCCGCCGCGAGCGCGCGGGCCGCGGCGTCGGGGGTGAGGACACCGGAGCGGACCAGGTGGGCTGGGACGTCGGGCATCGCGGGAAGTCTAACCCGGAGGCAGCGTTTGTCCCGAACGCGGCCGGTGCGCCGGATGTAAGGCTACAGGCTACAGGCTACAGGCGAGTGAGAGGCTTCAGGCTCGAGGCTTCCCCCTCACCGCTCCGGCTTGGTCTCCCGCATCATCAGCGCGGTCACGGCCTCGCGCGGCGGCACGTTCTCGTGCAGGAGCCGGTACACGGTCTCGCAGATCGGCATCTCGACCTCGAGGCGCTGCGCGAGGGCGTGCACGCTCCGGGCGTTGCGGATGCCCTCGGCGACCTGGCCGAGCTCGCGCTCGATGTCGTCGAGCCGCTTCCCCTCGGCGAGGCTCCGGCCCACGGTCCGGTTGCGGGACAGATCCGAGGAGCAGGTGAGCACGAGATCGCCGAGCCCCGAGAGGCCGGAGAGCGTGAGCGGGTTCGCGCCCTTCCGGACGGCGAGGCGGGAGATCTCGGCGAGGCCGCGGGTGATGAGCGCGGCGAGGGCGTTCGCCCCGAACCCGAGCCCGTCGGAGATGCCCGCGGCGATGGCGACGACGTTCTTCACGCACCCGCCGATCTCGCAGCCGACGACGTCGCCCGAGGTGTACGGGCGGAACGTCTTCGTGTGGAACGCGTCCTGGACCTGCCGCGCGATCCGCTCCCACCGCGCCGCGACCGTCACCGCCGTCGGCAACCCCTTCGCGACCTCCTTCGCGAACGACGGGCCGGACATGACCGCGACGTACGGGTGGAGCGGGACGGGGAGCACGTCCTCGAGCACCTCGGTCATGGTCATGAGGGACTCGAGCTCGATCCCCTTGGCCACGCACACGAGCGGCGTGCCGGCGTGGACGAGCCGCTTCGCCTCGATCGCCACCTGGCGGATCGCGAAGGACGGCACCGCGAGCACGACCAGCTCCGCGCCCTCCAGCGCGCGGGCGAGATCGGGCGTCGCGTGCAGGTTCGCGGGGAGCGCGAGGCCGGGGAGGTAGCGATCGTTGCGGTGCGCGCGGGCGATCTCGTCGAGGACGGCCGCGTCCTTGTCCCACGTCGTGACCGGGAACCCCTTCGCGGCGAGCAGCGCCCCGAGAGCAGTCCCCCACGATCCGGCACCGAGCACCGCGCAGCGCATGGATGAGCTCCTCCTGTCCGGCATCGTATCCGCGAGCCCCGGGCGCGCCGCGGGTTTCTCCGGGGGTGCACCACGCAACATTGACGCACCGCGTCAAGCGCTACGGCCCGCAGACCCAGCCCGTGAAGAGCAGGAGCGCCGCCGCGATCGCGAGCGCCGTGAGCGCGGGCCGCCACGGCTTCGCCTGCCAGGCGAACGGACGCTCGTGCCGGCGGTGGAACCGCGGCAGGGTCCGGTAGTCGCGCCACGCCTCCTCCCGGGCGGTCGCAGCGCCGGCCGCGTCGCCCAACCCCGCACGGGCGCGCGACAGGAGCCAGCGCCCCTCGACCGACCCGGGCCGCTGCTCGAGCAGGCGCTCCAGCGCCTCGCGCGCGCCGGCGAAGTCCTTGCGCGCGAGCCGCTGGCGCCCGAGCTCGAGGTCGAGCTCGCCCGCCCGGAACCGCGGATCGGCCTGGCGCACGAGCGCGAGCGCGCGCTCGGCGGGCTCGTACGCGCCGCTCCGGCCGAGGGCCGCGCCCATCACGAACGCGGTGTGGGCGTCCTCGTCGCCCGCCTCGACGTTGGGCCGGAGCGTCTCCGCCGCCTCCCGCGGCCGGCCGGTGTCGAGCAGCCGCTCGGCCAGCTCGTACCGCGCGCGGCGGTCGTGCGGGTTGACGGCGAGTACACGCCGGAGCTGGCCCATCCGCCGCCACCGCGCGAACCACCGGAGCGGGTCGGGCAGCACACGAAACGTGAACCGGTCGCTCGCCCACCAGAGGACGAACAGCACGACGAGCGCCGTCACCGGGCTCCCGGTGAACCACGAGACCAGCCACCAGAGCGGGAACCAGGACATGGAGAGACCCCCATGCCGCCCACTGAACCACATTCGGGGGAGGGCGTCGACGGCGCGGGGCCCCGCGTCCACGAGCGACACGCTGAAGCGAGCGGGCCGCCTTCGGGGGACACCGACGCGCAGGTCCGCACGGCGGAGTTGACCGCCTGCCGGGGCCGCGCGAACGTGGGCACGCTCGAGGCGCCGCTCCGGCGCCGGAGCACTGCGAGGTCCGCGATGGCCCAGGAATGTGCGCGGTGCATCCTCACCGACGAGGTGCCCGGCGTCGTCATCGGCGCGGACGGGACGTGCTCCGTCTGCAAGGGGCACGACGCACGGCACGGCGACTGGCCGAGGATCCGCGCCCGCCGGGCAGCGGAGTTCGAGGGGCTGCTGCGCGCCGCGCGGCGCGCGGGCAGGACCTACGACGCCCTCGTCCCGCTGTCCGGAGGGAAGGACAGCACGTACGTGCTCTACCTCGCGCGCCGCGTGTACGGCCTGCGGACGCTCGCGGTGACGTACGACAACGGGTTCCTGACGCCGCACGCGCGGAAGAACATCACGCGCGCGCTGGACGCCCTCGGGTCGGACCACGTCATGGTGCGGCTGGGGTGGCCGCTCCAGCAGGCGCTGTACCGCCACTTCTTCCTGAAGACGGGCTTCTTCTGCCCGGCCTGCATGAGCGGCATCGGGTACGCCATCGACACGGCCGCCGCCTCGCACCGGGTGCCGCTCGTCCTCACGGGGACGTCGCAGCGCACGGAGGAGCACGTCGCGCCCGAGTTCTTCGTCCCCTCGAGCCCGGACTTCTACCGCGTGGTGGTCGAGGACGCGCCGCTCCGCGAGCAGTCGCCCATCCCGCTCTCGGTCCCGTGGGGGCGCCGCATCGCCAACAAGTTCCCGCTCCCGCTCCGCGTGCGGTTCTACTGGGGCACGACGGTGAACGCCCCGGACTACCTGGACTGGGACTACGACGCGATCTTCGAGACCATCCGGCGCGAGGTCGGCTGGGAGGCGCCCACCGCCGACGCCGAGCACTCCGACTGCGCCGTCGACCCCGCGGTGAACCACATCCGCCAGCGGAAATACCCCGCCGTCGTGCCCGAGCTCACCCGGTTCAGCAAGCTCGTGACGCTCGGGAAGATGACGAAGGAGCAGGCGCGCCAGCGGGTCGCCGAGGCGCGCACCTCCGGTGAACCCGCCGCCGTGGGGACGCTGCTGCAGGCGCTCGACGTGAGCCGGGAGCAGTTCGAGGCGGTCCTCGCCGACCGCGGCCGGCACCTGCCGTTCCTCGCGCGCCAGTACGGCGTGCGCGCGGGCGTGCGCAGGGTGGTGCGGAGCGTGCTGGGAGCCCGCGGCCAGGAGGACGGCGGCGACGGCTCACGGCCCGCGTAGCGGTCCCGCTCACCCCACCGCGGCCGCGACGATCCGCTCGAAGGCGGGCCGCTGCGCGCCGGCGAGGCCGAGCACGCCGCGGCGGAGCGCGGGGTGGCGCGTGAGCAGGAGCATGAGCCGGGTCCACGCCGCGTACGTGCGGTACCGGCGGCGCCAGGCGCGCTCATAGCCGGCGAGCGCTGCCGCGTCCGCGCCGCGCGCGAGCGCGCCGGGCAGGATGGCGGCGAGGTCCTGCGCGCTCCCGAGCGCGAGCGAGATGCCCTCGCCGGTGACCGCGTCGAGGTAGCCCGCCGCGTCGCCGAGGAGGACGAGGCGGTCGGCGACGCGCGCGCGCGCGCGCCGGGCGAGCGGGCCGGCGCCGAGGACCGCGGTGTCGGGACGTGCGCCGTCGAGGCGGCGCTGGAGCGCGGGGAAGAAGGAGAGGAGCTCTTCGAACCGCTCGCCCTTCGACTCCGGCCGCCGATGGCGGCCTCCGCTCAGGGCGAGCGGACCCTCACCCGACCGCCTCTCCTGGGCGAACAGGAACGCGAGCCCGACGCGCGCCGGGCCGACGGGCGTGAGGTAGGCCTCCACCCCGGGTCCGAAGTGGACCTCGACGGCGCGGCTCCACGGCTCGATGGCGAAGTGGCGGCGCACGCCGAACCGCGCGGGCCCGCGGGCGGGGAGGTCGAGCCCCTCGCGGCGGCGCACGGGGGAGGCGAGGCCGTCGGCGGCGACGAGGACGCGGGCGGCGACCTCGGCGCCGTCCGCGAGCACCGCCACGATCCGGTCGCGCTCGCGCCGGTGCTCGACCACCTCGGCCCCGGCGCGGAGCTCGGCCCCGGCCGCCGCGGCGCGGGCGCGGAGCGCGGCCGAGAGCGCGGTCCGCCGGATCCCGACGCCGCCGCCGCCGGGGAGCCTCACGCAGAGCTCGTGCCCGCGGTCGCACCAGCGGAGCTCCTCGATCGGCGCGGCCGCGCCGGGGGCGACGAGGGCGAGCGCGCCGAGCCGCTCGAGCGCGCGCCGGCCGGCGGGGAGCACGCCCTCGCCGCACGCCTTGTCGAGCGGACCCTCGCGCTTCTCCAGCACGACGACCTCGAGCCCCCGCGCGGCGGCGTCCGCGGCGAAGGCGAGGCCCGCCGGGCCACCTCCCACCACGACGGCGTCGCGCAGGCCCATCACGATCCCCCGGGCGGCGGCGTCCGCCGCCTTCGCGCCCGCGCGAACGCGAGCTGCGAGCGCGCCGCCATCGCCGCGAGCCGGAAGGGACCGACCTTCTCCGGCGGCCGGAGCGTCCCGGCCTGGAGCCGCCGGAGCGCCTCGCCGCGCCGGAGCTTCCCGGACGACGTCCGCGGCAGCGTGCCGGGCGCGAGGAGGTGGACCTCGTGCGGCTCGACCCCGGTCGCCTCGAGCACCGCGCGGCGGACCGCTGCGGCGAGCCCGCCATCCGCGGGCGCGCCGTGCCCGTCGGCCTCACGCTCGCCGCGCGCCCGCTCGGCGAGAAGGACGAGCGCCTCGCCGTGCCCGTCCACCTCCGCGCCCACCGCGACCGCGCAGCCGGGGCGGAGCCCGGGCACGCCGGCGAGCGGCGCCTCGAACTCCTCCGGCGCGTGGTTCGCGCCGCGGACGATGACGACGTCCTTCGCCCGGCCGTGCACGTACAGCTCACCGCCGAGGACGAACCCGAGATCGCCGGTGTCGAGCCAGCCGTCCGGGAGCGCCCGCGCGGTCGCGGCCGGATCCCCGAGGTAGCCCTGCATCAGCGCCGGCCCGCGCACGAAGATGCGCCCGAGCCGCCCCTCGCCCAGCGGCGCGGCGCCCGCCGCGCCGGCGCCGTGCGGGCGCACCGCGACCTCGACGCCCGCGACCGGCGTCCCGACCGACATCACCTCGCGGTCGCCGGGCGCGACCTCGCCGTCGCGCGCGAGCCGCACGGGGTCGACGCGCCGCCCCTCGAGCCCGCCGCCCGGCCGCGCGAACGTGACCGCGAGCGCGGCCTCGGAGAGGCCGTACACCGGGACGAGCGCGCCGGGGTCGAACCCGTGCGGCGCGAGCAGCGCCGCGAACCGGCGCATCGCCTCGCCGGAGACGGGCTCGGCGCCGTCGAGGGCGAGGCGCCAGCTCGCGAGCGAGAGGCCGGCGAGGTCGGCGGGGCGCACCCGGTCCGCGACGTACGCGTAGGCGAAGCTCGGGGCGGCGGAGATGCTGCCGCGGTGGCGGGCGACGGCGCGCGGCCAGAGCGCGGGCCGCGCCAGGAAGTGCTCGGGCGCGAGGAGCACGAGCGGGCCGGGGTACGTCGCGGGCCCGAGCAGGCCGCCGATGAGCCCCATGTCGTGGTAGAGCGGCAGCCAGAAGACGAGCGCGTCGCGGCTGCGGTCGGGCCGGGTCGAGACGACGAGCGCGCCGACCATCGCCCCGAGCGCGCCGTGCGTCAGCGCGACCGCCTTCGGGTCCACGGTCGAGCCCGACGAGAACTGCACGAGCGCGAGATCTCCGGGCGCGGGCAGGCGCGCGGGCGCGGGCGGCCCCGCGCGCAGGCCCTCGGCGTCCACGCACCCGAGCGGCGGCCGCGCGCGCTCGATGACGCCGCC
>DASPMI010000159.1:0-86484 GCA_035627135.1 Anaeromyxobacter sp. | reverse complement strand
CCAGCTCGGCGCCCGCAACATGCAGAACTTCTCGCTCCTCAAGAAGCTCGGCGCGCTCCAGCGGCCGGTGCTCCTGAAGCGCGGCCCCTCCGCGACGATCAAGGAGTGGCTCATGGCCGCCGAGTACCTCGTGTCGCGCGGCAACTACAAGGTCGTCCTCTGCGAGCGCGGCATCCGGACGTTCGAGACGATGACCCGCAACACGCTCGACCTGAACGCCGTGCCCGTCCTGAAGGCGCTCACCCACCTGCCGGTGATGGTCGACCCGTCGCACGGCATCGGGCTGCGGGCGCACGTCGCGGCGATGGCGCGCGCGGGCGTCGCCGCCGGCGCGGACGGCGTCATCGTCGAGGTCCACCCGCACCCGGAGCGCGCCCTGTCCGACGGCGCGCAGTCGCTCACCCCGCCGCAGTTCGAGGAGCTCATGCGCCAGGTGCGGGTGATCGCGACCGCGCTCGGGCGCGGGGTGTGAGGATGCGCGGGGGCCGCACCCGTCACCTCCGCCCGCGCTCCATCCGCCGCGCGAGCTCCGCCCGCGCGTCCGCGAGCGCCTGCTCGAGCGACTTGCCCCTGTAGACGACGCGATCGAGCTCCCGCAGGAGCGCGTCGGCGGCCGCCGCCTCGAGCCGGTGGTAGGCGACCGCCGGGAGGAGGACGGCCGCGGCGCGCCACGCCGGCCCGGCGGCCTGACCGCCGAGGGCGGGCACGGGCACCTCGACGCGCGGATCCGCGGCGGCCGAGCGGAGGGCCGGGAGCGCGCCCGCCTCCTCCCACGCCGTCACCTGGGCCGCCGGATCGAGGCAGCTCCCGCGCAGCAGGTCCCACGCGAGCTTCTTGCGGGCTCCGCGGGCGGAGAGCGCGCAGAACGCCGACGGCGCCGACACGGCCGCGCCCTCCGGCAGCGGCGCGGACCGCCAGGCCCCCCGCCCGCCGGGGTCCGCGCGCTGGAGCCGGCGGGCCATCGTCGGCCCTCCGCCCTGCACCGCGATCCGGCCCTGGCGCAACAGCTCGCGCCAGCCGTCCGAGCCGGCGGGCGCGCGCGAGGCGATCCCCGCGGCGGCCGCGGCGCGCGCGAGCGCGAGGGCGCGGGTCACGCGGGCGCCGTCGGGGTACGGCGCCCCTTCCGCCGAGACGTACGGCGACGCGCCGCTCGGGAGCCCGGCGCGCAGCGCCCACTCGAGGAGCTCCGCCTCGGACGAGAGGCAGAACGCCCCCGTCGTGGATCGCACCTTGCCGCACGCCGCGACGAACGACTCCCACGACGCCGTGAGCTCGGCCTCGCCCACGCCGGCGCGCTCGAGCACGTCCTTCCGGTAGAAGAGCGTCACGGGCGCGAGCTCGGCCGCGACGCCCACGAGCCTCCCGTTCACCGTCCCCTGCGCGACGGCGCCGGCGGGCAGGTCGCGGACGGCGGCCGCGGTCTCGGACCCAGAGAGCTCCTCGAGGAGGTCGCCCGCGCCGAAGCGGGCGAGGTACCCCGCGTCCACGACGAGCACGTCCGGCACGTGCGCCCCGGTGAGGAGCCGCGGGTACATCGCCTGCTGGAAGTCGCCGGGCTGGAGCGACACGAACGCGACCTTCGTCCCTGGATTCCGGGCCCGCCACCGGGACACGAGCGCCACCGTCTGCTCGGTGAAGTTGGCGTACGTCGCCACCACCAGCGCGTCCGGGTCGGTGTACTCGCGGTTGGACGGGCAGCCCGCCAGCGCCGCTGCGAGGACCGCCGCGAGCGCCGCGGCGGGCCGGCGTCCAGGCGAAAGTCTCCCCTCTCTCCGCATCGGCACGGCGGAGCAACTTAGCGCAACCGCGTGCTAGAGTCGCCGGCCCCGGCACGAGAGGAGGCGCCCCCATGTTCATCGCGATGAAGCCCCACGCCACGCCCGCGGAGTTCGACGCGGTCGTCGAGAAGATCCGGGCGCTCGGGCTCACGCCGCACCCCATCGTCGGCACGGAGCGGCGCGTCGTCGCCGTCATCGGCCACACGAGCGGCCTCGTCCCGGAGGATCTGTTCGGCACGATGCCCGGCGTGGCCGAGGCCCTCCGGGTCTCGCAACCCTTCAAGCTCGTGTCACGCGAGGTGAAGGAGGAGGACACGATCCTCGACGTGGGCGGGGTGCCGCTCGGCGGCAAGGCCCTCACCATCATGGCCGGCCCCTGCTCGGTCGAGTCGAAGGACCAGATCCTCGAGGCGGCCGAGGCGGTGAAGCGCGCCGGCGCGCGGTTCCTCCGCGGCGGCGCCTTCAAGCCGCGCACGAGCCCGTACGAGTTCCAGGGGCTCCGCGAGGAGGGGCTGAAGCTCCTCGCCCTCGCGCGCGAGAAGACCGGCCTCAAGGTCGTCACCGAGGTGAAGGACACCGAGACCCTGGCGATGGTCTCCGAGTACGCCGACGTGCTCCAGGTCGGCGCGCGCAACATGCAGAACTACTCGCTCCTCGAGCGGCTCGGCGCGATCGAGAAGCCGATCCTGCTCAAGCGCGGCCTCTCCGCGACCATCAAGGAGTGGCTCATGGCCGCCGAGTACATCGTCTCGAAGGGCAATCACCGGGTGGCGTTCTGCGAGCGCGGCATCCGGACGTTCGAGACGATGACGCGCAACACCTTCGACATCAACGCCATCCCCGTGCTGAAGGCCCTCACGCACCTCCCGGTGATCGTCGATCCGTCGCACGGGATCGGGCTGCGGGCCCACGTCCCCGCGATCGCCCGCGCCGGGGTGGCGGCGGGCGCGGATGGCATCATCGTCGAGGTGCACCCGTGCCCGGAGAAGGCGCTCTCCGACGGCCACCAGTCGCTCACGCCCGCGGAGTTCGAGGAGCTGATGCGGCAGGTGCGCGTGATCGCGGGGGCGATCGACCGGCCGATCGCCTGAGCGGGACTGGCGCGAGGTCGCGCGGGTCCACCTGGCCACACCTCCCCGGTTCCACCGCGGGTCGGATACCGAACGAGGCCCGTCCCGTCCGGTTGCCCCGCTCGGGGCTGGTGGGCCCTTGACGCGAGTGCAACCTGTCTTACCTGATGGGTGTGAAGCTCCATCACGAGAACGCGGCCGAGGAGGAGCGCCATGACGTGGCGATCCCCGGCGGCTGCATCCTGTGCGGCGGCGACCTCGCGGTCCGGTTCACGGCCGGTACGGCGGCGTCGTACTGCGCGCGCTGCAACTGGCTCTCGCACCCTCGCGTCCGGCGCGAGGACGGGAACGTCTACATGACGCATCCCGCCGGCGGGCTGGCCTGAACATCAGACGGGGGCTGCGCCCCCGCCCCGCCGGCGAAGCCGTCGGGGCCCCACCCCACCGCCCTCGGCGCTCACCGCAGCGCGCGCTTGAGCGACCGGACGAACCGCGTCACGCGCTCGGCCCGGACCGCGCGCGTCCCGCCCTCGGCGATCCGGTTCACGATGGCGCTCCCGACCACGACGCCGTCGGCGAGCGGCCCGAGCGCCTTCGCCTGCTCGGGCGACGAGACGCCGAACCCGATCACCACCGGCAGCGGGGTCGCCTTCCGGATCGCCGCCACCATCGGCCCGATCTCCGCCGGGACCGTGGCGCGGGCCCCCGTGACGCCGGTGACGGACACGAAGTAGAGGAAGCCCGTCGCGGCGCGCGCGGCGGCCTGGACGCGGGCGGGGTTCGAGGTGGGCGCGAGGAGGTACACGAGCTTCACCCCTCCGGCGGCCGCCGCGGCGGCGAGCTCGCCCGCCTCCTCCGGCAGGAGGTCGGGCACGATGAGCGCGTCGACGCCCGCCGCCTTGCAGCCCGCGACGAGCCGATCGACGCCGCGGGCGATCATCGGGTTCAGGTACCCCATGAGCGCGATCGGGATCTGCGAGCGGGCCCGGACCTTCGCGGCGATGTCGAGCACGTCGTCGAGCGTCGTCCCCCGGGCGAGCGCGCGCTGCGCCGCGGCCTGGATCGTCGGGCCGTCCGCGATCGGATCGGAGAACGGGACGCCCAGCTCGAGGACGTCGGCGCCCCCGGCGACGCAGGCGAGCGCCATCGCGAGCGAGGTGGCGGGATCGGGGTCGCCGCCCATCACGTAGGTGACGAGCGCCGACTCGCCGGCGGCGCGGCAGCGGTCGAACGCGGTCTGGAGGCGGTCGACGGGCTTCTCGGAGCTGGTGGCGCGGGCGATGGTGTTCACGAGCGGCTCCCCTTCGTCCCGCGGGCGCGGGCTCGGGCTCGAGCACGGGGTTGGCGCTTCTCGGGGCGAGAGAGCATGGCCCGCACCTGCTCGACGTCCTTGTCCCCGCGGCCGGAGACGTTCACGACGACGAGGCCCTTCGGCCCGAGCGCGCGCGCGAGCTTGCGGGCGGCGGAGACGGCGTGGGCGCTCTCGAGCGCGGGGATGATCCCCTCCTGCCGCGCGAGGTACTGGAACGAGTCGAGCGCCTCCGCGTCGGTCTGCGGCATGAGCGTGAGCCGGCCGCGGTCCTTGAGCCAGGAGAGCTCGGGGCCGACGCCCGGGTAGTCGAGCCCGGCGCTGATCGAGTGGGCCTCGGCGATCTGCCCGTGCCCGTCCTGGAGCACGTAGCTGCGCGAGCCGTGGAGCACGCCCGGCGTGCCCTTCATGAGCGAGGCGCCGTGGCGCCCGGAGGAGAGCCCGTGCCCCGCGGCCTCGGCGGCGACGAGCTTCACCCCCTCGTCCCCGACGAACGCGCTGAAGATCCCCATCGCGTTGGAGCCGCCGCCGACGCAGGCGACCACCGCGTCCGGCAGCCGGCCGGCGTGCTCCTGCACCTGCCGGCGCGCCTCGCGGCCGATCACCGACTGGAACTCGCGCACCAGCGCCGGGTACGGGTGCGGCCCCGCGACCGAGCCGATGATGTAGTAGGTGTCGCGGACGTTGGTGACCCAGTCGCGCAGCGCCTCGTTCATCGCGTCCTTGAGCGTGCGCGAGCCGGACTCGACCGGGATGACGCGCGCGCCCAGGAGCTGCATCCGGAAGACGTTGAGCGCCTGGCGCTGCACGTCGAGCGCGCCCTGGTAGACCTCGCACGGCAGGCCGAAGAGGGCGGCGACCGTCGCCGTCGCGACGCCGTGCTGCCCGGCCCCGGTCTCGGCGATGATCCGCTTCTTGCCCATCCGCTTCGCGAGCAGGACCTGGCCGAGCGTGTTGTTGAGCTTGTGGGAGCCGGTGTGGCAGAGGTCCTCGCGCTTCAGGAGCACGCGGCACCCGCCCACGTCGGCGCTCATCCGGCGCGCCTCCGTCATCGGCGTCTCGCGGCCGGCGTAGCGGGCGAGCAGCTCGTCGAGCTCGGCCTGGAAGGACGGATCCGCGCGCGCCGCGCGCCAGGCCTCCGCGAGCTCGTCGAGGGCCGGGACCAGCGTCTCCGGCACGAACCGCCCGCCGTACTCTCCGAACCTTCCCCGGTCGTCGGGGAGCGCCACGCTCGTCACGATCCGTTCCTTTCTCCGCGTTCCCTTCGCTGTTTCCCGAGCCCGAGCCCGGGCCCGAGCCCCAGCCCGAGCGCTCATCGGACCCCGCTCTACCCCGCCGCCTTCGCGTTCCTGACGAACGCCTCCATCTTCGCGAGGTCCTTCACCCCCGGCGCCGACTCGACGCCGCTCGCGACGTCCACGCCGCGCGGGCGGACCCGCTGCACCGCCTCGCCGACGTTCTCGGGCGTGAGCCCGCCCGCGAGCCAGATCGGCACCGACGCGGCCGCCTCGGCCGCGAGCGCCCAGTCGAAGGGCGTGCCGCTCCCGCCGTAGCCCGGGGTGGCGGAGTCGAGCAGGAAGCCCGCGACCTCGTAGGTCGCGAGCTGGGCGAGCGAGTGTGAGTCGCGCACCCGGATGCCCTTCACCACGGGGACGGGCGCCGCCGCGCACAGCTCGGGCGGCTCGTCGCCGTGGAGCTGGACGACCCGCACGCCCGACGTGCGGACGGCCTCGGCGAGCTCGGCCTCCGTGGGATCCACGAACACGCCCGCGGGCACGACCGACGGCGGCAGCGCGGCGACGATCTCCGCCGCTGCGCGCGGGGCGATGTAGCGCCGCGAGCGGGGCCAGAAGTTGAAGCCGATCCAGTCGGCCCCGAGCCGGGCGGCGGCGAGCGCGTCCTCGACCCGCGTGATCCCGCAGATCTTGACCAGGACGCTCACGGGAGGTCTCCGCACAGCTCCCGCAGGAGCCGCCCCGGGTCCTCCGCCCGCACGAGCGCCTCGCCCACGAGCAGGTTCGCGGCCCCGGCGCGGCGCAGGCGCGCCGCGTCGGCGGGCGTCTTCACGCCGCTCTCGGCCACGCCGCGGACGTCCGGAGGGAGCATGGGCAGCACCCGCTCCGACGTCGCGAGGTCCACGACGAACGAGCGGAGGTCGCGGTTGTTCACGCCGACGATCCGCGCCCCGGCCCGGAGCGCGAGCTCCGCCTCCGCGGCGTCGTGCACCTCGACCAGCGCCGCGAGCCCGAGCTCGCCGCACGCGTCGAGCAGCCCCCGGAGCGGGTCCGGCGGGAGCGCCGCCACGATGAGCAGCGCCGCGTCCGCGCCGGCGGCGCGCGCCTCGAGGAGCTGGTAGCGGTCGAGGACGAAGTCCTTGCGGAGCAGCGGGACCTCGACCGCCGCCCGGACGGCGCGGAGGTCGTCGAGCGAGCCGCCGAACCCCGGGCCGTCGGTGAGGACCGAGATGGCCGCGGCGCCGGCGCCGGCGTAGCGGCGGGCCTGGGCGGGCGCGTCGAGCCCGGTGTCGATCGCGCCGACCGAGGGGCTCGCCCGCTTCACCTCGGCGATCACCCGGACCGGGCCGCCGCGCAGCGAGAGGCCCGCCTCGAACGGCCGCGGCGGCGGCGCGTCCTTGGCGCGCGCCGCGAGCTCGCGGTCGGGGAGCGCGGCGCGCCGCTCGTCCACCTCGGTGCGCTTGCGCGCCAGGATCCTGGCCAGGAAGTCGTTCATGCCTGGTGAACGGTCGTGATGGCGGCGAGCTGCTTCAGCTTCTCGCGCGCGGCGCCGTTGTCGATCGACGCGGCGGCGACCCGGACGCCGCCGCGCAGGTCCTTCGCCGCGCCGGTCGCGACCAGGGCCGCGGCGGCGTTCGCGAGGACCGCGTCCCGCGGCGCGCCCTTCTGGCCGTCGAGGACGTCGCGCAGGATCCGGGCGTTGTCCGCGGCCTCGCCGCCGACGAGCTCCTCGATCGGATGGCGGGACAGCCCCATGTCCTCGGGCAGCATCGAGTACCGCTCGGTCCCGCCCTCCTTCACCTCGCAGACGTGGGTCATGCCGGTCACGGTGATCTCGTCGAGCCCCTCGCCGTGGACGACGAAGGCGTGACGGGCGCCGAGCGCCGCGAGGACGCCGCCGATGATCGGGACCCAGCGCGCCTCGTACACGCCCATCACCTGGTGGCGGGCGCCGGCCGGGTTCGCGAGCGGGCCGAGCACGTTGAAGATCGTCCGCACGCCCAGCTCGCGCCGGATGCCGGCGACCGCCTTGAACGCGGGGTGGAGCCGCGGGGCGAAGAGGAAGCCGATGCCGACCTCGGCGATGGCCCGCTCCACGACCTCCTTGGGCGCGTCCACGTTCACGCCGAGCGCGGCGAGCACGTCGGCCGAGCCCGACCGCGAGGAGACCGCGCGGTTGCCGTGCTTGGCGACGCAGACGCCCGCGCCGGCCACCGCGAACGCCGCGGCGGTGGAGATGTTGAAGGTGTGCCGGCCGTCGCCGCCCGTGCCGCAGGTGTCGACGAAGACGTCCTTGCCCACGTGCACCCGGTCGGCCCGATCGCGCATCACCTGCGCGGCGCCGGCGATCTCGTCCACCGTCTCGCCCTTGAGCCGCAGGGCCGCGAGGAACGCGCCGACCTGGGCGGGCGTGGCGCCGCCGTCGGCGATCTCGCCCATCACCTCGATCACCTCGGCGCGGGTGAGGTCCTGCCGGTCCATGAGCTTCACGACCGCTTGCTGGATCACGGGGCTGCCTCCTGGGATCGCTCCGCGGCGGCGGCCGGCCGGAGCCGCGCGAGCCAGTTGCCGAGGAGCCGCTTGCCCTGTGGCGTCAGGATCGACTCGGGGTGGAACTGCACGCCCTCGACGTCGAGCTGCGTGTGCCGGAGGCCCATGATCTCGCCCTCGGCGGTCCACGAGGTGACGGCGAGGCAGGAGGGCAGGGTCGCGCGCTCGACCACGAGCGAGTGGTAGCGGCCCGCCTCGAACGGCGCCGCGACGCCCGCGTAGATCCCGTCGCCCTTGTGGTGGACCGGGCTCGACTTCCCGTGGACGATCCGGGAGTTCCGGACCACCTTGCCGCCGAAGGCCTGGCCGATGGCCTGGTGCCCGAGGCAGACGCCGAGCATCGGCATCGCCCCCGCGAGCGCGGTGATGGCCTCGAGGGTCACCCCGGCCTCGTTGGGCGTGCACGGCCCGGGCGAGAGGACGAGCCCTTCCGGCGCGCGGCGCCGGATCTCCTCGACGGTGATCTCGTCGTTCCGGTGGACCTCGACGCGCGCGCCGAGCTCGCCGAGGAGCTGGACGACGTTGAAGGTGAACGAGTCGTAGTTGTCGACGAGGAGGACGCGCGGTCCCGGGTTCTTCTCGCCGTAGACGACGCCCCTGGGTCCGCCCGCCGGCGCGCCGGCCTGCTTCGCGCCCCTGGCCACCTTCGCGCTCATCGCCGGCCTCCCCGCGTGCGCCCGGCCGGGGGCGCCGGCCGCCGCGCGGCGGCGCGCTTCCGGCCGCCCGCGCGCCGCTTCCGTCCGCCGGCCGAGGCGGACGGCGCGGCCGCCGCGGCGTGCAGCGCCCGCCCCTGCGCCTGCGCGACGGCGGTGAACACCGCGCGCGCCTTGTTGACCGTCTCCTGGTACTCCGCGGCGGGGACCGAGTCGTAGACGATGCCGGCGCCCGACTGGACCGACACGCGCCGTCCGCTCGCCATCAGGGTGCGGATGGCGATGGCCATCTCCATGTCGCCGCCGCGGTCGAAGTAGCCGACCGCCCCGGCGTACGGGCCGCGCCGCGCGGGCTCGAGCTCGTCGATGATCTGCATGGCCCGCACCTTGGGCGAGCCCGACACGGTGCCGGCCGGGAACCCGGCCCGGAGCACGTCGAGCGCGGAGAGCCCGGGGGCGAGCCGCCCGCGCACCTCGGAGACGAGGTGCATCACGTGCGAGTACCGCTCCACCGAGCGGAGCGCGGTCACGCGCACCGAGCCGACCGCCGAGACCCGGCCGACGTCGTTTCGGCCGAGGTCGACGAGCATCATGTGCTCGGCGTTCTCCTTCGGGTCGGCGCGGAGCTCGGCCTCGAGCCGCGCGTCCTCGGCGGGATCGGCGCCGCGCTTGCGCGTGCCGGCGATGGGCCGGAGCGTGACCTCGCCGTCCTCGAGCTTCACGAGCGTCTCGGGCGACGAGCCGACGAGCGCCCGCGGCCCGTCCTTCACGAAGAAGAGGTACGGCGAGGGGTTGACGCGCCGGAGCGCCCGGTAGATCTCGAACGGCGGTAGCGTGCACTCCGCGTCGAACCGCTGCGAGAGCACGATCTGCTGGCAGTCGCCGGCCGTGACGTACTCCTTCGCCCGCCGGACGGCGGCCTCGAAGGCCTTGCGCGACACGCGCGGGGCGAGCACCGCCGGGCGGGCGGCGCGGCGGGGCCGCGGGTCCTCGAGCGGCCGGGAGAGCGTCCGCAGGCGCCGCACGATCCGCGCGCACGCCGCCCGGTACAGCGCGCGGGGGTCGTCGCCCGGATCGCAGCGGACCTCCTGGAGGACGTGGAGCGAGTGGCGGAGGTTGTCGAACGCCACCACCTCGTCGAAGTCCATGAGGAGGACGTCCGGGAACCCGAGCTCGTCGGGCTTCGCGATCGGCACGTGCGGCTCGAACCGCCGGACGAGGTCGTAGGAGACGTGCCCCACGAGCCCGCCCGAGAACCGCGGCGTGCCCGGGACGCGCACCGCCCGGTGCGAGGAGAGCGCGGCCTCGATCGCGGCGACGGGGTCGCCGGGATCGCCGAGCTTCCACCGGAGCACGCTGCGCGGGCCGGCGCCGAGGAAGGAGAACCGCGCGCTCCGCTCCCCGCCCTCGACGGACTCGAGCAGGAAGGCCTGCTCCTCGCCGCGCGAGAGCTTCAGGAACGCGGAGACCGGCGTCTCCGTGTCGGCGTCCACCTCGGCGCGCACGGGGACCGCGCGCCCCGGCCGGCACAGCGAGACGAACGTCTCGAGATCGGGGAGGAACTTCAGCTCAGCAGCGCCAAAGAAACACCGTCATGCGGTGACCCGCCTTGCAGGGCCGGCCACCTCGAGGGCGTTCCTGGCCACGATTCGGTTCTGGCTGTCCACGAGGACGACCGTGGGCTTGAACGTCTTCGCCTCGGACTCCTCGAGCTCGGCGAACGAGGCGAGGATCACCAGGTCGCCGGGCTTGTTGAGATGGGCCGCAGCGCCGTTGATGCAGATGACGCCGGACCCCCGCTCTCCGCGGATGGCGTACGTCTGAAGCCGGGTCCCGCGGGTGATGTTCCAGACGTGGACGGCCTCGTGCTCCCAGATCCCCGCCGCCTCGAGCAGGTCCTCGTCGATGGAGACCGAGCCTTCGTACTCGAGATCCGCGTGCGTCACCGTGGCGCGGTGGATCTTGGATTTGAGGAACGTCCTGCGCATGGCTAGGAGTCCGTTTGTTTACCCGCTTGCCCCGCGCGGCGCAAGCATGGCCCCGGCGGGGGACCCCGCGCTCGCGTTCACGGGTAAGCTGTAGGGGTGCCTTCGCCCGTCGCAGCCCGCCGCATCGAGGTCTACGCCGCAGCGCGGGCGGACCTCGCGGGTTTCCTGCAGATCGATCCGTCGCGGCTGCGGTACTCGCTCGGCACCTCCCTCGCCGACGTCTCGGTCCCGATCGAGGTGGCGGCGGACGCCGCGGCCATCCTGCGGAACGCCGCGGTCGAGCTGTGCCTCCTCCTCGTCTCGCACCACCGCGGGTTCGTCGCCGGGGACGATCTCGACCGGCTCATCCTGCGCGACGACTACGCCACGCTCCCGCACGTCCCGCCCACGCTCTCGGCGAGCTCCGGCGGGCCGGACCTCCGCACCGCGACGCAGCTCGGGCCGGCGCTCCACCCCGCGCTCACCGGCGGCGTCGTCTCCGCCTGGATGGGCAAGGGGGGCCGCGGGCGGTCGCTCGTGGCGCTCTGGATCGAGCTCCTCCGGCAGGGCCTCGCCGAGATGGAGGAGACGCGCGGGAAGGAGCCGACGCCGCTGCTCGTGACGCTCGCGCTCGCGGGGGCGAGCGCCGCGCGCGAGGCGGACCTCCGCCCCGTCCTGCCGGGCCCTCCCCTCGACCGCTACTTCCGCGCCGGCGCGCTCGTCGGGCTCTGGCTCGCGGCGCGGACCGGCTTCGCCCGCGTCTGGCGCGAGCGCGGGTCCACCGGCGACGAGGACCTGCTCCTGCGGATGGAGGGAGCGCTCTCGCCCGCCGCCTTCGCGGGCGGACGCCTCGGCGTCGTCCAGGGCGGGGTCACGCTCTACGGCCTCGAGCTCACCGCAGGCGTCCCGCGGGCGGACGACCTGCTCGTCCGCCTCCACGCCGGCGCCGGCGCGGGCGAGGTCGCCGCCGAGCTCGCCGCCTCGCTCGCGGCCGAGGCGGACGTGGGGCGCCGCGCCGAGCAGGCCGTGGCGGTCGCGGCGGTGCGCGAGCTCCTCGCCGAGGGGCTCGCCCTGGCAGAGGCGGCCGGCCTCCGGACCGCCGTCGACGCGCTCCGCACCACGCTGTCCGCACCCGGCGCCCTCGCCGCCGCGGTCGCGGACGACGCGGGGCGCAAGGCGCTCGTGAAGCGGCTCGCCGCCGCCTCACCGCGGGGGGCCCACCCGCCGCTGGACCGGGCCGCGCAGCTCGTGAAGGCGTGGCGGCCGAAGGAGCCGTGCGCGCCGCTCGGCCTCACGCGCGGGGAGGCCCACGCCGAGTACGCGCAGGCGGCCGCGGCGCTGCTCGGCGACGTGGTCCTGGAGCGGCTCGCGACCGCGGCCCGGCGCGCGTTCTCGTTCCGGACCGGGAACGAGGCCGAGGGCGGGGCCGACGCCGAGTGGCAGGCGGGGCGCCTCTACCGGCTCTCCGCCCGCGGCGGCGCGATCCTGCGCGTGCGCGAGGAGCGGCGCACCGGCCACCTCTTCACCGACGTGAAGGACTTCACGCGACGCACCGCGCTCCTCGGCCAGGCCTCGATGGCCGAGTTCCTGCGCCGCGAGTTCTACGGGCCGATCCTCGACGCCGCGCGCGAGCACTTCGGCGGCATGAGCCACCTCGCCGATCGCGGGGGCGTGACCCTCAACAACCTCCTCGGCGACGCCGTGAGCTTCTCCGGGCGGATCGAGAACATGGTCCTCCTCGCCAAGGTGATTCGCGCCCAGCTCGCGGCGTACGGCCTGCGGCTCGCCCGCCAGGTGTCGAGCGACGCCATCGCCCGGCAGCTCACGGCCATCGAGCAGTCGCTCGCGGCCTCGCTCGGCACCGCGCGGGCGACGCGCGCCGCGGCCGAGGGCCACGTGGCGGCCGCGCCGCCGGGGACGCCCCGCCACGCCGACGCGGTGGCCCGCCTCCGGCGCGCCCAGGCCGAGGAGGCGCGGCTCGTCGGCGAGCGCGACCGGGCGCTCGCGCGGGCGCGGGGCGAGGCGCTCGAGGCGGGCACCTTCATCAGCTACGGGCCGGAGCCGCTCGTGGTCGTCATCGACGACGAGGTGTTCGGCCGGAACCGCGTGGCGATCGCCGAGAAGATCAACGAGTCGGCCCGCGGCACCGCCCGCGCCCCCGCCGCGCGCGGCCGGGCCGACGCCGGGCTCGCCCGCGCGCGGGCCGCCCGCGGCGACCCCGAGCTCGCCCACGCCTGGTCGGTGTTCATCGGGCAGCCCTTCGGGATCCCGATCGCGCCCGAGGCCGCCGCGGCCGCGGTCCACGCGTGGCGCGCGGGGGACGCGGCCGGCGCGATGCGCGCCCTCTCCACCCCGGCGCGCGAGGCGCTGCAGGCGGCGGCGCAGGACGGCGGCGACGCCACCGGAGACATCTACAACAGCGGCGCCGCGCTGTCGGAGGAGGCGCTCGAGGTGTTCCTCGCGGAGGTGCACCGGACCCGCGAGGTGCGGCGCGTCACGCTCGACCCGGAGCGGATCCCGGAGGACCTCCGCGCGCGCTGGTGGTTCGGGGACGAGCCGCAGGAGCTCGTCGCCTGCTTCGAGAGCGAGCGGGTCGTCGAGCTGTTCCGGCGCGTCGGCCGCGCGTCGTTCAAGGGGCTCGGCGGCGTGGTGGTCTGGGAGCTGTGCGCGGAGGACGGCGGCCCCGGCGCGCTCGCCGCGGCGCTCGGGGCGGGGTGGCTCAAGGGCGGCGGCTAGCGCGCGGACGCATCAGCCTCCCGCTCCAGCACTGCCGCCAGCGCCTGCGCGCCGTTCGACAGGATCGGCGGGCCGTGCCCCGGACACACGGTGGTTTCGCGGGGCGTGCCGCCCCGCCCCGCCGGCAGAGCCGTCGGGGCCCCACCCCTGCTGCGCGGGGCCCGGGGCCGTGCTCGCCGCTCCGCGGCTGCGCGCGGCTGCCCCGCGGCGGAGGGCTCCGCCCTCCCCCCAGCTTGCTGGGGCCCCCCTCAGCTTCCCGCCTCGCGGTCCAGCACTGCCGCCAGCGCCTGCGCGCCGTTCGACAGGATCGGCGGGCCGTGCCCCGGACACACGACCTCGATCCGCTCGCCCGCGAGCTTGCGGACGCTGTCGCGGGTGCGGCGCGGCTCGTCCTGGTACGCGTCGGCGACGAACGTGAGCCGGCCCTCGTCGTCCTCGACCACGAGGTCGCCGGTGAACGCGACGAGCCCGTCGGGGCGCTCGAGGAGGAGCGCGCAGCTCGCGTCGCAGGGGCCCGGGGCGTGGACGGCACGTAGGCCGGCGGGAAGGCGATCGCCCTCTCCGTACCAGTGGTCCGGCTCCTCCTCGAGCCCCTGGGCGCCCTTCGGCGCGTGCACCTTGGCGCCGAACCGCCGCCGGTAGCGCCAGGCCGCGCGCTGGTGCGACTGGATCGTGAGGACGATGTCCGTGGGCGCGTCGAGCTTCTCGAGCGCGGGCGCCTGGAGCGGGTGCGGATCGATCCACACGACGGCGCCCTCGCCCTTCACGGCCCAGGCGTCCCCGCGGAAGCCGATCCGGTCGTCGTTCACGCTCCAGTGGAAGACGCCCGGCAGGACGGTCTCGATCTTGCGGGCGCGGGACTTCGGCTCGGACATGCGGCCCTCCTCGGCCGAAGGGTGCGCCTCGCGCCGCGTCGCGGCGAGGGGCGGGCGAGGGAGGGGTGGAAGGGCGGCGCGTCTGCACGCCGGCCACCCGGAGGTCAGGAAGCCCAGGACCGGACGGCGCCCTCGCCGAGCTCGGCCTCGAGCTCGTCGGCGCGCCGCAGGAGCTCCGCGCGCGCGGCGACCGGCGTGTCGAGGAACCCGAGCGCGTCGTCGAGCCGCTCCGGCGCGAACGCGCGGACGTCGGGGTTGAACCACGCGAGCGCGGAGACGATCGCCCGCGCGATGCGGCTGCGGGTGATCACGGCGCACCGCTGCGCGCGGCCCTGGAGGATCTCCTGGAGGCGCATGCGCTGCGAGCTGTTGGGCCCGCCCCCGCGGGTGAACGAGATCACCTTGGCCTGGCCGGCCGGGATCGTCTGGTAGGCGGCGAGGTAGGCCTCCCACTCGGCGTCCTCGGGGGTGCCTTCGCCGAACACCGCGAGCAGGACGTCCCCGCGCACCGCGAACGCGACGTTCTTCATCGAACGCGATCGTACCTGGAGACTCGATCGCCCGCCCATCCCTCGGACGCGGGTGGGCGGCCCGAACCCGCCGGGAATCCCCGCGCTGCATCTTCTGCGCGCACGTCCGTCCGGCGTCGTTCAGCCCTGCGGTCCGGTCCGAGGCGCCGCGGGCCCGGTCCCCTTCCCCTCGAGCCACGACGTGACCGCGGCGAGCAGCGTCAGCCCGGCCACGACCTGCAGGGAGATGGCCACGCCGTCGACCACCGCTCCCTCGCCGCGGCGCGCGAGGACCGTCGTGTAGACCGCGCCGGCGAGCCCGACGCCGAGCACCATGCCGACGTTGCGCGCGCCCGCGAGCACGCCCGAGGCGATGCCGCGGCGGTTCGGGGGTGCCGCCCCGAGCAGGCGGCTGTTGTTGGGCGCGACGAAGCAGCCGAACCCGACGCCGCACACCGCCATGGCGAGCACGACGAAGCCCCAGGGCGTCGCGGGCCCCACGGTCGAGAGGAGGAGGAGCCCGCCCGCGAGGACGAGGAGCCCGACGACGACCGGCCCGCGCGTGCCGATGCGGTCGGAGAGCGATCCGGCGAACGGCGCGGTGATCATCATCACGACGGGCTGCGAGGTGAGCACGAGCCCGGCCACGTCGGCGCGGAGCCCGCGGTGGCGCAGGTAGTACGGCAACAGGAAGAGCACCGCGAACTGCGCGACGTAGCTCAGCATCGCGCTGAAGACCGCGCCGCTGAAGACGCGGCTCCCGAACAGCGCGAGGTCGAGCATCGGCGCGGCCCGGCGCCGCTCGACCCTCACGAACGCGGCGAGCCCCGCGGCGGCGACGGCGAGGAGGCCGGCGACGGGCGGCGACGCCCACCCCCACGCGTGCCCCTGGTTGAGCGCGAGGAGGAGGGAGAGGAGGCCGACGAAGAACAGCCCCGCCCCGAGCACGTCGAACCGCGGCGGCGGCCCCGCGGGCCGGTCGCGCGCGATGTTCCGGTGGCTGAGCCACAGGCCGACCGCGCCCACCGGCACGTTCACGTAGAAGATCGACGGCCACCCGAGGTGCGTCGCGAGGAGCCCTCCCAGCGGCGGCCCGACCGAGAGCCCGAGGTAGGTCATCACCGCCTGGAGGCCGAGCGCGCGGCCGCGCTCCTGGGGAGGGAAGCTCGCCGTGAGGATCGCCGGCGCGTTCGCGAAGAGCATGGCCGCCGAGAGGGCCTGGAGCGCGCGGAACCCGACGAGCCAGGGGAGCGAGGGCGAGAGGCCGCACAGCGCGGAGCTCACGACGAAGCCGGCGAACCCGACGACGTACACGTCCTTGTGCCCGCGCGTGTCGCCGAGCCGCCCGACGACGAGCAGGAGCCCGCTCACGACGAGGAGGTAGACGACCACGATCCACTGGGTCTGCGCGACCGTCGCGCCGAGCGCGGCGCCGATCCGCGGGAGGAGCGTGTTGACGATGCTCCCGTCCAGGGCCGACATGAAGGTGCCGACGCCGACCGCCGCCAGCACCGCCCATTTTTTCCGCTCCGCTGCGCTCGTCGCGTCCACCGTCTGAAGCCTCGTTTCGCCCCGGAGGGTAGCACCATCCCCCCGGAGCACCCGCGGCTGTATCGTGCGGCACGAAGGCGCCCATGCTCCTCGGCCTCGACATCGGGACGAGCTCCACGAAGGCGCTCGCGATCGACGAGCGGGGCGAAGCCGCGGCCGAGGCGAGCGCCCCGTACGCGGTCGAGCGCCCGGGCCCCGGCCTCGCCGAGACCGACCCCGAGCGCTGGTGGGTCGCGGTCACCGCGGCGGCGCGCGCGCTGCCGCCCGCGGTGCGGGCGGCCGTGCGCGCCGTCGGCCTCTCCGGCCAGATGCACGGCGCGGTCCTCGCGCGCGCCGACGGGAGCGCGGTCCGGCCCGCGATCCTGTGGCTCGACGGCCGGACCGCGGAGCTGCTCGCGCGCTGGCCCCCCGACGCGGGAGAGCTCACCGGCAACGCCCCGAGCGCGGGCATGACCGGGCCGACGCTCGCGTGGCTCCGGGACCACGAGCCGGCCTCGCTCGCGGCGGCGCGCTGGGTGCTGCTCGCGAAGGACTGGGTGCGGCTCCGGCTCACGGGCGAGGCCGCGAGCGATCCCTCCGACGCGACCGGCACGCTCCTCGCCGATCGCGAGGGCCGGTGGCACCCGGCGCTCGTCGCCGCGGCCGGAGCGTCCGCCGAGCTGCTTCCACCGTTGGTGAACTCCTCCGGCGCCGCCGGCCGGCTCCTCCCATCGGCCGCCGAGGCCCTCGGGCTCCCCGCCGGCGTGCCGGTCGCCGCGGGCGCGGGCGACACGCTCGCGGCCGCCCTCGGGAGCGGGCTCCTCGCCGAGGACGCCGCGCAGCTCGCGATCGGCACGAGCGCGCAGGTGGTGGTCCCGCGCGCGGCGTGGCCCGGCTTCTCGCCGCGGCTCAACGTGTACCGGAGCGCGAGCCCGGCGGGGCTGCCCGCCTGGTGCCTCATGGCCGCGATGCTCAACGGTGGAGGCGCGCTCGACTGGGCGCGGCGCGCGCTCCAGCTCTCGTGGGACGACGCCTTCGCGCGCGCGTTCAGCGAGCAGGGCGCGGGCGGCGCGGTGGTGTTCCTGCCGTACCTCACGGGCGAGCGGACGCCGTGGATGGACCCGGACCTCCGGGCCGGCTGGGTGGGGATCGGCGCGGACGACGGCACCGCGCGCCTCGCGCGCGCTGCGTTCGAGGGCGTCGCGTTCGGGATCCGGGCCGGGCTGGACGCGCTGCGGGAGCAGGGCGCCGCGCCGGCGCGCCTGCGCCTCGCCGGCGGCGGCACCGTCCACCCCGGGTGGCGCCAGCTCCTCTCCGACGCGCTCGCGCTGCCGCTCGACGCCGTCACCGTGACCAACGCCGCCGCCCGCGGCGCCGCCCTCCTCGGCGGCCTCGCCGCCGGTCTCCTCGCGCCCGCGGACCTCGCGGCGCTTTCACCGTCGGTCACGCCGGCCGCCGAGCCGAGGGAGGCCGGGCCGCTCGCGGAGCGCTACGGTCGGTTCCTGGATCTGCGCGCGCGGCTCGAGGGGTGGTTCTCCAGCACTCGCTCGCCCTGAGCCTGGCGAAGGGCGCGCGGGGAATGCCGCGGCGCGGCCCTCGGGCTCGGGCTCGGGCTCGGGAGGCGTCACTCGAACCCGGGCAGCTCGTCCGCGGTGATGACGCCCGGGTCGGCCAGCAGCTCGGCCGCGTGCTCGTTCGCGGTGAGCGACATGTGGGCCGTCGTCCCGTCGCCCCAGTCCCAGTCGTGCCAGGCGACGAAGTAGGCCGCCTCGGGGTACCGCTCGCGGATGGCCTGCAGGTAGTCCCGGTTGTCGAAGGAGCCGTCGCCGCGGTCGTTGGGGCCGAGCTCGGCGAACCCGACCGGCTTGCCGAACTCGAGATGGCTGACCCAGCGCCCGGGGCGCAGCGCGTTGCCGTAGTAGGTCGGGCCGACGACGTCCACGTAGTCGGCGCCCGGGTAGTTCTGCGCCGCCGGCTTCTCGCCGCTGTCGGCGGGCGAGTAGACCCAGAGCAGGTTGTCGAGCCCCTTCTCCTCGGTGAAGTACCGGTACATGTCCTGCCAGACGCGCTGGTACGGCCCGCCGTCGTTCCGGTAGGTCGCGTAGCCCCACCAGAACCAGTCGCCGTTCATCTCCTGCATCGGCCGCCACAGCACCACGACGCCCGCGTCGCGGAGCTGCGCGAGCGCCGTCGCGATCCGGTCGAGCTTGCGGCGCCAGACGGGGTAGATGGCCGAGCTCGGGTCGACGAGCGCGTCGAGGTTCACGTCCGCGAGGTTGCTCCCCTGGTTGCGGGTGTGGGTCCAGACGCCCTGGTGCCCGTCGGAGAGGTCCGACTCGTCGATGAGCCACGGGTTCTGCGGCGCCCAGTTGATCGTGACGAGCCCGCCCCGCTCCCAGTGCGCGCTGAGGACCGCGTTCGCCGCGGCGAGCTGCTCGGGGCGGAAGACGAGGTCGTGCTCGTAGTCCACGCCGACCATGCCGACCCACTTGCCCGTGCCGTCGTGGAGGTCGCCGACCAGCGCGTCGAACCCCATGAGCGTGTTGGCGGGATCGGCGATCTGGCTCCCGTGGCCGGCGTTCTGGCCGACGACGGTCCCCTGGAACTCGCCCGTGGAGTGGGCGGCGAGGTACGCGAGCACCGCCCGGGCGGCGGCGGTCGCCTCCGGGTTGCTCGGGGTCGCGTCCACGGTGCGGGGCCCGCGCGGGGTCGTCGAGCATGCGACGGCGAGGGCGGCGAGGATCGGGAGGAGTGCGGTTCGCATGTGGGCTCCGGGGCGCGCGCGTGCAGCGCCGACCCGCGGACGTTACGTCTGGCGGGATCGCCCTGGCAAGCCGATGAACGTCCACCTCGTCGACGGCACCTACGAGCTCTTCCGCGCGTACTTCGGCGCGCCCCCGGCGAAGGGTCCGGACGGCCGCGAGGTGGGCGCGACGCGCGGCCTCGTCCGCTCGCTGGCGCTGCTGCTGCGCGAGGAGGGCGTGAGCCACGTCGCGGTGGCGTTCGACCACGTCATCGAGTCGTTCCGGAACGAGCTGTTCCCCGGCTACAAGACCTCGGCCGGCGTGCCCGCGGACCTCCTCGACCAGTTCCAGCTCGCCGAGGACGCGGTGCGGGCGCTCGGGGTCGTCGTCTGGTCGATGGTGGAGTTCGAGGCCGACGACGCCATGGCCACCGCCGCCGCGCGGTTCGCCGGCCGGCCCGGCGTCGAGCGGATCCTGCTCTGCACGCCGGACAAGGACCTCGCCCAGTGCGTCCGCGGGAGGACCGTGGTCGGCCTCGACCGGCTCCGGAAGAGGCTCCTCGACGAGGACGGCGTGCGCGAGAAGTTCGGCGTCGCGCCCGCGTCGATCCCGGACTGGCTCGCGCTGGTGGGTGACACCGCCGACGGCATCCCGGGCCTGCCGCGCTGGGGCGAGAAGTCGGCCGCCGCGGTGCTCGCGCGGTACGGCCGGCTCGAGGAGATCCCCGACCTGCACCACCGCTGGGGCGTGCCCGTCCGCGGGGCGCTCGCCCTGGCCGAGAGCCTGCGCACCCACCGCGCCGAGGCGCTCCTCTACCGCACGCTCGCGACGCTCCGCGAGGACGTGCCGCTCGCCGAGGACCTCGAGGCGCTCCGCTGGCGCGGGCCGGACCGCGAGCGGCTCGCGGCGCTCGAGGCGGCGATCGGGGAGAAGGGGATCGGGGAGCGGTTGCCGCGAGGGCGGGGGTGAGCGCACCAGGTGGCTGACCCAGTTCACCCGCTGAACTCGATTGCCTCCGGCGCACGAAACGCCTCAAAGTGCGGTAGCAGATCATGCAGGGGTCGGGACGCTGGAGCTCGATAGTTCCGGGAATACAGCGGCTGAGAACCAGCACGGAGCCGGGAACACCGCCTGGCGCCTCGGCACGGTCCAGTTCACGGCAGCCTGCGCCGGCGATGCGCCACTGGTTCTTGAGAGAGTGAAGGCTCTCCTCGCCATCATCAGCGAGGGGGGCGCTCCGATGGTCGTACCGCTCCACTGGAGCACAGGATCCCGTCGCAGATGAGTGATCAACGCACTCGCATCGCATTGGCTGTTCATTGATGCCGTTGTCAGACCCTCGTGCGAGGCTCTGGCAATGACGGCAATGCCGACCCACGACCTCGTCTCCCGCCTCGCCGCCCTGCTCCGGAACGAGCGACGCGCGATGGCCGACTTCATCTCGGAGCTGGCCGAGTTCGACCGCAGGCGTTGCTGGGAAGAGCTCGGGTACCCGAGCCTGTTCGAGTTCCTCGTCCGGGAGCTCGGGCTCTCGCGCGGAAACGCCTTCTACCGGACGAAGGCGGTCGCTCTGGCCCAACGGTTCCCGGAGGTGCTCGAGGCTCTAGGGGACGGGAAGCTGTGCATCACGAGCATCGCCGAGGCGGCGAGGGTCCTGACGGCCGAGAACCGGACGGAGGTGCTGCCGCGGTTCTTCCACGTCTCCCGGCAGGAGGCGAAGCTCGTCTCAGCAGAGATCGCGCCTCGGCCGGCGGTGCCTCTCCGGGAGATTGTCACGCTCGCCGTGGAACGCGAGCCAATCGCTCCGCTTCCACCGCTGGCGTTCTCCGCGCCGGTCCCCGCGCCCGCGGCGTCCGCAGTTCACCCGCTGAACTCCGCTGCCTCGAAGGCGCTGGAACCAGCGAGGGAGGTCCGGCCGGAACCTCGACGCGAGGTGAACGACCCGCTCACCGCCGAGCTCAGCCGCCTGCACCTCACGGTCACTCGCGACCTGCTGGCCAAGGTCGAGGCGGCCCGGCTGGCGCTCTCGCACTCGCACCCGGGAGCGACGATCGCCGACATCCTGGAGCTTGGAGCCGAGGCGGCCCTGACCAGGGAAGCCAGGCGAAGGGCCCTCGTCGCGAAGCCCCGGCGCCGGCGGCCGGCGAATCAGCCCGCCGAATCCCGCTCGGACCGCATCCCAGCCGAGGTCCGCCGCGAGGTCTGGAGGCGTGACGGCGGGTGTTGCCAGTGGAAGCTCGCGTCCGGCGGGATCTGCGGCTCGAAGCTCCGCTTGCAGCTCGATCACATCGTGCCGAAGGGGAAAGGCGGGCAAACCACGGTCGAGAACGTGAGAGTTCTCTGCGAGCGCCACAACCAGTACGCGGCCCGGCTCGCGTACGGAGAAGAGCTTATGGCTCGGCATCGGCGGGTTCGGGCGGGGTCGGCGTGAAACGCCGCGCTGCGCTGCAGCCGAACGGGCTCCCGTCGCCGCCCTGCCGCGCGGCGTGCTAAGAACCCCTCCCATGCTCAAGCACAACACCTACTTCGACGGGAAGGTCCAGAGCGTCGGGTTCGAGCGGAACGGCCGCCGCGCGACGGCGGGCGTCATCGACGCGGGCGAGTTCCACTTCGGCACCGACGCCGCCGAGCGGATGACGGTCGTCTCCGGTGAGCTGTGGGTGAAGGCCGCCGGCGCGAGCGCGTACCGTCCCTACCCTGCGGGCACCGCGTTCGAGATCCCCGCGAAGAGCGGCTTCGACGTGAAGGCCGACGCGCCGGTCGCGTACCTCTGCGAGTTCCTGTGATCGCGTGAACGCGCCGCGTCCCGCCGTCGGGCGCGGCGCCGCGGGGGGCACGATGATCTTCTTCGTCACCGGCGCGAGCGGCGCCGGCAAGACGGCCTGCATGGCCGACCTCGCGCGGCTCCTGCCCGAGGTGGCGCTGCACGACTTCGACGAGCCCGGCGTCCCGCCCGGCGCCGGGAAGGTCTGGCGCCAGCAGACGACCGAGGCGTGGCTCCAGCGCGGGATCGAGTACGCGCGCGAGGGCCGGGACCTGGTCGTGTCGGGCGGCGCCGTGCCGGGCGAGGTGCTGGCCTGCCCCTCGGCGGCGGATGCCGGCCCGATCGGCCTCTGCCTGCTGGACTGCGGCGACGTCGAGCGCATCGACCGCCTCCGCGCCCGCGGCACCCACGGCTGTACGCAGGAGATGCTGAGCTGGTCCGCCTGGCTCCGCGTGCACGCGGCCGACCCCGGCTGGCGCCCCGACGTGCTCCAGGACGGCGCCTGGGCCGAGCTGCGGTGGGAGCGCTGGGCGGGGTGGAAGCGCGGCGACCCGCGCTGGCAGGTGACGGTCGTGGACACCACCGGCCGCACGCTGCCGGAGGTGGCCGGCGAGGTCGCGCGGTGGGTACAGGCGACGAGGGCGGGGGTGCCGTTCGCAGCGGCGGCCGCGTCGCCGCTCCTCGAGCACGATCCTTCGCGCGCCGCCCTCATCGAGCCGGCGCGGACGATCGCGCGCCGCCCCGACATGCCGGACCGCGCCGTGGCGTGCTTCTTCGCCGAGGTGATCGCCGGGCTCGTCGCCGCGGGCCGCACGCGTACGGTCGCCGTGCTCCACTCGGAGCTGGGCGAGATCCCCGTGTACGAGCTCGCGCACGAGACCGGGCGGGTGGCCGTCTACCACGCCGGGCTGGGCGCGCCGCTCGCGACCGGGATCCTCGAGGAGGTGATCGCGCTCGGAGCGGAGCGGATCGTGGTCTGCGGCGGCGCCGGCGCGCTGGAGCGCGACCTCGTCCTCGGCCACGTCGTCGTGCCCGCGGACGCGGTGCGCGACGAGGGCACCTCGCACCACTACCTCCCGCCGTCGCGGACCGTCGCCGCCGACCGTGACGCGCTGGCCGCGATCGAGGCGACCCTCGCCCGCGGCGGCGTGCGCCATCGCCGCGGGCGCACCTGGACCACCGACGCGCTGTATCGCGAGACGCCCGACCGGATCGCCCGCCGCCGCGCCGAGGGCTGCTGCGTCGTGGAGATGGAGGCCGCGGCGCTGTTCGCGGTCGCGCGGCACCGGGGGAAGAAGCTCGGGCACCTCCTGTACGCGGGCGACGACCTGTCCGGCGAGGCGTGGGACGACCGCGCGCGGGACGGCCACACCGGGCGTGAGCGGCTGTTCTGGCTCGCGGTGGAGGCGTGCCTCGCGATGGCGTGAGCCACGTCACCGCTCGTCCTTCGACAGGCTCAGGGCGAGCGGGTGTTCGGAACCACCCCACCGGCGCCAGGCAGGACCCGCGGGTTCGCAACCGCCTGACCGGGCGCCAAGCTCCGGACCCGCGGGATTCGCGACCGCACGCCCGCGCCATAGCCGCCGGAGCCCCGGTCCCCGCGGAGCGGTACACCGCGGGCGCGCAGCCCCGCCCACCGGGCTCCGCGCGCGGAGCAGGCCGACCGCAGCGGGCGCGCGACTGTCCGAAGCCGGCCACCTGCGAGCGAAGCGAGCAGACGTGGCCGGCAAGTTTCGCGCGCCTCTCCCAGCCGGACCTCACGCCTTCGCGCGCGTACCGGAACCCCTGCCGCGCGCCCGCGGTAGCGAGCGGGGACCGGGGGCGGAGGCGCGGAGGCGGCGTACGTCACCGCTCGTCCTTCGACAGGCTCGGGATCTTGCTCCTGACCACACCCGATCACGAGCGGCCCCTAAACGAAACCGCCCGCCCTCGAGAGAGAGCGAGCGGCTCGAACCTGCGGTCCTTCGACGACGGCTCTACTTCTTGAGCTTCTGGTCGATGACCGCCTTGATCTGCTCGTACGGCACCGCGCCGACGATCTTCTCGCCGTTCACGAACAGCGTCGGCGTGCCGTCCACGCCGTTCCGCTGCGCGATCGCCTGGTCCTCCTGGATGCGCTTGGTGCCGCGGCCCGACTTCCGGGCCGCGTCGAACTTGGCGACGTCCAGGCCGATCTCCTTCGCGAACTGCGCGTACCGCTCGGGCGACAGCCCCTGCTGGTTCGCGAAGATCTTCTCGTGCATCTCCCAGAACTTGCCCTGCTCGCGCGCGGCCTCGGCGGCCTCGGCGGCGGGGACCGCCTGCTGGTGGAACGGGAGCGGCTGGTGCTTCCAGACGATCCGCACCTTGTCGCCGTACTCCTGCCGGACCTTCGCCAGGCTCGGCTCGATGCGGCTGCAGAACGGGCACTCGAAGTCGGAGAAGAGGACCAGCGTCACCGGCGCCTTCGCGCTCCCCTTCGCCGGATCGTCCTTGCGCACCCCGAGCGCGTCCATCGGGACGACCGCCGGCGCGGGCTGCGCCTGCTCCTCCGGCGCCGGCGGGGGCGGCATCGCGGCCGCGAGCGCCATGTTCGCGTCGCAGGCCTTCTCGTAGAACCCCTTCGAGACCTTCCCGAGCTTGTTCGCCTTCGCGAGCTCCTCGTCGACGATCGGCTTCATCATCTCGATCGGGAGCGCGCCCACCACCTGCCGGCAGTTGAAGAACATCGTCGGGGTGCCGTTCACGCCGAGCTGACCGGCGAGCTGCAGGTCGTCCTCGACGCGCTTCTGGAGCGCCTCGTTCGCGAGGGACTTCTTAAACCGGGCGAGGTCGAGGCCGAGCTCCTTCGCGTACCGGTCGAAGACGTCGAGCGAGAGCGCCTGGATGTTCTCGAACAGCTTCGCCTGCATCTGCCAGAACTTCCCCTGCTCGCGGGCCGCCTCGGCCGCGACCGCCGCCGGCTTCGCCTGCTGGTGCATCGGGAGCGGCAGGTGCTTCCAGACGATCCGGACCTTGCCCGCGTACTCCTGCTCGAGCTGCTTGAGCGTCGGCTCGACGCGCTGGCAGAACGGGCACTGGAAGTCGGAGAAGAGCACCACCGTCACCGGCGCCTCACGCGGACCGCGCACCGGATCGTCCGCGCGGAGGGGGACCTTGCGGTAGACGACCTGCTCCGCCGGCGGGGCGCTGGGCCGCTCGGGCGCCTGCGCACCGTGATCGTGGCCGGCGTGGGGGTCGGCGCCGGGCGCGCCGGGGGCCGCCGGGCGCCCCGGGGGCGGCGGCGGCGCGGTCAGCCCGTTCGCGATGACCGCCTCGTAGACCTTGTCTGCCGGCGTGCCCTTCTTGACCATCGCCTGCGCCTTCTCGAGCTCCTGGTCGATGAGCGCCTTGAAGTCGCCGATGGGCCGCGCCCCGCTGAGCTTGCGGCCGTTGATGAAGAAGGCCGGCGTCCCGTTCGCGCCGAGGGAGCGCATGAGCTGCTGGTCCTTCTCGATCCGGTCCTTGCCCACGCCCGCGGCGACGTCGGCCTTGAACCGCTCGACGTCGAGGCCGAGCCGCTTGGCGGCGGCCTCAAGGGTGCCGTCGGAGAGATCCGACGCCTCGAAGATCTCGTCGTGCATCGCCCAGAACTTCGCGTCGCCGCCCTGGGCGCGGGCCGCCTCGGCGGCCTGCGCGGCGGCGGGCGCGCGCGGGTGCATCGGCAGCGGGTTGTGCTTGAAGACGAAGCGCACCTTGCCGCCGTAGTCCTTCTCGAGCTGCTTCAGCGTCGGGACCACCCGCTTGCAGAACGGGCACTCGAAGTCGGAGGACTCGACGATGGTCACGAGCGCGTCGGCCGGGCCCTTCACCGCCGAGCCGTCGATCGGGACGCGGAAGACCTCGGCGGCCCCGGCGGCGGCCTGCGCCGGCGCGTCGACGCGGATCCTGCCGCCGCCGGCCGCGCCGCCGCGCCCGGTCCACGCCTGGCCTCCGACGAATCCGATGATCAATCCGACCACCAGCGCCACGATCCAGCTGACGTTCTTCATTCGGCTCTGCTCCCTGGAAGGATTTCCGCGCCCCACATCAACCATCGATGCGGCTCTCCGTCAACGAGCCGCCTCCCCCATCCCGCCGGCGCGCCGGGCCGGAGCGGGGGGCTGCGGGTCGAAATCCCCAACTCAGGGCCGAGAATCTTCATTCCCCCGGCCCCCGTGGGAGCGGCCGCTCGGCCTCTCCGGCGGCGTCTCGGCGTTGCCCCTCACGTACGGAGAAGCTAAAGGGAGGCGCTGTGACCGGAACCGTCACGCTCCCGGAGCCGACCCGGACGATCGACACGTCGGGGAAGCTGTGCCCGTTCCCCATCGTGGAGGCGGCCCGGGCGGTCAAGGCGCTGGAGCCGGGCGCGGTGCTGTGCGTCATCTCGACGGATCCGGGTATCCAGCTCGACATGCCGATGTGGTGCAAGGCGACGCGGAACGAGCACCTCGCCACCGTGCGCGAGGGCAAGGTCTTCCGGAGCTTCGTGCGGAAGAACGGACGGTGAACGTGTCTCGAACGGTGAAGGCGATCGGGCTCATCTCGGGCGGCCTCGACTCGACCCTGGCGCTGGCCCTCGTGCGCCGGCAGGGCGTCGAGGTGAAGGCCGTGAACTTCTACACCGGCCTCTGCATCACCGAGACCCAGCGGCGGAAGGGCGGGCGCGCCGACGGCACGATCCCGCAGAACGAGGCGCTCCGCGCCGCCGCCGAGCTCGAGGTCGACGTCGAGTACGTCGACATCTCCGGCAAGGCCTACTTCGACATGCTCGTCCACCCGCGCTGGGGGTACGGCGCGAACGCCAACCCGTGCGTGGACTGCCGCGTGTTCATGATGCGCCGGGCCAAGGAGATCATGGAGGCCGAGGGGGCGGAGTTCGTCTTCACCGGCGAGGTGCTGGGCCAGCGCCCCAAGAGCCAGCGGCGCGACACGCTCCGCATCATCGAGCGCGAGTCGGGGCTCGAGGGGCGGCTCCTCCGGCCGCTCTCCGCGCAGCTGCTCGAGCCGACGATCCCGGAGAAGGAGGGCAAGCTCGACCGCGCCCGCCTCCTCGACATCAGCGGCCGCTCCCGCCACCGGCAGATGGAGCTCGCGAAGGAGCTCGGCATCGCGAACTGGCCGCAGCCGGCGGGCGGCTGCTGCTACCTCACCGACGAGAGCTTCGCGAAGAAATTCTTCGACATCCTCGACGCGCGCGAGGCCGCGGGCGCGGAGCGGGCCATCGACAAGGACGACGTCATCCTGCTCTCCACCGGGCGCCACTTCCGCCTCTCGCCGCGGGCGAAGCTCGTCGTCTCGCGCAGCGAGGTGGAGAACGCGCTCCTCGAGCACCACGTCGCGGGCCGCGCGCGGCTCGAGGCGAAGGACGTGCTCGGGCCCATCGCGCTGGTGGAGGGGACCCCGACCTGGGAGGAGCGGCTTGTGGCCGCACGGATCGTGGCGAGGTATGGAAAGGGCAAGGATACCCCGAAAGTGGTAGTCGAATGGCGGGAGGGAGAACTCCAAGAATTCTACGAGGTTGAGCCGGAAAGGGACGAGGCGCGGCTCGAGGCCCTGCGCCTCTGAGGCACGAGAGCACCCGTTCACGCCCCGGTCGGCGGCGAGCGAGGCGTCCGAGGTGGCGCGGTCGGTCGCTCGTGCATTGACGCGCTGGCTTCCAGGGGGTATTGCCGCCGGAATTCCGGGCGCGGGAGGTCGCCGCGCAGGCGCGAGGCGGGCAGACCGGAGCGCCGAATCTTCTTCACCCTGGGCGTACTCCAGGGCACCAGCAGAGACGAGGACAACATACATGGCGACGAAGCGGATCTATTCGTTCGGCGGCGGCAAGGCCGACGGCGACAGGGACATGAAGGAGCTGCTCGGCGGCAAGGGCGCCGGCCTCGCGGAGATGTCCAGCATCGGTATCCCGGTTCCCCCGGGCTTCACCATCACCACCGAGGTCTGCACCGAGTACTACAAGGGCGGGAAGAAGACCCCCAAGGGGCTCGAGGCCGACGTCAAGGCGGCGATGAAGAAGGTCGAGGCGCTCACCGGCAAGAAGTTCGGCGACACCAAGGACCCGCTGCTCGTCTCCGTCCGCTCCGGCGCCCGCGTGTCGATGCCGGGCATGATGGACACCGTCCTCAACCTCGGCCTCAACGACGAGACCGTCGAGGCGCTCGCCAAGAAGTCGGGCAACGCGCGGTTCGCCTGGGACAGCTACCGCCGCTTCGTCGCGATGTTCGGCGACGTCGTCCTCGGGATGAAGCCGGAGCGCAAGGAGGACCGCGATCCGTTCGAGGAGATCCTCGAGGCGAAGAAGCACGCCCGCGGCGCGAAGTACGACTCCGACCTCCCGGTCGACGCGCTCCAGGAGCTCGTCCGCGAGTTCAAGAACGAGATCAAGAAGCGCACGGGCATGGACTTCCCGAACGACCCGTACGGCCAGCTGATGGAGGCCGTGATGGCGGTGTTCCGGTCCTGGGAGAACGACCGCGCCATCACCTACCGCCGCATGCACGGCTACCCCAGCGAATGGGGCACCGCCGTCAACGTGCAGGCGATGGTGTTCGGCAACATGGGTGACGACTCGGGCACGGGCGTCGCCTTCACGCGCAACCCGGCCACGGGCGACAACGAGTTCTACGGCGAGTTCCTCGTGAACGCGCAGGGCGAGGACGTCGTCGCCGGCACCCGCACCCCCCAGAAGATCGGGGAGATGGCGGCGAAGTGGCCGGACATCCTGAAGCAGCTCCTCGCGGTCCGGGCCAAGCTCGAGAAGCACTACCGCGACATGCAGGACATCGAGTTCACCATCGAGCAGGGCAAGCTCTACGTCCTGCAGACCCGCAACGGGAAGCGGACCGGCCTCGCCGCCGTCCGCATCGCGGTGGACCTCGCCGCCTCCAAGGTGATCACGAAGGAGGAGGCGCTCCTCCGCATCGAGCCCGAGGCGCTCAACCACCTCCTCCGCCCGATCTTCAACATCGAGGCGAAGAAGGCGGCGCTCAAGAACGGCAAGCTCCTCGCCAAGGGCCTCCCCGCGGGCCCGGGCGCGGCGAGCGGCCGGCTCGTGTTCTTCGCCGACGACGCCGAGGCGTGGAAGGCGCGCGGTGAGACCGTGCTCCTCGCCCGCCACGAGACGTCCCCCGAGGACATCCGCGGCATGGCCGCCTCCGAGGGCTTCCTCACCGCCTTCGGCGGCATGACCAGCCACGCGGCCCTCGTCGCCCGCCAGATGGGCAAGGTCGCGATCGTCGGCTGCGAGGCGCTCACCTTCGACTACCACGCGCGCACCATGACGGTGGCCACGGAGAAGGGGAACCGCGTCTTCAAGGAGGGCGACTGGGTCTCCATCGACGGCTCCGCCGGCGAGGTGATCGAGGGCCGCCTCGAGACCAGCCCGTCCGAGGTCGTCCAGGTGCTCGTGGACAAGAGCCGCGACCCGAAGGACGCGCCGGTCTACCAGGAGTTCGCCGCCGTGATGAGCTGGGCCGACGGCTTCCGCCGGCTCAAGGTCCGCGCCAACGCCGACCAGCCCGACCAGGCGACCACCGCCATCGCCTTCGGCGCTCAGGGCATCGGCCTCTGCCGCACCGAGCACATGTTCTTCGGTGAGGGCAAGATCGGCCCGATGCGCGAGATGATCGTCGCCGACAACGTCGAGGATCGGAAGCGCGCGCTCGCGAAGCTCCTCCCCATCCAGCGCGAGGACTTCAAGGGCATCTTCGAGGCGATGAAGGGCCTGCCGGTCACCATCCGCATGATCGACCCGCCGCTGCACGAGTTCGTGCCGCACGAGAAGGCGGGCCAGGCCGAGCTGGCCAGGGCCACGGGCAAGTCCATCGAGCAGATCCAGGCGCGCATCGACGAGCTCCACGAGTCGAACCCGATGCTCGGTCACCGCGGCTGCCGCCTCGGCATCGCGTACCCCGAGATCACGGAGATGCAGGCGCGGGCCATCTACGAGGCCGCCGCCGACGTCGTCGCCGCGGGCGGCAAGTGCGAGCCCGAGGTGATGATCCCGCTCGTCGGCTCGAAGAAGGAGCTCGACCACCAGGCCAACATCGTGAAGCGCGTGGCCCAGGAGGTCATCGAGTCCCGCAAGGTGAAGCTCAAGGTGATCGTCGGCACGATGATCGAGGTCCCGCGCGGCGCCCTGACGGCCGGCGAGATCGCCCAGACCGCCGAGTTCTTCTCCTTCGGCACGAACGACCTCACGCAGACCACGTTCGGCCTCTCCCGCGACGACACCGCCCCGGTGCTCGCCGCGTACCTCGAGCAGGACATCTACCCCGTCGATCCCTTCGTCTCCGTCGACCGGGACGGCGTGGGCCAGCTCATGAAGTTCGCGGTGGAGAAGGGCCGCGCCACCCGGCCCGGCATGAAGTGCGGGATCTGCGGCGAGCACGGCGGCGACCCGAGCTCGGTCGAGTTCTGCCACACGATCGGCCTCGACTACGTCTCCTGCTCCCCGTACCGGCTCCCGATCGCGCGGCTCGCGGCGGCCCAGGCGGTGCTCAAGGAGCAGAAGGCCGCCCCGAAGAAGGCGGGCAAGGCGCTGAAGAACGGCAAGGTCGCCGTGAAGAAGATCGCGGCCAAGGCCAAGAAGGCGGCGCGCGTCCGCGCGTAGCGCACACGAAGCTCGCTGCATGACGAAGGGGGACCGGGAGACCGGTCCCCCTTTTTCGTGCGCGTGCCCGCGATGATCCTCGGGCTCGGGAGCGGGCTCGGGCTCGTGCACGGGGTGGGCGCGGCCCCGAGCACTCCGCACATGGGCAGACCTCCCAAGCGAGAATTGTCCCTCGAAGCAGGGGCACCTACTTTGACCCGCCGCTTGGCGTCGTGCACACTCGCGTGGTCGCTCGTCGTCCGCAGGATCCCGCTCCAATGAAGCTCGATCGAACGCTCCTCGTCGCACTCCCGGTCGGTGTCCTCCTCCTCTCCGCCGTCGCCGCTCCGCTGGCGGAAGACGCGATCTCACCCGTCGTGGACGCCTCGGCGGCGGCCGCGGTCGCCGAGCTCGCCCCGCGCGCGGACGCCACGACCGCCGCGCCGGCGACGCCGCCGCCCGCGCTGGGCCCGCCGAGGTTCGATCCCGCGCTGGGTCGCTTCGTGGCCCCGTACGGTGAGGGGCGCGCGATCCTGACCCTGTCGAGCACGCTCCAGGAGCAGCTCACCCGCACGCTCCAGCAGAACGCCGTGCCGTGGGGCGTGACGGTCCTCCTCGAGCCCGCGACCGGGCGGGTGCTCGCGATGGCCGAGTACTCCCGGGCGGAGCCGGACGCGACCGGGCTCGCGCTGCGCGCGCTCGCGCCCGCCGCCAGCATCTTCAAGCTCGTGACCGCGGCGGCGCTGCTCGAGCGGGGCGTCTCCCCCGAGGCCGAGGTCTGCTTCCACGGCGGGCGCCACCGCCTCGCTCCCCGCCTGCTCGCGGACGACCCGCGCCGGGATCGCCGCTGCCTCTCGCTCGAGACCGCCTTCGGCAAGAGCACCAACGTGGTGTTCGCGAAGCTCGCGGACCGCGGCCTCACCGCCCCGGCGCTCCGCGAGGCCGCGTCCCGTTTCTTCTTCAACGCCGCGATCCCCTTCCCCGTCGCGCTCGAGCCGTCCACGGCCCTCATCGACGAGGATCCGTTCCAGCGCGCGAACACCGCGGCCGGCTTCGGCCCGGTCCGCCTCTCGCCCATGCACGGCGCGCTGCTCGCCGCGATCGTGGCCAACGGCGGGCTGTTCGTCCCGCCGCGGCTGGTCGAGGAGGTGCAGGGCGCGGCGCCGCCGCCCGCCGCCGCGCCCGTGCGCGTGGTGGAGCGCGACGTGGCGACGGCGCTCGCCGACATGATGCGGTCCACGGTCACCGAGGGCACCGCCCGCCGGACCTTCCGCCGCGTCCACTCCTCGCTCCGAGGCGTGCCCGTGGCCGGAAAGACGGGCTCGCTCGCGGACAAGGAGCCGTTCCGCGACTACTCGTGGTTCGTGGGCTACGCGCCCGCGGACCAACCCGAGATCGCGGTCGCCACCGTCATCGTCAACGAGCGCCTCTGGCGCGTCCGCGCCCCCACGGTCGCCCGCGACGCGCTCACCGCGTACTTCGCGCTGCAGGAGCGCGAGGCGCGGGCCGGGGCCACGCCCCGGCTCCGGGTCGCGAAGGCGGCGCGGTGAACCCGCGCCGCTACTCCGCCGCCGTGAGGTGGACCTGGTAGTCGGTGAGCGCGAGCTCTCCGGTGCCCTGGAAGACGCGCGCCCCCGTCTCGACCGACGCGACGAACCAGGTCGGCTCGATGGCGTCGCGGGTGACCGCGTCCTGGAGGAAGTCCTCCAGCTCGAGCTCGAGCGTGTCTGCCCGCTCGCCCGCGTTGGCGTGCGGGTAGTACAGCACCTCGGTGTCGCTCACGATGACGTCCCACGACATGCCCGAGAGCGCGATCCCGGTCGCCGTCGGCGTCTCGGTGGTCGCCCCGTAGCGGTTCCGCAGGACGAGGAGCTGCTTCGCGACGGGCAACGGATCCGTGCCGGTCCTCTGGTCGGAGGTCGTGAGGTACAGCACCACGCCGAAGTCCGAGCGCTGGCTGGTCCCGACCCTCTGGGTGACCGCCGCCCACACGGTGAGTGAGCCGACGTCGCTCACCAGCACGGGCAGCGCCGAGGTGGTGCTCGCCGCCTCCCACGGGTGGAACCCGTAGACGATGCGCGGCGTGGCGCGCAGCCGGACGGTCGAGCCGGCGGGCCACCCCCACTCCCAGAACGTGTTCACCCGCTGGGCCGTGCCGCTCGCCACGTTCGAGCACATGTGGTGGTCCGTGACCTGCTCCTCCGCCGGGAGGTCGCTGTTCGCCGAGCTGTCGTTCAGCAGCAGGTACTGGCCGAACGAGATCCTGCCGTCCGGCGTCTCGCAGGTGCGCGAGTCGCTCTCACCGCCGCCGCACCCGAGCGCGAACACGCACGCGGCGCTCACGGCCGCGACGAACCAGGTCTTCACCGTCATTGGGGAGGCTCCTCCAGCTTCGAGTCGTGGTCACAGGGACCGCAAGGAGCCCAGGATGCACGATCGAGGGTGGCGATCCCACGGGGCATCATGCCCGTGGGATCGCCCCCGGTCCTCCCCCCTCCGAAAACCCGTCCTGCCCGTGAGGAGAGGAGACGCGGACGGCGCCCGGCGTGACCGCCGCCGCCCCATCCGGGCCTGTGGGCGTCAGTCCTCCGTGCCGCGCCCGATCCGGACGACGCCGATCCTCTCGAGATCCCTCGGCTCGTCGAGGCGGAGCGTCAGCACCTCGCGCCGCTCGTCGGGGCGACCCCAGTTCGTGTAGACGGTGGCGACCAGCGTGGCGGGGCCCACGAGCGTCTGCTGCCCCGAGCCCAAGTAGTGGACGCGCACGTCGTACGCGCCCGGCACCGCCCGGTGGACGAGGTACTCCTCGGGCCCGTACCCCTGCGTCACGTCCTGCGAGACGAGCCCGCCGAGCCGCGTCTCGCGGTGGCCGTAGTACGCCTCCTCGCCGGTCGGCTCGCGCACGTGCAGATCCACGTCGGTCATGTCCACGTCCCAGGAGAGCGAGACGCGGAGGTCGAGGTCGAGGAGCTTCTTCACGCGCGGATCGACCGGCGCGGCCGCCGCGACCTCGGCCCAGCCGCGGCGCTCGGCGCGCGCGAGCACGCGATTCAGCTCCATCAGCGCGACGATCTCGAGGTCCGGCGCGCGCTCCCAGCGCCGCCGCCCGACCTCCCAGAGGAGCGCCGCCGCCCGCGCCGCGTCGGCCGAGCGGCCCCGCGCGTCGGCGCGGTCGGAGAGGACGAGCGCGAGGTCGCGGCGCGACTGCGGCTCCTCGGGCCGGAGGCGGAGGACCCTCTCGAGCGCGTCGGCGGCGAGATCGAGCTCGCCCGCCTGCGCGAGCCGCCAGGCCATCACCCGGAGCAGCCCGGCGTCGTCGAGGCGCAGCTCGGCGAGGTTCGAGAGCACGCGGACGCCCAGGGCGCGGTCGCCGGCGCGGAGGAAGAAGCCCGCGCAGTCGAGGTAGAAGCCCGGCCCGGCGTGGCGCGCGCGCGCGGCGAGGTAGACCTCGTACGCGTGGCCCGGCGCCGCGGCCTTCAGCTCCGCCAGGTACGGGACCTCGGGATCCCAGGGCTGGACGGCGATCGAGGCCTCCGCGCCCGCGACCTCCGCCTCGGCCTTCTTCTCGGCGAGCGGCCCGGCGCTGCGATCGAGCCGGTCGAGCTGGCCGGGAGCCGCCGCCGCGGGCGCAGCGGGCGCCGCTTGCGCCATGCCCGCCTCGGGGCGCGGGGCCGCCGCGTCGTACGCCGCGCGTCCTCCACCGCCGCCGCGGAGCGCCTTCCGCTCGGCCCCGTCGCCCCACCGCCAGCCCGGCGGGACGTCGTGCCGCCGCTCCCACCACGCGACGCGCGCGCGCCACGCGCTCACGACCTGCTCCAGCGCGGCGCGTTCGGCGTCGCGCCGCAGCTTCTGCTCCGCGGCGGCGCGGGCGAGATACCGCTCCCGGAGCTCCGGCCTCGAGGCGGCGGGCTCGATCGCGTACCGGAGGTGCTGCTCCAGCGTCTCGAGGACGAGGATCGACGTCGCCGGCGTCACGACGCCGAAGCGGCGCCCGAGCGCGAGGAGCGCGCCGGCGTTCCGGTCGGGAAGAGGCCGAGCACCTCGGCCTGCGCCTGCGCCCAGGAGATCGCCACCGGTCCGGGTCTGTCGAAGGCACGGGCCGCGTCCGCGCGGCGGATGGTGATCTCGCGCCGCTGCTCGCCCTGCAGCGAGCGCGAGGCGAGCGTCAACCTGGCCTCGGGCGCGAGCAGCCTGCCCGTGACCCGCACCCAGCCCTGCTCGGTCTCGCCGACGTGCAGATCGGCGACCGCGCCCGCGGGCGATCCCGTGACCGGCGCGAACCGGTAGCCCGCGTCGCGCACGGTCGCGAAGGCCTGCCGCGCCGGCCGCGCCGCGGCCTCGACGAAGACGCCGCCGCTCGTCCGCGCGAGGTGGCGGAGGAGCGCGCGGTCGGCCTCGGTCGCGCCGGTCACGGCGTGGACCGGGACGTCGTCCGTCGCCGGGAGGCTCTCCCCGAGGGTCACGAGGCCGTCGCTCATCAGGAGCCAGAGCGCGTCGTCCGGGTGCGGGAGCGCGGCGCGCCGGAGGTCGAGCGCGGCGAGCGCCGTGCCGCCGTCGGCGGGCGCGGCCCGCAGCGCGGCCTCGAGCTTCGCCCAGTCGCGCGCGGCGAAGGCCACCGGGCGCTCCGGGCGGTCGCGGAACACCACCAGATCGACCGCGGTCTCGGACCACTCGGCGTGGAGCTGCCGGAGGAAGGCGAGCTCCTTCTCGGTCGCGGCCGGGGTCCGGCTCGCGGAGGCGTCCCAGGCGAGCGCGATCCGGCGCGGTCCGGCCGGCCGGCGCCTGTCGTCCACCGGCACCGGCGGCGCGGGCTCGAGCACGGAGAAGAAGGCCTCGCCTCCGGTCACCTCGACGTCCACCGACCGCGCGGGCTGGAGCGGCAGGCGCACGAGCAGGTCGCGATCCGCCGGCGCGTTCGCGAGCCGCTCCTCGGCGACCCAGCGGTCCGACTGCCGCGCGAACGTCAGGTTCCCGGACCCGCCCGCCACGCGCGGCGTGAGCGGCGGGCGGATCACCTCCACGCGGAGCGCGACCTCCGGCAGCCGCTCGCGGTACGGGAGCGGCAGGTGGTAGGCGGCCTCCGGGCGTTCCCTCGTCCCCGCCACCGCGAGCGGCGACAGCCAGCGGAGCTGGACGGTCCGAGCTCCGCGCGCGGGGATGGGGTAGACGCGCGCGCGGTGGACGTTGCCACGGACCTGCTCGACGACGCCGGGGTCCACGCCGCGGCGGATCTCCGTCTCGAGCACCACCCGCGCCTCGTCCTTCGGGACCACCACGCCCTCGGCGAGCCGGCCGTCGACGTCGAGCGCGAAGCCGGTCACGGCGGCGCCGTCGGGCAACGGGAACTCGAGCTCCCCCTCGAGCACGCGGCCGTTCGGGTTGTGGAAGGTGATCGTCTCCGTGGTCTCGGCGGCCAGGCCCTGGATCACGACGCGGACGTCCAGCGCGGCGACGGTGACGGGCCGCTCGGCGGCGCGGACGACGAGCCGCGGGGGCGCGAGGACCTGGGCGGCGGCGGGGAGCGGGAGGACGGGGACGAGGGCGAGGAGCGCGGCGGCGAGGCGGAGTCGCATGGGTTCTCCTGGGCCGGGCGGACGGGCCACCCGGTGGAACGCACGGCCCGCCGGAAGGATCTCCCTCCCGCTCACGCGTCGTGGCGCGCGGCGGGCGAGGACCGGCCCGGGCGCCGCAGCGCGAGCCACGCGCCCACGCCGAGGAGGAGGAAGATGGCGGCGGAGACCGCGAGGTTGCGCCCGACCTTGCGCGCGCCCCGCGCGACGTCCACGAGCGGGCGCGGCCGGGCGTCGGGGGCGATCGTCGCGAGGAGGGCCCGGGCCCGCTTCGCGGGGATCGCGAAGTTGAGGGCCTGGCCGACGCTGATGAGCCCGACCGCGACCCCCACCACCTTTCCGTCCTCCGCCAGGACGGGGGAGCCGCTCGAGCCCGGAGAGATCGCCGCGGAGATCTGGAGCTGCCAGCTCGGCGCCTTCCCGTAGGGTCCCAGGTCCGCGCCCTCCGCGCGGACGGCGGCGACGATCCCGGTCGAGAGCGTCCCCGCGAGGCCGATGGGGCTGCCGATGACCGCCACCTGCTCGCCGACCCTGGGATCGCGCCCCTCCTCGAGCTGGAGCACCGGATAGCGCCCGTCCTCCGCCTGGAGCACGGCGAGGTCGCTCTCCTCGTCGTCCGCGAGCACGCCGAGGATCCGGACCTCCCGCTTCCCCTCGAGGATCGCGACGAGGTTCGGAGCGCCGCGGACCACGTGGTGGTTGGTGAGGATCCGCCCGCTGGCGGAGACGAAGAAGCCCGTGCCGTTGCCGAGCTCGTTCCCGAACGCGTCCCGCGCGACGAGCTTCACGACGGCGGGGCGGGTCTTCTCCGCGAGCGCCGCGAGGTCGGGGGCCGGGGCTTGGGCGACGACGAGGAGCAGCAGCGCGGGCACCATGACGCACCTAGCTTGCCCCAATTCCCTCCGCGCGGCATCGGTGCGGTACTCTCGCCGCATGCCCGTCATCCCGATCGCCCAGCTCGGCGCCTGCCGGCACCCCTCCCCGCTGGGCCGCTTCGTCTCCGATGACCTCCACGTGCCCGCCGACCTCCACTGGAGCGGCGGAAGGCCGCCGTCCGAGCCCGGCCTCTTCGAGCAGGCGGGGCCTCGCGAACGGCTCTTCTTCGACCCGGCGCGCACCCGGGCCGCCATCGTCACGTGCGGCGGGCTCTGCCCCGGCCTCAACAACGTCATCCGCTCGCTCGTCCTGCAGCTCCACCACGGCTACGGCGTGCGCGCGGTGATCGGGTACCGCGGCGGCTATGGCGGCCTCGACCCGGCGAACGGGGTCGAGCCCCTCCCGCTCACCCTCGAGCTCGTGGACAAGATCCACCGGCAGGGCGGCACGATCCTCGGCACGTCGCGCGGGCCCGTCGACGTGGCGAAGGCCGTGGACGATCTCGTCCGCCGCGAGATCGACGTGCTCTTCACCATCGGCGGCGACGGCACCCAGCGCGGCGGGAACGCGCTCTACCAGGAGGCGCGCCGGCGCGGGCGCCCGCTCGCGGTGGTCGGCATCCCGAAGACGATCGACAACGACGTCGCGTTCGTCTCGCAGACGTTCGGCTACCCGACCGCGCTCGAGGAGGCGCGCGCCGTGCTCGATCGGGCGCACGTCGAGTCGAAGAGCGTCCACAACGGCATCTCGCTCGTGCGGCTCATGGGCCGAAGCGCCGGCTTCATCGCCGCCGGCGCGACGCTCGCCAGCCAGGACGTGAACTTCTGCCTGGTGCCCGAGGTGCCGTTCGCGCTCGAGGGGGAGAACGGCTTCCTCGCGGTGCTCGAGCGGCGCATCCTCGCGCGCGCGCATGCCGTGATCGTCGTCGCCGAGGGCGCCGGCCAGGACCTCGTCACCGGCCCCGCCGACGGCCGCGACGCCTCGGGCAACGTGAAGCTCAAGGACATCGGCGTCCACCTCCGCGAGCGGATCGAGGCGTACTTCAAGGCCGAGGGCGTGCCCGCGGTGATGCGGTACTTCGACCCCGGCTACCTCATTCGCTCCTCCCCGGCCAACGCCGAGGACTCCATCCAGTGCGACCTCTACGCGCGCAACGCCGTGCACGCGGCGATGGCCGGGAAGACGGGGCTCGTCATCGGCCACATGCACGACCGGTTCATCCACGTGCCGATCGAGCTCCTCGCCTCCAAGCAGAAGCGGCTCGATCCGGCCGCGACCCAGTGGCAGGCGGTCCTCGCGGCGACGGGGCAGCCGGCGCGGTGGGGGTGAGCGCCCTGACCCGGCGACCGGACGACCGCGCCCCGGCGCGACGGAGGCAGCCCGGGCGCGGCGACGAGCCGATCCTGGGATCCTCCGCGACCACGCCCCAGGTCCTTCGTCGACCTCTCAGTCGGGCCGCCCCGTCCCGCGTTCGAGACCGCCCCGGCGCCGCTCATCCCGGAAAAGGGACCGTTCGTCGGATCGGCGTCCCTCCGGAGCGCCGCCGGCTAGAGTCGTCCCGGTTCTCGAGGGATGGCCCCGCGCCTGCAAGCCGCTCTGCCGTCCGTCGAGAGGGAAGTTGCGGAGCTGCATCGCCTTGCTGCCTTTCGGCACTTCAAGCTCCCGCTCGCCTGGACGACCATGCTGGACGAGGAGGTAGCCCCGATGACCTGCGCGCTCGTGCCCTCGCCGCTCCCGCCCGCCACGCCTTCCCCGGTGGAGCTCGCGCTCGCGACCCTCGCCGGCAAGTGGAAGGCGCGGCTCCTGCTGCTCCTCGGCGAGCGCACGTTCCGCTTCCGCGAGGTGGAGCGCCGGCTGGCGCAGGTCTCGCGGAAGGTGCTCGTCGAGCAGCTCCGCCAGCTCGAGGCGAGCGGCCTCGTGCAGCGCACGGTCTACCCGGAGGTCCCGTCGCGGGTGGAGTACTCGCTCACCGCCCGCGGCCTGCGGGTGCTGCCGGTCCTCCGGACGCTGGGCGAGCTCGGCGAGAGCCTGCTCGCGGAGCACGCGCCGGAGCAGGCTACAATCGGCGGGTGAACGACGCCTCGCCCCCGATCTCCATCCGCCCCGTCACCCGCGCCGACGTCGACGCGGTGCTGGCGCTCTGGCGGGCGGTCTTCCCCGAGTACGCCGAGCCGGCCCGCGCGCACCGCGATCCCGCGGCGAGCATCGCGCGCAAGCTCGACTTCGGCGACGGACTGTTCTGGCTGGCCGAGCGCGGCGGACGGGTGGTGGGGACGGCGATGGCCGGCTGGGACGGCCACCGCGGCTGGCTCTACTCGGTGGGCGTCCACCCGGAGGCGCGCCGGGGCGGCGTGGGCGCGTCGCTCGTCCGCGAGGCCGAGCGCCAGCTGGCGGCGCGAGGTTGCCCCAAGGTGAACCTGCAGGTCCTCGCCGGCAACGAGGCCGCCCTCGCGTTCTGGGGGCGCGTGGGGTACGCGCAGGACGCGGTGGTGCCCATGGGGAAGCGGCTCTAGCGCTCCCGGGCGGCGTCGCCGTCCCTCGGGCGCCCGTCGCGCAGCGCGAAGATCAGCCACCAGACGAGCCCCACGAACACGCTGACGGCGGCGGCCTGCGCCCTCCCCGCCGGATCGTCCACGCCCGCGGCCACGATCTTGGTGATCGTCAGGAACGCGGTCGGCACGAACGGCGGACCGAACGCGCTCCGCCACTTCCTGCGGAGCACCCACGCGACGACGCCGACGAGGACGAACTCCGTCACCGCGACCGCGAAGGCCGCGGAGATCGTGAACCCGGACGGCGGCAGCGAGGGTGGCTCCATGGTCGCGCCCATCCTAGCCCGGCGGGCGCGTCACATCGCGAGAAACAGCGCCGTGACCCCGAGCGTCGCCAGCGTGACCGGCACCCCCACCCGCGCGTGGGTCCGCCAGCCGATCCGGATCCCGCGCGCGGCCGCCGCGTCCACGACGATGATGTTGGCCACGCTCCCCACGATGAGCAGGTTCCCGGCGAGCGTGGAGACGAGCGCGAGGAGCGGGCCGGCCTCGGGGTGGCGCGCCCACGGGAGCAGCAGCATCACCGCGGGCACGTTCGAGACCACGTTGGAGAGGCCGAACACGGTCACGAAGAGCGGCGCGGGGCGCGCGATGTCGAACCCGGCCGCCGCGAGGTCGGCGACGAACCGGGCGGGGATCCCGGTGGCCTCGAACGCGTGGTTCACGACGAACAGGCCGAAGAACAGCACGAGCAGCTCCCAGTCGACGAGGCCGAGCTTCTCCTGCGAGTGCATCCTCCGGCTGAGGAGCAGGAGCCCCGCGGCGGTGAGCGCGGCCACCTCGCGCGGCCAGCGGCCGTCGAGGAACACGACGAGCAGCACGAGCGTGAGCGCGAGCCCCTTCGACGTCTGCCAGGGGTTCACCCGCGGGTGGTCGGCGGGCGCGGCCGCGGCGCCGGCGGGCGCGCTCCAGCGCCCGCGCGCCTGCCACGCCACGATCCCCCAGGCCACGGCGAGGCTCACCAGCACCGGGCCGATCGCCTCGAAGAAGTAGCCGCCGAACGAGAGCTTCAGCGCGCTCCCGATGAGCATGTTCTGCGGGTTCCCGATGAGCGTCGCCGCCGAGCCGACGTTGGCGGCGCACGCGAGGCCGAGCAGGAACGGCACCGGCGCGAGCCCGCGCCGCGCCGCGGCGTCCGCGAGGATGGGCGCCATCGCGAGGCAGATCACGTCGTTGCTGAAGACCGCCGAGAGCGCGGCCGCCGCCGCCATGAGGGCCGCGAGCAGCGCCGGCGGGCGGAGCGGGAGCGCCGCGATCCAGCGGGTGACCCACCCGTAGAACCCGCTCACCTGGAGGTGGGCCGAGACGACCATGAACGAGAAGAGCAGGACCATGGTCGGGAGGTGCACCGATCCCGCCGCCGCCTCGGGGCTCACCACCTCGAACGCGACGAGGGCGATCGCGCCGAGCAGGGCGATGCCCGTGCGATCGAGCTGCAGGAACGGGAGCCCGCCGCCCACCATGCCTGCGTAGACGACGGCGAAGACGACCACGGGGACGAGGTTCATGGAGCGGGCGGAGGATAGCAGCGCGGGCCCTGTTCGGGGACCGACCGTGGGTTGAAGCGGCGCAGGGTCTCCGTTATAACGGACAGGCTGGGAGACCCTACATGAGCGCACCAGCCGTCCGCACCGCCGACCCGTACCGCGACCTCGCCGTCATCGACTCCCGCGCACCCCGGTTCAACCAGGGCGTCGTCGGCGTCCTGTCGCTCGCCGGCGTCCTCACGGGCTGGTGGTGGCTCTTCGGCGTCGTGGCCGCGCAGCTCGCGCTCGGGCTCTGGCGCGGCCGGCGCTGGTGCCTGCCGTGCGTCGCGTACTTCGAGCTCGTGCAGCCCCGCGTCGGCGAGGGGCCGCTCGAGGACAGCCGCCCACCGCGGTTCGCGAACCAGGTCGGCGCGACCGTCACCGGCGCCGCCACGATCGCCGGCGCGCTCGGCGCGCCGCTCCTCGCCGCCGTCCTCGGCGGGATCGTCGCCGCCCTCGCGCTCCTCTCCGCGGCGACGGGCTTCTGCACCGGCTGCGCGATCTACCGGCTCGGCGCGCGCCTCCGCGGCCTCCGCCCCGGCGTGACCGAGCGGCTCGACCTCGCCGAGCTCGGCGTCCCCGCCGGGCGCGGCGCCGTCGTCCAGTTCACCCACCCGCTCTGCTCCGATTGCCACGAGGTGGAGCGCAGGCTCCGGAGCGCCGGCGAGACCCCGGTGCTCGTCGACGTGTCGCGCCGCCCGGACCTCGCGCGGCGCTACCGCGTGCACTCCGTGCCGTTCGCGGTCCGGGTGGACGCGCGCGGCGCGGTGCAGGAGCGGCTCGCGGGCTGACGGCGCTGGAACCCGCGGCCGCGCAGGCGTAGATCGGTGGGCTGGAGGCGCCCATGCCCAGCCCGACCGCGTACCGCCACGTCGTCCTGTTCCGCTGGAAGCCCGACGTCGGCGCGGCCGAGATCCTCCGCATCGAGGAGGCCTTCGCCGCGCTCGCCCGGGCGCTGCCCTTCGTGATCGGGTTCGAGTGGGGCCGCAACGAGAGCCCGGAGGGGCTCGACCACGGGTACACCCACTGCTTCCTCGTGACGTTCGCCGACGCGGCCGGGCGCGACGCGTACCTCCCGCACCCGCTCCACGAGGCGTTCGTGCGGGACTTCGTGGAGCCGTACATGGACGACGCCTGCGTCGTCGACTTCCCGGCCAATCTGGTGCGGTGAGCGACCCCGCGGCGTTCAGGGGCCGGGCCGCCGGAAGGCGCGCCGCGCCGCCTCGACGCGCGGACGGACGGCGCAGCCCTCGAGGTGATCGTTCACGAGCCCCATCGCCTGCATGAAGGCGTAGGCGGTCGTGGGCCCGACGAAGCGCCAGCCGCGGCGGCGGAGGTCGCGCGAGAGCGCGACGGACGCGGGGGTCGTCGTCATGCCCCGCAGCGCGGCGCGCGTGATCCGCTCCGGCCGGGCAGCGTCCGGCGGCGCGAAGCTCCACAGGTACGCGGCGACCGATCCCGTCTCCGCCCGGAGCTCGAGCGCGCGGCGCGCGTTCTCGATCGCCGCCTCGATCTTCCCGCGGTGGCGGATGATGCCTGGATCGCCGAGCAGCCGCTCCACGTCGGCCGGCCCGAACCGTGCCACCCGCGCCGGGTCGAAGCCCGCGAACGCGCGGCGGAACGCGGCGCGCTTGCGCAGGATGGTGAGCCAGGAGAGGCCCGCCTGGAACCCCTCGAGGCAGAGCTTCTCGAACAGGCGCACGTCGTCGCGGACGGGGAAGCCCCACTCGTCGTCGTGGTAGGCGACGTACTCCGGCGCGGCGACGCACCAGGAACAGCGGAGGAGGCCGTCCAGGCCGGGCGCGAGGCCTTCGGCCGGACGCGGAGTGACGGGTGCGCGCTTGTTCGTTCCCATGGTCCCGAGCGGCGCGTGGCGCCGCCCGGAATGTAGGCGCGTCAGTGGGTCAGCGTCCACGTGATGGCGAGCACGCGATCGCCGTCGGCACGTTGCCGTTGCCGTCGCCGACACCGTCCGCCCTTCGACTCCGCAGCCGCTTCGCGGCTGCTACGCTCAGGGCGAACGGATATTTCCACCGCCCCCTGCGCCAGCAGCCGCCGGAGCGCGGGAGCCCGGCCCCCGCGGAGCGGTACACCGAGGGCGCGCAGCCCAGCTCGACGGTATCCGCGCGCGGAGCGGACCCAGCGCAGCGGGCGCGCGACTGTCCGAAGCCGGCCACCTGCGAGCGAAGCGAGCAGAGGTGGCCGGCAAGTTTCGCGCGCCTCGCCCAGGTGCGCTGCACGCCTTCGCGCGCGTCTCGAGACCCTGCCGCGCGCCCGAGGTAGCGAAGCGGGGGCCGGGCGGAGGCGCGTAGGCGGCGTACGTCACCACCATTCACGAACCGTACGCACCGGCACCCGCAACGGCGGCTACATCTCCACCAGCCCCGAGTCCGCGAACCTCCGCAGCGCCTTCAGCACGTCCAGCTCCCGCAGCGGGGCGACGCGCGTGAGGTCGCGCACGTTCCGGCGGCCGTCGCACCGGGACAGGAGGAACCGATCGACCGTCGGCAGGCGGAGCTTGCCGAGCTCGCCCGCGGAGAGCCTCACGCGCGGGCGGCGCGCGGAGGCGAGCAGCTCGGCCCGGAGCTGCTCGGCCAGCGCGCGCTCGGCGTCGCCGAGCAGGGACCGCGCGCTCTCGAGCTCGGGGGCGAGCTCCACCGCGCGGGCGGCGGCGAGCTCGGCCTCGTCGGCGTGGCCGTCGGCGAGGAGCCCGCGCGCGCGCTCCACGAGGTGCGCGGCCTCGTCGATGGCGGGCGCCGCGGGCGCGGGGGTCTCGAACGAGCCGCGGATCCAGCCCTGGCGTGAGAGGGCGTAGAGGCGCTGGTAGAGGTGGAAGTCCGTCGCGTGCAGGATGAGGCCGATTTCGTCGATCGTCTTCCCCTCGCGCGCGAGCGCGAGGAGGCGGCCGTCCACGGTCGTCGCGCCGAGCTCGCCCGGGACCTTCTCCTCGATCACCTGGATGCCGCCCGCGCCCGACGGGAACTCGCCGCGGAAGGCGCTCCAGGCCGTGGCGCGGAACTCGGCCTCCCGGACGATCTCGGGGAGCGGCACGCGCGCGTCGAGCTCGTCCACCGCCTCGACCGGCCCCTCGTCGAACGTGAAGACGCCCGAGTCCCAGAGGAAGACGTCGAGGAGCGTCTCGCGGATCTTGATCGCGAGGACCTCGCGGATCACCTCCGACGGGACGAGGCCCACCATCGTGAGCACCTTCCCGAGCCGGATCTTCGTCTCCTCCTGGACCTGGAACGCCTTCCCGAGCTGCTCCTCGGTGAGGTGGCCGTAGTTGATGAGGAGCTGCCCGAGGTACTCGCGCGGATCGTTCGACGCCGCGGCGACGGCGGCGCCGCTCCGGAGCGAGAGGCTCTTCCGGACGGTGCCGCGCTCGCACACCAGCGTCCCCGTCTTCCCGAGCCGAGCCAGGAGCTCGGCCAGCTCGCCGAGCGGGAGGACGGCGAAGCTGCCCATGAGACCGCGCATCGGCGCCGAGTGTCGTACGGCGGGGGCAGTGGCGGCAAGCCGGTGCCTCGGGTAGAAAGGCACGGCTCCGCCGGTTCGAGCTCGGGGCCGGGAGAATCCGATCCCATGGTTCGACGCCTCTCCGCCGCCATCGGCCTCGCCGCGTGCCTCGCCGTGCTGGGCCTCGCCGCGTGCAAGCGCCCGCCCGCGCTCCCGCCCGCCGCCGCCGAGTTCGGCATCAGCCCGGCGCCCGGCGAGCCGGCGCCCTCGTTCGAGCTCCCCGCCCTCGACGGCACGCGGGTGTCCCTCGCGAGCCTGCAGGGCAAGGTGGTCTTCGTGAACTTCTGGGCCACCTGGTGCCCGCCGTGCGAGGAGGAGATGCCCAGCATGCTGGACCTCGCGCGGGACCTCCAGGCGCGGCACCCCGGCAAGTTCGAGATGCTGGCCGTGTCGGTGGACGAGGGCTGGGAGCCCATCCGCGCGTTCTTCGCCAAGGAGAAGTACAAGGGCTCGGCCGCTCCCCTGACCGTGCTCCTCGACGGGAGCGCCCAGACGACCACGACGCTCTACTACTGCGCGGCGCGCGGAGGCTGCCCCGGCGACTTCAAGCTGCCCGAGAGCTACATCGTGGATCGGACCGGGCGCCTGGTCGCCTACGTGGTCGGCCCCCGGAACTGGTCCGACCCGCGGGTGCGGACGTATCTCGAGCAGCTCCTCCAGTGATCGCGGATCCGCTCGTTTTCCGGGCTGCATTGCCGGGAGACGGGGCCGCTGACGCGCCGCGCCACGACGCTTTCGACCGCCCGATATCTCGCGCGCGGACGGGGCGTGCGGCCCGGATTCCTTGATGGCGGCGAGACGCCTGCACTATAAAGGCCCGAGAAAACAGAGGATACGGCCACGATCCTCCCTGTCCGGGTCCCGGGGCCGTGTCGCGGAGGATGCGTGGCGTCGAGCGGTATCCCCGTCGTGGTGATGGGCCTCGGCGACATCGGTCAATCGATCGCCCGCTCCGTGCTCGCCCGCCCCGAGCTCCGGCTCCTCGGCGCCGTCGATCTCCGGACCGAGCTCGCGGGCCGGCGGCTCTCGGACGTCCTCGGCGTCGCGGGGTGCGACGCGCCCATCGCGACGGATCCGGCGGATCTCCTGCGCGCTGCCCGCGGCGGCGTGCTTCTGCACGCGGCGGGCAGCCGATTCGAGGCCGTCCTCCCGCAGCTCACGCAGGCCGTCCGCGCCGGGCTCTCGGTCGTGTCCACCTGCGAGGAGCTCGCCTGGCCCTGGCTCCGCGACGAGGCCGCCGCCGACGAGCTCGACCGCCTGTGCGAGGAGCGAAACGTGGCCGTCCTCGGCACGGGCGTGAACCCGGGCTTCGTGCTCGACCGGCTCCCCACGGTCCTCGGCCAGGTGACGGGCGCGGTCCGCCACGCCCGCGCGCAGCGGATCGTGGACGCCGCGACGCGCCGCCCCGCGCTCCAGCGGAAGGTGGGCGCCGGGTTGACGGAGGACGCGTTCCACGAGGCGGCGGAGCGCGGCGCCGTCGGGCACGTCGGGCTCGCCGAGTCGGCGGCGCTCGTCGCCGCCGGGCTCGGGCTCGCGCTCGACGAGGTCGAGGAGGAGCTGCTCCCGCTCGTCGCCCAAGACGACGAGCTCGGGGCCGCCGTCCCGGTCCGCCGGGGCCAGGTCGCGGGCGTGCAGCAGACCGCCCGCGTGTTCGCGGAGGAGCGCGAGGTGGTCCGGCTCGAGCTCACGATCGCCATCGGCGCGGAGGATCCGCGCGACGAGATCGAGCTCGACGCCGACCCGCCGGTGCGCCTCGTCATCCCCGGCGGCATCGCCGGCGAGGAGGCCACGACCGCGGCGGTGCTCAACGCGGTGGGCGCGGTCACGGAGCTGCGGGGGCTCGTGACGGTGCTGGACCTTCCCGCGGGGCGTTGACCGGAGGACGAATGCTCGAGAGGAGCCTCATCGGCCGGGAGAGCGAGCCCGTGATCCACGACGTGGAGAAGGGGCAGATCCGGCGCTTCGCCGAGGCGCTCGGCGACCCGAACCCGCTCTCGCAGGACGAGGCGGCGGCCCGGGCCGCCGGCTATCCGAACCTCGTCGCGCCGCCGACCTTCGCCGTCTCGCTCACCGCGAACGAGCGGTTCCGCCACTCGCTCGATCTCGGCACGCGCTCGATCCTGCACGGCGAGCAGCAGATCGAGCTCGTCCGGCCCATCGTCGCCGGCGACCGGATCACGGTGGTGACCCGCGTGGCCGACGTGCAGGAGCGGGCCGGCGCGAGCGGGCCCTCCGACGTCCTCGTGCTCGAGGACGAGGGCAAGGACGAGGCAGGCGAGCTGGTGTTCCGCACGCGCGCGACGCTGATCCTCCGGCGCGGATAGGACGCGAGATGCTCACGGCACGGCAGCTCTACTTCGAGGCGGTGAAGGTGGGGGACGAGCTCCCCCCGCTCGTGAAGCCGCCGATCGACCGGCTCCAGATCGCGCGGTACGCCGGCGCGTCGCAGGACTGGAACCCCCTCTCGGTCGACGAGCAGCACGCGCGCAACGCCGGGTTCCCGAGCGTGCTCGTCCCCGCGATGGTCTCGATGGGCTTCCTCGGCGAGCTCGTCACCGACTGGGTGCGCGGGGCACGGCTCCGCAAGTTCCAGGCGCGGTTCGTGAAGATCGTCTGGCCCGGCGACGTGCTCACCTCGCGCGGCCGGGTGGTCGACCGCCGCTTCGAGGGGCCGGGCCGCTACGTCATCGACGTCGAGGCCTGGGCCGAGAACCAGCGCGGCGAGCTCGTCGTGCGTGGCCTCGCCACGTTCCAGCTCTACTACAGCCAGGACGACGAGGCGCGGCAGCGCGGCGGTCAGCCGCCGCTCGTCGTCACGCGCGAGGAGGAGGAGGCACGGCTCGCGAAGCTCTCGCGCGCGCAGCCGCCGAAGCCGCCGCCCGCGAGCCGGCCGCTCGCGCCGCCGAAGCCCGCGCCCGCGCCGCCGCAGCCCCGCCCGGGCGAGGTCCGCCCGGCGGCCGCCGCGGCGACGCCCTCCGCGCCCGTGCGCGCCGCGCCGCCGCCCGCGAAGCCCGCGCCCGCGAAGCCCGCGCCCGCGCCCGCGGCGTCGCGCGCGGCTCCCGTGCGGATGGCGAGCGGCGATCCGAGCAAGAACGCGAACCCGCACCGCGTGTTCCCCGCCGCGAAGCGGAGCGGAGGCGCGAAGCCGAACCGCGCCAAGCGCCCCGGGGCCGCGAAGCGCGGCGGGAGCACGAAGGCCAAGCTCGCCGCCCGCCACGCCGCGAAGCGCCCCGCGCACAAGGAGAAGGCGGCGCGCACGCGGTCCGCGCCGGCCGCCCGCAAGCCGAGCGGCAAGAAGCGCCGGTAGCGCTGCCATGCCCGTCCGCGCGCGCCTCCTCGCGGCCGCACTCGCGGCGCTCGCGGCCCTTCCGGCAGCCGGGTGCCGCCGCTGGTCGGAGCCCGTCCAGCTCGGCGGCAGCGCGAAGGACGACGGGCCCGACCCGTTCGACACCGCGCTCGCCCAGGGCGAGCTCGCGTTCGCGGAGCGGGGCGAGCCCGCCCGGCTCCAGGAGGCCCTCGGCGCGTTCTCGCGGGCGGCCGCGCTACGCCCGCGAGACGCCGGCGCCCAGGTCTGGATCGCGCGCGCCGAGGCCTTCCGCGCCCTCGCGACCCAGGATCCCGCCCGCGCGCGCGAGGCGTGGCTCGCCTCCGCCCGCGCCGCCGAGCGCGCGCTCCGGCGGATCGCGCCCGCGTTCGCCGCCTCGGTGGATCGCGGCGACGATCCCGCGGCGGCCGCGGCGGGCGTGACCGCGCTCGGCGCGGAGCCGCTCTACCTGCTCGCGCAGGGGACGATGCGCTCCGCCCAGCTCACCGGATACGCGGCGGTGCTCGCGGTGAAGGATCCCTGCCTCGCGATGATGGCGCGCGCGGCGGAGCTCGACGAGCGGGTCGACGCCGCCGGGCCGCACCGGGCGCTGGGCGCCTGGCGCGCGGGGCTGCCGATCGCGGCGGGCGGCGGGGCCACCGCCGCCCGGGCCCACTTCGATCGCGCGCGCGCGCTGCACCCGACCGACCTCCTCGCCCGCGTGGCCGAGGCCGAGACGCTCGCCGTCCTGTTGCAGGACGCCGCCCGGTTCGACGCGCTCCTCGCCGAGGTGGAGGCCTTCGCGCTCGAGCAGGATCCGCCCCGCGCTCCCGAGAACCGGATCGCGAAGCGGCTCGCGGCGGAGCTCGGGACGCGCCGGCCGCGGCTGTTCTGACCGGCGGCACGCGAGGGTCTCAGTCCCTCCGCGCCGTGTCCGCGGGCGCGTCCCCCCCGGCCCGGTACGACATCAGCTCGCCCTCCGCGGAGCCGAACGAGAAGTCGGTCGTGAGCTTCACCACGATCCGGCGCGGGTCGTCCGACAGCCACAGGTACGTCGGCTTCTTCTCGCTGAACTTGCCGGTGAAGCCGGTCGGCACGCGGATCTTGAGGGCGGGGAAGCGGCCCGCCCTCGTCTTCACCGTCTCGCGCTTCATCACCTCGACGATCACGTCGCGGAGCTGGACGCCCGACAGGACGGAGAAGGTGCGGCGGTCGCCCGGCTCGAGCGGCATCCGGCGGAGCTGGAACACGAGGGCCACGAAGTCCACGACGTCGCGCGGGATCGGCGTCCGCTTGGTGAGGACGCGCTTCCCGCGCTCCACGAGGACCGCCTCGCCCTTCTCGCGGTCGTAGTCGGTCGTGTCGAGGTGCTTCCAGTTCCGCTCGCGCTGGTTGATGACGAACCGCGTCGGCAGCCCCGTCTCCGGCTCGAGGTGGCTCGTCAGCTCCTGGCGGAACGAGTAGACCGCGTTCGCGACGCCGGTCGTGTGCGCCTCGAGCCGGATCGGGACGCCGAACAGGCCGGGGTCGCCGACCTCGATGGTCGCGGTCCCCATCCGCATCCCCATCAGGTCGATGCGGAAGCGCATGCGCTCACCCGGGGCGTACGGCGGGGGGAGGAGCGCCGTAGCGGCGAGGAGGAGGGGGACGAGGTTCATGGCGGCGCCTGACCCGTGAACCCTTAAGCGCTCCACGCGGGACGTGCACGGCGTACCGGCCGAGTGCATCGGCGCGGCCGCCCGCCGCGTCCCCCGCGGGGTTCCGATGAAGTTCACGTTTCTTCACCGTCCACACACGTGATCCGCGGGCGAACGCCCGCGCTCCCGCATAAGCAGAGCCGTCATCCAAAGGTCCGCGGGGAGTGGAATCATGAAGACGAAGACCAAGCTGTGGATCGCGATCCCGGTGGGGCTCCTCCTGCTCGTCGGCGCCCTGGGAGGCGTCAAGGCGGCCCAGATCGGCGCCATGATCAAGGCCGGCGCCTCCTTCGCGCCGCCCCCCGAGTCGGTGACGTCGGCGCCGGTCCAGGCGACCGAGTGGGTCGCGACGCGGAGCGCGATCGGGAGCCTCGTCGCGGCGCGCGGCGTCACGCTCGCCGCCGAGGTCCCGGGGCTCGTCCGGGAGATCACCTTCGACTCCGGCGCCGCTGTCCGCGAGGGCGCGGTGCTCGTCCGGCTCGACACCTCCGCCGAGCGGGCGCAGCTCGAGGCCGCCGAGGCGGACGCCGCGCTCGCCCAGGTCAACCTCGACCGGGCCCGGAGCCTCCGGCAGGCGGAGTCCAACGCGCCGGCCGACCTCGACGCCGCCGAGGCCCGCGCCAAGCAGGCCGCCGCGGCCGTCGCCAACCTCAGGGCGATCATCGCCAAGAAGACCATCCGCGCCCCGTTCGCCGGCCGCATGTCGATCCGCCAGGTCGAGGTCGGGCAGGTGCTCGCCGCAGGCACGCCGATCGCCACGCTGCAGTCGGTGACGCCCATCCACGCGGACTTCTGGCTCCCGCAGCAGGCGCTCGCCGACCTGCAGCTCGGCCAGGCCGTGCGCCTCCGGACCGACACCTTCCCGGACGCGACCTGGAAGGGCGAGATCACCGCCATCAACCCCGGGGTGGACGAGGCGACGCGCAACGTGAAGGTCCGGGCGACCTTCCAGAACGCCGACGGCCGGCTGCGGGCGGGCATGTTCGCGAACGTCGAGGTCCTCTCGAGCGAGAAGCGCCAGGTGGTCCTCATCCCGGTGACCTCGGTCCTCTTCGCGCCGTACGGCGACACCGTCTTCCTCCTCGAGAAGAAGAAGGACCAGGCCGGGAAGGATCAGCTCACGGTGAAGCAGCAGTTCGTCCGCCTCGGCGAGCGCCGCGGCGACTTCGTCGCGGTCACCTCCGGGGTCGAGCCGGGGCAGCAGGTCGTCTCCAGCGGCGCGTTCAAGCTGCGCAACGGGATGGCCGTGGCGGTGAACAACGCCCTCGCCCCGAAGGCGCAGCTCGAGCCCACCCCGTCGGAGCGCTGAGGCCGCCATGTCGTTCACCGATCTGTTCATCCGGCGGCCGGTCGTGGCCGTCGTGGTCAACCTCCTCGTCGTCATCGCGGGCGTGCAGGCGATCCGGTCGCTCAACGTCCGCCAGTACCCGAAGAGCGAGAACGCCGCCGTCACGGTCACGACCGCGTACGTCGGCGCGAACGCGGATCTCGTGCGCGGCTTCGTCACCGTGCCGCTCGAGCGCGTGATCGCGGCGGCGGACGGGATCGACTACATCGAGTCGGAGAGCAAGCTCGGCCTGTCCACCATCAAGGCCCACCTCAAGCTCAACTACGACTCGACCAAGGCGCTCGCCGAGGTGAGCTCGAAGGTCGATCAGGTGCGGCGCGACCTGCCGCCCGAGGCCGAGGTCCCGATCATCAACATCGAGTCCTCCGACACGCAGTTCGCCTCGGCGTATCTCAGCTTCTCGTCCGACGTCCTCAAGCAGAACGAGATCACCGACTACCTGGTCCGGGTGGTCCAGCCGCGGCTGTCGGCGGTCGAGGGCGTGCAGCGCGCCGACATCCTCGGCGCCCGCACGTTCGCGATGCGCATCTGGCTCAAGCCGGACCGGATGGCGGCGCTCAACATCGCGCCCGCCCAGGTCCGCGCGGCGCTCGCCCAGAACAACTTCCTCGCGGCGGTGGGCCAGACCAAGGGCTCGCTCGTCCAGGTGAACCTCACCGCGAACACGGATCTCCGCTCGGTGAAGGAGTTCCAGCAGCTCGTCGTGCGGGAGCAGAACGGCGTCGTGGTCCGGCTCGGCGACATCGCGGACGTGGCGATGGGGGCCGAGGACTACGACAGCATGGTCAACTTCAACGGCCAGACCGCCGTGTTCATGGGCATCTGGCCGCTGCCGAACGCCAACTCGCTCGACGTCATCGAGCGCATCCGGGCGGAGCTGGACGCGGTCCAGAAGGAGATGCCGGAGCAGCTCCAGGCGCGCGTGGCGTACGACGGCACGAGCTACATCCGCAGCGCCATCCGCGACGTCCAGAAGACGCTGGGCGAGACGCTGCTCATCGTCGTCGTCGTCATCTTCCTCTTCCTCGGGTCGCTCCGGTCGGTCCTCGTCCCCGTGGTGGCGATCCCCGTGTCGCTCATCGGCGCGGTCTTCCTCATGCAGGCGTTCGGGTTCACCCTGAACCTGCTCACGCTCCTCGCGATCGTGCTCTCGGTCGGCCTCGTCGTCGACGACGCCATCGTCGTGGTGGAGAACGTCGAGCGCCACCTGCGCGAGGGGAGGACGCGCACCGAGGCGGCCCTCCTGGGCGCGCGCGAGCTGGTCGGGCCGATCATCGCGATGACCATCACGCTCGCCGCGGTGTACGCCCCGATCGCCTTCCAGGGCGGCCTCACCGGCTCGCTCTTCCGCGAGTTCGCGCTCACCCTCGCCGGCGCCGTCACGATCTCCGGCATCGTCGCCCTCACGCTCTCGCCGGTGATGTCCGCGAAGCTCCTGCGCGCCGGGCACGAGCAGCACGGCTTCGCCGGGCTCGTGAACCGCGGGTTCGAGCGGCTCAAGGCGACCTACGCGCGCCACCTCGACACGTCGTTCCAGGCGCGCGGCGCGATCTACGTCGCGTGGGTGGTGGTGAGCCTCCTCGCCGTGGCCATGTTCAAGCTGTCGGCGCGCGAGCTCGCGCCCACGGAGGATCAGGGGGTCGTGTTCGGCATCGTGAACACGCCGTCCAACTCCACGCTCGACCAGCTCACCCCCGCGACGAAGGCGGTGCACCAGGCCGTCTCGGGCCTGCCCGAGTCCAACTTCGTCTTCCAGATCACCTTCCCCAACGGCGGGTTCTGGGGCGTGGGCCTCAAGCCCTGGGACGAGCGGGAGCGCTCCGCGTTCGAGATCCAGCCCGAGGTGCAGGGGAAGGTGCACACGATCGCGCCGATCCAGACGTTCCCCATCCTCCCGCCGGCGCTCCCGGGCGGCGGCCAGTTCCCGGTCGAGTTCGTGCTCGCCTCGACCGCCGAGCCCTCCGAGATCCTCGGGTTCGCGCAGCAGCTCCAGCAGAAGGCGATGGAGAGCGGGATGTTCGCCTTCCCGCCCCTCGTCGATCTCAAGCTCGACCAGCCCCAGTCCGAGATCGTGATCGACCGCGACAAGGTGGCGGAGCTGGGGCTCAACCTCCAGCAGGTCGGCCAGGATCTCGGCGCGGCGGTGGGCGGCAACTTCGTGAACCGGTTCAGCGTCGCCGGGCGGAGCTACAAGGTCATCCCGCAGGTGAGCCAGACGGAGCGGCTCAACCCGGAGCAGCTCAAGGACATCTACGTCACCGGGCCCGGCGGGACGCTCGTCTCGCTCGCCTCGATCGCCACGATCCGCGACAGCGTCACCGCGCGCTCGCTCAACCGGTTCCAGCAGCTCAACTCGGTCAAGATCAGCGGCGTCGCGATCCGGCCGCTCGACCAGGCGCTGACGTTCCTCGAGGACGAGGCGGCCAAGATCCTCCCGAAGGGCTACACCATCGACTACACCGGCGAGTCCCGGCAGCTCCGGGTCGAGGGGAACCGGTTCGTCTCCGCCTTCCTGCTCGCGATCGTCCTCATCTTCCTGGTGCTCGCGGCGCAGTTCAACAGCTTCCGGGATCCGTTCGTCATCCTCGCCGGCTCGGTGCCGCTCGGCCTCTTCGGCGCGATGGCGGTCACGTTCCTCAAGATGCCGAACCCGAACATGCCGTTCTGGACCGACGGCTTCACGACCACCCTGAACGTGTACTCGCAGGTGGGCCTCGTGACGCTGGTGGGCCTCGTCTCGAAGAACGGGATCCTGATCGTGGACTTCGCGAACCGGCTCCAGGAGGAGGGGCTCTCGAAGGTCGACGCCGTACGCCAGGCGGCGGTGACCCGCCTGCGCCCGATCCTCATGACCAGCGTGGCCACGGTGTTCGGCCACTTCCCGCTGACGCTCGTCACCGGCCCCGGCGCGAAGGCCCGCAACAGCATCGGCCTCGTGCTCGTGACCGGCATGATCATCGGGACGGCGTTCACGCTCTTCTTCGTGCCGGCCATCTACCTCCTCATCGCGAAGGACAGGAAGGCGCACGCCCGGGCGGACGCGGCCGGGAGCGCGGCGCGGCACGGGGAGGCGGCGGCGTAGGTAGGCCAGCGCAGCAGTCGGGGCACGGGGGACGCGGCAGCGTCCCCCGCCGGAAGGCTGCGGCCCCCGGGGCGGAGCGGCGGGAGCGGGGCAGCATGCCCCGTTCCGATGATATCCTCCCGGGGCATGAACGCTCCGAGCTCGCTCACGGGCCAGGTCGTCGTCGGCCGCTACCGGATCGTCCGGCAGCTCGGCCGCGGCGGCATGGGCGCCGTGTACGAGGCCATCCAGCTCTCGATGAACCGGCCGGTGGCGATGAAGCTCATCCACCCGACGCTGGCCGAGGACGAGGAGCTCGTCGCGCGGTTTCACCGCGAGATGCAGGTGACGAGCTCCATCGTCCACCCCAACACGGTGAGCGTCCTCGACTTCGGCGCCACCGAGACCGGCCAGCTCTTCCTCGTCATGGAGCTCCTCGACGGCCGCTCGCTGGCGGCGGTCCTGCGCGACGAGGGGGCGCTGCCGCTCCGGCGGATCGTCCACATCGGCAAGCAGGTGCTCCGCGCGCTCGCCGCCGCCCACCACGAGGGCATCGTCCACCGGGACCTCAAGCCCGAGAACGTCATGCTCCAGGACCGCTTCGACGAGCGCGACGCGGTCAAGGTGCTCGACTTCGGGATCGCGCGCGTGCTCGAGCCGGGCGCGAACGCGCCGGCGATGACGATGGAGGGGACGCTGCTCGGGACTCCGGGGTACATGTCGCCCGAGCAGGCGACCGGCAAGCCGGTCGGGCCAGCCAGCGATCTCTACTCGTTCGGCGTCCTCCTCTACCAGATGGCGACCGGCGGGCTGCCGTACTCGGGCACCACGATCCAGGAGCTCCTGGTGAAGCAGGTCACCGAGCCGCCCCGGCCGCCCTCGGCCATCGCGCCCGGCAAGGTCGCGCCGCAGCTCGAGGCGCTCATCCTCGCGCTGCTCCAGAAGGATCCGGCGGCGCGGCCCTCGAGCGCGGCCGCCGTCCAGACGCGCCTCGAGGCGTGCCTCGACCCGGCGCCGGTGCCCGGGCTCGATCCGAGCTTCCCGGCGGGGCCCGGGGGCGGGACGGTGATCCTCGACGGCCATACGCCCACGGTGAACCTGCCGTCCGCCTCCGGCGGTCCGGCGCCCACCGGGACCGCGGTGGTGGCGCCGCAGCCGTCGACGCGGCCGAAGCAGTCCGTCGCGACCGGGCCGGGACGGCCCAGCTCCGCAACCGGGCCGGGACGGCCCGGCTCGGTCACGGGGCCGTCCACCGGGCCGAAGCCCGCGCCGCACGACGACCTCGAGGACGAGCCCGCGCCGTCGGAGTCCGACGCCGCGCCGGCCCCGGTCCCCGCGCGCCCGCGCGGGGGATCTCCCTGGCCGCTCGTCGCCGGCGGCGTGGTCGTCCTCCTCGTCGCCGGCGGCGCGACGCTCGGCTGGATGACCTGGACGCGGCAGAAGCAGCGCGCCGCCGCCGCCGCCGAGGCCCGCGCGAAGCTGGACGCGCTCCTCGCCGCGAGCGGCGAGCCGGCCGCGCCCGAGGTCTGCCGCGCGCGCGCCGCGGAGGAGGTCGTGCCGCTCCTCGCCGCCATGCCCGCGCTCGCGCCGGCGGACGGCGCGGCGCCGGGCGATGGGGCGCTCGCGGCGCTCGCCGAGCTCGAGACGGTCGCCGCGGCGCGGCCCGAGGCGCCCGAGGTCTGGACGCTCGTCGCGCGCGGGCGGCTCTACGCCAAGGAGGACACGGCCGGGGCGCTCGAGGCTGCGCGGACGGCGGCGCGGCTCTGCCCGAACTCTGCGGCGGCGCAGCACCTCCGCGCCCTCGCTGCGCGCGACCGGGGCGAGCTCGAGGAGGCGAAGGCGAGCTTTCAGCGGGCCGCGGCGGCGGACGCGTCGTGGGCGGCGCCGCCGAAGGCGCTCGGGCTGCTGCTGCTGAAGGAGCGGGACTTCCGGGGCGCGTCGGCCGCCCTCGGCCAAGCGCTGCAGCGCCGGCCGGAAGACCTCGGCGCCCGCCTCGGGCGCGCGCAGGCGCGGTTCCTGTCGGGCGATCTCGAGGGCGCGCGCGAGGACGCGCAGGAGGCGACCCGCGCCAGCGCCGATCGCGCCGAGGGCTGGCTCCTCCTCGGCCACGTGCTCGCGCGAGAGAAGCGGTTCGAAGAGGCGCTGACCGCGTTCTGCGAGGCGAAGAGGCGCGGCAGCGCGGAGGCCGCCAAGCTCTGCACGAGCGACTGATGGCAGTGCCCGGGCGAGCGGATCTCGCTCAGTTCAGCGACGCGAGCTGGGCCGCGGCGAGCGGGAAGTCGCCGTTGTCGGCGAGCAGCTCCTTGAGCTTGTTCACCGCCGTCGCCTTGTCTTTCCTGTCGATCGCGTCGAGGGCGACGGCATGGTCCTTGGCCTGCTTCAGCTTGAGCTTCTTGGGAGGCGGGACGGGCTTCGCCGCGGTCCCGCGCGGCAGGGGGCCCGGCCGCTTGGACGTCGCCGCCAGGGCAGGGAGCTTGGTGACGAGGAAGCCCTTGAGGCCGTCCGAGAGCCCGAGGTACACGGGCAAGATGTCGTCGGCCGTCGTGAGCGCGCTGTGCGCGAAGAGGATCTTGCCCGTCTCCACCTCCACGATGCGCGCCGAGGCCTGAAGGCCGGCGCCGAGCTGGAAGTACGAGCCGAACACGAGGTACCGGGCCCCGAGGAGCTTCCCGATCCGCGCCGCGGACGTGGGATCGATCCGCCGGGTCTGCTGGAGATCGAGCTCCGCGAGCACCTCCTGCAGGCGCGTCCGCTCGACGAGCTGGACGGTCTCGGCCGCCGCGAGCTGGCTCACGAGGAAGTCCGTGATCCCCTTCCGGAGCTCGAAGAGCTCCTGGTCCGCGCCGTCGTAGTCGAAGTAGAGCACCGCCACGGTCGGCTGCGCGGCGACGGCGCGCGCCCCGGGAACGGCGAGCGCGAACGCCACCGCGATGCACGGGAGGAACCGCCGGACGATCTCGAGGCCTCGGCTCATCTCTCGCTCCTTGGGACGGCGACCACGATGTCCCCGGGCTGCATCGGCGCGACCGGCTTCCGCACGCGCGCCCGGGACGTCGAGAGCTCCACGGCCTCGACCTCCCCCTCGCCCAGGATCTCCTTCTCCCACCCGAGCGCCTTCTTGGTCACCGGGTGGACGAGCCGGCTCGTCGGACGGAGGACCACGAGGCGCTGGCCCTTCGCGAGCTCCCGCTCCGAGCCGACGTCCGTCACGATCCGCTCGCCGTCCACCGAGACCACGAAGCCCACCACCGGGGTGTTCTCCGCGAGCTTCTCGGAGAGGGTGAGGACCGCGGCGGTCGCGGCCTTCACGTACTCGGTCTCCGGGTTGCGCGCCCCGCTGATGATCTCGCCGTGCGCGTCGGTCACCACCTTCGCCTCGGCGCGCCCGCTCGCCGATTCGGTGAAGACGAGCTTGCTGGTCGAGGTGTCCACCGCGCGCGCCTCGACGCGAACGTCGGTCACGACGAGATCGTAGGCGAACTTGTCCACCATCTGCTGCGTCGCCGCGGCCACCGTGCCGAAGACGACGATGGACGCGCCCGTGAGCTGCCCCACGCGCGCCGCGGTCGTCACGTCCACCTTCCCGGACTGACCGAGCTTCTGCTCCGCGAGGACCTCGTAGAGCTTGGCGCGCTCGACCAGCTCGAAGCGGCCGGTCTTGAACAGCGCCGTCGCGAGGATGTCGCCGGCGTGGAGCTCGCCGACGCGGCCGACCCCTTCTCCGATGGTGAAGGGCAGGACGGCGAGCGTCGGCCGCAACGCGCCCTTCTCGGTGGCGAGGTCGAGGTACCGATCGTCCCAGTTGCGGGGCAGCGCCGGGGGCGCGGCGCTGGCCACCGCGGCGGTCGAAGCGGCCGCGGTGGCGATCATGGCCAGCGCGAGGCGGCTCATTGCAGCGACTTCAGCCCCTCGACGAGCCGAGCGAGGCCCTTGGCGATCTCGGGCGCGCGGGTGCCGGCGTCCTGGAGGTGCGAGCCGGCCTCCTTGAGCGAGGCGGTGACGATGGGCGCCTTGACGGCCTGGAGGCCCTTGAAGTCCGACGGCACGGTCTGGACGAGCCCAGCGCCGGTCTGCGCGAGCGCCTTCGAGTCGTTGGGGACCTTGGCGAGGAACGTGGTCACCACGGCGGCGCTGAGGAGGCTCTTCGCGACGAAGGCGGTCTCCTCGCCGTTCAGCTTCTCCTGCTTCTTCTTGAGGGTGAGCAGCGCGACCGACTGCTGCTCGCTGAGCTTCTCGGGCGGCGTGTCGGCGACGATCTCCTTCACCGCCTCATCCGTCGCCTTCTCGGCGGCGAACGACCGGGCGTAGCCCTTCAGGTTGTCCGTCAGCGCCTGCGTGAACGCCTCGGACACGACGAGGCCCGCGTCGATGAGCGCGGCCCGCTCGAGGAACTGGTCGTAGTTGCCCTTCCCGGTCGGCTTCCACTCGACCTTCTTCTTCTCGAGCGGGTCGCCCGCGAGCTGCGCCACGACGTCGCCGAAGTCGCCCTTCATCCCCGCGAGCGTGACGCGCGTCCCGGCCGCAGACGCCACCATGGGCACGGCGAACAGGGCCGCGCAGACGATTCTGGAGATCGTGTTCATCCGTTCCCTCTGTGCTGTGGGGTGAGTCCCGGCCAAGCGCCCCCGCCCTCGCCCGTCCCTCTGCCGAGTGTGCTCCGACGCTAGCGCACTTGAGGAGGCGGGCGCAACCCGGTCGTGGCGTCCCCGGAGACGGCGCGGCCCGCGCGCCGTGCGGGCACGCGGGCCGGGGGACCACGACGCGGCGCAGAGCGCGGCGCCTCAAGCCTTCTTGGCGAAGTCGTCCATGAAGGACGCGAGCGCGTCCACCCACTCCGGGAGCACCGCGTTGTAGATCGACGCGCGGATGCCGCCGACGGACCGGTGGCCCTTGAGGCCGATCATGCCCTTCGCCTTCGCCTCGGCGACGAACCGCTCCTCGTCCGCCTCCGTCGGCAGGCGGAAGACGACGTTCATGACCGAGCGGCTCTCCTTCTCCACCGGGCACCGGTAGTAGGACGCGTTCCGGTCGATGGCGGCGTAGAGGCGCGCGGCCTTCTTCCGGTTGCGCTCCTCCATCGCCGCGAGGCCGCCCGTCTCCTTCAGCCAGAGGAGGACGTTGCGGACGAGGTAGATGCCGAACGTCGGCGGCGTGTTGTAGAGCGACTTGTTCTCCGCCACCGTCCGGAGCTGGAAGATCTTCGGGATGTCCTTCCGCCCGGCCTCGATGAGCGCCTTCGCGGCCACGACCACCACGACGCCGGACGGCCCGATGTTCTTCTGCGCGCCGGCGTAGACGAGCCCGAACCGGCCGAAGTCGATCGGCTTCCAGAGGATGTCGCTCGACATGTCGGCGACCATCGGGACCGCGCCCGGGTTCGGGAGCGGCCGGGCCGGATCGACCTCGAACTCGATGCCGTGGATGGTCTCGTTCGAGGTGACGTGCAGGTAGGCCGCGGCGGGATCGACGGTCACCTCGTTCGGCAGCGGGAGGCGGCGGTACTGCTTCTCCTTGCCCTCGCCCTCGCCGGTCGTGCCCGCGACCTTCACCGAGGCGCCGATGAGCGCGGCCGTCTGCTTCCCCTCGGAGAGTGCCTTCTCGCCCCAGGCGCCGTTCACGACGTACGCGCCGGTCTTGCCGGGCGCGAGGAGGTTCATCGCCACCTGCGCGAACATCTGCGACGCGCCGCCCTGGACGAAGAGGATCTCGTGCGTCGCCGGGATCTTCGCGAGCTCGCGCAGGAGCGCCATCGCCTCGTCGTGCACGGCCTCGTACTGCTTGCCGCGGTGGCTGTGCTCCATCACGGACATGCCGCTCTTCGCGAAGTCGACGAGCTCGTCGCGGGCGCGCTCGAGGGCGGGCAGCGGGAGCGCGGCGGGGCCGGCGTTGAAGTTCATGACTCGGCTCATGGTGGACCTCTCTGGGGACCCACGGGGCGCACCGGGCGGTGGACCGGCAGGTCGGGGCGGAAGTCGAAGATTACTTCACGTGCGCGACGCCCGGAACCATGTTCATGTACGCCATGCGCCGTCTTGCCGCGCTCCTCCTCGTCCCCTCCGCCTTCGCCGCGATCGCCGGGTGCGTCCCTCGCAAGCCCCCGCCCGACCTCTCGACCGATCCGGCCCAGCTCGTCGCCCAGGTCCGCGGGGCGCAGGCCCAGGTGGCGCGCGTCCAGGGCGAGGCGCGCCTCCGGCTCCGGGAGCCGAGCACGGCGACGTTCCGCCAGTTCGCCGCCGCCGAGCGTCCGGACCGGATCCACCTCGAGGCGCTCGACTTCTTCGGCAACCCCGTCGCGGTCCTCGTCGCGTCCGGCGGCCGGTTCTCGCTCTACGACGCGCAGAAGAAGGTGCTGTACACGGGCGCGGCCACCCCCGAGAACCTCTCGCGCCTCGTCCCCGTCCCGGTCTCCGCCGGGGAGCTGGTCGAGATCCTCCTCGGCTCGGCGCCGCTCCCGCCGTCGGCGCCGGTGGACGTCGCGCGCGACGACGGGCACCTGCGGGTCCGGTTCGAGGAGGGCGGCGCCCGGCTCGACGCGTGGATCGGCGCGCACGCGGCCGTGATGAAGGCGCGGCGGACCGTCCCGGGGGGAGGACGGGGGAGCTGGCGGGTGGAGTTCGCCGATCACCGCGCGCACGGCGCGGCCTGGTTCCCGGACTGGTTCTCGCTCCGCTCCGACGCCGCAGACGTGCGGCTCGAGCTCCGGTGGGAGCAGCTCGAGGTGAACGGCGAGCTCGACCCGGCGCTCTTCGAGCTCCGGGCGCCCAAGGGCGCGCGGATCGTCGACGTCGACGCGGTCGCGCGGCCGGAGTGACGCCCGGCGCGGGACGCCGCCGCCCTTCGCCGCACGCGATCGCCCGGGGCTTGCTCGCCCCGCGGGCGTCATGCTACAGAGACTCAGTCTCACTTCGTTGCCCGGAGCCAAGCTCCCGCACCTGACCCGCACCACCCAGGAGAGGGCCCGCGCGGGCCCGATATTGAGAATGCAATTCATCTTCAGACTCACCGCCGTCGCCGCCCTGCTCGCCGCCGTCACCTCCCCGGTCCGCGCCCAGGAGGCCGCGCCGGCGCCCGGGGCGTCCGAACCTTCCGCCGAGGCCCCGGCGAAGCCCGCGCCGTCCGCCGCCCCGGACGAGCCCGCGAAGAAGTCCGAGCTCCAGGCGCTGGCCGAGGAGCTCCGCCGGCTCAAGCTCGAGATCGGCATCTCCGACGTCGAGTACCGCTCGTTCGCCGGGATGGGCCCCGCGGCGTCCAAGGTCTACTTCGCGCCCAAGGGGCTCTCGCTCGGCGGGTACGGCGAGGCCTACTACCGCAACCAACTCGGCGCGACCGGCAGCGAGCTCTGCAAGACGTCCGCGACCGCGTGCGACTTCAGCGACATCCTCCGGGTGGTGCTCTACACCGGGTACCGGTTCAGCGACCGGATCGTGTTCAACGCCGAGATCGAGTACGAGCACCAGCGGCAGGTGTTCGTCGAGTTCGCGTACCTCGACTTCCTCCTCACGAAGGCCCTCCAGCTCCGGATCGGGAACGTGCTCGTCCCGGTCGGCTTCACCAACGAGCTGCACGAGCCGGTCTTCTTCCACGGGGTCGAGCGGCCCGAGGTCGAGCGGAACCTCATCCCGAGCACCTGGAACGAGAACGGCGTCGGCCTCCACGGCGAGGTCCTGCCCGGGCTCACCTACAAGCTCTACGGCCTCGCCGGCCTCAACGTCGCGCGGCGGCCCTCCGCGGGCAACTGGATCCGCGGGCTCCGCACCCGCGGCGGGACGACCGACACCGGCGCCGGGGACCGCGCGCTCGCCGAGACCTTCGCCGGCGCGGTGGCGCTCGCGTACGAGCGCGGCCCCGTCGCCGTGGGCGCCTCGGCGTACTACGGCCGCGCGGGCCAGGGGCAGGCGGTGCAGCCGCTGCCGCAGTCGGGCACCCAGACCCGGCCGCAGGACCTGCGGACGATCGACGCCGACGTGAGCCTCGTCGAGGCCCACGCCCGGTTCACCTGGCGTGGAGCCACGCTCAAGGCCCTCGCCGTCCAGGGGACGTTCGGCGACGCGGACCTCGTGAACGAGAAGCACCAGCTCACCGGCACCGCCGGCATCGGGAGCCGCGTGCGCGGAGGCTACGTCGAGGGCGCGTACGACGTCCTCTCCCTGCGGGGCGGCGAGGCGCAGCTCCTGCCCTTCGTGCGGTACGAGCGGCTGCGCCTCCACGACCAGGTGCCGGCCGGGTGGGAGCGGAACCCCGCCAACGACGTGCAGCTCCTCGTGACCGGCCTCACCTACAAGCCCATCCCCACCGTCGCGCTCAAGGGCGACTTCACGTGGCGGAGGACCGAGGTCGAGGAGAACCCGGTCCAGCGGGCGGTGAACGTCGCGGCGGCGTTCGTGTTCTAGGAGGCCCCGTGCGCCGCGCCGCGCTCGTCTTCGCCTCGCTCCTCGCCGTCACCGGGCTCTCGAGCCCGGTGGCGGCGGCCGTCCCCGTCGCCGAGAAGGAGACGGCGGCCCTGCGCGCCGTCTTCCCGGACGCCGAGCGGTTCGAGCCGCGCGACGTCCTCCTCGACGACGCGGCCGCCGCCCGCATCGAGCGGCTCGCCCGGACGCGCGTGCGCGACCGGCTCGTGACCTTCTACCGCGCGTGGCGCGGGCAGGAGCTCGTCGGGTACGCGGCCATCCACAGCCACGTCGTGCGCACGAAGCGCGAGACCCTCTCGATCGCGTTCGAGCCCGACGGGCGGATCCGGAAGATCGTCGTGGTGTCGTTCCTCGAGCCGAAGGAGTACGAGCCCAGCCCGCGGTGGCTCGCGCAGCTCGAGGGGAAGGGCCCGGGCGACCGGCTCGCGGTCGGCCAGGACCTCGCGCCGATCACCGGCGCGACCCTCACCGCGCGCGGCGTCGCGGAGGAGGCCCGCTTCCTCCTGCAGGCGCTCCGGGACGCGAAGGAGGCGGCCGCGCGGTGAGGTTCCTCGTCGACCCCGGCGCCGCCCCGCGCGCGCGCCCCGCCGTCCGGGCCTGGCTCCTCTTCGCCGCGCTCGCCCTGGCCGCGTTCGCCGTCCAGCGCGCGCTCCAGGGCGGGCTCACGCCCGGCGGCGTCGAGGCGTTCTACCTCGGCCCCGACGGCACCGAGCCCGTCGCGGCGGTCGCGCTGTGGGAGGAGCTGCACGTCGGCGCGTTCGTCTGGGGGTTCGCCCTCTTCATGCTCGGCGCGCTCGCCGCCGCGGCCCCCGCCCCCGCGGGCCGCGGCCTGTTCCGCGCCGCGGTCGCGGCCGCGGCCGCGGACCTGGCGGCGCCGTTCGCCGTCGTCGGCGCCGGCGGCGCGGGCGCGCTCCGCGTCGCGACGACGGCGCTCGCGTTCGCGCTCGTCGCCGCGCTCCTCGTCGCGGTCGCGCGCGCGACGGTGCCGCGCGGAGCTCCCGCCCGTGACTGAGGGGCCGCTCGTCCGGTACCGCGCGCCCGCCCTCGCGTTCGCGGGCTCGCTCGTGCTCCTCGCGGCGACCGCCGCCGTGCTGTTCGTCGCGAAGCTCGGCGGCACGCCCGCGCGCCTCGCCGCGCGCTACCGCGGGGCGGAGGAGGCCTTCCGCGCGCCGGCGACCCTCGACGGGCTCCTCGAGGTGGCCATCCCGCACCTCCTCGCCATCCCGCTCGTCCTCTTCGCCGCCTCGCACGTCGTGGGCTGGGCGCGCGGCGTGGGGCGCTGGACGTACCACGCCCTCGTGGCGGTCTCCTTCGGCGCGGCGCTCGCGGGCGTCGCGAGCGGCTTCGCGATCCGGTTCGTCGCCGCGGAGCTCGCCTGGGTGAAGCTGGTCGCGTTCGCCGCGCTCGAGCTCGCCCTGCTCGCCTGGGCCGCCCTGCTCGCGCGCGTCTTCCTGCGCCGGTCCCCGTGAACGAGCCCGCGCCCGCGCCCGAGCGCCGGGCGGGCTCACCGCGAGACGAGTCCCGGCGAGGCGTGCAGCCTCCCGTCCGCGTCGACCACGATCGCCCGCGCGCCCGCGCCGGCGGCCTCCGCGAGCGCGGCCTCGCCTCCGCGCAGGAAGAGCGACTTCCCCAGCACCTCGGCGGCCGCCGCCGTCGGCGCGAGGACCGAGACGGCGCGGCTCCGCGTCCCCGGGCGGCAGGTGCGCGGGTCCAGGACGTGGTGGTACCGGCGGCCGCCCGCGACGTACGCGTGCTCGTAGTCGCCGGTGGTCGAGAACGCGGCGTCGCGGACCTCGACCGAGATCCCCGGGACCGTGTCGCGCGGGCCCGCGCGCGGATCGCGCACCGCCACGCGCCAGGGCGCGCCCCCGCGGGTGCCGGCGGCGTAGAGGTCGCCCCCGGCCTGGAGCAGGAAGTCGCCGACGCCGAGCGCGCGGAGCGCCCGGGCCGCCTCGTCGAGCGCGATGCCCTTGGCGAGCCCGCCGAGGCCGACCTTCATGCCCGCGCGGGCGAGCCGGCCCTCGCAGCCGCCCCCCGCGACGGGTCGGAGGTGGAGCGCGCGGTGATCGACGAGCTTGCAGCGCGCCGCGACGTCCTCGCGCGCGGGCGGCGCGGCGTGCGCCGCGTCGAACCGCCAGACGCCGTCGAGCGCCGCCCACGTCGGATCGAACCGGCCGCCGGTCCGGCGCGCCGCGTCCTTCGCGTACGCGAGCGCCGCGCAGAGATCCGGGGGGAGGGCCGTCCAGCGGCCGCCGGCCGCCGCGTTCAGGGTCGCGAGCGGCGTCCCCGGACGCCACTCGTTCATGGACCACTCGACCCGGGCGAAGGCCGCGAACGCCGCGTCGAACGCGGCCGCGGCGCGGTCCTCGGGCACGCCGGCGAGCGTCACGGTCGCGAGGGCGGCGAAGGCCGGCCGCGTCTCGGAGCGGATCGACCCGGCGGGAGCCGCGTCGCCGGGGGCGGCGAGAGCCGAGGCGCCGAGCGCGGCGAGCAGGGCGACGAGCGCGTGCACCACGCGGATCTAACTCACGCGCCGCCGAGCCGCTCCCGCGCCGCCAGCGCCCAGCGGTGGAACGGCTCGAAGGCGGTGAACCGCGCCCCGGTCCGCGGGCGGTCGGGCCAGGGCCCGCTCCCGCCGAGCGCGAGCGCGGGACCGAGCTCGGCGAGCGGCGTGCGGCGGCCAGGGGCGGCCGAGCTCCGTGAGCGCCCGCCCGGCCCGGCGGTGGCCGCCACGCGGTACCAGGCGCCGGGCACGCCGCGGGTCCCGGGCATGGACCCGATCAGGTGAGGGCAGAACCGGCCGAACCGTTCCGGCGGTTCGGACGCTCGGGAGGGGCCACGCCGGCCCGGCCTGCGATATACGAGTGCCGGACATGACGCCCGCCCAGCGAACGGCCCTGAAGCGCGCGCTCGATCGCCTGCGCGCCGAGATCACCTCCACCGGCCCGGCGAAGATCGAGCCCAACCGGACCGACCCGACCGCCACCGGCGTCGCCGACGAGGACGCGCAGGCGCTCTCGGAGATGCTCCAGGTGCTCGCCTCGCAGCGGAACCGCGGCCAGGCCGACCTGCTCGCCCGCGTGGACCGGGCGCTCCGGAAGCTCGCCGAGGCGCCCGACGACTTCGGCCTGTGCGAGGACTGCGAGGAGGAGATCGACCTGCGCCGGCTCGCGGTGATGCCCTACGCGACCCGCTGCCCGGCCTGCCAGGCGAAGGCCGAGCCGCGCCTCGGGCGCGGGCGGAAGAGCTTGACCGATTACAAGTGAAGGACGAGCACCGATCCTCTCGGGAGCCCCCTTGGACCAAGGAATGTTCGAGATCCTCCGGCAGGCGAGCGCGTCGATGTGGATCATCATCGGCTGCTCGGTCGTGGCCATCGCCGTCGCGGTCGAGCGCGCCATCGCGCTCTGGGGGTTCACCGCGGGCGCGCGGCGCCTCGCCGACGCCGTGGCGAGATCCCTCTACCGCGGGGACCTCGAGGACGCGCGCACGCAGTGCGACCGCTCCGGCTCGCCCGCGGCGGACCTGTTCCTCGCCGCGCTGGTCCCGATCCGCGGCGCGAAGCCGGCTCCGTTCGAGCGCCTCGCGGCCGCCGTCGAGCGCGAGCGGCAGCAGGTCGGGCTCCGGCTCCGGCGCAACCTGTGGATCCTCGGCACCATCGGCGCGATCGCGCCCTTCGTCGGCCTGTTCGGGACCGTGATCGGCATCATGCACGCCTTCCGGCAGATCGAGCAGACGGGCCAGGGCGGGTTCCGGGTGGTGGCGGCCGGGATCTCCGAGGCGCTCATCGCGACCGCGGGCGGCCTCGCCGTCGGCATCGCGGCGGTGTTCCTCTACAACCTCCTCAACGTGCACGTGCAGAAGCTCGTCGTGCAGCTCCGGCTCCTCGCCGAGGAGTACCTGGAGCTCGTGAAGGAGACGCTCCCGGCGCTGCGCGAGGGCGAGGGCGCCGCCGCCGCCGCACGGCCCGTGAAGGAGGCCTGAGGCGCCATGGCGATCGGCGGCCCGCAGGGCGAGGAGCAGGACGGCGAGGGCGGCATCTTCGCCGACATCAACATCACGCCGCTCACCGACATCTTCCTCGTCCTCCTCATCATCTTCATGGTGACGACGACGGCGATCGCCGAGTCGGGCGCGGACCGCGGCGGGTTCCGGGTGAACCTGCCGAAGGGCAGCCGCGGCGACGCGAGCGAGGTGCCGCGGGACCTCGTCGTCGCCGTCCTCGCCGACGGGCGGGCGGTGGTCGGCGGCGCGGTCGTGAGCGACGCCGAGCTCGAGCAGACGTTCACGAAGTCGGCCCAGGCGCACCCGGACTCGGTCCTGGTCGTCCAGGCCGACGAGGGCGTCCCGCACGGCCGCGTGGTGGCGGTGATGGAGGCAGGCCGGCGGGCCGGGCTCTCCCGGATCGCGATCGCCACCAAGGTCGAGCGAGAGGGCAGGTGAGCCGGCGCCCGCCCGGGTGCCTGGCCTTCCGTTGCCGGATCCGGGTCGCTCGCGGCATGGACCCCGACTCCGCGTCTCTCGACCAGGGGACGCCCGGCCGCTAGGATTCGGGGCTAGATGACCAACGTTCCGCCGAAGAAGCGGCTCGGGGAGCTCCTCGTCGAGGCGGGGATCATCGACGAGACGCAGCTCAAGGCCGCGCTCGGCCACCAGCGCCAGTGGGGCGTGCGCCTAGGCCACGCCGTCGTGGACCTCAAGTTCGCCACCGAGCAGGAGGTGGTGCGCGTCCTCGCGAGGCGGTTCGGGTTCGACGTGGCGCGGCTCGATCAGGTCGAGGCCTACGCCCATCAGCAGGCGGTCGGCGTGGTGCCGCGCGAGTTCGCCCTGAAGCACAACGTCTTTCCGCTCGGCGCCGACACGAGCACGCTCTCGGTGGCGATGTCCGATCCGTCGAACCTCGCCGTCATCGACGAGCTGCGGTTCCGGACCGGGCGCCGGGTCAAGGTGAGCATCGGGGGCGACCAGGAGATCTCGGCCGCGATCCAGGCGGCCTACCCGAGCCCGGACGGCGGCGTCGAGGCGATCGCCCTCGACATCGACGAGGGCGCGCCCGACGGCGAGTCGGTGATGGAGCCGTTCGGCGGAGGGTCGACCCAGGACTTCGACTCGTTCTTCGGCGCGGAGCCGGCGTCGCCGCATCCGATCGTGCAGCCGGAGGGCGACGACGATCCCTTCTCGGCGGGCCCGGCACCCGCCCCGGTCTCCGTCCCCGTGGCGCCGACGAGCCCGCACCCTGCGGTCGCGTCCGCGCAGCACCCGGCGGCCGCCCCCGCGCCGATCGCCGCGCCCGCCCCTGCTCCGGTGGCCGCGCCGGCCCCCGCTCCGGCGGCCGTGCCCGCCACGCGCCCCGCTGCGCCCGCGACGCGCGCCGCCCCGGCCCCGGTCCCGGCGGCTGCGCCCGCGCCCCGGCCCGCGCCGATGGTCACCGCTGCGGCTCCGGCGCCCGCCGGAGGGCCGGCCGCTCGCCCGGCCGCCGTCTCCGCGCGGCCTCGGGCTGCGATGATCGGCGACATCGAGCTCGAGCTGCCGTCCCGCGAGCCGCAGCAGCGCGGCCCGCCGGGCCCCGTCGCGACACCCGCCCCGCAGCCCGCACCTGCGCCCGCCCCCCAGCCGCGCGTCGCCCGCCCGTCTCCCGCCGCGGGCCCTTCGCCCGCGCCCGCACGCGCCACGGCCCCCGCCGCCGCCCCCGCCACGCCGGCGGCCCTCGCGAACCGGGCCCCCGCCGCCGCGGCGCAGCCCCACGCCGTTCCCGCGCCCACGAGGTCGTCCGCGCCCCTCTCGATGGACATCGACGAGGAGGAGCCCATCACGGGCGAGCTCACCGGTGAGCTCGAGCTCCCCGCGACCGGCGGCGCCGCCCCGCTCTCGCGCGCGGAGCAGGCCGTCCTGGCCGCGATCGAGCGCCTGGCGGAGGGTGGCCGGGCCGAGCCGGAGACCCTCAAGCCGACGCAGGCGATCGCCGTCGTGATCCGCCTGCTGGTGAAGAAGGGCGTCCTCACCGAGCGCGAGCTCCTCGACGCGCTGGGGATCCGCGGAGAGTGATGGAGCCTGCCCTCTCGCAGCTCCTCGAAGACGTGAAGCGAACGCGCGGCCGCGTGGTCGCGCTGACGGGCGCCGGCATCTCGGCGGAGAGCGGGATCCCGACGTTCCGCGGGACCGAGGGCTACTGGGTCGTCGGCTCGCGGAACTACATGCCGCAGCAGATGGCCACGCGAGAGATGTTCGACCGCGCGCCGGAGGAGGTCTGGCGCTGGTACCTGTACCGGTTCGGCGTCTGCAGGTTCGCGGAGCCCAACGCCGGCCACGGCGCGCTGGTGCGGCTCGAGGCGGCGCTCGGCGACCGGTTCACGCTCGTGACCCAGAACATCGACGGCCTGCACCGCCGGGCCGGGTCGAAGAAGGTCTACTGCATCCACGGCGACGCCGCGTACGTGCGCTGCGCGGCCGAGTGCGGCGCCGGCCTCCTGGACCTCCCCGCGTTCCCCGCCCGCGGCAAGGACGACCCGCTCACCGCGGAGGACCGCGCCCGGCTCACCTGCCAGCGCTGCGGCGACTGGCTCCGGCCGCACGTGCTCTGGTTCGACGAGTGCTACGACGAGCCGTACTACCGGATGGAGAGCGCGCTGCGCGCCGCCGAGCAGGCGGACCTCCTGCTCGTCGTGGGCACGAGCGGGGCGACCAACCTGCCCGCGCAGATCGGCCGGATCGCGTTCCACAACGGCGCCGCGCTCGTCGACGTGAACCCCGAGCCGAACCCGTTCGCGGAGCTCGCGGCCCGGGCGCAGCGCGGCTTCTTCGCGCGCGGGAGCGCCTGCGAGCGGCTGCCCGAGATCGCGGCGGCGCTCGGCGCCGCGGCCCCCTGAACTCCGGTTCGGGGCGGTCCGCACCCGACCTCCGCGGGGCGCGCCGCCCGGGCCGGCCGCGATGAAAACGTGTCCGGAAGGAGACCCACCGTGAACGACGCCTTGCCGGGGAACCGGCTCGAGACGCTCAGCGCGAAGGACGCCCTGGATCTGGCGATCCTGATCGAGGAGGAGGCCCACGAGCGGTACCTCGCCCTCGCGAGGTTCGTCGGCGGCCGCTACGCCGGGGACGCGGCCGACATGTTCCGCCTCATGGCCGCGAACGAGGCGAAGCACGGCGCGCAGCTCTCGGTGCGCCGCCGGCAGCTCTTCGGCGACGCGCCGCGCACGGTCACGCGGGACATGCTCTACGAGGTCGAGGCCCCGGACCTCGGCGCGCCGCGCGTGTTCATGTCCGCGCGCCAGGCGATGGAGGTCGCGCTCCGCTCCGAGCAGAAGGCGAAGGACTTCTTCGAGCAGTCCCTCCCGCACGTGCGCGACCCCGAGGTGCGCGCGCTGTTCACCGAGCTGCGCGGCGAGGAGGTCGAGCACGCGGCCTTCGTGCAGGCGTGGATCGAGAAGCTCCCGCCCGGCCCGGACGTCGAGGAGGACGAGGCCGACGAGCCGGGGACGGATCCGGGGAACTGACCCCGGGTTCGACGAAGACCGCTCACCCTGAGCCTGTCGAAGGGTGAGCGGTGACGGTCCCGCGAGCGGCTCACGGCCGCTTGGCCGGGCTCACCGTCCGCTTCGGATCCCGGATCACCGCGCCGCCGAGGATCTCGTCGATCCGCTTCAGGATCGCCGGGTCGAGCTTCACCCCCGCGGCCCGCGCGTTGTCCTTCACCTGCTCCGGCCGCGACGCGCCCACGATCGCCGACGAGACGTTCCGGTTCTGGAGCACCCAGGCGATGGCGAGCTGGGCCATCGTGAGCCCGGCCTCCTGCGCGACCGGCTTCAGCTTCTGGACGCGGCCGAGCACGTCGTCGCTCATGAAGCCGGCGATGAACTGCGATCCCGTGGGATCGGTCGCGCGGCTCCCCTGCGGCGGCGGCTGGCCGGGGAGGTACTTCCCGGTGAGCACGCCCTGCGCGATCGGGGACCAGACGATCTGCCCGATGCCGGCCTTCTCGCTCGCGGGGACGACCTCCTCCTCGATCACGCGCCAGAGCATCGAGTACTGCGGCTGGTTGCTCGCGAACGGGATCCGGAGCTCGCGCGCCAGCGCCGCGCCCTTCGCGATCTGCTCCGCGGTCCACTCCGAGACGCCGACGTAGAGGACCTTGCCCTGCCGGACGAGATCCGCGAAGGCGGTCATCGTCTCCTCCAGCGGCGTCTCGTGGTCGAAGCGGTGCGCCTGGTACAGGTCCACGTAGTCGGTCCGCAGGCGCCGGAGGCTGCCGTGGATCGACTCGAAGATGTGCTTGCGCGAGAGCCCGCGGTCGTTCTTGCCCGGGCCGGTGGGCCAGTACACCTTCGTGAAGATCTCGAGCCCCTCGCGGCGCTGGCCGGCGAGCGCCTCGCCCAGCACCTCCTCCGCGCGCGTCGCCGCGTACACGTCCGCGGTGTCGAACGTCGTGATGCCCTCGTCGAGCGCGGCCTTCACGCAGGCGAAGGCGGCGTCCTTCTCGACCTGGGAGCCGTGGGTGAGCCAGTTGCCGTACGAGATCTCGCTGACGACGAGGCCGCTCTGACCGAGGTGTCGGAAGTGCATGGCGAATCCTCTAACACGGCGCGGCGAGGGCGCAGCGGTTTCGGAGGGTCGTCGCGGCGGGGCCGCGACGCTCGGTTCCTCCCCTGCGCGCCTACGAGCCTCGCGGCGAAGGCCCCGAGACCCTGACCCTGGTCGAGCGCCCGTCCCCCCGACCCGGCCCCGGCCAGCTCCGGGTCCGGATGCGAGCCGCGAGCCTCAACGACCGGGACCTCTTGATCGCCGGCGATCGCTCCGGCCGCAGGCCGAGGTGGCGGCCCGGGGAGTCGTCGGCAAGGTGGTCGTGTGGATCTGAACGTGCTTTCCGTTTGGCGCGGGCGCGGCGCTGCGACTAGCATCCTCCCGGCATGAAGACCACGACCCTCGTCGCGGCCGCGCTCGCGGCCCTCACGGCCGCCGCGCCCGCCGCCGCCGACGACGACAAGCCCGCAGCCCAGAAGAAGCCCACGACCTCGACCGCCGCCGCGTCCGGCAAGGACGTCTACGCCGTGTTCGAGACGTCGCGCGGCAAGATCGGCGTCAAGCTCCTCCCCGGCGAGGCGCCGAAGACGGTCGCCAACTTCGTCGAGCTCGCGACCGGCAAGAAGGAGTTCACCGACCCGCTCACGCGGAAGGCGCGGAAGGGCCCCTACTTCGACGGCCTGCTCTTCCACCGGGTGATCCCCGGGTTCATGATCCAGGGCGGCGATCCGGCGACGCGCGACGCGCCGTTCGGCGCGACCTCGGCGGCGGGCCTGCCGTTCGGCGTCTCGGGTCCGGGGTACCAGTTCGCGGACGAGCTGCCGAAGCCGGGGACGATCCTGTTCGACAAGCCGTGCGTGCTCGCGATGGCCAACGCCGGCCCGAACACCAACGGCTCGCAGTTCTTCATCACCGAGGGGTTCGGCGCGCAGGTCCCGCAGCTCGAGCCCGCCGCCTGCGATCGCTCTCCGCAGGGCGTCTGCGGCTACACGCGCTTCGGCCAGGGCGTCTGCGGGTGCGAGCGCGTGGGCGAGATCGCCCGCGCGGGGAACGCGCAGACGCGGCTCGTGAAGGTCACGATCACGAGCACGCCGCCGACCTGCAAGTGAGCGCGGAGTCGTGATCGTCTCGAGGCGTCCGCCCGCTCGCCGGGCGGGCGCCGGGACGGCGTGGACCGAACGTGCATCTCCCGGGCACGCGGTCCCGACCTGTGGCATCCTCCGCCGCCGTGTCCGACCGCCGCGTCTCCGATCCGCTCCGCTTCGACGCCGCCTACTATCGCCGCTACTACCACGCCCGCGAGCGCACCCACACGCCGCGTGAGATCGCGCGGCTCGTCGCCGGGGTGTGCGGCCTCGCGACGTGGCTCGGCGCCGAGCTCCGCTCGGTCCTCGACGTGGGCGCCGGCACGGGGATCTGGCGCGGGCCGCTCCTCCGCCGGCTCCCCGGCGTGCGGTACCGCTCCGTCGACGTCTCGCCGTACGCGTGCGCGCGCTACGGGCACGAGCACCGCGACATCTCGCGCTGGCGCGCCCGCGAGCGGTTCGACCTCGTCGTCTGCCAGAGCGTGCTGCAGTACCTGCCCGACCGGGACGCCGAGCGCGCCCTGCGCAACCTCGGCGCGATGTGCCGCGGCGTGCTCTACCTCGAGGCGATCACCCGCGAGGACCTCGCGGTGCTCGACCGCGACCGCACCGACATGCGGGCGCACCTGCGTCCGGCGCGCTGGTACCGGACCCGCCTCGCCCGCGACTTCGAGCAGATCGGCGGGGGGCTCTGGGCCGCACGCCGCGGCCCGGTGCGGCTCTATGCGCTCGAGGGGCCGGGCTGAGCGCCGGGCCCGCTCACCCCGCCCCCCGCAGGAACCCCTCCGCCCGCAGCGCCGCCACCACCTGGTCCTCGCCGGGTCCGGCGACGCCGCGCGCCGCCGCCTGCGCGAGGCCGTCGACGACCTCGTTCACCGCGTGGCCAGCGTGGCCGCGGACCCACGCGTACCGGACGCCAGCGGCCCGGCCGCGCGCGTCGATGGCCTCGATGAGGTCTCGGTTCAGGACCGGCTCGCCGGCGGCGGTGCGCCACCCCTTCTTGCGCCAGCCGTGGATCCACTTCGAGAGCGCGTGAACGAGGTATTGCGAGTCGGAGACGACCTCGACGCCCTCGCCGTCGGGGAGGCCCGTGAGGGCCTCGAGGACCGCGCGCAGCTCCATCCGGTTGTTGGTGACCGCGTGCGGCCCGTCGGTGACCCAGCGCGTGCCGCCGAACCGGACCGCGGGGCGCGCGCGGTCGAGCACCACGAACCCGGTGCCGCCCGGGCCGCCGGGGTTCACGAGCGCGGAGCCGTCGGAGAAGACGAGGAAGCGGGCGGAGGCGGGGGGCATGGGCCCGGCAACGTACCCGAGGACCCTGACGCCCGCCGCCCTGTGCGCCGCGTCAGGCCGAGAGCCGCTGCGGCCCCGACGCGCGCTCCGCCGCCGGCGCGGGCCGGCCCAGCAGCGCATCGACCGCGTACGGCCCGCCGCCCTTGCACGCGACGTAGAGGAAGGCGAACGCGTACATGAGCGCGGGCTCCCCCTTGTTCACGCCCGGGAGGAGCTCCGCGCCGAGCTGCAGCTTCCAGTGGAACTGGACGTAGGCGACGGCCATCGTGCCGCTCGCTAGGAACGCGGCGGCGCGCGTCGCGAGGCCGGCGGCGATGAGGGCGCCGCAGACGAGCTCGATGACGCCGCCGATCCAGAGCTGCGAACCCACGGGCGGCTGGAAGCCGTTCAGCACGCCGAACGTCTTCTGCAGGCCGTGGAACATGAACAGCAGCCCCGTGACGGCGCGGAACAGGGCGTACGTGGGTTCGGCGAAGCGCTCCAGGAAACGCATCGTTCACTCCTCGTTGCGGTTGGTCCGATCCAGATGTCGGGAGACGGCCCGGCCTTCACGTCCCTCACGGGCTTCACGCACCGCGCTACACTGCTCCCATGGCGACACGGCCCTACTTCACCCCCGCCCTCTTCACCTTCCTGACCGAGCTCCGGCTCCACAACGACCGCGAGTGGTTCGCGAAGAACCGCGAGCGGTACGTGCGCGACGTGCGGGACCCGATGCTCCGGTTCATCGCCGACTTCGCGCCGACGCTGAAGAAGCTCGCGCCGCGGCTCGTCGCCGATCCGCGCCCGGTGGGCGGCTCGATGTTCCGCATCAACCGGGACACCCGCTTCTCGGGCGACAAGTCGCCGTACAAGACCAACGTCGCGGCCCACTTCCGGCACGAGGCCGGCCGCGATGTCCACGGGCCGGCCTACTACCTGAGCCTCGATCCCGACGAGGTGGACGTGGGCGGAGGCGTCTGGCACCCGGAGCCGCAGGCGCTCCTCGCGATCCGCAAGGCGATCGTGGCCAAGCCCGCCGCGTGGAGGCGCGCGACCGGGACGGCCGCCATGGGCGCGCTCGAGATCTGGGGCGAGAGCCTGAAGCGCACGCCGCGCGGGCTCCCGGAGGATCACCCGCTCGACGAGCTCCTCCGCCGCAAGGACCTCGCGTGGGGACTCACGCTCCGCGAGAAGGACGCGGTCTCACCGAAATTCCCCGAGCGCGTGGCCGAGGTGTACCGGGCGATGATCCCGGCGATGAAGCTGCTCGCGGCGGCCGTGGGGCTGCCCTGGTGAGCGACGGACGGGAAGCTAGATCGCCTCGATGGCCGGGCTCCCGTTCATCCAGTCGAGCTCCGTATCGCGCATGAACAAGACGGGCCACCGCACAGGGCCCGTCTCCCACGCGCGGAAGCCGCGCACCTCCTCCACGAACGCGGTCACCTCGGCCAGCGACGGCGCCCGGGCGAGCGCCCGGATCCGCTCCACCATCCGCGGCGGCCGTTCGCGCGCGCCCTCGAGCACGCGCAGGAACCACTTGTGAAACGGGAAGAGGAGCTCGTTGTGCGCGAGCACCATCCGGCCCGCGAAGAGGCACACGCGGGAGACGGCGGTCGAGACGAGCCAGGGGTCGTCCTTCTTGAACGCCTCGCCGACGTACCAGGTCCACGCCTCGAGCTGCGCGGCGAAGCGGGCGATCCGCTCCGCTTTCTCTGCGACCGGGTAGCGCGGGATCTCCGCCGCGAGGCGCGGGATGGCCTCGTCCCGCGCGAAGAGGACCTGCGCGTCCTGGAACGCGAAGCGGGCCGGCTCGCTCCCGCGCGCCGCCACCTCGGCGAGGAAGCCGGGGGAGACGTACTTGCCGTCCACGTAGCCGCCCTCGTACGCGCAGAGGTCCGTGGTGAAGAACGTCGTCCGCCCCTCGGCCGCGCGCCGGGCCCAGTCCTCGTCGGAGACGACGATCATGACGTCCACGTCGGAGGTCGCGGTCGCGAAGCCGTGCGCGAGCGAGCCGCCGAGGAAGAGCGCGAGGACGTCCGGCTGCCCGCGAAAGTGCTCCGTGGTCCGCTCGATCGCCTGGCGCTGCGCGGGGGTGGGGACGGGCGAGGTCATGGCCGACGTTCGCGCGCATGGGGCGACGGCGTCAAGCCATCACCGCCCGTGCTTCGACAGGCTCAGCACGAGCGGACGCTCCACCGCGCACGCTCCGGAGACCGCTCACCGCCGCAGCCGCGCCCGCACCTTCTCCGACTCGAGCTCGCGCAGCGCGTCGGCGGCCACCCAGCGGGCGGCCCGGACCGCGGGCTCCCCGCCGCGCTCCCCTCCGGCGCGCCGGTTCGCGGCGGCGCGGATCCGCTCCGCGCACGCGACGGCGGCGGCGTGCAGCGCGAGGTTCCGCTTCCCGAGGTTCCGGAGCGCCCAGCTCACCGCCTTCTTCACGAAGTTCCGCTCGTCGAAGGCGCCGCGCTCGACGAGCGGGAGGAGCTTCCGGAAGCTCGCCTCCGCGGCCTCGCGGTCGTGCGACGCGAGCCCGGCCATGAGCGAGAAGCCGGCGCGCTTCACCCACTCCTCCTCGCGCCCCGCCCACTCGACCGCCTTGCGCCACGCGTGCGGCGTGCGATCGAAGAGGCTCGTCGTCGCCTGATCGCAGACGTCCCACGAGTCGAACCCCGCCGCCCACGCCTCGAGCTGCGCCTCGGTCACCGCGGCCGGGTCGTCCACGAAGCACGCGAGGAGCCGCGCCTCGTGGTTCCCCGTCTCCCAGAGGGCGAGCGCGAGCCCATGATCGGTCCCGAGCCGCTTCGCGATCCTCCGGAGCTCGTAGACCGAGACGCCGAACGCGTTCTCGACGTTGATCCCGTACCGCGCCATCCCCGCGCGGTCGCGCTCGCTGCCCATCGCGCGGAGCTCGTCGAGGAGCTTCGCCACGCGCGGGTCCTTCCGGGTGCTGGCGGCCATCGGAGGCAGACGATACCACCGCGGTATGCCCACCCGCCTCTACCTCGTCCGCCACGGCGCCACGCAGCTCACCGCCGAGAACCGGTTCTCCGGCATGGCCGGCGTCGATCTCTCCGACGCGGGGCGTGCGCAGGCGGCGCGCCTCGCCGAGCGGCTCGCGGGCGATCCGATCGCCGCCGTCTACGCGAGCCCGCTCTCGCGCACGCTGGAGACCGCGCGGATCGTCGCCCGCCCGCACGGGCTCGAGGTCGCCGAGGAGGACGGGCTCCGCGAGATCTCGCACGGCCGCTGGGAGGGGCTCACGCGGCAGGAGGTCGAGGAGCGGTTCGCGGACGAGTACGCGACCTGGGAGGCGGACCCGTTCACGTTCGCGCCGGTCGGGGGCGAGAGCGGCGTCGCGGTGCTCGCCCGTGCGCTGCCGGTGATCCGGAAGATCGTCTCCGCGCACGAGGGGCGCACGGTGCTCGTGGTCTCGCACAAGGCGACGCTGCGGATCCTCCTCTCGAGCCTCCTCGGCGTGGACCCGCGCGGCTACCGCGACCGGCTCGATCAATCGCCGGCCTGCCTCAACGTAGTGGACTTCAAGGACCCGGTCCGCGCCCGCCTCATGCTCTTCAACGACGTCTCGCACTACGCCGCGAAGCCGCGATCCGCGGCGCAGAACCTGTCGAAGTGGTGGGACGCGAGCCCGGGAGCGTGACGCCGGGCGGCCGCGTCGCGGGCGCGTACGTCAGGGCGTGGTGAGCGGCCTCTCCTGGGTCCGCACCACGTCGAGGAACGCGTCCGGGGCGCGGGTGGGGCACCGGGCCTCGTAATCGAAGAAGACCATGCGCGTCGTGGCCCGGGCGATCTCGACGCCGGTCGCCTCGTCGGAGAGGCGATAGACGAGGTGAAAGGTGGCCGGGCGCACCTGCGCCGGAGCCACCTCGATCCGGAGGTCCATCCCGTAGGTCCCCTCCGCGCGGTAGAGGACGGCGGCCTCGGTCATGATGAGCCCGGAGCCGGCGACGTCGAGCTCGGACGCGAAGCCGAGGGACCGGAGCCAGCGCATGCGCGCCTCGTGCGCGAGCGAGAGGACCGCGTCGTGCGCGAGGTGGCCGCCGAGGTTGATGTCGTCCACCCGGACGGTCACGCGGGTGGCAAACGGAAAGGTCTCGGGGAGATCGATTCGGAGGCGAAGCATAGGTGCTCGGTGCGGGGCATCCTACGAGGGCGGGACGGGAGCGTCGAGTGCGTGGGGCGCCGCTGCTCCTCGCCGCGGCGACGCGCGCTCCCACGCTCGGCAGGTGGCCCGGCTCCGAGGGCCGGGCGAACTCCGCAGGCGCTCTACCCCGGCTCAGCGGCTCAGCACTGCTTCGGAGAGCACGTCGATGCACTTGTTGGTGGCCATGGCCATGTGCTGCCTGAGGAGCGCGGCCTCGTGATCCAGGAGCTCATCCCTCGTGGGCGTATCCCCGAAGTCGGCCGGGAGCACCTTGCACATGCTCTCGGCCATGACCTTCTTGCTGCCCGTGGCAATGAGCCGGATGCGCGCGTGATAGACGAGCTGATAGCGCGACCGGTCGCGGGGGAGCCGGAAGAGCATCCACATCATGGTCTTGACGTCGAGGATGTAGTCGGCCCTCGGGAACGTGGTGATCAGGGTGGCGATGCGGTCGTCTTCGGCCGTGGCATCGTCGGACGGCACCAGGATCATGCGCCGCCGTTCGACCAGCCTCTTCCCCACCCCTGCAGCGATCACCGCCGCAGGATCCGCGATGTCGTTCTCCTGCACGATCTGACTGCCAAGCTGGTTGCCGAGGGAGTTCGTGACGGCGGCACCAAGGAGCCCGGAAGCGCCCAATCCGCTCTCCATCTTGGCGGTGAAGTTGGACGTGGGATAGCGGGACGCGACCAGCGTCCTCCCGGACAGCATCTCGGAGAGACTGGCCGTGACCGGCTGGCGCTCCACCGTGGCGCAGCCCGAAGAGACGACGGCCACTGCCACGAGTACGGCGAGCTGCTTCGAGTTCATGCGCTTCCCCTCTGGTCTCGAGTCGCCTTGCCCCGGGCTCGACGGGCTTCCGTCCCGTGCCACGATGGATAGCACGGACCGAACGAGCGAGGTGATGACCGTCAAGTCGCGGCCTACGCCGCCGCCTTCAGCCGCACGATGAAGCACGCCCCCGGCCCGTCCGCGGGCGCGAGGGCGATCGATCCCCCGAGGCTCCGCGCCAGCGAGCGGCAGAGGGCGAGCCCGAGCCCGACCCCCGGGGCGGCCCCCGCGGCGCGCGCCGCCGAGCGGCCGAACGGGACGAACAGCCGCCGCCGGTCCTCGGCCGAGAGCCCCGGGCCGAAGTCGCGCACCCGCAGCGCCACCCACCTGCCCTCGCGCGCGGCGGAGAGCTCGATCCGCCGCTCGGCGGCGGCGGCCGCGTACTTGCACGCGTTGTCCACGAGGTTGAAGAGGATCTGCTCGAGCGCGCCGGGCTCGGCGATCGCCCGAAGCGCCGGATCGATCGCGACGCGCAGCTCCATGCCTGCGCCGGACGCGCGCTCCCGCAGCCGGTCGCCCTGACGCGCGAGCAGCTCGGCGAGCGCGAGCGGCGCCGGGCGGCGGACCGTCCTCCCGCGCTCGACGCGCCCGTACGCGAGCACGTTCTCGACGAGGTGGCCGAGCCGGAGCGCCTCGCGCCGGAGGGTGTCGAGGTATTCGGCGCGCCGGGCCTCGTCCTGGACCATGCCCTCGGCGAGCATCTCGGCATACATCCGGAACGTGGTGAGCGGGGTCCGCAGCTCGTGCGTGACCGCCGAGACGAAGGCGGCCCGCCGCTCCGAGAGCGCCTGGAGGCCGAGGAGGAGGACCAGCACCGCCGCCGCCGCGAGGAGCACGAGCGCCCAGGTCGCGCCCAGGATGCCGGGCAGCGGCGACGCGTCGCCGCCCGGGGGAGGGCGGGCGCGCGGGTCGAGCCGCGCCGGGATCGAGGCGAGGAGGCGCGCGGCGTCGTCCCCGCCCGAAGCAACGGGCTCGAGCGCCGCCTCCGGGAACAGATCGGCGACCTCGCCCTGGAGCCACGCGCGCAGGCTCCGCCAGTCGAGCAGGCAGCCCTGGAGGTACTCCGCCCCGTCGAGCTGCACGCGGCGCACGAGCACCAGCTCGCCGCCGAGCCAGAGCGGCGTCATCGCGCCCTCCGGCATCGGGCGGCGGGCGCTCCGGGGCGGGACGTACGCCCGCGGCGCCCGCTCCGCGCGCGCCGCCTGCTCCTCGGCCTCGCGATACGCGGGCACGTAGTTCTGCTTCGAGACCTGCCGGGCGCGGCTCAGGAACTCGACCGAGCTCTTGGCCGCGGGCGGGTCGAGCTTCGCGACCTTCGAGCCCAGCGGCTTCCCGCCGGTCGCGGCCGGCTCCTTCTCGAGCTTCCCGACCCTGCTCTCCGGGGGCGAGATGATGGGGTCGCGCGCCTCGGGCTCCGCCTCGCCCGGGAGGAGCGCGACGAGCGCGCCGCGATCGAGCGCGGGCCGGAGCCGATCGAGCCGCTCGCGCGCGGCGGCGATCCTCTCTGCGGTGGTGTACCGGGTGACCGTGAGCGAACGCGCGCGGCCCTCCGGGACCTGCGGCGAAGACACGGCGCCGTCCGGCCCGACCTGGAAGTGGAGCAGCACGTGCTCGGGCAGCTCGCGGAGGAGCGGCGAGGGGACGAGCACGTACCCTTCGTCGATCTCGGCGAGGCCGCGGGTGTAGACGCGCTCCGGCGCGTAGAGCGGCGCGTACACGAACCAGGGCCGGCCGCTCTCGCGGGCGACGAGCGGCGCCACGGCCGAGTCCATGCGCCAGAGCGCGAGGCGCACGTCCTCCTCGACGGCGGCGGTCCGGCGCGCCGCCGCCTCCGAGCGCTCCAGCCGGATCGCCGCGAGGCTGAGCGCGCCCACGCCGCCGAGCATGGCGGCGAGGCAGAGGGCGAAGACCGCCCAGACGCGCCAGGAGCGGGTCATGCCCTGGGCACGAGGCGGTAGCCCTTGCCCCGCAGCGTGAGGATCACGCGCGGATTCTCCGCCGGGTCGCCGAGCTTCTCGCGGAGCCGCGCGACGTGCATGTCCACGGTTCGTGTATGCACCGATCGCGCGGGCACCCGCCAGACGCGCTCGAGCAGCTCCTCGCGCGAGACCGGCCGGCCGGCGGCGCGCGCGAGGTAGCCCAGGAGCTCGGCCTCGCGCTCGGAGAGCTGGGCGGTGCCGCCGCCGTCGAGCGCCACCTCGCGCCGGCCCAGGTGCGCCCGCCCGCCCTCGAAGGCGATCTCCTCGACGTCCGCCCGCCGCTCGGCGCTCCGCCGCAGCACCGCCTCCACGCGCGCGAGGAGCTCCTTCGCCGAGAAGGGCTTGAGCACGTAGTCGTCGGCGCCGCGCCTCAGGCCGAGGACCCGGTCGTGCTCGGCGCCGCGCGCGGTGAGGACGATGACCGGGAGCGTCGGGTGCGCCTCGCGCGCCCGCGCCAGGATGTCGAGGCCGTCGCCGCCGGGGAGCACGAGGTCGAGCAGCACGAGCTCGCAGGGCGCGCGGAGCGCGGCCTCGAGCCCCTCCTGGAACGTGCCCGCCTCGAGCGGCTGGTAGCCGTCGAACTGGAGCGCGTCGACGACGCCGCGGCGGATGGCGGGGTCGTCCTCGATGACCAGCACCCTGCGAGCGGGCATCGCCCTTTCTCCTCGCCCTCAGTCGAACGTGTACCGGCCCTTCTTCGCCTGCGCGCGCACCGCCTTGATCATGGCCGAGTCGAGCGTGTCCGTCGAGCCCTGCGCCGCCTTCGCCACCTTCGCCTGCTCCTTCGCGACGTACGCGGCCCGCGCCTGCGAGACGGCCGCGATCTGCTTCTGCAGCGCCGCCCGCTCCTTGCCCTTCTGCTCGACGTAGGCCTTCCGCTCGGCGGGGCCGAGCTTCCGGAGCTCGGCCGGGAGCTCGGCGGCGTCGAGCGCCTCGACCTGCACCTTCCCGTCGCGCGCCGCGTCCACGAGGTCCCAGCCCGAGTTCTTGTAGAGCCCGCTCGCCTTCGACTGCGCCCGGGTCGAGACGGAGCTCGGGGACAGCTTCTTCGCGTTCGCGTCCTGCGCGTTCTGGCGCTGCTGCATCGCCGCGCCGTGCGCGCCGTAGGGGACGTAGGTTGCGTTGAGCGCGTCGTTGAGCCGGGCGAGCTCGGCGTCCTGGGGCGCCGGGACGTCGGCGGCGACGCGGTCGTGATCGATGACCAGGAAGGTCCCGTCGGCGAGGACCGCGCCCTCCTTCCAGCCCGTGGCGACGCCCTCGGCCTGCGGGCCGCAGTGGATCGTGTTGACCGAGATCCCCTTCGCCGCGGCCCTCTTCACGGCGATCCGGAAGTCGATCGGCCCCTGGGTGAACGGCTCGTTCCCTGCGATGAAGACGAGCTTCAGGTCGTCCGGCGAGGTGGACCAGCCCAGGTCGTCCACCGCGCGAGCGATGACCGCGCCGCAGTACTCGTCCCCTCCGTGGGTGGTCAGCGCGAAGAGCTGCTCGCTCACGCGGTCGAGGTCGTCGGTGAAGGGGCTGACCTGGCGGATCCAGTGGCCCTCCTCGGCGAGGCCGCTGTTCCCGTACTCGTACAGCGCGATGCGGAGGTCCGGGTGCTGCCCGTCCCGCTTCGCGGTCGCGAGCTCGTTGACCACCTTCCAGAGCTGGGCCTTGGCCTGGTTGATCAGCCCGTCCATGCTGTTGGAGGTGTCGAGGAGGAGCGCGATCTGGACGAGCGGCCGCTTCGGCTTCGGGGCCTCGCGGCCGGCGAGCGAGCCGTTCGCGTCGGCGGTCGCGACGAGGGAGCCCGCGAGCGACGCGCCGATGGCGGGGGCGCCCGCGAGCGCGAGGAAGGCGGCGAGGGCGACGAACGGGTACGACTTCATGGCGTTCTCCTCCGGGTCGCCCGCCCCGAGCCTGTCGAGGGCGAGCGGTCCTGGTTGACTACGGGTTGACCAGCAGGACGGCTTCACCATCCACGAGCACGACGCGCTCCCCCCGGAGCGCCAGCACGCCCTGGCGGCCCTCGCGCACGAGCCGATCGACGAGGAGCGCGTACGCGGACCCGGCGGCGACCACGGTGCGCGGGGTGTCGGCGGCGGGCGCGTCGAGGAGGCGCGCATCCACCCACCGCCCGCCGCGGCGGTGGAACGCGAGATCGCCGATCTGGTTCACGCCGCCGAGCTCGACCTTCTCGAGGCCGTCGCTCAGGAGCGCATTCCGCGGATCGACCCACCCCGCCGCTTTGCGGCTGGCGCGGTTCGCATCCTGCGCGACGGAGCCCTTGCCGGAGCGGACGCGGAGCGCCTTGTTGCGGAGCGCCTCCGTGGCATGGACGATCTCGCTGGCGAGCGTAGGGCCAGGCGGCGAAGCCTGGCCCGGAGCGAGCGGGGGCCTGGGGGGCCGAGCTTCATCCGGCCCCCCAGCAAGAAAGAACGCCGTGTACTCCGTCAGGATCCCGAACTGGCGCGAGAGGCGGACGACGTCCGCCGAGAGCGCCGCCACCGTGCGCTCTGCCCCCGCGCCGGGGTCCGCGCCCGCGTACCGGATGCGATCGAGCAGCTCGGAGATCTTGCGCTGCGCCCAGAGCCGCGGCACGAAGCCATGGCGGACCGTCCCGCCGGCGTGGACCCGGAGGCGGAACGCCCGCGCCCTCCCCGCCTCGCGGCCCTCGAGGACGAGCTCGATGGGCCCGGCGCCCCGGAAGCGGCCCACGAGCACGAGCGGGTCGCCCTCGAACAGATCCGGGAGCCGCGCGGGGAACACCTCGTCCACGTTCCCCGACCAGCGGAGCTCCGGATCCGCGAGGACCGGCGTACCCAGGCGCCGGAACGACTCCGCCACCCGCGCGCGCACGTCCTCGCCCGGCAGGATGAACGTCGCCGCGGCCCGGCTCTCGGACGCGAGCCGCTCGAGGAGCGCGGTGCTCGGCTCCTCGCCGACACCGTACGTGAAGATCCGCCGCCGGGCGGGGTTGCCCCGGGTCGCGAGGGACACGATCGCCGGCTCGCGCGTCTCGCCCACGGTCGGGAGGCCGTCCGTGAGGAACAGCACGAGCGGCAGGGTCCCGGGCGCGGCGTCGGGCGCGAGCGCGGTCGCGAGCGCCTCGTGGACGTTCGTGCCGCCTGCCGGCGCCTGGGCGCGGATCCACGCGAGCGCGCGGGCGACGGCGTCGGGCGCGACGGGGACGGGCGACGGCGTGAACCCGTCGACCACGTGGTTGTAGGTGACGACCTGGAACCGCTCCCCGGGCCGGAGGCTCCGGAGCACCTCGCCCGCGGCGGCGACGGCCTGGTCCCACTTCGGCCCGCGCATGCTGCCCGAGCGGTCGAGCACGAGCGTCAGCTCGCGCGGGATGGGCGCCGTCTCCGCGGGCGGCGGCGGCAGGCCGGCGACGACGAGGAAGTACCCCGCCTCGCCGCCGGCCTCGGGGTAGACGAACGAGGTCGCGGCGAGGCCGTCGCCGCCGCGCAGGTACGAGAGGCGCACCGGCCCCGGGGCCGTGGCCGCCGCCGCCTCGAGCTCGAGCGCGAGCTCGCCGGCCGCGAGCCGCGTCGTGCGGAACGGGTGGCTCGGCGAGTAGACGGTCGAGATCGGCGCGCGGGCGCGGAGGTGGACGCGGATCCGCCACGGCACGCGGTACTCGAGCGACTCCGTCCGCGGCAGGACGTAGTCGACGCGGCCGCCCGCCTCGGGGAGCACGTGCTCGTAGACGAGCCGGACCTTCTGCGTTCCGCCGGGCTCCACCGGGAACACGCTCGACCGGACGAGATCCTGGCCGGCGAACTCGAGGAGCGCCGGGTCGCGCTCCCGCCGCACGATGTCGTCGTAGAGCCGGCGGGCGTCGGCGGCCGGCAGGAGCTCGGCCCTCGCGCCGGTCGAGGCGCCCTGGAACCGGAAGTCGCGGATGGCGGCGCGCGACGGGACCGGGACGAGGACCTGGGCCTCGAGCCGCGCGCCGGTCGGGTTCCGGAGCGAGACGTCGAGCGTGGTCGTCGCCACCGGGTCGTCCACGACCACGACGGCGTCCACCGCCGTGACCTCGACGTTCCCCGCGACGTGCGGGAGCAGCCGCGCCTGGGGCACGACGTGGAGCGCGGACCGCTGGGCCGCCGCGGGCCGCGGGAGGGTGGCGAGCGAGGCGAAGAGCGCGAGCGCGATCGGGAGGCGGGCCATGGCGTCGTTCCTCTCGACGCCATGAAGCCACCGGCGCGGCTCGCGGTGGGTAACGGGGGTGTAACGGGGCTCTGCGCTGGTCGCGCGCGGACTGCGTCATCGAGCGTCGTCACCACCTCGGCGGGTAGCGCTCACCCGCACCGACTCGGTATCCTCTCGAATGAATGGCTCGATACGAGATCATCGGCGCCGTGTTCGTGGCCGGGTTCTCCGTGCCGCTGGCCGTGCTCTTGGTGCGAGAAGCTCGAGAGCACCGGCCACTCGGGCGCAGCGGGGCCATCCGGGGGACGCCGCCGCTCGTCAGCTTCCGCTATGGACCGGATCAGTGGCGCCGCGTTCTTCGACTCGAGATGGGCCGTCACGTGCGGCTGCTCGTGTTCCTCGCGGCGTCGTTTGCGCTCATCACACTGGCCGGCACATTCCTGCTCGGCGCCCTGGAGGGCTCGGTCGCGACCTTCGTGCAGGAGAACGGTGGATGGGTGTGCGCGAGCGTCGCCGCTGGCGCCGGCTGGCGCTGCTCATCGTCCTTCACGGAGCCGCCCGCGACCACCTTCTTCGTTGGCTTCTCACGCCTCCAGGGCGCGCGGTGGTCTCCATCTATCCGACGGGCATCGTCATCGCCGGCGCTCCCCTGGCGTGGAACGGCCGCGACCTTTGGCTCCTCGAGGTGAAGCTCACGCCCGACCGTGAGCTGCTGGTCTTCGAGCTGGAGGAGTACGAACGGGACGAGGCGGAGGATCGCTGGTTCACCTGGAGCTTTCGGGTGCCGGTCCCGCCCGGCCTCGACGTGCTCGCGGTGCTGGCCGGAGTCGAGATCAGCCCTGGCCACGAGGAACGGGCGACCGGCCGGACCGCGTGACCGCGCTCGGCTACCTGCGCTGCTGGTTCCGCACCGCCTCCTCGCGCGTCGCGAAGAGCTCGCACTCCGGGACGTTGAGCCACGCCTCGGCGCCGTCGGCCAGGATCCAGAACTGAGCCGTGCCCGCGCCCTCGTTCGTCATCCGCGGCCCGCACTCGTCCCAGGTCTGGTCGCCCTGCACCAGGACGTTCACGCGGGGAGGTGCTGCGAGGGGAGGTGCTGCGAGGAGCACGGTGAGCGCCAGCGCGAGCATGGGCCCGAGCCTACCGCGGCGCGCGCCGGGGCGTCACCTGGGACCGTCTCGTGCGACGCGCCTCGCCGAATCGCGCAACACGGTCCTCACCGATCCGTCATGAGCGCGATCTCCGAAGACCGACGACAGCTTCTCGTGGATGAAGTTGAACCAGAAGCTGCAGTTGCCAGAACGACCTTGCGTCGTATCCGCCACCGGGACGCTTTCAGCCCGGATGTCTCGAGAAAGCCGAGGTACTCTTCGAGCACGTCACCCGCACCGACGCCGAGGACCGCGGCGCGGTGGTACGATTCCTCCAGGCTTCTTGTCCGCCAACTCGGTCGAGCAGAGGAGCATGAATGACAAGGTTGCCCGCCGCGATTCTCGGTCTGCTTATCCTCGCAAGCTACTCTCATGCGCACGCCGGAGGCGACGAGCGCCACGCGCGCACTGATCCGAACAAGATCCGTGTGCTCAACGCGCCACCGGCCGAGCCGTTCGAGGTCGTCGACTCCATCGTCGTCGAGGAAGATGATCTGGAGGAGGCGCTCGAGGAATTACGAGAAGAGGCCGCCGAGCGTGGAGGCGACGCAGTGGTGGTCACGTTCCAGACGTCGAGCAACGGGTTCTGGAGCGACGCCGAGGTCAGCCTTGCGGGGGATGTGATTCGCTTCACGAAGCCGCGATCGAGCGAATCGGGCACTCCTCCCGAAAGCACGCGGTAACACGGCGGTCGCCGTCGTGAGCTTGCGAGCTCCAGGTTCGTGTCGCGGTGATGACGCGTGCCCGCGTCACGCCTCCGGCTGCCCCTGCTCCTCGCCGCGGCGCCGCGGGGTGAGGCTCCTGCGATACCGGCTCAGCGCGCGCACGTCACGGACCTCCTCGCCGAGGAGGCTCGAGAGCGTCGCCAGGATGCGGTCGATGACCCGCGCCTCGCACGCGGCGTCGAAGGCGATCTGCTCCTCGAGCCAGCGCTCGAGCCATCCCGGGTCGGGGAGGCGGCTCTGGACCGTGTCCTGCGGGTAGTGCGCCTTGGAGACGTGGAGGTTGGTGGGGTGAAGCGGCTTCCCGGCGCGGCTGCCGCTCGCCATGAGCACGCCCACCTTGGCGAAGGCGGCCCGGGCCTCGTCCGGCGTCCGCTCCAGCGCGCGCGCCATGTACTTCCGGTACGCGCCCGCGTGGCGCCCCTCGTCGGCGGCGACGAGCTCGTAGATGCGC
>DASPMI010000158.1:0-3842 GCA_035627135.1 Anaeromyxobacter sp. | reverse complement strand
GGCGGTGGGCCGCCACTCGGTGCCGTTCTCGAGGAGGTTCACGAAGAAGTCGTTCGTGAGCACTCCCGGACGATCGGTGAACACTCCGTGCGGCGTTCCGCGGACGTTCGTCCCGAGCACGCGCATGCCGCCGACGAGCACCGTCATCTCCGGCGCGGTGAGCGTGAGCAGGTTGGCCCGCTCGAGCAGCAGGGTCTCCGGCGGGAGGGGCTGACCCGGCCGGACGTAGTTGCGGAAGCCGTCGGCCTTCGGCTCGAGCACCGAGAACGTCTGGGCGTCGGTCTGATCCTGCGAGGCGTCGCCGCGCCCCGGCCGGAACGGCACCGCGATCGGGTGACCGCCGTCCCTCGCCGCCTTCTCGACGGCCGCGCACCCGGCGAGCACGACGAGGTCCGCGAGCGAGATCCTCTTGCCGCCCGGCGCCGCGGCGTCGAACTCGTCCTTGATCCGCGCGAGGACCCGGAGGGCCTGGTCGAGCTCCGCCGGCTCGTTCACCTCCCAGTCCTTCTGCGGCGCGAGGCGGATACGGGCGCCGTTGGCCCCTCCGCGCTTGTCGGTCCCGCGGAAGCTGGCCGCGGCGCCCCAGGCGACGGAGACGAGCCGCGAGACGGACAGGCCGCTCGCCAGGATCTTCTCCTTCAGCGCGGCGATGTCGGAGGGTCCGACCAGCGGGTGTTCGACGGGCGGGATCGGATCCTGCCAGAGCTGCGGCGGCGCCACCCAGGGCCCGAGGTAGCGCGAGAGCGGCCCCATGTCCCGGTGCAGCAGCTTGTACCAGGCGCGCGCGAAGGCGTCGGCGAGCTGCGCAGGGTTGGCGAGGAACCGGCGGGAGATCTTCTCGTACGCCGGGTCCACGCGGAGCGCCAGGTCCGAGGTGAGCATCATCGGCTGGTGCCGCTTCGTCGCGTCGTGCGCGTCGGGCACGGTCCCGGCGCCGCCGCCGTCCTTCGGCCGCCACTGCTTCGCGCCCGCCGGGCTCTTCGTGAGCTCCCAGTCGTACTTGAACAGCGTCTCGAGGTACGTGTTGTCCCACCAGGTCGGGGTCGGGGTCCACGCACCCTCGAGGCCGCTCGTGATCGTGTCCCTGCCCTTGCCGGCGCCGTGCGCGCTCCTCCACCCGAGCCCCTGGTGGTGCACGGGGCACCCCTCGGGCTCCGGGCCGACGAGCTTCGGGTCACCGGCGCCGTGGCACTTGCCGAACGTGTGGCCACCGGCAATGAGCGCCACGGTCTCCTCGTCGTTCATCGCCATGCGCCGGAAGGTCTCGCGGATGTCGCGCGCGGACGCGAGGGGATCGGGGTTGCCGTTCGGCCCCTCGGGGTTGACGTAGATGAGCCCCATCTGCACGGCGCCGAACGGGCCGCCCAGCTCCCGCTCGCCGCCGTAGCGCTCGTCGCCGAGCCAAGTGTCCTCCGGTCCCCAGAACACCTCCGTCGGCTCCCACACGTCCGGGCGGCCGAACCCGAAGCCGAAGGTCTTCAGGCCCATCGACTCGATCGCGACGTTCCCGGCGAAGACGAGGAGATCCGCCCAGGAGAGCTTCTGGCCGTACTTCTGCTTCAGCGGCCACAGGAGGCGGCGGGCCTTGTCGAGGTTCGCGTTGTCCGGCCAGCTGTTGAGCGGCGCGAACCGCTGCGCCCCCTCGCCGCCGCCGCCGCGGCCGTCCTCGATCCGGTAGGTGCCGGCGGCGTGCCAGCTCATGCGGATGAAGAGCGGGCCGTAGTGGCCGTAGTCGGCCGGCCACCAGGGCTGCGACGTCGTCATGAGCGCGAGGAGGTCCCGCTTCAGCGCCTCCACGTCGAGTCCGGCGAACGCCCCCGCGTAGTCGTAGTCGGGATCCATCGGGCTCGCGCGCGGGGAGTGCTGGTGGAGCACCTGCAGATCGAGCTGGTTCGGCCACCAGTCGCGGTTCGTGCGCGGGCGGCTGATCTTCGGCTTCGGGGAAGGGATGGCGGGGTTCTCGGACTCGCTCGTGCTCTTGGTCATGGCGGCTCGCTCCGGCCGTGCGCGCGCTTCGAGGCAGCCATGTCCGGCCGCTCCCTGCACGGCGAGTGAGAAACGTCACCACCCCAAGTGAGCGAGCGGGGCCGCATGCTCGGCTGCCCGCGATACGGCCTGGACGCAGCGCTCGCCGCCCGTGAGCGTCCGCTTACGCCGCGCCGCGACATCGCGGCGCGGCCCCTTTCGTGGCCCCGGAAGAGAGTATGATGTGCCCCCTCTGGAACTTGACGCGCCGGCGTGGCCGGCGCGCCGGGAGGTGGGCAGGCATGTCGGAAGACGTCCGCGTGGGCAAGAAGGTCGCGACCGTCCGGGAGTCGTTGAGCCTCACCGCCGAGGAGCTCGCCGAGCGCAGCGGCTGCGATCCGGCGCTCATCCGGCGGATCGAGGCGGGCGAGATCGTCCCGTCGCTCGCGCCGCTCATCAAGATCTCCCGCGCCCTCGGCGTCCGCCTCGGGACCCTGCTCGACGACGCCACCGGCCTCGGCCCGGCGATCACGCGGCGGAACGAGGCGGCGGGCGCGACGCGGATGAAGAGCCTCGAGACGGGCTCCAGCGCCGGGACGCTCGACTTCTTCTCGCTCGCGCCCGGCAAGGCCACGAAGCACATGGAGCCGTTCCTCGTCACCGTGCACCCCGGCGGCGGCACGCTCTCGTCGCACGAGGGCGAGGAGATCCTGTACGTCCTCGAGGGCACGATCGAGGTCGCCTACGGCAAGGAGCTCCACACGCTCGGGCCGGGCGACTCCATCTACTACGACTCGATCGTCCCGCACCGCGTGAGCGCCGCCGGCGGCGCCGACGCGCGGATCCTCGCGGTCGTCTACGCGCCGGCCTGAGCGGAGGGCGCCTCATGGAACTCAAGCTCAGCGATCTCACCCTGGGTGCGCTGCTCGAGCAGCAGGCCGCCGCCGAGCCCGGCCGCGACGCGGTGGTCTACCCGGACCGCGGCCTGCGCTGGTCGTACGCCGAGTTCAACGAGCGGGTGGACCAGCTCGCGCGCGGCCTCCTCGCCGTCGGCGTCGGCAAGGGCGACCACGTCGGCATCTGGGCCCGGAACGTCCCCGACTGGCTCACCTTCATGTTCGCCACCGCCAAGATCGGCGCGGTGCTCGTGACGGTGAACACCGCCTACAAGGCGCACGAGCTGGCGTACGTGGTCGAGCAGTCGGACATGAAGGCGCTGGTGATGATCGACGGGTTCAAGGACGTCGACTACCTCGCCATCGTCCGCGAGCTCGTCCCCGAGGCCGCCCGCTGCGAGCGCGGCCGGCTCGTCTCGGCGCGCTTCCCGAAGCTGAAGACGCTCGTCTACCTCGGGCCGGAGAAGCACCGGGGCATGTACAGCGTGCCCGAGCTGCTCCTCCTGGGCGCGCACCGTCCGGACGCCGAGCTCCGCGCCGCCCTCGCCGCCACCTCGTGCGACGAGGTGGTGAACATGCAGTACACCTCGGGGACGACCGGGTTCCCGAAGGGCGTGATGCTCACGCACCGGAACATCCTCAACAACGGGTTCTGGATCGGCGAGCGGCAGCGGTTCACGGAGGCGGATCGGATCTGCCTCCCGGTCCCGCTCTTCCACTGCTTCGGCTGCGTGCTGGGCGTGATGGCGGCGGTCACGCACCGCGCGACGATGGTGATGCTCGAGGCCTTCGACCCGCTGCTCGTCCTCGCCGCGGTGCAGAAGGAGAAGGCCACCGCCGTCTACGGCGTGCCGACGATGTTCATCGCCGAGCTCGCCCACCCGATGTTCCCGATGTTCGATCTCTCGTCGCTCCGGACCGGGATCATGGCCGGGTCGCCGTGCCCGATCGAGACGATGAAGCAGGTGATGACGCGGATGA
>DASPMI010000157.1:0-10151 GCA_035627135.1 Anaeromyxobacter sp. | reverse complement strand
CGTCTCCGGCACGTGGAAGGACCTCACCGACAACGTGAACGGCCTCGCCGCGAACCTCACCAACCAGGTCCGCAACATCGCCCTCGTGACGACCGCCGTCGCGAACGGCGACCTCTCCCAGAAGATCACCGTGCCCGCGCGCGGCGAGATCTCCGAGCTCAAGAACACGATCAACACGATGGTGGACCAGCTCCGGTCGTTCTCGGCGGAGGTGACCCGCGTCGCGAAGGAGGTCGGCACCGAGGGGCGCCTGGGCGGGCAGGCCGACGTGAAGGGCGTCTCCGGCACGTGGAAGGACCTCACCGACAACGTGAACGGCCTCGCCGCGAACCTGACCAACCAGGTGCGCAACATCGCCCTCGTGACCACCGCGGTCGCGAACGGCGACCTCTCGCAGAAGATCACCGTCGAGGCGCGCGGCGAGATCTCCGAGCTCAAGAACACCATCAACGTGATGGTCGATCAGCTCCGCTCCTTCGCCGCCGAGGTGACCCGCGTCGCGAAGGAGGTCGGCACCGAGGGCAAGCTGGGCGGCCAGGCCGACGTGAAGGGCGTCAGCGGCACGTGGAAGGACCTCACCGACAACGTGAACGGCCTCGCCGCGAACCTCACCACGCAGGTGCGCAACATCGCCAAGGTCACCACCGCGGTGGCCCGCGGCGACCTCTCGCACAAGATCACCGTCGAGGCGCGCGGCGAGATCCTCGAGCTCAAGAACACCATCAACGTGATGGTGGATCAGCTCAACTCCTTCGCCGCCGAGGTGACCCGCGTCGCGAAGGAGGTCGGCACCGACGGCCGCCTGGGCGGCCAGGCGGAGGTGAAGGGCGTCAGCGGGACGTGGAAGGACCTCACCGACAACGTGAACCTCCTCGCCGCCAACCTCACGAGCCAGGTGCGCAACATCGCGAAGGTGACGACGGCGGTGGCCCGCGGCGACCTCTCCCAGAAGATCACGGTCGAGGCGCGGGGCGAGATCTCCGAGCTGAAGAACACCATCAACGTCATGGTGGATCAGCTCAACTCGTTCGCGGCCGAGGTGACCCGCGTCGCGAAGGAGGTCGGCACCGACGGGCGCCTCGGCGGGCAGGCCGACGTGCGCGGCGTGTCGGGCGTCTGGAAGGACCTCACCGACAACGTGAACTTCATGGCCTCGAACCTGACGAAGCAGGTGCGCGGCATCGTGAAGGTCGTGACGGCGGTGGCGAACGGCGACCTCTCGCAGAAGTTCGTGCTCGAGGCGAAGGGCGAGGTGGCCGCCCTCGCCGAGACCATCAACTCGATGACCGACACGCTCCGCACGTTCGCCGACCAGGTGAGCACCGTGGCCCGCGAGGTGGGCGTCGAGGGGAAGCTGGGCGCCCAGGCCCGGGTGCCCGGCGTCGCCGGCACCTGGAAGGACCTCACCGACAACGTGAACTTCATGGCCTCGAACCTGACGACCCAGGTGCGCGGCATCGTGAAGGTCGTGACGGCGATCGCCAACGGCGACCTCACCCAGAAGTTCGTGCTCGAGGCGAAGGGCGAGGTGGCCGCCCTCGCGGAGACGATCAACTCGATGACCGACACCCTGCGCATCTTCGCCGACGAGGTGACCGGCGTGGCGCGCGAGGTGGGCATCGAGGGCAAGCTGGGCGGCCAGGCCAAGGTGCCCGGCGCGGCCGGCACGTGGCGCGACCTCACCGACAACGTGAACCAGCTCGCCGGCAACCTGACGGCGCAGGTGCGCGCCATCGCCGAGGTCTCCACCGCCGTGACCAAGGGCGACCTGACCCGGTCCATCACGGTGCAGGCGCAGGGCGAGGTGGCCGCGCTCAAGGACAACATCAACCAGATGATCGCGACGCTCAAGGAGACGACCGCGAAGAACACCGCCCAGGACTGGCTCAAGACGAACCTGGCGAACTTCTCCAGCATGATGCAGGGGCAGCGCAACGTCGTCTCGGTGGCCCAGGCGCTCATCTCCGAGCTCACGCCGCTCGTCAACGCGCAGCACGGCGCGTTCTACCTCCTCGAGAACGACAAGGATCGCGGCGAGCCGGTGCTGAACCTCGTCGCCAGCTACGGGTTCGGCGGGCGGAAGACGCTCGCGAGCTCGTACCGCATCCGCGAGACCCTCATCGGCCAGTGCGCCTTCGAGAAGAAGCGGATCCTCCTCTCCTCGGTCCCGAACGACTTCATCTACATCGCGTCGGGGATGGGGGAGGCGCCGCCCCGGTGCGTGGTGGTGCTCCCGGTGCTGTTCGAGGGCGAGGCCAAGGCGGTGATCGAGCTCGCCTCGTTCAGCGAGTTCGTCCCGAACCACCTCGCCTTCCTCGACCAGCTCATGGACAACGTGGGCGTCATCCTCAACATGATCGGCTCGTCCATGCGGACGGACGAGCTGCTCCAGGAGCTCAAGCGGTCCAACGCCGAGCTCGAGGCGCAGGCCGGCGAACTGAACGAGAAGGCCCGCCTCCTCGAGCAGAAGAACACCGAGGTCGAGCTGGCGAGCCGGAGCCTCGAGGAGAAGGCCGAGCAGCTCCAGCTCATCTCCCGGTACAAGTCCGAGTTCCTCGCGAACATGTCCCACGAGCTGCGCACGCCGCTCAACAGCCTGCTCATCCTCTCCAAGATGCTGATGGAGAACCGGGAGGGGAACCTCACGGCGGAGCAGGTCCGGTTCGCGAGCACCGTCTACACCTCGGGCAACGAGCTGCTCTCGCTCATCAACGAGATCCTCGACCTGTCGCGGGTCGAGGCCGGCAAGATGCAGATCGAGCCCGCCCACGTGCCGGTCGCCTCGCTCCAGGAGTACCTCGATACCAACTTCCGCCACGTGGCGGAGCAGAAGAAGCTGTCGTTCGAGGTGCTGGCCGAGCCCGAGCTGCCCGCGGTGCTCTTCACGGACGCGAGCCGCGTCCAGCAGATCCTGAAGAACCTGCTCTCCAACGCCTTCAAGTTCACGGAGCACGGCTCGGTCACGGTCACCCTCGGCCGGCGGCGCACGCCCGACGGCGTCGACCAGGTGGCGGTCGCGGTCCGGGACACGGGCATCGGGATCCCGCGCGAGAAGCAGAAGCTCATCTTCGAGGCGTTCCAGCAGGCGGACGGCACCACGAGCCGCAAGTACGGCGGCACGGGGCTGGGGCTCACCATCAGCCGCGAGATCGCGCGGCTCCTCGGCGGCACCATCCACGTCGACAGCGCGCCCGGCGCGGGCAGCACCTTCACCCTGTTCCTCCCCGAGCGGTACGCGGGTCCGGAGGACCGGGCCACGGTCGAGTCGTCCTTCGCCCCGATCGATCCGGAGCGCCGGCTGCCCCCGGGCGCCGACTTCGACGGCCGGGTCGTGCTCCTCGCCGACGACGACGTCCGGAACGTCTTCGCCATCAACAGCGTCCTCGAGTCGCGCGGGATGCGGGTGATCCACGCGGAGAACGGCCGCGAGGCGATCCGGCTGCTCGAGGAGAACCCGAACGTCGACCTCGTGCTGATGGACACGATGATGCCGGAGATGGACGGCCTCGCCGCCATCCAGGCGATCCGCGGCCGGACCGTCTTCCGCTCCCTCCCGATCATCACCCTCACGGCCAAGGCCATGAAGGAGGACCGCGAGAAGGCGCTCGAGGCCGGGGCCTCGGACTACGTCGCGAAGCCGGTCGATCCCGACCAGCTCCTCGCGGTCATGCACGGGTGGCTCTCGCGCCGGGAGCCGGGGCCGCGGGACGGCGCGGCGGGCGCGGCGGGCGCTGCGGGCGCGGCGGGCGCGGCGGCGTAGGCGACAGGGCGATTGTCCCAGCCAATCGTGCTTGCCTGCCCCTTCGGGGTACGCGAGACTCGAGCCGTTCTCCTTGCAGGGGGGATTGCTCGTGAACTCGAGAGCGCTCGTTCGCTGCTTCGCAGCCGTCGCTTGCCTGGGTCTCGTCGCATGCGGAGGTGGCGGCGGTGGCGGCCCGCCGCCCATCGAGCCGCCCAGCGACCTGAGCTACCCGACGGCGACCGTCGCGGCGGTCGTCGGGGAGGCGATCGTCCCGTTGACGCCCACGATCACGGGGCGGGTCGACACGTGGGCCGTGGATCCGCAGCTCCCCGCCGGACTGTCGTTCGACCCGGGGACGGGGATCCTCTCGGGGACGCCGACGGTACCTTCCGCCGCGGCGAACTACACCATCGCCGCTGCGAACGCGGGGGGCGCCGCCCACTTCGTCATCCAGATCGGCGTGACCGCCGCGCTCGTCGCGCCCACGGACCTCGCCTACCCGGAGACGGAGCTCGTGATCACGCAGCTCTCGACGCTCGCGGCGCGCACGCCGACCGTGAACGGCGTCGTCAGCAGCTGGACCATCACCCCGGAGCTGCCGCCGGGCCTCACGCTCGACCCCGCGAGCGGCGCCCTCGCGGGCACGCCCGTCGATCCCTCGCCGCGGACCGTCTACACGATCGCGGCCTCGAACGCCGCCGGCTCGACCGAGGCGCTCGTCGCCATCACCGTCGAGCCCCTCGTGCCCGCACCGCGGAACCTCTCGTACGCGGTCGACGTCATCGTCGGGACGGTGGGTACCGCGATCACGCAGCGCCGCCCGTCGGTCGAGGGGCTCGTCAGGACCTGGTCCGTGGTGCCGGCGCTGCCCGAGGGGCTGTACCTCTGGCCGGAGTCGGGGGAGCTCTACGGCACGCCCCAGGCGATGTCGCCGCGCACGACCTACACGGTCACCGCCTCCAACGAGACCGGCGCGGCGCAGACCACGATCGCCATCGAGGTCCTCCCCGCGGCGCCGGGGTGGCTGGCGTACGACGAGCCGATCCTCGTCGGAACGGTCGGGCTCCCGATCACGCCCTCCACGCCCCGCGTCGACACCGTCGTCACGAGCTGGTCGGTGAGCCCCTCCCTGCCCGCAGGGCTGAGCATCCACCCCGTGACCGGCGTCATCTCGGGGACGCCGCTCGTCGCCGCCGCGGCGGCGGAGTACACGGTGACGGCCTCGAACGTCAGCGGCTCGAGCCAGCATCCGATCCGGATCACGGTCGAGGAGCCGATCCAGCCGCCCTCGAACCTCCGGTACGAGCACGCGGAGCTCGTCCTCACGAAGGACGTAGACTGGTTCCACAACGCCGCCTCGGTCGACGGCCGCGTGAGCTCGTGGTCGATCGAGCCTGCCCTCCCGCACGGGCTCGCCTTCATCGAGACGAGCGGGTTCATCTACGGGACCGCCTTCGTGGAGTCCCCGCGGACGGCGTACACCGTGACCGCCTCCAACGAGGCCGGGTCGACGCAGACCACGATCTACCTCACCGTGAACGCGGCGCTCGCCCCTCCGACCGGCCTCGGCTACGAGCGCGCGGACATCGTGGCAGACGAGGGCGTCGCCATCGACGCGAACCGGGCCTCGGTGCTCGGGACCGTGACGAGCTGGTCCGTCACCCCTGCGCTCCCGCCGGGCCTTCGCCTGAGCTCCACGACGGGCGCGATCTCGGGGACGCCGAGCGTCGCGTCCCCCGCGAGCACGTACACCGTCACCGCCGGGAACGACGCGGGCTCCGCCCAGACGACCGTCCGGATCGAGGTACGGGCCGCAGGGTCCCCGCCCGTGGAGCTGGCGTACACGCCTCCGCGCGTGGTCGGCGTGCAAGGCGAGGAGATCGCTCCCGCGATTCCGGCCGCGCTCGGGCTCGTCACGCAGTGGTCCGTGTCTCCCCCGCTGCCGGAGGGGCTCGCGCTGAGCCTCCAGGGGCTCGTGTTCGAGGCCCCCTGGTTGTCCGCCGCCGGGCCGTGCCTCGCGTTCGACGCGGCCGGGAACGCCTACGCGGGCGGAACGAGGTTCGTGCGGATCGCGCGCGACGGCACGACGACCTTCCTCGCCGGCGCGAGCGAGAGCGGGTACGCCGACGGGATCGGGGCGGCGGCTCGCTTCGACGGCTGCGCCGGGATCGCGGTCGACCGGGCCGGCAACGTGTTCGTCGCGGACACCGGGAACTACCTCGTCCGGAGGATCGCGCCGGACGGGCAGGTGAGCACGGTCGCCGGCCGCCGGGGCGGGCACGGCTGGGACGACGGGCCCGGCACGACCGCCAGCTTCTACAGCCTCGAAGGGCTCGCGATCGACGGCGCGGGCAACCTGTACGTCCTCGACGGCGCGCAGACGGTCCGCAAGATCACGCCTGAGGGGGTCGTCTCCACGCTGGCGGGTTCACCGCTCGCCACGGGGAACGCGGACGGACAGGGGGCCACGGCGCGGTTCTACAACCCCGACGGCATCGCCGCGGACGCCTCCGGGAACGTGTACGTCGCGGACACCTGGAACAACACGATCCGCGTGGTCTCTCCGTCCGGCCTCGTCCGGACGCTCGCGGGCGCGGCGGGCGTCGAGGGGAGCGGCGACGGTACGGGGAGCGGGGCCACGTTCGCCCGGCCGCGGGCGCTCGCCGTGGACGCGGCGGGGACCGTGTACGTCGCCGACACCGGCAACGACCTGGTCCGCGCCGTCGCGCCCGGCGGCGAGGTGACGACCCTCGCCGGGCAGAAGTTCGACTTCCGGCGAATCAACGGCGAGCTCGCCTCGGCGCGGTTCTCGGGACCCTATGCCATCGCGGTGGACGCGGCAGGGGTAGCGCACGTCCTCGACAGCACGGGCCCGTACCGCACCCTCGTCCGGAAGGCGGGCGTCATCCACGGAAGGCCGACCGTCCCGTCGACCGCGACCCACACCGTGACCGCGTCGAACTCCGCGGGATCGACGCAAGCGACCGTAGAGATCCAGATCCAGCCCGCGGACGTGCTCACGTTCGCGGGGGCGGCGGGACGGGCTGGGTCCGCCGATGGACTCGGCGCGGGCGCCCGGTTCGCCAGCCCGGCCGACGTCGCCGTCGATGGCGCAGGCAACGCGTTCGTCGTCGAGTACCTGGGTCAGAAGATCCGGAAGATCACGTCTTCCGGCGAGGTGACCACGCTCGCGGGCGCGGACTCCAGCGGCTCCGCCGATGGCGTGGGATCGGCCGCGCGGTTCAGCTATCCGACCGGTGTCGCCGTGGACGCCGCGGGCAACGTCTTCGTCGCAGACTCGGGGAACTCGACCATCCGGAGGGTCGCGCCCGACGGCACGGTGACCACCGTGGCCGGGAGCCCGGGGCTCACGGGAGCAGTGGACGGCGTCGCAGCGGACGCCCGCTTCAACAATCCCAGCGACGTCGCGGTGGACTCGCTCGGGAACGTCTTCGTGGCCGACACCGGCAACTCCACGATCCGGGTGATCACGCCGGACGGCGTCGTGAGCACCCTCGCCGGCGCGGCGACGTCGAGCGGCTTCCAGGACGGGACGGGCGCCGGTGCCCGCTTCTTCGGACCACGAGGCGTCGCGGTCGGACCCGGCGGATCCATCTACGTCGCGGACGCCTGGAACCGGGTCATCCGGATCGTGAGTCCGGCCGGCGTCGTGACCACGCTCGCGGGGCTGGCCGGAGCATCGGGCACGACCGACGGGCTCGGGTCCGCGGCGCGGTTCGGGACCCCGTCCCGTCTCGCCGTGGACGCAGACGGCAACGTGTGGGTGCCAGACGAGTCGAACTGCAGGATCCGCAGCATCACCCCGGACGGCCTCGTGAGCACGTACACGGGCGCGGGGTGTGGACACGCGGACGGCTCGCGCGCGCACGCCCGGTTCTCGGAGCCTTCCGGAATCGGGATCACGCCGGCCGGCGAGCTGCTCGTCGCGGACAGCAGCAACCACGTGATCCGGCTCGTTCGCTGAGCGCTCGGGCTCACGCCCCCACGTACGACCGGACCCAGTTCGCGAGCACCCGCTCGGCCTTGGGGGTCTCGCGGATGGACGCGAGCGCGGCGTCGCCGAGCCCGGGGCGCACGGCCTCCAGCCGCGCGCGGCTCTCCGCGCAGATGACGCGGTTGCGCGCCGCGTCGAACTCGGGGTGAAACTGCACCGCGCGGATGCCGCCGTGCGCGAAGGCCTGCACGGGCGAGTGCTCGTTGCCCGCGAGCACCGTCGCGCCGGGCGGCGGCGCCGGGACGTGGTCCTCGTGGTTCTCCTGCACGAACAGCGTGCCCGGCAGGCCGGAGAAGAGGGGATCGCGCCGGCCCTCCGCGGTCAGGACGATCTCGCGCGTCCCGACCTCCGGACCCTTCGGGTTCCGCTCGACCGTCCCGCCCAGCGCGTGCGCGAGGAGCTGGTGGCCGAAGCAGACGCCCAGCACCGGCACCGCCCGCGAGGCCTCGACGAGCCATGCGCCGGTCCGCTCCATCCAGGGCGCCGGCGCGGTCACGCTGTCGAGCGACCCGGTCACCACCACCCCGGCGATCCGGTCTCGCGCCGGGAACGGGGCCCCCGCGACCGCGTCCACCACCACCACCTCGGGAGCGAGGAGGCGCTCGAACCACTCGGTGAACTCCCCGAACCGCGCGCGGGCCTGCGGCGTGGGCGATCCGGTCCGGACGACGAGGATTCGGTGCATGGTATGGTTGTCTCCCGTCCGTCGCGACGTGCAACGCCGGAACCAGCGCCCGCGCGCGCGGGCCGATGCGCCAAGATGCGCAGCGACAGCGAGCCGCGACGGGCCGTGCGAATGGAGAGGCCGTCCCGCTGCACGCGGGGCGGGCAACAGGTGCCCGGTGCGCGGGCATGGCAGGGAGGGGGGCCCCAGCGAAGCTGGGGGGAGGGGGCGCAGCACCCTCCGCCGCGGGGCAGCCGCGCGCAGCCGCGAAGCGGCGAGCACGGCGCAGGGCCCCGCGTCGCATTCGGGGGACGCGTAGGCGTCCCCCGGCAGAACGCTGCGGCCCCGAGGCGCAGCTGTCGGGGCGGGGGTGCAACCCCCGTCAAGAAAGGGAGGTACACCATGCTGGTCGTCATGCAGCAGCACGCCACCGCCGAGCAGGTCCAGGCGGTGGTCGAGAAGATCCGGGCGCTCGGGCTCACGCCGAACCCCATCCCGGGCGCGCAGCGGATCGCGATCGGCATCACCGGCAACAAGGGGCCGCTCGATCCCGACCAGTTCACCATCCTCCCCGGCGTCGCCGACGCGCTCCGGGTGTCGCAGCCCTTCAAGCTCGTGTCGCGCGAGGTGAAGGAGGAGGACACGGTCATCGACGTGGGCGGCGTTCCGCTCGGGGGCAAGGACCTCGCCATCATGGCCGGCCCGTGCTCGGTGGAGTCGAAGGAGCAGATCCTCGAGTGCGCCCACGCCGTGAAGAAGGCCGGCGCGCGGTTCCTGCGCGGCGGGGCCTACAAGCCGCGCACGAGCCCGTACGAGTTCCAGGGCCTCGCCGAGGAGGGGCTGAAGCTCCTCGCGCTCGCCCGGGAGGAGACCGGCCTCAAGATCGTCACCGAGGTGATGGACGTCGAGACGCTGCCGATGGTCGCCGACTACTGCGACGTCCTCCAGCTCGGCGCCCGCAACATGCAGAACTTCTCGCTGCTCAAGCAGCTCGGCGCGCTCCAGCGGCCGGTGCTCCTGAAGCGCGGCCCCTCGGCGACGATCAAGGAGTGGCTCATGGCCGCCGAGTACCTCGTCTCGCGCGGCAACTACCAGGTCGCGCTGTGCGAGCGGGGCATCCGCACGTTCGAGACGATGACCCGCAACACCCTCGACCTGAACGCCGTCCCGGTCCTCAAGGCGCTCACGCACCTGCCCGTGATGGTCGATCCCTCGCACGGCATCGGCCTGCGGGCCCACGTCGCGGCGATGGCGCGCGCCGGCATCGCCGCGGGCGCGGACGGCGTCATCGTCGAGGTCCACCCGCAGCCGGAGCGCGCCCTCTCCGACGGCGCGCAGTCGCTCACCCCGCCGCAGTTCGAGGAGCTGATGCGGCAGGTCCGGGTGATCGCCACCGCGCTCGGGCGCGGGGTCTAGTCACCGCCGCTGCCGGGCGATCCTGCGCGCGAGCTCCGCCCGCGCGTCCGCGATCGCCTGGTCCACCGCCTTGCCGCGGACGACGACCTCCTCGAGCTCGCGCAGGAGCAGCTCGGCCGCGACCGGCTCGATCCGATCGAAGCCGAGCGCGGGCATCGCTCGGCTCGCCTCGCGCCACGCGGGCGCCACGACCTGGCCGCCGAGGAACGGCACCGGCGCCTGGACGCGCGGATCGGCGGACGCGGGGCCGAGCGCCGGGAAGGCGCGCGTCCGCTCCCAGGCGGTGACCTGCGCGGCGGGGTCGAGGCAACTCC
>DASPMI010000156.1:0-11860 GCA_035627135.1 Anaeromyxobacter sp. | reverse complement strand
GGTCGGGGCACGCATCGTGGCCAGGGACGCGGTGGATGCTCCGCGCGCACTACGCGGTACACCGCGGGCATACCGGGCGCAAGGGGCGCAGGCGGCCGGGTCCTCGCGTTTACTTGGGGGCGAAGGTGGGCGAAGATTCGGACCCGCTTGGCCTTTTCGGTCTCCCGCGAGGATGCCCGCGCTCCCGCGCTCCCGTTCACCGTTTGGGTGGTCCTCGCCTCGACCGGCGTGGCCGTCTTCACCTCGGGCCTGACGGTCTTCGGGCTCCCGCTGAACGCGCTCACCTGGATCCTTCCGCTCGTCGCCGCGCTGGTGGACCTCGCGCTCGTCCCGGGCCGGCCGCGCCTCCCGCTCTGGATCTGGCTCCCCTGGCTCGGAATGCTCCTCGTGTACGTCCTCGGCGCCGAGACCGAGAACGCCTTCCAGCGCACGGTCATGATGGCGGCGCCGCTCGCCGTCGGGCTCGCCGTCTCGAAGTACGAGGTGGCGCCCGCGGCGCTCGCCCGGCTCGAGCGCGGAGTCCGGGTGCTCGCGACCGTCCTCCTCGCTGGCGCGGCCCTGAAGAGCGGCCTCTCCTTGCAGGGCCTCCCGGGCACATCGCCCCTCGCGCCCGAGGTGATGACGGGGTCCATCCTCGCGTCGCTCTTCGCGGCGGGATACGTGTTCGGCAACCGGCGGAGCCTGCTGTGGTGGTGCATCCTCGCGCTCGTGCCCGTCGTCGGCCTGACGCGCACCGGCATCGTCGCCACCGCGATCACGCTGCCCCTCACCCTCGCCCCGCTCGGCTGGAAACGGCGCGTCCTGTTCCTGAGCGCGGTCGTCGTGGCCGTCGTCGCGGTGTTCCACACGGAGCGCGTCCAGCGAAAGATGTTCATCAGCGGCGAGGGCGAGATCGCCGATCTCATGATGGACAACCCGGACATCCGCATGAGCGGTCGCAAGCGCGTCTGGGAGTACCTCGAGTGGCAGGTCTCGCAGCGCCCCTGGTTCGGCCACGGCGCGAACGCGTCCGAGCCCATCGTCCGGAGCCTCACCCGGGGCGCCACCCATCCCCACAACGACTGGCTGCGGCTCCGCTACGAGTACGGGAACGTCGGCGCGCTGGTCTTCGCCGCGTGCATGCTCACCCAGCTCCTCCACCTCTGGTCCCGGGCGCGGTTCCTCACGCCCGAGCGGCGCGCGCTCGCCTACGCCGGCGCGTCCTCGTTCGTCGCGTTCAGCATCTTCATGCTGACGGACAACATCATCCTGTACGCCTCGTATTTCGGGCACCTCCAGTTCGCCGCGATCGGCCTCGCGTACTCGGCCGCTCCCGAAGCCGACGCCGGGGCGCAGCAAGCCGCTCCGACGGCGCAGGCGACGGCGCGCGCATGAAGGTGCTCCAGGTCCACAACCGGTACCGCTCGTCGGCGCCGTCCGGAGAGGACGCGGTCGTGCTGCACGAGCGGGAGCTCCTGCGAGCGCACGGCGTCGAGGTCGTCACGTACGAGCGGCGCAACGACGACATCGTGGGCTTCACCGGGCTGCTCCGGACGGCGGTGGACACGGTCTGGTCGGCGAGCGCCCGCCGCGAGGTCGCGCAGCTCATCCGGCGTGAACGCCCCGACGTCGCGCACTTCCACAACGTCTGGTACTCGATCTCCGCCTCTGCGCTGCAGGCCTGTCACGACGCGGGCGTCCCCGTCGCCCTGACGCTGCACAACTACAGGATGTTCTGCGCGAACGGCGTGCTCCTGCGCGGCGGTCGCGTCTGCGAGGCGTGCGTCGGCCGGCTCCCGTGGCCGGGCCTCCTGCACGGGTGCTTTCGTTCCCGCCTCTTCACGGTTCCCGTCGTGACGGCGCAGCTCGCGCATCGGCTCCGCGCCACGTGGACGGGCCGGGTGGGCGCGTTCATCGCGCTCAGCGAGTTCGCCCGGGGCAAGTTCATCGAGTGTGGCCTTCCCGCAGAACGGATTTTCGTGAAGCCGAACTTCCTGGCGCGGCCGCCGCCCGAGCCGGGCCCGGACGCGGGGTACGGCCTCTTCCTCGGCCGGCTCTCGCGTGAGAAGGGCGTCGACGTCCTGCTGCGCGCGCTCCGCGCCGTCCCGTACCGGACGAAGATCGTCGGCGACGGTCCGCTCCGGGCGGAGCTCGAGGCGCGGCGGGAGGAGTGGGGCCTGCGTCACGTACAGTTCACGGGCCAGCTCCCCTGGGACGACTGCCAGGAGCTCCTCTCCCGCGCGTCGTTCCTCGTGGTCCCCTCGATCTGCTACGAGAACTTCCCCATGGTCATCGCCGAGGCCTACGCCTGCGGCCGGCCGGTGCTCGCCTCGCGCCTCGGCGCGCTCCCCGAGCTCGTGCACCACGGCCGGACGGGGCTTCTCTTCGAGGCGGGCGACGCCGACGCGCTCGCGGACGCCCTCCGGCGCCTCGCCGAGGATCCCGAGCAACGCCGCTCGCTCGGCGCGCAGGCGCGGCGCGAGTGCGAGGAGCGGTTCGGGCCGGCCCGGAACCTCGAGCTCCTGATGGGCGTTTACCGGCGCGCGATGAGCCTTGGGGACGGGGGATCGTGAACGTGCGCCGAGAGGTCCTCATCGTCCAGCGCCGGCTGCCCGAGTACCGCGTCCCCTTCTTCGAGCGGCTCCGCTCGCTCCTCGCGGCCGAGGACATCGGGCTCGTGCTGGCGCACGGCGAGGCGAGCCCGCAGGAGCAGCGCCGCCGGGACGAGGGGACGCTGCCCTGGGCCGTTCGCCTCCGGAACCGCTACGCGATCGTCGCCGGGATCCCGGTCGTCCACCAGGAGATCCCGAGGTCGCTCCGCCGGGACAAGTCGCTCGTCGTCGTCACGCACGAGAACGGCCTCCTCTCGAACTACCCGATCCTCGCCCGGCGGATGCTGGGCCTCGGCGATCGGGTGGCGTTCTGGGGACACGGGCCGACGCGCGGAGACGCCTTCCGCCACCGGCTCAAGCGCTGGACGGCGCGAAGGGTCGACTGGTGGTTCGCGTACACGTCGATCTCGGTGGAGCGGGTCACGGGGGCGGGCTTTCCGCCCGACCGGATCACGCTCCTCGAGAACGCGATCGACACGCAGGCGCTCCAGGGCTGGGTCTCTTCCGTCGGCGCCGAGGAGCGCGAGTCCCTCCGGCGCTCCCTCGGGATCGAGGGCGCGCACGTGGCCGTCTCCCTGGGTTCGCTGAGCGACGAGAAGCGGCTCCCGTTCCTCGTCACGGCTGCGGATCTCGTCCGAGCTCGCGTCCCGGACTTCCACCTCGTGTTCGTCGGCGACGGACCTCGACAGGACTGGCTGCGGGAGGCTGCGGGGACCCGGCCATGGGTGCATCTCGTCGGCGCTCGGCACGACCGCGAGAAGGCGCTGTACTGCTCGCTGGGCGTCGCCAACCTCAACCCGGGGATGGTCGGCCTCGGGATCGTGGACAGCTTCGCGCTCGGCATCCCCATGGTCACGACCGAGGGGACGTTCCACTCGCCCGAGATCGCGTACCTCGAGCCCGGCCGGAACGGCGTGCGCACGGCTCATGCGCCGGAAGAGTTCGCGGAGGCGGTGGCCCGCGTCCTGCGGGACGACGCGTACCGGGCCGAGCTGATCGCGGGCTGCCGCGCCTCGGCCGCCCGCTACACCATCGACGCGATGGCGAGGCGCTTCGCCGCCGGCGTGCGGTTGGCCATCGAGGCTCCCCGGCGACGCTAGTCACGCGGCGCGAACGTCACTCGTCCTCGGCCACGGGGATAGGCTCGACGGGGAGAGGCTCCGGCGCCAGGAGCGCATCGCGCCTGCGCGCGTCCCGCTCCGCGAGCTTGGCCCGGACCGCGGCGAGCTGCGCGGCGTACGCGCCCGGCGCGGCGCCGGGGAGCGCCGCCGCGCGCTCCAGCGCCGCCAGCGCCTCGGCGTGGAGGCCCGCCTGCGACGCGAGCTGGGCGAGCTGGAGCAGGGGGGCGGGGCTGTCCGGGAGCGCCGCGGCCGCCGCCTCGGCGTGCTGCAGCGCCTCCGGCAATCGGCCCTGGGCGGCGAGCGCGCCGGCGACGAGCTGCTCCCGCTGCGCGAGGTCGGAGGCGGTCCGCACCGGCATCGTCTCGGCGACGCGGCGCGCCTCGGAGTACCTCCGCTCTGCCACGAGGCGGCCGGCGAGCATCCGGAGCAGCATGGTGGAGCCGGGCACCGCGCCGACGGCCCGCTCGAGCGCCGCCCGCGCCTCGTCCGGCCTCCCGAGCGCGAGGAGCGACTCGGCCGCGAGCCGGTGCCCATCCTCGTCGAGCGGCGACGCATCGAGGACCCGCCGCGCGAGGTCCAGCGCCGCCTCGCGGTCGCCGCTCGCGAGCGCCGCGCTGCCGAGCGGGACGAGGGCACGCCGGTCGCCGTACTCCTCCCATGCGCGCGCGAGGACCTGCCGGGCGAGCGCCGGCTCCCGCACCGCGAGCTGGCTCGCGAGCGCGAGGAGCCCGTCCCCCGTTTCAGGCACGAGCTCGAGGACCTCCTCCAGCGCCGTCCAGCGCTGCGTCGCCTCGTCGAGCACGGGCAGCCCGAGGACGAACGCGGTCCGGTACTCGGTCCGGGCGAGCGACGGCGCGCGCTCGGCGAGGCACCGCGCGGCGTACAGGTGCGGCTCCGGAACGCCGGGCGCGAGCGCGGCCGCGCGCGACAGCCACGGGAGCGCCTCGCCGCAGCGCTCCGCCGCCCAGAGCCGCGCCCCGGCGGCCGCGTGCGGGAGGTAATCGCCGGGCCGGAGGACGGCGGCCCGGGTCGCGAGCGCGAGCGCGCGCTCGGTGGGCGCGTCCGAGATGGACGGCTCGACCTCGGCCCCGAGGCGAGCGCCCGCGGCGAGCCCCGCGGTCGCCGCGACGAGCAGCGCGACGATCGCGGCGCGCGTGAGCCACGGCGGCGCCCGCACCACACGCGCGCCGCGCGCGAGCAATCCGAGCGAGACGGCGAGCGGGATCGCGACGCCCGGCAGCTCCACCGAGAAGTCGAACTGCTCGTGCGCGAAGAGCGCGGCGACGCCTGCGACGAGCCCCATCTCCGCGGCCGAGAGGTCCGTGCGCACGGCGGCGCGCAGCCAGACGAGGCCGAGGACGCCCACGAGGAGGAGCCCGCCCGGGAGCCCGAGGTCGACGAGCGGCTGGAGCGTCTCGTTCTCGAGGTGCGTGAACGTGAGGACCGTCGGATCCGGCTCGTAGGCCGGGAACACCGTCGCGAACGAGCCGCGCCCGATCCCCAGGAGCGGGAAGTCGCGGATCATCCGGAAGGCCGCGGGCCAGAGCCCGAGCTTCGCCTCCTGCCCGGGCGCCGCGGTCAGCGTCTGGAGCTCCCGCGCGACCGGCCCGAGCGCGAGGTATGCCGCTGCGCTCAGCCCGGCGCCGGCGGCAGCCGCGAGCACCGCCGCGCGGCGGCGCACCGGCACGCCGCGGCGCCGCGAGAGGAACAGCACCGCGAAGATCGTGAGGCCCACGAGGTACGCCGCGACGCCGCCGCGCGAGAGCGACGCGAAGAGGGCCGCGCTGGCGCCGGCAAAGACGAGGCCCCAGAGGAGCCGGTGCTGGCCGTGGCTCCGCACCGCCAGCCCCAGGGCGACGAACGCCCCGAGGTCGAGGAACCCGGCGAGGTGGTTCGGGTTCACGAAGGGGAAACGGCCGGCGAGGAACGGCTGCGCGCCGAGCAGCCCCGCCCCGAGCGCCGCGACCGAGACCGCGGCCGCCGAGAGCCCGAGGGCGGCGAAGAGCCGGCCGCGCCGCCGGCGCGTCTCGGCGTAGGTCCACGCGGCGACGAACGCGGCGAGGTACGCGGCGGCCTTGGCCAGCTCGCGCGCGGTCGCCGGTACGTCCAGGGTGAGCGGGCGCCAGCCTGGATACTCGCCGAGCGGCTCGAGCGACAGGCGGAAGACCGCCTCCGTGCCGGGGAGGAGCGCGTGGACGGCGGGCGCGAGCGGCACGAGCTGGAGCGCGATCAGGAGGACCGCCGCGGCGAGCGCCAGCGCACACCGGGGCACTTCCCCCGATCTCCAGAGCGTGAACCCCGCGGCGAGCCCGGTGACACACAGTGCGAGGCCCTCCGCGCCGAGCCCCACCCCGCCGCGGAGGAGCGGCAACGCCACGACGGCGACCGCGAGCAGCGCGAGGCCGACGGTGGACGGGAGCGAGCGCGGTGGACGGGAGGCCTCCGGCACCCTCGCATCGTGCCTTCCGATCGGCCCCGCGCACAAGCCCGCCGGCTCGACACTCTCCCAGGGATCCTCTACAGTTTCCGCGCCTCAGGACACCTCTCCCCCCGGTCCCCGGCATGCCCACTCCCACCGCGCCCCACACGCCTGCGACGCCGGCCTCGGTGATGGGCGGGATCGATCTCCGCGCCCTCTGGCTCGTCGCCGTCCGCCGGCGCTGGCTCGTCATCCCGTTCTTCGTGGCGACGGTCCTCGCCACGACGATCGTGACGTTGCGTCAAACGCGGATCTTCGAGTCCGCGGTCACGATCATCATCGACGTCGCGGCGCCGCGGGTCCTGGAGAAGGACCAGGTGCAGGACGTGATGGACGCAGGGTCGGGGGGCTTCTGGTACAGCCGCGAGTACTACGAGACGCAGTACAAGGTCATCGCGAGCCGCGCCGTGGCCCAGCGCGTCGCCGACAAGCTCCAGCTCGGCAGCAACCTCGCCTTCCTCCGCCTCGCCGAGGTGAAGGACCCCGCCGAGCAGGAGCGGCTCCGCAAGGCGCGCAACCCGGTCGCCATCCTCGCGGCGAACCTCCGGGTGGAGCCGGTGAAGGACTCGCGGATCGTGAAGATCCGGTACACCGACCCGGACCCGCAGCTCGCGGCGATGATCGCCAACGCGTTCGCGGACGCGTACATCGCCGAGAACCTCGGCGTCCGGAGCGCGACGACCCAGAACGCCTCCGAGTGGCTGGAGCAGCAGCTCGTGCTCCTCGAGCAGCGCCTCGAGGACTCGAGCAGGGCGCTCTTCGACTTCAAGCGGAGCCATGACATCGTGGCGACGAGCTGGGAAGACCGGCAGGGGATGGTCTCCCAGCGGCTCACGGCGATCAACGACGCCCTCACCAAGGCGCGGGTGCGCAAGGCCGAGCTCGAGGCGCGGAACGACGCGCTGAAGCAGGCCGAGGCGGCGCTCGCCGGCAGCAAGGTGCCCGGCGCCGACGCGCTCGGGGCGGTGACGGCGGTCGCCGGCGGCGACGCGAGCGGCGGCATCCAGCCCCTCAAGATGCGCTACATCGAGGCGAGCGCGGAGTGCGCCGACCTCAAGCTCAAGTACCTCGAGGACCACCCGAAGGTCGGCGCCTGCGGGGAGAAGCTCGCGATCGCGAAGGCCGCGTTCGAGGACGAGGTCCAGAGCACGCTGAAGGCGGCGCGGCTCGAGTACGAGGAGGTCGCGAAGACCGAGCGCAACCTCCTCGCGCTCCTGAACGAGACGAAGTCCGACGCCTTCGGCCTCAACCAGTTCGAGCGGGAGTACCTCGAGCTCAAGCGCAACTACGACAACAACCAGCGGCTCTACGACCTCATCCTGAAGCGCCTCAAGGACACGGGCGTGAGCGGCATGCTCCAGGTCTCGAACGTCCGCGTCCTCGATCGCGCGAGCCCGGCCGGGCGGCCCGTCAAGCCGGACGTCCGGAAGAACACGCTCCTCGCGATCCTCCTCGGGCTCGCGGGCGGGATCGGCCTCGCGCTCCTGGCCGAGCTCCTGGACACGAGCATCACCGCCCGGGAGCAGGTCGAGGAGAAGCTCGGCCTCGCCGTCCTGGGGATCGTCCCGAGCATCCCCTCCAGCAAGGACGGCACCCCGAACGACCTCGTCGCGCACGCGCAGCCCAAATCGGCGGCCGCCGAGTGCCTGCGCGCGCTCCGCACGAACCTCCTCTTCATGTCGCCCGAGAAGCCGCTCCGGACGCTCCTCGTGACGTCGTCGGGCCCGCAGGAGGGCAAGACCACGACCGCGACCTCGCTCGCGATCACGATGTCGGCGTCCGGGAGCCGCGTCCTGCTCGTGGACGCCGACATGCGGCGTCCTCGCCTGCACCGCGTCTTCGACCTCGAGACCCGGGGCGGCCTCTCCTCGCTCATCGTCGGCGAGGGGGACGTGGAAGCCTGCGTCCAGCGCACCCACGTCCCGAACCTCTTCGTCCTGCCGTGCGGCGCCGTCCCGCCCAATCCGGCCGAGCTCCTCCACACCGCGAGCTTCCGCAAGCTGCTCGCCGGGCTGGCCGAGCGGTTCGACCGCCTGATCATCGACTCACCCCCCGTGGGCGTGGTCGCGGACGCGGTGGTGGTCTCGACGCAGGTCGACGGCTGCCTCGTCGTGCTCAAGGCCGGCCGCACCTCGCGCGACGCGGCGAGGCACGCCGTGAAGCAGCTCCGCGACGTCAATGCGCCGCTCCTCGGCGCCGTCCTCAACGACCTCGACCTCGAGGACCAGAGATACGGTCAGTACTCCTACTATTCCCGGTACGGGTATTACGACGGGGACGCCTCCCGGAAGCCCGAGGACGTGCCGGACGCGAAGGTCGGCTGATCGAACGCCGCCCGGCGTTCGCCCCGATCGCACGGGCGGCCGCCGAACCTGCTACAAGGCCCTGCCGATGACCTCCCTCTCCATCCTCGTCCCCGCCTTCAACGAGCAGTACCTCATCGCGAAGTCGCTCGAGCGCCTCGAGGTGCTCGAGGGCTCGTCGCACCTCGAGCGCGTCCAGGTCATCGTCGTCGACGACTGCTCGCGCGACCGCACGGGCGAGGTGCTGCGCGGGTTCGCGGCGTCCCGCGGGCTCACCTGGCACGACGAGGGGCGCATCGAGCAGGGCGTCGAGCTCAAGGGCCACGGCCAGAAGGGCAAGTTCGAGTGGGTCTTCCTGCGCCACGTCCTGAACGGCGGCAAGGGCGCGGCCATCCGCACGGCGCTCGAGGAGGCCAACGCGGAGCTGACGGTCATCCACGACGCGGACCTCGAGTACCACCCGAAGGACCTCGACCGGATCGTGAAGGTCTTCGTCGAGGAGCACGCGGACGCCGTCTTCGGCTCGCGGTTCGCGGGCGGCGAGGCGCGGCGGGCGCTCCTCTTCCGCCACGAGCTCGGCAACCGGTTCCTCACGTTCCTCACCAACTGGGTGACCAACGTGAACCTGACCGACATGGAGACCTGCTACAAGGCGGTCCGCACGAGCCTCCTCAAGTCGATCCCGATCGTCTCGAACGACTTCCGGCTCGAGCCCGAGCTCACCATCAAGCTCGCGAAGCGCGAGGCGCGCATCTTCGAGGTCCCGATCAGCTACTCGGGCCGCACCTACCAGGAGGGGAAGAAGATCAACTGGCGCGACGGCTTCCGCGCGCTCTGGGCGATCCTCCGCTTCGCCCTCTCCGACCGGATCTACGTCGCCGACGCGCACGGCTCGCAGATCCTGGGCCGCCTCGCCCGCGCGCCGCGCTTCAACGGCTGGATGGCCGACACCATCAAGCCGTACTGCGGCAACCGGGTCCTCGAGATCGGCAGCGGCACGGGCAACCTGACCCGCCGGCTCATCCCGCGCGACACCTACGTCGCCTCGGACATCAACCCGCTCTACCTCCAGACGCTCCGCAGCCTCACCCTCGACCGCCCGTACCTCGACGTCACGCTCACCGACGTGACGGAAGGTCAGACCTTCCCGCGCCCGGAGGGCGGGTTCGACACGGTGGTCTGCCTGAACGTCGTCGAGCACGTGGACGACGACGTGGGCGCGCTCCGGAACATCCGCGCCTCGCTCGCCCCGGACGGCCGGGCGATCGTCCTCGTCCCCAACGGGCCGGACCTGTTCGGCACCCTGGACGAGGTCCTCGGCCACCGGCGCCGCTACACGGAGGCGACGCTCCGCGCGGCCCTGGCGGAGGCGGGCCTCGAGGTGGAGGAGGTGCTCCGGTTCAACCGCGTCGGCACGCCTGCCTGGTGGCTCAACGGGAAGCTGCTCAAGCGGCGCACGTTCGGGCTCCTCCAGATCAAGGTCCTGAACCTGCTGACGCCGCTGTTCCGCCTCGTCGATCGGGTGCTGCCGTTCCCGCCGCTCTCGCTCATCGCCATCGCGCGCCCCGTGCGGAGCGAGGCGCTGCCGGCGCCGCGCCCGGCCGAGCCGGAGGGCCCGTCCCTGGTCTCCGAGACGGGGTGGTTCAAGGCGGTGTGATGCCGGTCCGGGCCCGCCCGGGCCCCACAAGCGCGGACCTTCCTTCCGTTGACCCGCGCGGCCCCCCGCCCTTAGTGTCCGGGGCCATGCGAATCCTCGTCACCGGCGGCGCCGGGTTCATCGGCTCGCACCTCTGCGAGCGGCTGCTCCGCGAGGGACACGACGTCCTCTGCCTGGACAACTTCTTCACGGGCAGGAAGGCGAACGTCATCCCCTTCCTCTCGAACCCGCGGTTCGAGCTCATCCGCCACGACGTGACGCAGCCGATCCTCCTCGAGGTGGACCAGATCTACAACCTCGCCTGCCCCGCCTCGCCGGTCCACTACCAGTACAACCCGGTCAAGACCATCAAGACGAGCGTGCTCGGCGCGATCCACATGCTCGGGCTCGCGAAGCGCGTGAAGGCGCGCATCCTCCAGGCCTCCACGTCCGAGGTGTACGGCGATCCCCAGGTCCACCCGCAGACGGAGGCGTACTGGGGGAACGTGAACCCCATCGGCATCCGGAGCTGCTACGACGAGGGGAAGCGCGTCGCCGAGACGCTGATGATGGACTACCACCGGCAGAACAAGGTGGACGTCCGCATCATCCGCATCTTCAACACCTACGGCCCGCGCATGGCGCTCGAGGACGGCCGGGTGGTCTCGAACCTCATCGCCCAGGCCCTCCGCGGCGAGGACCTCACGGTGTTCGGGGACGGCTCGCAGACGCGGTCGTTCTGCTACGTGGACGACCTCGTCGAGGGCATGGTCCGGCTCATGAACCGCGAGGGCACGACGGGGCCGGTCAACGTGGGCAACCCGACGGAGACCACGGTCCTCGAGTTCGCGAGGCGCATCCTCGAGTACACGGGCTCGCGCTCGAGGATCGTGTACCGGCCGCTCCCTTCGGACGACCCGAAGCAGCGCCAGCCGGACATCACCCTCGCGCGCGAGCTCCTCGGCTGGGAGCCGAAGGTGCCGCTCGAGGCGGGGCTCAGGAAGACGATCGAGTACTTCCAGGGCGTCCTCGGGAGCGGGGGCAAGTAGGCGGGCATGGCGATCGACTGGGCGACCGAGCGGGTGGTGGTGACGGGCGGGGCCGGGTTCCTCGGTTCGTACGTCGTCGAGGCCCTCCGGGCCCGGGGCGCGCGCGAGATCTTCGTCCCGCGGTCCCGCGAGTACGACCTCGTGAAGCTCGACGCGATCCGCGCGCTCTACCGCGACGCGCGGCCGACGCTCGTCCTCCACCTCGCGGCGCGCGTCGGCGGCATCGGCGCGAACCGCGACAACCCGGGCCGGTTCTTCTACGAGAACCTCATGATGGGCGTGCAGCTCATCGAGGTGGGGCGCGAGGTCGGCCTGAAGAAGCTCGTCGCCCTCGGCACGATCTGCGCGTACCCGAAGCACTGCCCGGTCCCGTTCCGCGAGGAGGACCTCTGGAACGGCTACCCGGAGGAGACGAACGCGCCGTACGGCCTCGCGAAGAAGATGCTGCTCGTGCAGAGCGAGGCGTACCGGCAGCAGTACGGGTTCAACTCCTCGGTGCTCTTCCCGGTGAACCTGTACGGCCCGCGCGACAACTTCGACCCGCGCTCCTCGCACGTCATCCCGGCGCTCATCCGGAAGTGCGTCGAGGCGCGCGAGCGCGGCGCGAAGCAGATCGAGGTCTGGGGCACGGGCGCGGCCACGCGCGAGTTCCTGCACGCGCGCGACGCGGCGGCGGGGATC
>DASPMI010000155.1:0-10029 GCA_035627135.1 Anaeromyxobacter sp. | reverse complement strand
AGGAACATCGCCCGGATGATCCGCGCGTAGTAGTAGAGCGACACGGCGGTGTTGAGCGCGGCGACGAGGAGGAGCACCGCGTACCAGCCGCCGCCCGGGCCCTCGACCTGCTCCCAGACCGCCGTGAAGAGGTACCACTTGCCGATGAACCCGGCGAACGGCGGGAGACCGGTGAGCGAGAGCAGGAACACGACGAACGTGATCGCGATGATCGGCTCGCGGCGGACCAGGCCGCGGTAGTCGAGGATCGACTCCGAGCCGGTGGCGGCCGCGACGCGCATCACCACCACGAACGCGCCCAGGTTCATCACCAGGTACACCGCCAGGTAGATGAGCACGCTCTGCATGCCCGCGGTCGTGGCCGCGGCGAGGCCCATGAGCGTGTAGCCCGCGTGCGCGATCGAAGAGTACGCGAGGAGGCGCTTGAGGTTGGACTGGACGATGGCCACCAGGTTCCCGAGCGTCATCGTGACCGCCGCCACGATGCCGAGGACCGCCGGCCAGGGCACGGCGGACAGCGCGCCGCCTGGCGCCGCGTGGGCGGGGAAGACCTCGAGGAAGAACCGGACCGCGAGGGCGAACCCGGCCGCCTTCGGGCCGACCGAGAGGAACGCGGTGAACGGCGTCGGGGCGCCCTCGTAGACGTCCGGGCACCACATGTGGAAGGGGACCGCGGCGACCTTGTAGCCGATGCCGGCGGCGACGAAGGCGAGGCCGGCGACGACCGCGAGCCGGCCGCCGGCCAGCGCCGGGCCGGTGCCCTGGAGCGCGCCGGCCAGCGCGGCGCCGAGCTCGGAGAACGAGAACGTCCCCGCGAGGCCGTACAGGTAGCTCATCCCGAAGAGCATCACGCCCGAGGCGACGCCGCCGTAGATGACGTACTTCAGGGCGGCCTCGGTCGCGCGCCGGTCGGCCTTGCGGAAGCCGGCGAGCACGTAGCTCGTCATCGAGACGAGCTCGATCGCGAGGTACATCATCAGCAGGTCGCTGGCGCTCGCCATGAGGAACATGCCGAGCACGATCGCCGCGAGCAGCGCGTAGAACTCGCCCCGCCGCGCCGGCGCGAGCTCGCTGCCGAGCGCGGTGACGACGACGGTGACCGCGCCCGCCCCGAGGAAGAGCCACTTGAAGAACGTCGCAAGCTTGTCGCTCGCGATCATCCCGTTGAAGAGCGGTCGCGGCGCCTCCGGCTGGAGCCAGAGCAGCGCCGCGGCGGCCCCGAGCACGGCGAGCGCCGCGACCGTGAGGCGCGCGGACCGGGCCGGGCTCCGGCGCCAGACGAGGTCGAGCACCAGGAGGACGACCACGCCGGCGGTGAGCGCCAGCTCCGGGCGGAACCAGGCCAGGGACTCGAGGTTGGACTGGACGAACGGAGTCAGCGGGTTGGGGTCCATGGAGGTTCCTGCGGCCTGCGCTGCGATGGGGAGGTCTCTTCGAGAGGCTCGGGCTCGGGCTCGGGAGCGGGCTCGTTCACGGGATCAGAGCGGCGTCAGGCCCTTGATCAGCTCCTGCAGCGTCGGGGCGATGTGGTCCAGGACGGCCTGCGGATAGAACCCGAGCACGATCACCATGGCGCCGAGCGGGTAGAGGCTGAGCCGCTCGCGCCAGTTGAGGTCGGGGTAGCCCTGGTACGCCGGGTTGAGCTTCCCGAGGAACATGCGGTGGATCGCCCAGAGGTAGTACGCGGCGGTGATGACGACGCTGAGCGCGGCGAGGACCACGTACGTCGTGTAGACCGGGAAGGCGCCGGTGAAGACCGTGAACTCGGAGATGAAGCCGGCGAGCCCGGGCAGGCCGAGGGAGGCGAAGAAGGCGAGGCCCATGACCGCCGAGTACTCGGGGAGCGCCTGGGCGAGGCCGCCGAACCGCTCGATCTCGCGGTGGTGCGCCCGGTCGTAGATGACGCCCGCGACGAGGAAGAGCATCGGGCTGATGAGCCCGTGGGTGAACATGTTGAGGACGGCGCCGTTGATGCCCTGAGGGGTCATCGCCGCCATGCCGAGCAGCGTGAACCCCATGTGCGAGACGGACGAGTAGGCGATGAGCTTCTTGAGATCCTTCTGCGCGAGGCACACGAAGGCCGCGTAGACGATGTTGACGACGCCGAACGCGGCGATCGCCCCGGCGGCCCACTCGGTGGCCTCGCGGAGGAGCGGGTAGTTGAAGCGGAGGATGCCGTACGGGCCCATCTTGAGGAGCACGCCCGCGAGGATGACGGAGATGGGCGTCGGGGCCTCGACGTGCGCGTCGGGCAGCCAGGTGTGGAAGGGGAACATCGGGATCTTGATCGCGAACCCGATGAAGAGGGCGACGAAGGCGAGCTTGGCGAAGCTCATCCCGAGGATGGGCGCGGCCTTGTCGAACTGGCCGGCGGCGCCCTGCCGCGCGAGCTCCACCAGGTTGAAGGTGTGATCCTTCGACATGGTGAAGCCGTCGGCCAGGAGCGCCGGCGCGCTGTTGTAGTAGATGCCGATGATGGCGAGCAGCATCAGCACCGAGCCGGCGAGCGTGTAGAGGAAGAACTTGATCGCCGCGTACTCCTTGCGCGGCCCGCCCCAGATGCCGATGAGGAAGTACATCGGCAGGAGCATGACCTCCCAGAACACGTAGAAGAGGAACATGTCGAGGGCGACGAAGGTGCCCATCATGCCGGTCTGGAGGAGGAGCAGGAGCCCGAGGTAGCCCGGGACCATCCGGACCGAGAAGTGCTTCGGGTGGGCGTGGCCGTCGCCGTGGCCGTCCTCGACCATGCCGGCCATCTGCGCCGCCCGCGCCCCGGACCACCAGGGCATCGAGGCGATGGTGGCGACGAACGAGATGATCCCGGTGAGGAGGACCATCGAGATCGAGAGCCCGTCGACGCCCAGGTGGTACTCGATGTTGAAGTTCTCGATCCAGGTGAACCGGTGCACGAGCTGCATGCCGGTCGCCGCGCGATCGAACCGCACCCAGGCGTAGATCGCCGCGGCGAGCGAGACGGCGCTCGCGACGAGCGCCACGACGCGCGCGCCGTCGTCCGCGAGCCGCTTCGGGAGGCGGAGCAGCGAGCGGAGCGAGACGAGGACCAGGATGATCGCGGCGCCGAGGAGCGGGACGAAGGTGGCCCAGGTGAGGACGTACGCGTCGAGGATGGCGAGCATTGTGTCGGGCCTCGCTACTGGAGGAGGAAGTTGAGGAGGACGACCACGAGCGCGCCGCCGAGCGCGCCGTAGAGGTAGGTCTGCACGCGGCCGGTCTGGAGGCGCCGGAGCGCGCCGCCCGCGCCGCGGGTCAGGTTCGCGACCCCGTTGACGGCCCAGTCCACGCCGTAGCGGTCGATGACGTCGCTGATCGCCGACGCGAACCGGGCGAGCGCGCCGACCAGGTTGACGATCCCGTCGACGAGGTGGGTGTCGAACCAGGCGAGCAGCGCCGCGAGCCGCGCGAGCGGCCGGACCACCGCGAACGCGTACAGCTCGTCCACGTAGTACTTCTCGTAGACCACGGTCCACGCGCGCGTGAACCGGGCCTTGAGCCGCGCGGGCACCTCGCTCCGGCCGTCCTTGTACAGGGCGCGCGCGGCGAGCCAGCCGGCGAAGGCCGCCGCGACGCCGAGCCCCTGGAAGAGCCACTCGAGCGAATGGTCGGTCTCGCGGAACTCGAAGAGCTTCGTCGCAGGGGCGAGGACCGGCTCGAGCCAGTGCTCGAAGAGCGGCGGCGCGTGCGTCCAGAGCGCGGGCAGGCCGAGGAAGAGCGTGAGGACCGAGCCCGCGGCGAGGATGACGAGGACGGAGGTGACGGTCCACGGCGACTCGTGCGGCGTGTGCCCGTGCCCCTCGTGCCCGTGCCCGTGCCCGGCGTCGGCCTCGGGCCCGCCGCGGTACGTCCCGCTGAACGTCATGTAGTACGACCGGTACATGTAGAACGCGGTCCCGGTCGCGGTGAGGAGCCCGAGCGCCCAGATGGCCGGGCCGAGCCACGGCACCTTCACGCCGAACAGCGCGAGGTGGTTGCTCGTGAACGCCTTCCAGAGGATCTCGTCCTTCGAGTAGAAGCCGTTCGCGATCGGGAATCCGGCGATGGCGATGCACGCGACGAGGTACGCCCAGCGGGTCCAGGGCATGTGCTTCGCGAGCCCGCCCATCTTCCGCATGTCCTGCTCGTGGTGGCAGCCGAGGATCACCGATCCGGCGGCGAGGAACAGCGTCGCCTTGAAGAACGCGTGGGTGAGGAGGTGGTAGGTCCCTGCCCAGTACGCGCCGACCCCCACGCCGATGAACATGAAGCCGAGCTGCGAGACGGTCGAGTAGGCGAGGACCTTCTTGATGTCGTACTGGAAGAAGCCGATCGTCGCCGCGAAGGCGGCCGTGAGCGCGCCCACGAGCGCCACCCACCCCATCGCGCTCGCCGAGAGCGCGAAGAGGAACGAGAGCCGGGCCACCATGTAGACGCCGGCGGTGACCATGGTGGCGGCGTGGATGAGGGCCGAGACGGGGGTCGGGCCGGCCATGGCGTCGGGGAGCCAGACGTACAGCGGGAGCTGCGCGCTCTTCCCCATCGCCCCGATGAACAGCAGGAAGGCCACCAGGGCGAGCACCGGCACGCCCCAGAGCGTCATGCCGTCGAGCCGCTTCCGGACGCCCGTCTCCTCGATCGTGAGCTGATCGCGGAGCTCGCGGAAGGCGAGGGTCGGGCCGACCTTCACGCCGGCGACGGCCGGCGCCGCGGCCGCGTCTCCGTCGAGCGCCCGGAGCTCCGCGACCGGCTGGTAGTCGGTCGCGCGGAGGCCGCCGCCCTGCCGCGGCATCCAGGCGCCGCCGAGCGCCCAGAAGAGGACCAGGATCCCGAGCAGGAACCCGAAGTCGCCGATCCGGTTCACCACGAAGGCCTTCATGCCGGCCTTCGCCTTCTCGGGATCCGAGTACCAGAACGAGATGAGCAGGTACGAGGCGAGACCCACGCCCTCCCAGCCGAAGAACATCACCGCGAGGTTGTCGCCCATGACGAGGAGCAGCATCGCGAAGACGAACAGGTTCAGGTAGCAGAAGAACCGCCAGTACGACGGCTCGTCGGCCATGTACCCGACGGAGAAGAGGTGGATGAGCGAGCCGATCCCGGTGATCACCAGGACGAGCGTCATCGAGAGGGGGTCGAGCGCGAAGGCGAAGTCGACCGAGAGTCGCCCGATGGTGAAGACGTTCCAGAGCCGCTGGTGCAGCAGCCGGTCCTCCGCCGGGAGCCCCAGCAGCTCCACGAAGCAGGCCAGCGCCACGAGGAACGCGGCCGCGACCGCGGCGATGGCGACGGCGTGGACCGCACGCTTCCCGAACGCCCGCTGCAGCTTCGCGCCGAGCAGGGCGTTGACGACGAACCCGGCCAGGGGCAGGGCCGGGATGAGCCAGAGCAGGCGCGCTGCCTGCGGATCCGCGACGGCGTGTTCCATGCTCACTCCCTGAGGAGGTCCGCCTGGCGGACGTCGATGCTCTTCGAGGTCTGGAAGAGGGCCAGCACGATGGCGAGCCCGACCGCCGCCTCGGCGGCGGCGAGCACGATGACGAAGAGGGCGAAGACGTGCCCGCCCACGAGGCCGTTGCCGAACCGCTCGAACGCCACGAAGTTCACGTTGGCGCCGTTCAGGATGAGCTCGACGCCCATGAGGACGCCGACGGCGTTGCGGCGGGTGGAGACGGTGACGAGCCCCAGCGCGAAGAGCAGGGCCCCCACGACGAGATAGTGCGCGAGCGTGATGGTCATGGAAGTGGGTCGACGAGGGCGGCGAGTGCGGCCGCTCACCCCGAGCCTGTCGAAGGGCTAGTCGGCCTTGAGCTCCTTGCGCGCGATGACGACCGCGCCGACGAGGGTGGCGAGGAGGACGAGCGAGGCGACCTCGAAGGGCAGGAGCCAGCGGGTGAGGAGGGCGTCGCCGATCGCGGCGGTGGTCGGCTCCATCGGGCCCGGCGGACGGGCCCGCCACGGCGCGAGGAGCGCGACCGCGACCAGGACCGGCGCCATGGCGACGAAGAGGAGGAGCCCGCCGAAGAGGCCGAACGACCGGTTGGAGACGTTCACCTCGGTGATCTTGTTGGTGAGCATCACCGCGAACAGCACGAGCACCATCACGCCGCCCACGTACACGAGGAGCTGGACGATGGCGACGAAGTCCGCGGAGAGGAGGACGTACAGCGCGCCCGCCCCGAGCAGCGAGGCGAGCAGGCCGACCGCGCTGTAGAGGATGTTCCGGGCGAGGGCGACGAACGCGGCGCCGCCGAGCGTGACCGCGGCGAGCGCGTAGAAGGCGCCCGCGGCGAAGCCGCCCTGGCCGGGCCGCGGGGCGGCGGCGCCGTCCATCGCGGGGGCAATGGCGACCGCGGCGACCGCGATGACGAACAGGACCACGAGCAGCGAGGCGGCGGCCCAGGCGACGAGTCTGCGGGTCACGGCTTGTGCTCCTTCCCGGCGGCGGCGCGCGACGGCGCGGCGGCGCCGGCCGCGCCCGGGGCGCGGGGCGGGGCGTCGGGGGTGACCTTCGGCGGCTCCGGCGGGAGGAACTCGGGGCCGCGCGCGTCCCAGCGGCGCGCCTCGAGCATCGGGCGGAGGATCGATCCGAGGGGGGCGCGCGGGTAGTACGTCGCGTCCTTCGCGACCTTGTAGACGGGGAAGGGCTTCTCCGCCCACCGGAAGGTGAGCGTGCGCAGGTCGGCGCTCGAGGCCTCGAACTCGCGGGTGTGCTGGATCGAGCCGGTGGGGCAGGGCTCGACGCACAGGCCGCAGTACATGCACTTCGCCTCGTCGATGTCGAACTGGGTGACGAGCCGCTGCTTGGGGTTGGCCGGGTCCTTCTCGAGCGTGATGGCGATGCAGTTGATGGGGCAGGCGCGCTCGCAGGCCTGGCAGCCGGTGCAGATGGCGGGGTCCACCTCGAGGATCCCGCGGTAGCGCGCCGGCAGCGTGTCGCGCACGGGCAGCGGCGTGCGGTCCGGGTACTGGACCGTCACCGGCCGCCGGAGCAGGTGCGAGAGCGTGACGGACATGCCGTGCCAGATGGACCGGACGGTGGTCCCGACGGCGGCGGCGTAGGCGCGGACGTTCTGTGCCATGGCTCGACTCCCGTCACCAGTTGGTGAGATCCACCCGATCGCCCGCCGCGGAGACGTTGCGGAGCGTGAGCCGGAGGAAGAAGAAGGCGGTCACGAGGAAGCCCGCGGTGAGCGCGTACCCCGTCGCGCGCGCCGCCCAGGGCGCCGCCGTCACGAGCAGCTGCCAGAAGAGCGTGCCGACGAAGCAGGCGAAGGCGAACGGCACGAGGTACTTCCAGCAGAGCGACATCATCTGGTCGACGCGGATGCGCGGCAGGGTCCAGCGGATCCAGACGATGAGGTTCAGGACGGCGAGCGTCTTCACCACGAACACGACCATCGACAGGACCTGGAGCCCCCACCAGCCGGCGCCCGGGATCGACCCCGGGGCGCCGCGCGCCGCCGCGTAGACCTCCGGCCCAACGAACGGCACCTGCCAGCCGCCGAGGAAGAGCGTCACCGCGATGGCCGACATCACCCAGAGGTTCCCGAACTCGACGAGGAAGTAGATCGCGAACCGGAAGGACGAGTACTCGGAGAGGTAGCCGGCGACGAGCTCCGACTCCGCCTCGGGGAGATCGAACGGCGTCCGGTTCCCCTCGGCGAGCTGGGCGATGAAGAAGACGACGAACGCGACCAGCGCGAACGGGTTGGTGAAGACGTTCCACTCCCACGGCCAGGCGCCCTGGGCCCGGATCATGTCCTGCATCGAGAGCGTGCCGGCCATGAGCACCGGCACCATCGCCGCGAGGCCGGCGGGGATCTCGTAGGAGATGACCTGCGCCGCGGACCGCATGCCGCCGAAGAGCGACCACTTCGAGTTGGAGGACCACCCGGCGATCAGGATGCCGACCACCACGAGCGCCGTGACGGACAGCACGTACAGGACGCCGACGTTCAGGTCGGCGGCGACGAGGCTCTCGCCGAACGGGAGGACGACGAAGGTGAGGGCGAAGCCGACGATGACGAAGTAGGGCGCGGCGCGGAAGAGGACGGCGTCGGCGTCGGCGGGGACGAGGTCCTCCTTGAGGAGGAGCTTCACCGCGTCGGCGACCCACTGGAGGAAGCCGCCGGCGCCCACGCGGTTGTAGCCGACGCGGCTGGACATGCGGGCGAACACGCGCATCTCCCACCAGACCGTGATGCCGGAGACGACCGCGCCGAAGGTGACGAGCACCACGGCGAGGACGGCGAGCCCGACGGCGTGGAGGAGGAAGACCTGCCCCTCCGACCAGCCCGCCGGGACGACGGTGCGGAGCGGCGTGAGCGCCACGATGAGGCCGAACAGCAGGCCCGGGAGGCCGACGCCGACGGCGAGCGTGAGGCCCAGGACGGCGCGGGCGCGGCGCCGCGCGGCCGGCGAGGTCGGCGCGCCCGGGGCGCCGGGGAGGGCGGCAGGCTGGTTCATCGATCGATCTCCGGGGCGACGACGTCGAGCGACGCGATCAGCGCCACGAGGTCCGCGACCATCAGGCCGGGCGAGATCGCGTCGACGATCCCCATCGCGGTGAACGAGCCGGTCCGGACCCGCACCCGCGCCGCCTTCTCGGTCCCGTCCGACACCACGTAGTAGGCCATCTCGCCGCGCGCGCTCTCCACGCGCGACATCGCCTCGCCCGGCTCCGGCTTGATGCGGCGCGGGACCTTGGCCATGTACTCGCCGTCCGGCAGCGACTCGAGCGCCTGGCGGACGATCTTCGACGACTCCGCCATCTCCAGGCAGCGGACGTAGAACCGGTCGAACGCGTCGCCCACCGTGCCCACGAACCCCTTGCCGACCGGGATCTGGAAGCGGAAGTGCGGGTAGGCGGCGTACGGCATGTCACGGCGGAGGTCGAAGTCCACGCCGGAGCCGCGCAGGTTCGGGCCGGAGAGGCCGTAGTCCACGGCGAGCGGCGCCGGGATGATCGCCACGCCGGCGAGCCGCTTCACGAACACCTCGTTGAACGAGATGAGCCGGTCGAACTCGACGAGGAACCGATCGAAGTGGTCGAGGAAGCGGAGGGTGCGGTCGCGCCAGCCCTCGGGCAGGTCGAACGCGACGCCGCCGATCCGGTGGTAGTTGTACGTGAGCCGCGACCCGCAGAGCGCCTCCATGAGGTCGTTCACGGTCTCGCGCTCGCGGACGCCGTGGAGCATCGGCGTGAAGGCGCCGATGTCCATCGCCATCGTGCCGACCGAGATGAGGTGCGAGGCGATGCGGCAGAGCTCGCAGGAGATCGCCCGGAGCCACTGCGCGCGCGGCGGAACCTCGAGCTTGAGCAGCCGCTCGACCGCGATCGCGTACCCCTCGTTCGGGAACATCGCCGCGACGTAGTCGATGCGGTCGGTGAACGGCATGTACCCCGGGTACCCGACCTGCTCGCCGATCTTCTCGAGCGAGCGGTGCAGGTAGCCGACGTCGGGGATCGCCTTGCGGATCACCTCGCCGTCGGTCTCGACCATGAAGTTGATGACCCCGTGGGTCGAGGGGTGCTGCGGGCCGAAGTTGAGGATCATCTCCTCGCCGTCGGCCTGCAGTTTGCGGAGGATGAGCCGTTCCATCGTTCAGGCCTTCTCGCCGGCGGGCGTGATCGTTGCGGGCGCTGCATCCGGCCGCTCACCCTGAGCCTGTCGAAGGGGGGCAGGGGAGGCGACGGGCGCGGCGGGCGGCGTCGTCGGCGCCGCGGAGGCGCGCGCGCGCTCGTCCAGCCGCCGGAGCTCGACGAGCGGGTTCTCGCGCGTGTTGCCGATGTCGCGGTAACCGCCGGCCTCCTGGTAGTCCTTCCGGAGCGGGTGCCCCACCCAGTCGTCGGGGAGGAGGATGCGCCGCAGGTCGGAGTGGCCGGCGAACTCGACGCCGAACAGATCGTAGACCTCGCGCTCGAACCAGTTGGCCGCGCGCCAGACGCCCTCGACGCTGGGCACGCGGGGGGCCGCCCGGTCGGCCTCCACCTTCAGCACGATCCCGTGGCGGTGCCGGTAGGAGAACAGG
>DASPMI010000154.1:0-33191 GCA_035627135.1 Anaeromyxobacter sp. | reverse complement strand
CCCTGCAGCGGATGGCGAGCTTCCTCCAGCGCTACCACGACGCGCTCGTGAAGTACTGCTCGGGCGAGAAGAACGTCGTCTTCCCCCTCGGCACCTATCTCATGCGCGTGCGGTTCGGCGTCTCCTGCGCAAGCAGCTGAGCCTCGTGTCTCACGTACACCTCTCGACTACTCGAGCACACTGCTCGGGCGGAAGACGCTCGCGCCCAGGCGTCCGTTCGTCGCTTCGACGGGCTGCGGTGCGCTGAACCGCGGCTCGCACGTCGCCCAATGCACGCTTGAGCACGGACGGACGGCGCAATGCGACCCATGCGGCCGAAGCGAGCACCCGTCTGCGCGGCGGACCTCTGGGTCAGGGTGGGGGGCGGGCGTCCGGGAACAGGCCCACGTCCGCCAGCGCGGTCTCGAGCGCGTACGTCGCCGCTCCGAGCGCCACCGTGCGCTCGCCGAGCGCGCTCGCCACCAGCTGCAACGGCCGCGCGCTCGACACCCGCGTCCGCTCCTGCACCGCGCGCCGGAGCGGGACGATCAGCAGATCGCCGAGGCGCGCGATCCCGCCGCCGACGATCACCATCGCCGGGTTGAGCAGGTTCACCATCCCTGCGATCCCCGTGGCGAGATACCCGATCGTGTCCTCGACGACGCGGAGCGCGAGGCGATCGCCCGCGATGGCGGCGTCCTCCAGCGCCGCCATCGTCATCTCGCGCGCGGCGAGCGACGCGTCCGGATACTCCGTCCGCAGCGCCGCGGCGCGCGCGAGGACGTCCGGCTCCGACACCACGTGCGTCAGGCACCCGCGCAGCCCGCACTCGCAGGGGGCGCCGCCCGGGTCCACCGTCAGGTGGCCCAGCTCGCCCGCGACGCCGTTCGCGCCGCGGTAGACCTTCCCGCCCACGATGTGCCCGGAGCCGACCCCGGCGCTCACCTCGACGTACACGAGGTCCTCGATCCCTCGCCCGGCGCCCCACCAGTGCTCCGCCAGCGCGCCCAGGTTGGCGTCGTTGTCGAGCAGCACCGGGACCCCGAACCGCTCCTCGAGCTCCTCGAACCCGCCCCGGCCCTTCCACGCCGGGAGCACCACCCGCGAGAGCGACTCGTACGCGTCGTGCGCCACCGGGCTCGGCATGCCCACGCCGATCGCCACGAGCCGCTGCCGCGGCCACTGCCAGCGCGCGAGGCACGCGTCGATGAGCTCCGCGATCACCGCCCGCGTCCCCGCGGGATCCGCGTGCACGGGGTGGTCGCGGCGCTCCCACGCCACGATGCGCCCGCGGAGGTTCGTGAGCGCCACCGCGACGTGCGTCCGGCCGACGTCCACGCCCACCACGCCGAACGCGTCGTCCTCGAACCGGAGCAGGATCGGCCGCCGGCCGCCGCGCGAGGGGCCGGCGCCCAGCTCGCTCACGAGCCCCTTCGCGAGGAGCGAGCTCACGGTGATCGAGATCGTGCTGCGCGCCAGCGCGGTGCGCCGCGAGAGCTCCGCCCGCGAGATGCCGCCCGACGCCCAGATCATCGCCACGAGGCTCCCCGCGTGCGGGGGCAGCGCGCCCGCGCCCCGCCGCGTCCCCCCGCTCGATCGCATCTTCTCGGTCATCTCAACCATCGTACAGCACCGCCACGTCCACCTCGATGGCCTGCACCCGCCCCGTCCGCCCGAAGACCTCCGCGGACGTAGCCTGGTCGAGGCGGTCGCCCGGCGAGCGGCGCACGGCGCCGTCGCGGGACACGACCGCGATCGCGGCCTCCGGCCGGCGGCGGTAGACGATCGGCACCTCGCACAGCGTGAACGCCAGCGACCCGGGCTCGAGCCGGAGCGACCGGCGCGTCCCGTTCGCCGCCGGCAGGTCGAGCCGGGCGGGCTGCGCGAGCAGCTCCGACGCGCGCAGGAGCAGCGGCCAGAACCGGATCCGGCCGTCCCGCACCCGCACGCCGAGCTCGCCCATCCGCGCGAGGATCTCCTCCTTCACCTGCCCCGTCATGCCCGGCTGGCGGGCGCCGCCCCGGCGCGGCGTGTGCGAGTAAGGGTCGAGCGGGATCGCGCCGTACTCCGCGGGCGTCTTGCGGGTCCCGGCCATGCCGTCGCGCAGCTCGTGGTACTCGGCGGCGAGCCGGGCCACCACCGCCGCGTCCTCGCCCGCCTCGGCCGCCGCGAAGCACCGCTCCTGGACCGCGACGAGGAGCTTGCCCACCATGTGCCAGTAGATGCAACCGAGGCCCTCGTAGCCGTACATCGTCCCGCTCCGGCCGGTGAACCGCCGGTGCTGGAACACCTGCTCGTAGGCGTCGAGCACCTCCGCCGCCCCCGCGTCGTCGAGCGCGCCCTCGGCGACGAGCGCGCGGACCGCCTCGCGCGCGCGGTCGTCCCCGTCGAGCGTCTCGCGGAACCGGACCCGGCCTGCCGCGTCGCGCCGGAGGATCCGATCGCCGGGCGCATGGCGCCCGCCGGTGCGATCACCCGACGCGAGCAGCCGCCCGAGCGCCGGGCGTTCCCGGAGCAGCTCCTCGGGGACCACGTTCCGCTCCAAAAACCCGGGGAGCCGGCGCTCCGGGTAGAGCAGGTAGCTGCGCTGGTCCTCGCGGCGGAGCGCGCTCGCCCGCAGCGCCGTGAGGACCCGCAGGGACTCCTCGGCGTCGAGCAGGCCGGAGGCGAGCGCCGCCGCCTGCCCCTCCAGCATCTCGTGCAGCCGCTCGATCCCGAGGCCGCCGTCCGCGCGCGGGACGAGCAGGTTGTACGCATGGTACAGGCCGTCCGGCCTTCGGTTCGCGGCGAGGCCGTGCCGCGCGAACTCGAGCCCGCGCTCGGCGAGGGTGTCGAGCGCGGTCACCGGGACCTCCACCGGCGCGGAGAGCCCCGCGCGGTAGAGCGTGGCGCGGTAGCGGCTGGCGATCCGGCCCAGGTCTCCGAGGAACGCGGCGCGGGCCACGTCGGAGACCTCCGGCGTGTCGAGGAGCGGCCGGTGGCGTGCGAGAGCGGCGGAGGTCTCCTCGAGCCAGCCCGCCACCTCGCGCGAGAGCGCGACCGGCGCGGCGCCCGCCTCGGCGAGCAGCGCGCGGAGGGTCGCGAGGTAGCTCGCGAGCTGGCACATGGTGACGACCGAGAGCCCGGCGCCGACGAGCGCGTTGTTCGCGTCGTTCCACTCCGGCCGCTGCGTGTTCATCCAGATCCCACCGCCCGGGGCGAGGTTCGCGAGCTTCGCGAGCGCCGGCACGACCAGCTTCTCGGCGAGCGTGACGCGGTGGAGGTCGTCGCCCGCGCGCAGCAGGCGGCCGTCGGCGCCCGCGTCCGGGAGGCGCGCGAGGATCCTCCGGTGCTTCTCCGCGTCGAACCGGATCGTGGCCCGCGGATCCCGGAGGATGTCCTCGTAGGAGGCGAGCTCGTAGGGGACGTCCGCGTACGTGAACCACCGCCGCCGGAGGAGCGCCGGGAGGCGGCCGGGCTGGTGGCGCAGCGACAGGTCGAGCAGCCGCTGCAGATACACGAGCTGGTGGTCGCCCCAGTAGCCGATCGCCGCCCACGGGTGGCCGGGGTCGGGCACCTCCCAGTCCACCCCGTCGCTGGAGATCCGGTACGGGTTGTGGCCGTCGGCCGTCGAGGCGTTCACGAACCGTGCGATGAAGGCGTCGAGGAGCTCGGGCCAGGAGAGCGCGAGCGCCTCCCAGTTCTGGAAGATGTCGCGCCAGTTCCCTTGCCAGGCGATCCGCTCCTCCCCGTCCGGCCCGCGGACCTCGATGTCGAACCGGTTCCAGGGCCGGCTCGGATCTCCGTGGCGCCGGCTGAACGTGAGCGGGAGGTACTCGAGCAAGAGCCGGGAGAGGTCGGGATCCCCGAGCGCGTCGGCGCGCTCCAGCAGCGCCGCGCGCCGCTCCCGCGCGCCGAGCCCTCCCAGGAACGCCGCGTGCCGCCGCGCCGTGGCCGGGCTCATGCGGGCGACGTGAGCGGCGAGCTCGCCTCCCGGGATCGAGCCGTCGCCCGCGGGCACGCCGCCGCGCATGTCGTTGAACAGCACGTTCACGAGGTGGTGCGCCGTGGCGACCTCGTCCTCGGTCCGCTGCAGCCCGTCGGTGCGGGCCACGACGCGGAGGAGCCGCTCCCTCCCGCGCGCCACGTCGTCCCGCACCTGCGCGAGGGCGGCGTCCGGGTCGGCCAGCAGCGCCGCCAGCGCGGCGACGTCGTCCTGCGAGCGCGCGACGTCGGCCACGAGGTGCCAGCCTGCGGCGTCTCCCGGCCCGAGCCGGGCCCGCCCCGCGACGAGGTACGCCCCGCGCGCCCCGAGCACCTCGGCCGGCTCGTCCAGGTGCTCCAGCGGCGCGCCCCGCTCGAAGCGCGCGAGCGCGCCGGCGTCGAGCAGCACGCGGGCGGCGTCGAGGCCGTGGCTCCAGACGGTGGTCGCGCGGAGCGCCTCGCGTGGCTCCGGCTTGTCGGTCGGCTGCGCCTGGAGCGCGAACACCGCGAGGCGCGTGCCCGCGATCCGCTCCGCGCGCTTGTAGGCGTCGGCGAGCACCGAGAACGTGTTCTGGAACAGATCGTCGATGCCGGCGGGGAGGAGGTTCAACAGGCCGTCCACCACCTCGAGCTCGACCGGCGCGCCGCCCCCGTTGACGACGGAGCACGCGCGGACGAACCCGTGCGCGTGGCTCATGGACCAGCCCGCCCGAAACGTGAGGCCGAGGTCGAGGTTCTCCTCCTCGAGCCACAGCCGGTGGCCGAGCACCGTCCGCCGGAGCCGCCGGACGACGCGGTGGACGAGCCGGTCGTCGCCCCGGAGCGGGCGCCAGAGCTGGTGCCGCCCTCCGACGCGCGCGACGAGCGCCGTCGCCGGGCCGGAGACGCCGACCGAGTCGATCACCTTGTCCTCGGTGACGTAGGGGAAGAGCGCCGTGGCGGGGCTCCTCCGGCCCGCCGTGAGCGCGCCGTTCGAGGCCGCGAACGCCCAGTGGTCGGAGTCGCTCACGAGCGTGAGCAGGAACGGCGGGAGCTCCTGGAGATCGTCGATGACGTAGCAGCGCTCCCCCTCGAACTCGGCGAGCCGGCCGGCCGGCGCGCCGCCGTCGCGAGCGAGCGGAGACGAGCCGAGGTGGACGGTGCGTGGGGTCACGTGCGCTCCCGGATCGAGAAACCCGGCGCGACGTGCGCCCGTGCGTCTCGGAGAAGACTCTGCCGAAGGCGGCGCGTCGCTGGCAACGGCGCCATACCGGAACGTTTGGGCGCCCCGTCGAACGATCGCGACGAGGCGCTCACCTGCGCTCGCCCACGCGCCCAGGCCTGCCACGCACCCCGGCGGCCCAGCGGCGAGCGGTCGAACCAAGTCCGGCCGCCCGGAACGAACGCCGACCGAAAGCGCTCACCGCCGCGGGCGCTCTCCCTGTCGCGCCGCGCGTGGTGGCCGGACGTGCCGCGGGTTTCGGGGCGTTTCCCCAGGCGGCGGCGGCGTTGGTTCGGGTCGCCCGCGGCGCGCGTCGAACCCCACGTTGTCCGGCCATGAACCGACCGAGCGATGGTTCACGCTCGTTCGAATTGGTCGCGATTGCGCCTCGCCGCGCCGGCCGCGACTCGAGGATCCGCTCGGCGCGGGTGGTGACGCAGGGCAAGCGGTCGTGGAGCCGCGCCCGCGTCGAGGCGCGCATCGCGATGCCCTCGGTCGCCGGCACCTGGCCCGCCTTCTGGCTGATGGGCGACGCCTACGACGGCACCGCTACCTCGGACCACCGACGCCGCGCTCGATCACTACGACCTGATGGCCTCCACCTGGCCCGCGTGCGGCGAGATCGACATGATGGAGCACAAGAACCAGGACACGTACACGGGCCACAACGTGTTCTGGGACACGCGAAACGAGCTCCTCCCCTGGAACGCCGGGACGATCGACGATGACCCGAGCTCCTACCCCTCCGTGCTCGCCGCTCGGCAGCTCGACCCGACGCAGTACCACGTGTACGCGCTCGAATGGACCGACACGCACATGTTCTGGTACGTCGACGGCGTCCTCGTGAAGAACGAGAACATCTCGGCGGCGAACCAGGAGGAGCTGAACGGCGCGGACCGGAAGTTCTTCGTGCTGCTCGACCTCGCCATCGCCTCGGCCAGCACGCCGTTCACCGGGGGGCCACGCCTGCGGTGACCGACTTCCCGCTCAACGGTACGTGGACTGGGTCCGCGTCTACCAGTGAACCACGGACCCGGCACTCCCCCCGGGTCCCCGGGCAGGCCCGCGCGCAGCATGGGGCGCGGGCCGGTCCGGCTCGCCGCTCCAGCGCTACTTCAGCTCGAACCGAAGCTCGACGAGCTGATCGTTCCGGCACCTCGTGGTCCGCTGCTGCGGAGGGCGCGGAGGCATGCGGACCTCCACGCGGACCTCGTCCCCCGGATCGCACGGGACGGAGGCGACGAGCGGCGTCCGTCCCATGTCCTGCCCGTCCACGAGCACCTGCGCGCCCCCGGGCGTGCTCTCCACCGAGACGCCGAAGCCCTGGAACCAGCGGACCTCCTCTCCGGCGGTGTCCCGCTCCGTCTCGCTCGGCGCGATCGCGGTGCCGTCCCTCCACTTCTCCTGCGTCTCGGCGAGCTTCCGCTCGGCGGTGCGTGCGGCCCGAAGCTCCTCGTCGGTCGGCGGCCGATCGGTGGGGCGTCTCACCGTTCGGTCGCCGAGGCCCGTCAAGTCTCCGCCCTTCACCCAGGCGAGGAGCCTGGGCGCCGCGAGCGCGAGCACGATCAGGGGGATGACGGCGAACGCCGCGCGGAGGGCGATCCGGCGGACGGCGGAACGATGGTCAGGTTCCATCATGGCCGCGAGAGCCTACCACCGGTGGCCGCATCCGTCAGGACACCGGGATCCCGCGCAGCAGCGGCGACGGCGTCCCGGGCGCCGCGATCCAGAGCTGGTGGGCCGCGCGGGTCACGGCCACGTGGAGCCGGCGGCGGGCCTCGTCGGTGTCCGGATAGGCCCGGGCCGACGCGTCCGGCACCACGACGTAGTCGAACTCGAGCCCCTTCACCGCGGACACGTCGGTCACGTCCACGCCCGGACGGAACGTGAAAGCGCCGTCGAGCGAGAGTCGCGCCTCGCCGAGATCCGCGAGCAGGCGATGGAACCCGCGGGCCACGTCCGGCCCGGAGCAGACCACCGCCACCGACGCCTGCGGCTCCCGCTCGACGAGGTCGCGCACCGCGCCCGAGAGGAAGAGCTGCGCGTGCGCCTCGGCGGGGAAGTCGAACCGCGAGACGGGGGCGCCTTCGCGGCCCGCGCGCGGCGGGACGGCCGGGGCGATCGGGCCGAGGACGAGCTGCGCCACCTCGGCGATCGGGCGCGGGCAGCGGTACGTCGTCGGCAGGCGCACGGACGCGGCGTGCGGGACGCCGAGGGCCGCGAGCGCCTCCTCCCACCCTGCGTACGACGAGAAGGTCTGCTGGCTCTCGTCGCCCGCCAGCGTGACGCTGTGGCCGGCGAGGTGGCGGCCGAGCGCGAAGAGCTCGAAGAGCGACACGTCCTCCGCCTCGTCGACGACGAGGTGCGCGAGCTTCTTCCCCGGCACGCCGCCGCGCAGCGCGGCCAGGTAGAGGAGGATGGGCAGGTCCTCGGGGTCGAGCGTGCCCGCCGCCGCCTCGGGCGTGTCGTCGTCGATGGGGCGGCCGTCGAGCGTCTCGCGCCGGTCGGGATCGACGCCGGCGAGGAGCTCCGCCGTCGGCGTCGCGAGCTGCAGCCGCGTGTGCCGCATCACCTCGTCGACGGCGGTCACGGGGAGGTCGCCGCCGGCGGCCTGGATCACCGACTCGAGGAAGGCGCGATCGAGGAGGAGATCGCCGAGTTCGCGCCGGGCGCGCAGGAGCGTGGGCTTCTCGTGGAGCATCGGCCTGCGGCGGAGCACCTGGTACAGCGCCGGGTGGCGCTTGAGCCGAGCGACGAGCGGCGGGGTGTCGGCGAACAGGCGCGGCGGCGGCGCGCCGAACGCGCTCTGGAACGCGCCGCGGGACCACGAGTCGAGGGTGCGCACCGGCGCCTTGCCGAGCCCGAGCGGCTCGAGGAGCCGCGCCGCGAGCCGGGCGAGGCCGAGCTCGGGGACGACCACCTGGAGCCGCGGCGCGGGAAACCGGCGCGGCTCGTCGAACGCGATGCGGGCGAGGCGGTGGAGCGCGACGGTGGTCTTCCCGCTGCCGGCGCTGCCCAGCACGAGCAGCGGCCGATCGGCCGGCGCGGAGACCGCCTCGTACTGCTCCGGATCGAGGAGCGCGGTCACCTCGGGGGCGGCGGCGCGGCCGCGCTCGCCTGCCCCGGTGCCCAGCGTGCCCGCCCGCGCCGCCCGTCCGGCGCCGCCGCCGAGCGCCGCGTTCTCGGGCGGGGCGGCGCGCCACGTTCCGCCCGGGGTGCGCGCGAGCGCGTGCCGGCCGTCGCTCACGCGGACGAGCACACCGCGATCGATCACCACCACGCGCCGCGCGACCACGTGACCGAGGGTCACGCGGCCGGGGAACTGCTCCTCGAACTCCTCGCCCTCGCGGTAGCGGTAGAAGAGCGCCGCGACCGGCGCCCAGCGCCAGTCCACCACCCGGACGCCCGCCGACCGATCGACGAAGGTGTGCCGGCCGAGACAGTAGTCCCTCTCCTCCTCGCCCTCGCGGACACGCAGGTGCGCGAAGTACGGGGTGGCGGGATCGGGCAGCGCGTCCGGACGCGCGCGCTCCATCACGGCGCGCACGACGCCCATCTCCTGGAAGACGGTGGGGAGGTCCTTGGCGGTGGACTCGAGCGCCTCGTCGCGCAGCTCGCGCAGGCGATCCGCGAGATCGCCCTCCGTCCGCAGCCCTGCGCGCCGCTCGGCGAGCGAGCGCAGCACCGCCTGGAGGAGGAGCTCCTCCTCGCGGACGAGGGCGCGCTCCTCCTGGGTGAGCTCGGCCTGGTCCGGACCGGCGAGTGCCTCTGTCCCGGGGTGGGTCAAGGTCGTGTTCCTTAAGCTCCGCAGCCGCGGCATGCACGCGCGGGGGTCGAGCATCGTAGCGCGCCGCCTCTCCCGCGGTGTCCCCAAACTGCCGGACGCGCGAGCCGCCGCTCGCCGCGCGGCACGGCGCGCACCGGACACTGCGCCGCGCGACTTCCTGGCGGCGTCGATCCCCCCTTGGTCCGGATGCGCGTGGAGCCGGGCCCTGCTAGCTAATGCGTGCGCGAGACGCCGAACACGGGCGGCGTCTCGCGGGAGGCGCTACGCCCGACCGCCGGGCGCGGCGCCTCGCTTTTTTTCGGGCGTCCGCGTCCGGGCAGGGAAGCCCTCCCGGACGCGGCCTCGCCTTGCTTCACCAAACGTACATGCTCGCCCACGGGTACTGCCCGGCGCTCACCGTGAAGTACGTGAAGCCGTCGGCGTGCTTCGCGAGCGGGAACGGCCCCGCCCCGCACGCGGTGGTGGTGGTCGAGGCGTTCAGGCGCACCGTCCGCCCCGCGAAGTTGGAGCAGCCCCAGCCGTTCACGCGCTGGCTCGTGCGGTAGCACGCGGCGCCGGTCGTGTTGAAGTTGCCCGTGTTCCAGGAGAACGTGATCGGGTTCGCGCACGGCGTCGTGCTCGACGCGTCGAACGTGGCGGTGACGGCCTGGGCCTGGTCCATCCGGACGGTGCACGTGAGCGCCGTGCCGGCGCACGCGCCGCTCCAGCCTCGGAACGTCGAGCCCGTCGCGGCGGTGGCGGTGAGGGTCACGGTCACCCCCGAGCTGAACAGGGCGCTGCAGGTCGCGCCGCAGTCCAGGGCGCCGCCGGCCCCCGTGACGGTGCCCGCGCCGGTCCCCGCCCTGGCCACCGAGAGCGTGTAGTGGACGTTGGCCACGAAGCGGGCGGTGACCGACTGCGCCTGCGTCATCGGGACCACGCAGGTCGGGGCGGTGCCGCTGCACGCGCCGACCCAGCCCGCGAAGCGGTTGAGGGTGTTCGGGTTCGGGGTCGCCGTCAGGACCACGCTCGTGCCGCTCGCGAACGCCCCGGTGCAGGGGCCGCCGCTCGCGCCGCAGCTGATCCCGGCCGGCGAGGAGGTCACCGCGCTTCCGCCGTAGCAGACCGCCGCGCACATCTGGCCGGGGACGCAGCCGGGCGGCGGGTTGCAGATCCCGGACTGATCGAGCGTGACGTCGAGCGGATGCCAGGTGCCCGGCTGGAACGTCGCCGAGACCTGCCGGCTCGAGGAGCCCATCGCCACGACGCAGGTGGGCCTCGCGCCCGCCGAGGCGCACGCACCGCCCCAGGCGACGAAGCCCGACCCGGAGGCCGCCTTCGCGGTGAGCGTGACGAGGGTGGAGGGCGAGTAGATCGCCGTGCACGAGGCGCCGCAGTCGATCCCGCCGGGGCTGGACGTCACCGTCCCGGCGCCCGCGCCTGCCCGCTCGACGGTGAGGGACACCTCGCCGAAGCTCGCGCCGACGGTCCGGGCCTCGGTCATCGAGACGACGCAGGTCGGCGTGGTGATCCCGGCGCAGGCGCCGGTCCAGCCCTGGAACGGCCACGCGCTCGTCGCCGCCATCGCCGTCAGGGTCACCTCCGTGCCCGCGGGGAACGAGGCGGCGCAGACCGCCCCGCAGTCGATCCCGGCGGGCGTCGAGGCGAAGAGGCCCAGGGGGTTGGAGGTCACCGTGAGCGAGAAGACCGGAGCGGTCGCGGCGGGCCACATGTTCTTCACGAGCTCGGCGAACTGCGCCGGGAACCAGCGGCCGCGCGCCGGCGCGTCCGGCAGTGCGCCGGTGGGGAAGCCGTAGGGGATCACGTACGCCGGATCGCACCAGCGATCGAAGGGCGGCCCCTCGGGCGCGGGCGACGACGCGCCGTCCGACTCGCCCGGCGTCTTCACCCAGACGAAGGCGTCGAGGTACGTGGCGGCGAAGCTCGGGGGCACCGCGCCCGGCAGCTCGCCGATGCCGGCGCCGGCGACGTTGCACCACAGCCCGCGGTGGGCGCGGCGGTCCACGCGCGACTCGTTCACGAACCGCTCGAAGTCGAACACCTGCGTGCTCGGTGCGCGCGGCCGCTGCGAGCCGCCCCAGCCGTTCCGGGACGTGTCCACGATCATGCCGATGGAGCCCGGCCAGCCCGCGGCCGTGAGCCGGCCCCACATGTCCGCGGCGTACCCCGCCTCGTCGATGTCCGGGTTGTACTCGTAGAACTTGGCGGTCCACACCTCGCGGCCGGCGACGACCTGGTGGGCGGAGAGCCACGGCTCCTTCAGCGGGACGTACTGCGCCGTGTTGGTGGCGAAGCCGTCGAGCGCGTCCTTCCCCGCCGCGAAGCCGGACGAGACCGAGTTCAAGAGGCTCACCATCGGCCCGGCGTTGCTCGTCCACCCGAGCCAGCCGGAATAGGCGAGGTCGAGGTACAGGTAGACGTTCGGGATCGCGTGGAGGGCGTTGACCGCGTACTGGATGCCGCTCACGTAGGTGCCCGACGAGTGGATCTGGGCGCACTCGGGGTCGTTGAGGCCGGTGACGAGGTGCACGAGGCTGTCGGGCTCGACCACGAAGACGATCCGGATGCCGGCGTACCTCGGATCCCTCGCGATCGCGGCGATCGGGTCGATGAACTCCGCCTTGTACCGGGCCAGCCCGCCGTCGACCGGCAGCTCGCCGTCGTAGTACAGCGCGGTGCAGTCGCGCCCGGGCAGGTTGCGGAGCACGAACAGGACGAGGTCGTCCCCGGCCGCGGCGGCGCGGTCGAGGTGCGTGGCCATGGTGGGCACCGCAGTGATCCGCTCGATCCAGATCGCCCTCGGCTGGCGCCCGACCCGGCGCATCTCCGCGGCGAGCGCGGGATCGGCGGTCGCGGCCGCGGTCGCGTCGGCGTTGGCCGTGAACGCGGGGTCGACGTACATGCGCGCGCCGGCGAACGGGTTGTCGAGGTGCGTCTGCGCGCGCGCGGGGGCGGCCAGGGCGACGAGCAGGCCGGCCGCGAGGGCGGCGCGCGCAGTCCAGCGTCGGGCGTTCTTCGGTTGGGACGTCATGCGGGACCTCTCCAGGGATGGGAGAACACGGGTGATCCAGACGACAGCTGCACGGTGCGACGGATCGGCGCCGCGCTGGGAATTCCACTCGGGGTCACCACTTCGTGGAGTGTGCCCGGCGGTGACCCGCGTCACGGTGCAAACGTTTGCCCGGGCGCCCCGCGCTCTTCACCTCCAGAAAAGCTGCGGGCAGGGAGGCACCGGGAGTGCCCGCCTGCCCGCGCTCACCTCACGCACGCTCGGCTACGTCACCAGGCGTAGATGCCGGCCCACGCGTACGTGCCGGCCGAGACCGAGAAGTACGTGTAGCCGTCCGAGTGCTTCGCCAGCGGGAGCGGGCCGGCGCCGCACGCGATCGTCGCCGTGCTGGTGTTGAGCCGGATCGTGCGGCCGTCCATGTTGTAGCAGCCCCAGCCGTTGACCGTGGCGCTCGTCCGGTAGCAGACCGCGCCCGTCGTGTTGAAGTTGTTCGTGTTTCCGGTGAACGTGATCGGGTTCGCGCAGGGCGTGCCGCCGGTGCTGCCGCCGTTGAAGGTCGCGGTCACGGTGCGGGCCTGCGTCATGGCGACGGTGCAGGTGCTCCCCGAGGAGCTGCTGCAGCCGCTCCAGCCGCCGAACATCGAGCCGCTCGCCGCCGACGCCGTCAGGGTCACCGTCGTGCCGCTCGTGTAGCTCGCGGAGCAGACGGAGCCGCAGTTGATCCCGCCGGTGTTGGACGTCACGGTGCCGCTCCCCGTACCGCCCTTCGTCACCGTGAGCGCGTACGTCGCCGTGCCGCCCCCGTTGAAGGTGGCGGTCACCGTGCGGGCCTGGGACATGGTGACCGTACACGTCGTCCCGGTCCCGGTGCAGGCGCCGCTCCAGCCCCCGAACGTCGAGCCGCTCGCCACCGTCCGGGTGAGCGTCACGACCGTGCCGCTCGCGTAGCTCGCCGAGCAGACGGAGCCGCAGTTGATGCCCCCGGTGTTGGACGTGACCGTGCCGCTCCCCGTCCCGGCCCTCGTCACGGTGAGCGTGTAGCTCGTCGTGCCGCCGCCGTTGAACGTGGCGGTGACCGAGCGCGCCGCCGACATCGAGACGGTGCAGGTCGTCCCCGTCCCCGTACAGCCGCTCCACCCGCCGAACGTCGAGCCGCTCGCCGCGGCGGCGGTGAGGGTCACGGTGGTGGTGCTCGAGAAGCTCGCGGAGCAGGTGGCGCCGCAGCTGATCCCGGCCGGGTTCGAGGTGACCGTCCCGGAGCCCGTGCCGGCCTTGGTGACGGTGAGCGTGTTGCCGGTGGGCGTCGTCCCCCCGCTCAGCGGCGGGTACGCGTTCTGGACGAGCTGGATGAACTGGGCGGAGAACCACTTGCCGGAGAGCGGCGCGTTGGGCAGCGCGCCGGTGAGGACGCCGTACTGCGTGTTGTAGGTCGGGTCGCACATGCGATCGAACCGCTTGCCCTCGTCGTTCGGGATGTCGCTGGACGCGCCGTCCGACTCACCGGGCGGCTTCACCCACACGAAGGCGTCCACGTGCGCGATGCCGGGGGAGGCCCGCGGCCGCTCGCCGATGCCGGCGCCGCTCGGGTTGCACCAGAGGCCGCGGTGCGCGCGCCGGTCGACCTTGGACGCGTTCACGAACGTGTTGAGGTCGGTGCTGGTGCTCGCGGCGGTCGGGCGCTGCGGGCCGCCCCAGCCGTTGCGGGACGTGTCGGTGATGAACGCCATCGTGGTCGGCCAGCCCGCCTGGTTGAAGCGCGACCACATGTCCGCCACGTACGACGTCTCGTCGATGTCGGGGTTGAACTCGTAGAACCGCGCCGACATGACCTGCTGGCCGCCGACCGTCTGGGTGGCGGTCATGAAGGGCTCCCGGAGCGGCAGGGTGTTGGCGGTGTCGTTCACGAACCCCTCGATCGCGCTCTTCCCGCCGGTGAAGCCGTTCGCGACCGTGTTCATCAGGTTCACGAACCCGCTCGAGTTGTTGGGCCAGCCGAGCCAGCCGGAGTGGGCGGCGTCGACGTAGAGGTAGACGTTCGGGATCGTCCGGAGGGTGTTGACGGCGTACTGGACGCCCTGCACGTAGATGTTCTGCGAGTTCATCTGCGCGCACTCGGGATCGCTCAGGTTCGTCACCAGGTTCGGGAGGCTGTCCGGCTCGACGACGAACACGATCCGCAGGTTGGCGTACTTCGACTGCCGCACGGTCGCGGCGATGGGGTCGATGTACTCGGTCCTGTAACGGGCCAGGCCCTCGGCGGTGCCCGGGAGCTCGCCGTTCGAGGCGAGCGCGGCGCAGTCGCGGCCGGGCAGGTCGTAGACGACGCCGAGGAACAGGTTCGCGCCTTGCGCCAGCGCGCGGTCGAGGTGCGTGGCCAGGCTCGGCACCGCGGCGATGCGGTCCATCCACACCGCCGTCGGCTGCTGCCCGACCGTCCGCATGTTGCTGGCGAGTGTCCCGGACTGCGCCGCGGCTTCACGCTCCGCGTTGGCGGTGTAGTCCGGGTTCACGTACATCCGGGCGCCGGTGAACGGGTTGTCGACGCGCGTCTGCGCCAGCGCCGGCGCGGCCGCCGCGAGGAGCAGCCCCAGGGATGCCAGGGCGCACGTCTTCCAGAGAGCGTCGGGGAACGGCTTCATGGCGAGCCTCCAGGTACACGGGTTCCAGCACCCATCGACTCGGATGGGTGGACCAAGCTTCCGCAGGTGCTGCCGACCGCCGCGATGCCTTCGAGGCTCGAGCGACGCTCACGACATCCTGGGAGACACTCGGACCGGCACGCCGGTCCGCGCCCTGACCACGTGCTACCTCACCGCGACGGGTGATGCCATACGCTGCACGGGATGTTCACGAATCGCTAAGTACTTCACCGCGCGCGCACCGGCCTGTCAAGCGGGAGATCCGCACCGCTGGGGGCCGCACCGCGCGGGATCCGGCGGGCGCGAAATTGAACCGTCGTGCAAACGGCGAGTTACGCCCGCCCGCGCTGGATTGATACGTTTTCGCGCGGCCGGGGTCGCCGCCGCGCGGTCAAGGGCCGGCGAACAGCTCGGCGAAGAAGCCCTTCATGGCGTCCCAGGACCGGCGGTCGGCGCGCGCGTCGTAGGCGTTGCCCTTCGACCTGTCGTTCCCCGCCTCGGGCTGCGTGAACGAGTGGACCACGCCGGAGTACAGCACCACCTGCCAGTCCACCCCGCCCGCCGTGAGCTCGTCCTGGAGCGCGAGCACGTCCGCCCGCGGGGCGGCGGGGTCGTCCGCGCCGTGCAGCACGAGGACTTTCCCGCGGATGTTCTTCGCGTCCTGCGGGGTGGGCGTCGTCAGGCTCCCGTGGAAGCTCACCACCCCGAGCACGTCGGCGCCGGAGCGCGCGAGCTCCAGCGCCGCGCCGCCGCCGAAGCAGTAGCCGATGGCGGCGATCTTCTCGCCCTCGACGTTCGGCTGCTGGCGCAGCGCCGCCAGGGCGGCCTGCGTCCGCGCCCGGAGGAGCGGCCGGTTCCCGCGGTACTTCCCCGCCTCGGCCCCCGCCGCCTTGGGGTCGGCGGGGCGGACGCCCTTCCCGTAGATGTCCGCCGCGAAGGCGACGTACCCGAGGGCCGCGAGCTGCTCCGCCCGCTTCTTCTCGTACGCGGTGAGCCCCTTCCACTGATGGAACACGAGGACGCCCGGCTTCTTCGCGGGCCCGGCGCTGTCGTATGCGAGGTAGCCCTCGAGGACCGTGTCCCCCTGGCGGTACTCGACCGTCCTGGTGACGAGCTCGGCGCGCGCGGCGCTGGCGGTGAGGGCGAGGGCGGCGGCGGCGAGGTGGCGGGCGCGGATCGGCATCCCGCTCGAATAGCGAGCGCGCGAGGCTCACGCACGGCCGGCGAAAAATCCCGACAGGGTCTCCGTGGGCCTCGGGCCTCACGCCTGAAGCACGAGGCGTGAAGCCCGAAGCCCCGCTGTTCCGACGTGGCTCGCGAACCGTCAGGGCGGCAGCACCGTCTCCCCGTGCGACAGGTACCGATCCACCGCCTGCGCGGCGAGGCGCCCCTCGCGGATGGCCCAGACCACGAGCGACTGACCGCGGGCCATGTCGCCGGCGGCGAACACTCCGGGGAGGCTCGTCATCTTGTTCGCGTCCGTCCAGACGTTGCCGCGGTCGTCGAGCTTGACTCCGAGCTCCTGGAGCATCGGCTTCTCGGGGCCGGTGAACCCGAGGGCGAGGAGCACCAGCTCGGCGGGGAGCACGCGCTCCGAGCCGGGGACCTCGCGCGGACCGAGCCGGCCGTCCGCGCCCTTGACCCACTCCACCTTCACGAGGTGGAGCTCCTTCACCCGCCCCTGCTCGTCGCCGACGAACCGCTTCGTGAGGACCTGGAACTGCCGCGGGTCCTCGCCCCAGAGCGCGCGGGCCTCCTCCTGGCCGTAGTCCACCTTGAGGACCTTCGGCCACTGCGGCCACGGGTTGTCCGCGGCGCGCTGGTCGGGCGGCCGGGGCATGATCTCGAGCTGGACGACGCTGCGCGCGCCGTGGCGGATCGAGGTGCCGACGCAGTCGGTGCCGGTGTCGCCGCCGCCGATGACGACGACGTGCTTGCCCTTGGCGGAGACGTACTTGCCGTCCGCGTGCTTCGAGTCGAGCAGCGACTTCGTGTTCGCGCGCAGGAAGTCCATGGCGAGGTGGATGCCCTGGAGGTTCCGGCCCTCGACCGGGAGGTCGCGCGCCTGGGTGGCCCCGCCGCACAGCACCACGGCCTCGTACTCCTTCACGAGCCGCGACGCGGCGAAGTGCTTGCCGATCTCGGTCTGGGTGACGAACCGGACGCCCTCGTCGGCGATGAGCCGGACCCGGCGCTGGACGACCTCCTTGTCCAGCTTCATGTTCGGGATGCCGTACATGAGCAGCCCGCCGATCCGGTCGTCGCGCTCGAACACGGTGACGGTGTGGCCCGCCTTGTTGAGCTGCTGGGCGGCCGCGAGGCCCGCCGGCCCGGAGCCGACGATGGCCACGCGCTTCCCCGTGCGCGCCGCGGGCGCCTGCGGCTTCACCCAGCCCTCGCGGAAGGCGCGGTCGACGATCTCGCACTCGATGGTCTTGATGGTGACCGGCGGATCGCCGGCGATCCCGACCGTACAGCTCCCCTCGCACGGCGCCGGGCAGACGCGCCCGGTGAATTCGGGGAAGTTGTTGGTCTTGGCGAGGCGGATGTACGCCTCGTGCCACTGCCCCCGGTAGACGAGGTCGTTCCACTCGGGGATGAGGTTGTTCACCGGGCAGCCGCTGGCCATGCCCGCGATGAGCTTCCCCGTGTGGCAGAAGGGGATGCCGCAGTCCATGCAGCGGGCGCCCTGCTGGCGGAGGGTCTCCTCCGCGTAGGGCGGGTGGTCCTCGGCCCAGTCCTTGATGCGCTCGAGGGGCGGCCGCTGGTGAGCGGGCTCGCGCTGAAAGTCCAAGAAACCGGTCGGCTTTCCCATGGTCAGTTCCCACCCACACGCGCCACGTCGCGCGCATTTTCCTCGAAGGCCGCGAGCTCGGCCTCCTCGGGCGAGAGCCCCTTCTCGCGCATCTTCCGCTGCGCCTCGATCACGCGCCGGTAGTCGTGCGGCATCACGCGCACGAGCCGCTGGAGCGTGTGCTCCCAGTTGTCGAGCACCCGGCGGGCGTTGGCGCTCTCGGTCGCCGCCGCGTGCTTCTCCACGAGCGCGCGCACGAGCGCGATCTCCTCGGCGTCCTCGAGCCGGGAGAGGCCCACCATCTCCTTGTTGCAGCGGCTCGCGAACCCGCCGTCCTCGTCGAGCACGTACGCCACGCCGCCGGACATGCCGGCCGCGAAGTTCCGGCCCGTCTTGCCGAGCACCACCACCCGGCCGCCGGTCATGTACTCGCAGCCGTGGTCGCCCACGCCCTCGACCACGGCGTGGACGCCGGAGTTGCGGACGCAGAACCGCTCGCCCGCGACGCCGCGGATGAACGCCTCGCCGGAGGTGGCGCCGTAGAAGGCCACGTTGCCGATGATGACGTTCTCCTCCGGGATGAAGGTGTGCTGGCGCGGCGGCAGGACCACGATGCGGCCGCCCGAGAGCCCCTTCCCGCAGTAGTCGTTGGCGTCGCCCTCGAGGACGAGGGTCATGCCGGGCGGGACGAAGGCGCCGAACGACTGGCCGGCGGACCCGACGAACCGGAAGCGGATGGTGTCGTCGGGGAGCCCCTGCGGGCCGTGCCGCCGCGTGATCTCGGAGCCGACCTGCGTGCCCACGACGCGGTGGACGTTCCGGATCGGCACCTCGGCGCGCACGGGCTGCTTCGCCTCGATCGCCGGCCGTGCGAGCTCGAGCAGCGTCGTCGCGTCGAGCGTGCGGTCGAGCCCGTGGTCCTGCGGGATCTGGCAGGTGCGGCCGTAGTTCTTCGGCACCTTCGGCTTGTAGAGGATGCGCGAGAAGTCGAGGTTGCGCGCCTTCCAGTGATCGACCGCCCGGCGCATCTCGAGCCGCTCGGACCGGCCCACCATCTCGTCGATGGTGCGGAAGCCGAGCTCGGCCATGTACTCCCGGACCTCCTGGGCGATGAACCGCATGAAGGTGACGACGTGCGCGGGATCGCCGGTGAACCGGGCGCGGAGGCGCGGGTCCTGGGTCGCGACGCCCACTGGGCAGGTGTTGAGGTGGCAGGCCCGCATCATCACGCAGCCGAGGACCACGAGCGGCGCGGTGGCGAACCCGAACTCCTCGGCCCCGAGCAGCGCGCCGATGACGACGTCGCGGCCCGTCTTGAGCTGGCCGTCCACCTCCACCACGATGCGCGAGCGGAGGTCGTTGAGGAGCAGCACCTGGTGCGCCTCGGCGAGGCCGAGCTCCCAGGGGATGCCGGCGTGCTTGATCGAGGTGAGCGGCGAGGCGCCCGTCCCGCCGTCGTGGCCCGAGATGAGCACCACGTCGGCGTGCGCCTTCGCGACGCCCGCCGCGATCGTCCCGACGCCGACCTCGGCGACGAGCTTCACCGAGACGCGCGCGCCCTTGTTGGCGTTCTTGAGATCGTGGATGAGCTGCGCCAGGTCCTCGATCGAGTAAATGTCGTGGTGCGGCGGCGGCGAGATGAGCCCCACGCCCGGGGTGGAGTGCCGGGTCTTGGCGATCCAGGGGTAGACCTTGGTGCCCGGGAGCTGGCCGCCCTCGCCGGGCTTCGCCCCCTGGGCCATCTTGATCTGCAGCTCCTTCGCGTGGACGAGGTAGTTGCTCGTCACCCCGAAGCGGCCGGAGGCCACCTGCTTGATGGCCGAGTTCTTGGAGTCGCCGTTGGGCAGCTTCTGGTAGCGGGCCGGGTCCTCGCCGCCCTCGCCGGTGTTCGACTTGCCGCCGATCCGGTTCATGGCGACGGCGAGCGCCTCGTGCGCCTCCTGCGAGATCGAGCCGTAGCTCATCGCGCCCGTCTTGAACCGGCGCATGATGGCCTCGACCGGCTCGACCTCGTCGAGCGGCACCGGCTTCGTGCCGGGGAGGAGGTCCATGAGCCCGCGCAGCGTGTTGAGGTGCTGCGCCTGGTTGTCGACGAGGGCGGCGTACTCCTTGAAGAGGCCGTAGTTCCCCGTGCGGCAGGCGAACTGGAGCTTGTGGATCGTCTCCGGGTTGAACAGGTGGTGCTCGCCCCCGGCGCGGTACTTGTAGTGCCCGCCCGCGGGGAGGCTCGTGTGGAAGATGGGCCGGTTGGGCGGGAAGCCGCGCTCGTTGCGCATGCGCGCTTCCTTCGCGACGACGTCGATGCCGACGCCGCCCACCCGCGTGGCCGTCCAGGTGAAGTACTCGTCGATGAAGTCCTGGTTCAGGCCGATCGCCTCGAACACCTGGGCGCCGTGGTAGCTCTGGATGGTGGAGATCCCCATCTTGGAGATCACCTTCACGACGCCCTTCGAGACGCCCTTCACGTACTTCTTCTCGGCCGCCTCGGCCGGGCCGGGCACGAGCCCCTGCCGGACGAGGTCGTGGATGGTCTCGAACGCGAGGTACGGGTTCACCGCCGACGCGCCGTAGCCGATGAGGAGCGCGAAGTGGTGCACCTCGCGCGGCTCGCCCGACTCGATCACGAGGCCGACGCGGGTGCGGGTGCCCTCGCGGATGAGGTGGTGCTGGACCGCGGAGACGGCGAGGAGCGACGGGATCGGCGCGTCCTCGGCGTCGTGCCCGCGGTCGGAGAGGATGATGATGTTGTTCCCCTCGGCGATGCACTCCGACGCCTTCCAGCGGAGATCCTCGAGCGCCTTGCGGAGCCCCGCGCCGCCCGCCGCCGCCTTGAACACCATCGGCAAGGTCACGGCCTTGAGGCCCTTCGAGGCCACGCCGCCGTCGAGGGCGCGGATCTTCTCGAGGTCCTCGTTCCGCAGCACCGGCGAGGGCAGCGAGAGCTGGCGCGCGCACTCCGGGCCGGGCTCGAGCAGGTTGCCCTCGGGCCCGACCGACGTCTCCGCCGCCATGATGATCTCCTCCCGGATCGCGTCCACGGGAGGGTTGGTCACCTGGGCGAAGAGCTGCTTGAAGTAGCTGAACAGCGGCTGCGGCCGCTCGGAGAGGACCGCGAGCGGCGCGTCGTTCCCCATCGACCCGGTCGGCTCGACGCCGTCCGTGGCCAGCGGGGTGATGAGCATCTTCACTTCCTCGGCCGTGTAGCCGAACACCTCCTGCCGGCGGAGCACGGTCTCGTGATCCGGCTCGTGGACCCGGGCCGGCTTGGGCAGGTCTTCGAGCTGGACCATGTAGCGGTCGAGCCACTCGCGGTACGGGTGCTGCCGCGCGATCCGCTCCTTGAGCTCGTCGTCGCCGACGATGCAGCCGAGCGAGGTGTCGACGAGGAACATGCGGCCGGGCTGGAGCCGGCCCTTCTGGACGATCTTCTCGGGCGGGATGTCGAGGACGCCGACCTCGGAGGCCATCACCACGAGGCCGTCGCTCGTGACGTAGTAGCGCGACGGGCGCAGGCCGTTCCGGTCGAGCTGGGCGCCCACCCGGATCCCGTCCGTGAACGCGATCGAGGCCGGGCCGTCCCACGGCTCCATGAGGCAGGAGTGGAACTCGTAGAAGGCCCGCTTCGTCGGGCTCATCGTCGTGTCCCGGTTCCACGGCTCCGGGACCATCATCATCATCGCGTGCGGCAGCTCGCGCCCGGAGAGCGTGAGCAGCTCGAGCACGTTGTCGAACATCGCCGAGTCGGAGCCCTCGGTGTCGACGACGGTGAGGATCTTCTGCAGGTCGTTGCCGAAGAACGACGACCACATCTGCGACTGCCGCGCGTGCATCCAGTTGACGTTGCCGCGCAGCGTGTTGATCTCGCCGTTGTGCGAGATGTAGCGGTACGGGTGGGCGCGGGCCCACGAGGGGAAGGTGTTGGTCGAGAACCGCGAGTGGACCATGCCGATGGCCGAGGTCATCTCCGGCCGGGTGAGATCCAGGTAGAACTCGCGGAGCTGCCCCGCGTTGAGCATCCCCTTGTAGACGACGGTCTTGTAGGAGAGGCTCGGGACGTAGAAGTGGCTGCGCCCCGGGATCGAGGAGCGGGAGATCTTCTTCTCCACCATGCGCCGGATCACGTAGAGCTTCCGCTCGAAGCTCATCGGGTCCTGGCAGCTGTCGCCGCGGCCGACGAGGAGCTGGCGGATGACGGGCTGGCTGCTCCTCGCAGAGGGGCCGAGGGTGGAGTTGTCGGTCGGGACGTCGCGCCAGCCGAGGACCGTCTGCCCCTCGTCGCGCACCACCTGCTCGAAGATCTCGATGCAGGCGTTCCGGCCGGCCTCGTCCTGGGGCAGGAACACCATGCCCGCGGCGTAGGCGCCCGGCCTCGGCAGCTGGATGCCGAGCCGGTCGGCCTCGGCGGCGAGGAAGGCGTGCGGGGTCTGGAGGAGGATGCCCGCGCCGTCGCCGGTGTTCTTCTCCGCGCCGACGGCGCCGCGGTGCTCGAGGTTGAGCAGGACCGTGAGCGCCTTCTCGACGATGTCGTGCGAGGCGCGGCCCTTCACGTCCACGACGAAGCCGAAGCCACAGGCGTCGTGCTCGTACTGCGGATCGTACAGGCCCTGCCGCGGAGGGGTGCCGGTCTCGGTCTCGCGCATCGTTCCTTCGTCCTTCGGAAAAGCTCTCAGTGTCCCGGGCGCGCGTGCGACGGTCAAGGCCACGCCCGGCCGGGGTATCCGCTGCTGCTGCCCGCGTTTTGGGCTGTCTCAATGCGCTTTGTGCGCGCGGAGCGCCCTTCGCAACTCGAAAACAGAGGCGCGCGATCGCCGTGCTTTTCAGGACAACGATCTTGCCCTACGGCCCGCGCCCTTGCAGCGCGACCCGGAGACGCACTTTTTTCGAGCAGTGACCGCGAACGAGGCAGTTGCACGCTGTTCGAGCACCCCGGGACCGCTCGCGCGACTCCGCCGGGCCTGGTGGCGCGCCGCGGCGCGGCCGGCTCCGGGGACCTGCGCGTCGCTCGGGCGCGGCGCCGACCTGGACGGGCCGTGGCTCGACGGATGGGACCGGACGCTGGGCGGCGATCCCGCCCAGCCCCACGCTAGTTGCTCGGCAGCGCCACCCGCCGCGCGCACCGGTACTCCTTGAGGCGGTACTGCACCTTTCGCACGGAGACGCCGAGGAGCTCGGCGGCGCGCGAGGTGGAGCCGCCGCAGCGGTCGACCGCGCGGAGGATGGCCTCGCGCTCGATCTCCTCCATCGTCGACCCGGGCACCGGGAACGGGGACAGCGCCGCGTCCTCGCGGGCGGCCCGCACCGGCGGCGGAAGATCGGCGACGGCGATCTCGCGGCCGCGCGCCGCGGCCACCGCGGTGCGCATGGCCTCGGCCAGCTCGCGGGCGTTGCCCGGCCACTCGTGCGAGAAGAGCGCCACGAGCGCCCCGGGGGCGAGGCCGCGCACGTCCGTCGCCAGCGCGGCGCTCGCCTCGGCGACGAAGTGGGCCGCGAGGGCGGGGATGTCGTCGCGGCGCGCGCGGAGCGGGGGCAGCGCCACCGCGACCACCGCGAGGCGGTAGTAGAGGTCCTCGCGGAAGCGGCCCTCCTCGACGCGGCGGCCGAGGTCGTCCTGCGACGAGGCGATCACGCGGACGTCCGCGGGCGTCGCCGGTCCGCGCGCCCGCTCGAGCTGCCCCGCCTCGAGCACCTCCAGGAGCCGCAGCTGGGCCGCCGGAGCGAGCCGCCCGACCTCCTGGAGGTACAGGGTGCCCCCGCGGGCCCGCTCGATCGCGCCCGCGCGCCACCCGTCGGCGTCCGGGAACGCGCCCGCGTCCGGGCCGAACAGCTCCGCGGCGAGGAGCGGCTCGGACAGGCCGGCGCAGCTCACGCGGACGAACGGTCCGTCGCGGCGCGGCGAGGCCTCGTGGAGCGCCTGCGCGAGGTGCGCCTTGCCGGTGCCTTGCTCGCCGGTCACGAGGACGGGCGCGCGGGTCGGACCCGCGCGCGCGACGAGCTCGCGCGCGGCGGCGATGGCCGGCGTCGCGCCCACGACGACCGTCCGGGCGCGGAGCGCCTCCCGCAGCGCGGCGCGCTCGCGGCGGAGCCGGCGCCGCTCGAGGGCCCGCTCCAGGGCGAGGCACGCCTGCGCCAGCTCGACCGGCCGCAGGACGAAGCTCTCCGCGCCGGCCTTGAGGGCGGCCACGGCGGCGTCGACGCGGTGCCGCGGGACCGTCACGACGATACCTGCGTCCGACCCCAGCTCGCCGAGCCGGGCCGCGAACGCGGAGGCGTCGGGCAGCGTCACGTCGAGGAGGACCGCCCCGGGGCCGAAGCTCGGGACGAGCGCGAGCGCATCCTCGGTGCCGCTCGCGGCGACGGCGTCGAAGCCGCGCTCGCCGAGGCTCGCGCGGAGGCCCTTCCCTGCCTGCGCCTCGCCGTCGACCACCAGGATGCGCTCGGGAGCCATGCCCGGACGCGTAGCAAGGCTCGTACCCGCCCCTGGGCTGGTTTTCGGTGCACGTCTTGCGCGCGCCGAGCGTCGCCGGATCAAGCGCGGGGGCCCAACCGCGCGTGGCGTCACGCGTTTGTGCGGGTTCCCGCCCGGGCGTCCCGCGCGCAGGCTCGCAAGCCGTTCGCGCCGGTCGCGCCGGCTACGGCCGGTTCCGCTGCTGCACGTTCGCAGCCGGCGGCTCCCGCACCGACCCCTCGGCCGGCAGCGCGCCGCGCGTGCCCGGCGGGTTCGCGAGCGGGAAGCGCGTCGCGTTGTCGGCGATGACGAGGCCGATGAGGAGCGCCACGAACACGAGCGAGGTCAGGAACACGAGCCGGTTCGCCCCGCGCTGATCCCAGAGGTGCATGAAGAACAGCGCCACGAGCGCGCCCTTCAGGCTCGCGATGAGGAGCGCGACGGCCACGGCCCACGCGCCGGGCAGGTGCACCTTCGCCACCGCGTACGTCACCACCGTGAGGACGAGGAGCGCGACCCACACGCCCAGGTACACGGGCATGTGGCTGCGGTGCGTGGCGGCGTGCTCGTCGTGGGCGACCGGTTCGGCCATGGGTCTCTCGTTCCGTTGCAGGCTCGGGCTCGGGCTCGGGCTCGGGCTCGGGCTCGGGCTCGGGCTCGGGCTCGGGCGGGGGTTAGATCAAGTAGATGAGGGGGAAGACGAAGATCCAGATGAGATCGACGAGGTGCCAGTACAGCGCGCCCAGCTCGACCGGCACGTGGTACGCGGCGGTGTAGCGGCCCTTGCGCGCGAGCGCGCCGATGACCACGAGCACCGTCATCCCCACGATCACGTGGATCGCGTGCAGCCCGGTGATGAGGAAGTAGAGCGTGAAGTACATCGGCGCGCCGGGCGCCTTCACCCCCTCGTACGTGTAGAAGCGCCCGGGGAGCTGGCCGGTGTGGAAGTGGTGGTTGTACTCGTACGCCTTGAGCACGAGGAACACGACCGCGAGCAGCACGGAGATCCCGAACCACAGCGCGGTCTTCCTGCCGTCGCCCCGCGTCGCGGAGTGGAGCCCGGTCGCCACCGTGAGCGAGCTCGTCACCAGCACGATCGTGTTGACGAAGCCGACCCACGTCTCGAGCGCGCGGCTCGAGAGCGCGAACGCCTCGGGGAAGAGGAAGCGGTACAGCGCGTACGCCGCGAAGAGGACCGTGAAGAGCAGGATCTCGGTGGCGAGGAAGAGCCACATCCCCAGCCGCGCGGCGTGGGCCTGCTTCTCGAGGTTCTCGAAGTGATGGGCGAGCGGGCTAGCTTGCATGGGGCTCGGGCTCCGGCGCGTGCTGGTGCGGCGGGAGGGTGATGTTCTCGCCGTCGTAGTCGTGCGGGCCGTGCTCGATCACCGGCGTCACGGGGTAGTTCTCCGGCGGGGGCGGCGAGGGGGTGTCCCACTCGAACCCGCGCGACAGCCAGGGGTTCGACCCCGCGACCCTTCCGTACCGCAGCGACACGAGCAGGTAGACGAGGATGATGGTGAGGCCGATCGCCAGCACGCTCGCGCCGGCGGTCGAGGCGACGTTCAGCGCCTGGAACCGCTCCGAGTACGAGTAGTACCGGCGCGGCATCCCCATGTTGCCCAGCAGGAACTGCGGGATGAACGTGAAGTTGAAGCCGAGGATGATCATCACCGCCGCGACGAGGCCCCAGCCCTCGGGGTAGGTCCGGCCCGTGATCTTCGGGAACCAGTAGTGGAGCGCGGCCAGGAAGGCCATCATCACCGCCCCGACCATGATGAAGTGGAAGTGCGCCACCACGAAGTACGTGTCGTGCCAGTGGACGTCGAGCGAGACGGTGGCGAGCGCCACGCCCGTCATCCCGCCGAACACGAGGAAGAAGAGGAAGCCGACGAAGTAGGCGAACGGGGTCTTGAACGAGATCGAGCCCTTGTAGAGCGTCGCCGTCCAGTTGAAGACCTTGATCGCGGTGAAGATGCCCACGAACATCGAGAGGATCCCGAAGATCCCCGCGTCGAAGGCGGATTGACCGGACGTGAAGAGGTGGTGCCCCCACGTGAAGAACCCGACGAAGGCGATGCCGAGCGAGGAGTAGGCGACCGCCTTGTAGCCGAAGATGTTCTTGTGGGAGAAGGTGCAGACGACCTCGGAGATCACCGCCATCGCCGGCAGCACCATGATGTAGACGGCGGGGTGCGAGTAGAACCAGAAGAAGTGCTGGAAGAGCACCGGATCGCCGCCCCACGTCGGATCGAAGACGCCGAGGTGGAACGCCCGGTCCACCACGACGAGCAGCAGCGTCATGCCGAGCACCGGCGTCGCCAGGATCTGGATGATGCTCGTCGCGTAGATCGACCAGACGAAGAGCGGCATCCGCATCCAGCCCATGCCGGGCGCCCGCATCGTGTGCGTGGTCACGATGAAGTTGAGGCCGGTGAGGATCGACGAGAACCCGAGGATGAAGGCGCCGAGCAGGATCGGGGTGACCTTCGTGATCGTGTCGGTGGAGTACGGCGTGTAGAACGTCCAGCCCGTGTCCGCGCCGCCCCAGATCATCCCGGCGAGCGCGACGACGGCGCCGATCAGGTACAGGTAGAAGCTGAGCAGGTTGAGCTTCGGGAACGCGACGTCCTTGGCCCCGATCATCAGCGGCACGAGGAAGTTCCCGAAGCCGCTCGGGATGACCGGGATCATGAACAGGAAGATCATGACCACGCCGTGGAGCGTGAACATCCGGTTGTAGGTCATGGGGTCCATGACCGTCGGGCCGGGCGTGAGGAGCTCCAGGCGGATGAGCATCGCGAACAGGCCGCCGACCGCGAACGCGATCGTGGTCGCGATGAGGAACATCACCCCGATCCGCTTGTGGTCGCGGGTGTTGAGCCAGGACATGAGCCCCGTGGCCGGCGCGTTCAGGTAGTTCCGCGGCGCGTAGGCCGCGACGTCGTCACTTGGGAGCGGGGATGGCTTCATAGGCGGGCGGCTCCGACGGCCCGGGGCGCGAGGCCGACGAGCGGAGGGACTTGATGTACTCGACGATCGCCGCGGTGTCGGGCGGCGCGAGCTTGCCCTGGTACGTGGGCATGACGTTCTGGTACCCGGAGACCAGCTCCACGCCCGGCTCCATCATCGACCGGGTGAGATAGGCCTCGTCCGCGGTCACGGTCTTGCCGTCCTGGAGCTTCTCCTCGCGGCCGTAGAGGTTCGCGAACGTCGGCCCGATGTGGCGCGAGCCGTCCACCGAGTGGCACTTGAGGCAGCCCTGCGCCGCGGCGATCCGCGCCCCCTCGTCCACCACGTTGGCCGCGGGGCGCACGTGCTCGCCCTCGGTCGGGGCCGAGTCCTGCGACACGACGATGCCGCGCCGCTGCGTCGCCATCCACGCGTCGAACTCCGCCGCCGGCATCGCCACCAGCTCGCCGACCATGCCCGAGTGCGAGAGCCCGCAGTACTCGGCGCAGAAGATCTCGTAACGCCCCGGCTGCTCGGCCTGGAACCACGCCTGCGTGTACCGCCCCGGGAGCGCGTCCATCTTGATGCGGAGCGCCGGCACGTAGAACGAGTGGATGACGTCGCGGGAGGTGATGAGGAGCCGCACCGGGCGGCCCACCGGCACCCGCAGCGTGTTCACGGCGCTCGGGCCGTCGGGGTACGCGAACTTCCACATCCACTGCTTGCCCTGGACGTACACGTCCATCGCGTCCTTGGGTGGGGTCTGCAGCGAGACGAACTGCGGGTACCCGATCGCGAACCAGAGCACGAAGAACGCGAGCGGCACGCCGATGAACAGGACCTCGTGGATGGCCTTCGGGCGGACCCGCGGCGTCGCCTCCACGTCGCTCCGCCGCCGGTACCGGACGAAGAAGTAGATCGCCACCCCGAACACGCCGGCGGCGGCGATCATCGTGGTGATGATCACGAAGTAGTGGAGCTGGTCGACCGACTCGGCGTAGGTGCTCGCCTGCTCGGGGAGAAACAGGATGCGGCGCAGGAGCTCGTTCATGGGTCTGCCTCGCGGAGCGCGCCGGCGCGCTACGCCTTCGCCTCCCGCTTCGCGCGCTTCCGCTCGCGCCAGAACAGCCGGCCCACCACCGCCGCCAGGACGACGAGCGTGAGCGCGCCGCCGGCGCGGACGATGCCGAACGCGTACGGCTGGTACTTGCGCGACATCGGGTCGTACCGGAAGCAGGTGAGGAGGATCCGGTCGAAGCTCGTGCCCACCTTCCCGCCCCCGGCCTCGATCACCGCGAGCCGCAGGTCCTTGGGCGCGTAGTCGATGCCGTAGAGGTACCGCGAGATCCGGCCGTCGGGTGTGATCACGAAGACCGCGGCCATGTGGGCCCACTCGCCCGAGACCTGGTCGTACTTGTAGTAGAAGCCGAGCGCGTCGGACAGCCGGCGGGACTCCTGCTCGGCGCCGACGAGGAACGGCCACTCCTCGCCGGAGTCGGCGAGCCCGACGGACTGGAGATAACCCCGCCGGCGCTCGGCGGCGAGGCCCGGCCGCTCCGCGGCGTCGAACGAGATCGTCACGGCCGCGAAGTCCTTGCCCAGCTCGAGGCCGTTCTGGCGGATGCCCTTGGCCATCCCGGAGAGCATGAGGCCGCAGAGCATGGGGCAGTCGTAGTAGACCATCGCCAGCACCACCGGCCGCCGGCCGTCGAACGCCTGACGGAGCGTGAAGGGCCGCCCGCGCCAGTCGGTGAAGGTCGCGTCGAGCGGCAGCGCCTGGCCGAGCTTCTCCTCGATCCGGACCTCCTGGAGCGGCACGGGCTTGACGTCGGGCGGCGGGCCGGAGGGGAGCTCGCGGTGCCGCCAGAACTGCGCCTGCGCCGGGGACGCCGCGGCGAGCGCGGCCAGCGCGGCGAGCCGGGCGACGAGACGCGCGCGCTTCATGGCTGCCCTCCGGGCGGCGGCGGGCCGTCGGCGGGCGCGGGGCCGACACGCGCGCCGGAGACGACGAGCCGCATGGCCTCCGCGATGGGGATGTGGACGACGCCCGCCTGCCGGTCCACCCACCCGTACGACTCGAGGCGCTCGAGCTGCCGGACCTTGGCGCGCTCGCCGCGGACCGCCTGCGCGAAGGGCTGCTGCTCGACCAGCTGGATCTTGGAGAGGCCGATCTCCGGCGGGATGGCGACGGGCCCGTGCGCCTCGAGCCGCGCGCCGAGGTACGCGACCGTCACCCACGAGCCGAGGAAGAAGACGACGAGCGCGCCCACGCCCACCAGGATGATCTTGAGCGCGGGGACGTGGTCCTCCTCGGACCGGACGCCGTGATCGTGCCCGTGGACGTCGTCGTGGTTGGCGCTCCCCCCATGCCGCGAGGAGCCCGATCCGTTGGAACCATTCTTGGGCGGGGCGGGGAGGCTCATGACGGCAGGTACCTCAGCGACTCGGCGATGTAGGGATCGCGCGCGGGGACGGAGAGCGTCCCGCGCATCCGGGCGACGGCGAACGCGACGGCGACGCCGCCCACGCCCACGAAGGCGGAGAGATCCCACAGGCTGAACGTCGGGCCGCCCCTGTCGAGGTGCGGCATCACCAGCCAGTAGAGATCGAGCCAGTGCAGGACGAGCTGCCAGCCGGCCACGAAGGCGAGCCGCCGCGGGTTCCGCTTCAGGTCGCGCGAGAGCAGGAGGAGGAACGGGACGAGGAAGTGGAGCCCGGCCAGGATCGCGCCGACGACGCCCCATCCGCCGTCGATGCGGAGGATGTACCAGGGCACCTCCTCCGGCAGGTTGGCGATCCAGATGAGGAGGAACTGGGAGAACGCGATGTACGCCCAGAACGCGGTGAAGGCGAGGAGGAACTTCCCGAGCGAGTGGAAGTGCTCGACGTTGAGGTGCGCGCCGAACTGGGTCGGGTCGCGCCGGGTGACGACGGCGGCGACGATGATCACCGCGAACGTGGCGAGGAAGCTCCCCGCGAACCAGTACACGCCGAAGATGGTGGAGAAGAACCGGACGTCGATCGACATGATCCAGTCGAACGCGGCGAACGAGAGCGTCAGCGCGAGGAGCGGGAGGGAGCCCGCGCCGAGCCGGCGCTGCCACCGCGTGAGCGTCAGGCCGCCGGCGGCGTCCTGCCGGAGCGACCAGCGCCGGAGGAGCTCGGCGACGACCATCCACGAGAGGAAGTAGAAGATCGCCCGACCGACGAAGAACGGCAGGTTGAGCCACGGGTGCTTGTGCTCGACGAGGTGCCGGAGCTCGCCCTCGAACGCCTCGGGCCCGGCGCTCCAGGGGAAGACGTGGCGGGCGCCGAGCAGGAGCGGGACGAAGAGCACGACGAACAGCGGCAGGACGGCCGGCACGTGCTCGACGAACCGCCGGATCACCACGGACCAGCGGGCGTTGGAGGCGTGGAACGCGCCGAGGAGGATGAGCGCGCCGAGGGCGATGCCCAGCCAGTAGACGAACGCGACCAGGTACGAGTAGAGCGCGCGCCGCGCGTCGAACGCCGCCGCGCCGAGCGCCGTCACGGCGAGGCCGACCACGCCGACGACGGCGGCCTGGAGGACGAGGCGGCGCCCGCCCGTGAAGGGAGCCGGAGCCTCGGTCATGGCGTCTTCTCCTTGGCCTGCTGTTCCAGGCGCTGGCGCGCCTCGCCCGGGAGCGTGTCCACGCTGGCGTTCTGGCTGAGCTGGAGCGCGCGCACGTACGCGACGACGGCCCAGCGGTCCTGGACCGCGAGCTCCTGGGCGTACGAGGGCATGAGGCCGAAGCCCTCGTTGATGACCTGGTACAGGTAGCCGTCGGTCCGGTCGCGGTAGAGGTGGAGCGACGGCGGCCGCCGCAGGGACATGTTCATCGCCACCTGGCTGTCCCCGTCGCCGAGCAGGCCGTGGCAGACCGCGCAGTGGACGTCGTACTTCTTCCGGCCGCGCTCGAGCAACGCCGCGTCCACCTTGACCGGCGCCACCGCGAGCGGCTTGCCGTCCGGCCCGCGGCCGGTCGCGACGGCGGGCTCGACGAGCGAGCGGAACGGGACCGTCCCGGCGGGCGGGGCGCGCATCGCGAGCCCGTCCGGGAAGAACTCGCTCGCCTCGTACGCCTCGTACTTGGGCTGCTGCTGCATCGGATCGAGCGCCGGGCAGCCGGCGAGCGTGGCCAGGGCGGCGGCCAGGGCGGGGACCCGGAGGCGGCGCGCAATCACGGAGCCACCTCCTCGGCGACGACCGACACCTGGCGCGCGCCGAGCTTCCGGAGCGACTCCGCCACGGCCGCGGCCTCGGCGGCCGGGACGTCGGCCGAGAGCCACAAGCCGTCGATGGTCGCGGAGCGGAACGCGTCGACCTCGAACACCGGGTGGTGGACGCGCGGGAACCGGAAGTACGCGAAGAGCAGGCCGAAGAAGATGCCGAGCGCGGCGAACAGGACGCCGAGCTCGAAGGTGACGGGGATGAACGCGGGCGGGCTGTGCGGCGGCCGGTTCCCGACGTTGTACGCCCAGTCGTACGCGTTCACGAACCACTGGAGCCCGTACCCCGTGACCGCGCCGGTGAGGCCGGCGGCGAGCGCGAGCTTCGGGACCGTGGAGCGCGGCAGGCCGAGGGCCTCCTCCGCGCCGTGGATCGGGTACGGGGTATGGAGATCGAGCCCCTTCCGCCCGTCCGCGCGCAGCGCCCGCGCCGCCGCGAGGAGGGCGCGGTCGTCCGCGAACTCGCCCAGCACGGTGCTCATCGGTGGCCTCCCTGCGCGGCCGGGCGGGCGTGGTGGTGATCCTCGTGCTCGAGCTCGCGCCGGAGCTCCTTCACCTCGGAGATGGGGATCGCCGGGACGAACTTGAGGAAGAGCATGAAGAGGAAGCCGAACGTGGCCATGGAGCCGAAGAGCGTCCCCCAGTCCACCCAGGTCGGGGCGTACATGGACCAGGACGAGGGGATGAAGTCGCGGTGGAGGGAGATGGCGATGATGACGAACCGCTCCGCCCACATCCCGAAGTTGACGAGCACCGCGATGACGAAGAGCGCGAGCACGTTGTTGCGGACCTTCGGGAACCAGAGCGCCTGCGGGGCGACGACGTTGCAGAAGATCTGCATCGCGTAGACGAGCTGGTACGGGCCGGTGACGCGGTTCGCGAACGCGAACCACTCGAACTCGCTCCCGGAGTACCAGGCGATGAACCACTCCATCGCGTAGCCGTACGAGACCATGAGGCCGGTCGCGAGGGTCACCTTGGCCATGTTGTCGAGGTGACGCTGGGTGACGACGTGCTCGAACCCGAACACCTTGCGCGCCGGGATCATGAGCGTGAGCACCATCGCGAAGCCGCTGAAGATCGCGCCGGCGACGAAGTAGGGCGGGAAGATCGTCGTGTGCCAGCCCGGCAGGTTCCCGATCGCGAAGTCGAAGGAGACGATCGTGTGCACCGAGAGGACGAGCGGCGTGGAGAGCCCGGCGAGGAGCAGGTAGCCGATGCGCCAGTGCTGCCAGTGGCGGGCCGAGCCGCGCCACCCGAAGGAGAAGACGCCGTAGACGATCCGCTTCACGCGGCTCGTCGCGGCGTCGCGCGCGGTGGCGAGGTCGGGGATGAGCCCGAGGTACCAGAAGAGCAGCGAGACCGTCGCGTACGTGGAGATCGCGAACACGTCCCAGGGGAGCGCGCTCTTGAAGTTCGGCCACATCTGCGTGGTCGAGGGGTACGGGATGAGCCACCAGAAGAGCCAGGGGCGCCCGAGGTGGATGATCGGGTACATGCCGGCCATCGCCACCGCGAACAGCGTCATCGCCTCGGCGAACCGGTTGATCGACGTGCGCCACTTCTGCTGGAAGAGGAGGAGGATGGCGCTGATGAGCGTGCCGGCGTGGCCGATGGTGTGGCCCAGGTTGAGCGCCTGGCGTAAGCCTTTTTCAAACGGGTCCACTTCGATCACCCGCACCTTGACGGCCATGCCCTGGCGCACTACCCTTTCCAGTTCTCCCTTCACCGCGTCGCTGCTCTTCTGGTACGTCGGCCTGCTCCCCGACCTCGCGGCGCTGCGCGACAGCTCGAAGAGCCGCACGGCGCGCGTCGTCTACGGCATCTTCTCGCTGGGCTGGCGCGGCTCGGCGCGGCACTGGCGCCATTACCGCATCGCCTACCTGCTGCTCGCGGGCCTCGCGACGCCGCTGGTGCTCTCAGACCCGCGGGTGCTGGCTACCCTGCCCGAGCGCGAGCTGCGCAACGGGCTGGCCGAGGTGGTCAAGCACGGCGTGATCGCCGACCCGGACCTGTTCGCGCTGTGCGAGCGGGGCTGGGAGGCGGTCACCGGCGACCTGGAGCGGGTGGTTCGCCAGGGAATGGCGGTCAAGGCGCGGGTGATTGTGGAAGACCCATATGAGCGCGGCCTGCGCCAGGCGCTCAACCTGGGCCACACCATCGGCCACGGCGT
>DASPMI010000153.1:0-50427 GCA_035627135.1 Anaeromyxobacter sp. | reverse complement strand
GTAGCCCGTCTTGAGCAGCGTCTCGCAGGCGACGCGGCCCTTGCGGTCCTGCGCCAGGACGGCGTCCAGGACTGCGTCCGAGATCTGGTCCGCCATCTTGTCCGGGTGGCCCTCGGTGACGGACTCGGAGGTGAAGAGGTGGTCGTTCATGGGTATGGGGTCCTCGCGGGGAGTGCGAACCTATGCGGCCTGCGCGGATGGTGTCAACGTCGCGAACGAGCGGCGGAGGTCCTACCCCCGCGACCGCCTGGCTAGCCGAGCGGCGCGCCCGGGAGGCCGGCGGACTCGAACAGCTCCGGGTGGCGGCGGTGCATCTCGCACCGGACCTCGCGCTCGATGTCGTCGGCCGTGGTGAGGCAGAGGAGCCGCTCCACCAGCCCGCGCGCCTCGACCAGGCTCGCGCCCCGGATCACCTGCTTCACGATCGGGATCGACGGGCCGTTCATCGAGAGCTCGCTCACGCCCAGGCCCATGAGCACCAGGGTATGGAGCGGGTCGCCGGCCATCTCGCCGCAGACCGAGACCGTGATGCCGGCCGACCGGGCCGCGTCGCACACGCCCTTGATCATCCGGAGCACGGAGAGGTGGAGCGGCTTGTACAGGTAGGCGACGTCCTTGTTCTGCCGATCGATGCCGATCGTGTACTGGATGAGATCGTTCGTGCCGATGGAGAAGAAGTCGCACTCCTTCGCGAGCCGGTCCGCGATCATCGCCGCGCTCGGGAGCTCGACCATGATCCCCACAGGCACCTTCCGCGTCGGGATGGTCTCGCGGGTGAGCTCCGCCTGCACGTCGTCGAGCGCCGTGCGCGCGGCGCGCAGCTCGGCGACGCCGGAGATCATCGGGAACATGATCTTGAGGTTCCCGTGGACCGACGCCCGCAACAGCGCCCGCAGCTGCGTGCGGAACATCTCCGGGTGGCGGAGGCAGTAGCGGATCGCGCGCATGCCCAGCGCCGGGTTGTCGGCGTGGAGCCGCATCCCGGGCGGGAGCTTGTCGCCGCCGAGGTCGAACGTGCGGATGGTCACCGGCCGGCGGCCGACCGCCTCCAGGATGCGGCGGTAGTTCTGGTAGTGCTCCTCCTCGGTCGGGAGATCGGAGCGGCCGAGGAACAGGTACTCGGTCCGGTAGAGGCCGACCGCCTCGCCGCCGTGCGCGAGCAGGCTCGGGACCTCCTCCGCGAACTCGATGTTCCCGCCGAGCCGGACGTGGACCTCGTCGCGCGTGACGGCCGGGAGGTCGCGGGTGCGCAGGAGCTCCTGCTCCTCGCGGAGGAGCCGCTCGCGCGCCGCCGCGTAGTCCGCCTGCTCGGCCGGCGTCGGGTGGACGATCACCACGCCGCGCGTGCCGTCCACGATGATCCAGTCGCCGCGCCCGGCGACCGCGGTGATGCGGCTCACGCCGACCACCGCCGGGATCTCGAGCGCCCGGGCGACGATGGCGGTGTGCGAGGTGCGGGCGCCGACCTCGGTGACGAACGCGCCGACCTTGGCGCCGTGGAGGAGCACGGCCGTGTCCGCGGGCGAGAGGTCGTGGGCGACGATCACCGCCCCCTCGGGCGGCCTCCCCTCGACGTCGGGCGCGAGGCCGAGGAGGTTCTTGATGAGCCGCTCCCCGACGAAGTCGACGTCGGCGCGCCGCTCCTTGAAGTACTCGTCCGCGTCCTGGTGGAAGAGGCTCTTGATCCGCCGGGCGGCGCGCTTGACCGCCCACTCCGGGTTGACGCGCTCCTCGGCGACGAGCCGCCGCACCTCGCCCACGAGCATCTCGTCGTGGAGCATCATCCGGTGCATGTCGATGATGGCCGTGTGCTCGCCGGCGCCGCTGCCGCCGTTCGCCTCGACCTTCTTTCGCACCTCGTCGAGCTGCGCGTCCGACGCCTCCAGCGCCGCCCGGAACCGGGCCAGCTCGCCCTCGACCTCGGAGAGCGCGAGCCGCCGCTTCGGCGTCTGCACCCGCCGCCGCTCCATGGTCCAGACCTGCCCGATGGCGATCCCGGGGGACGCCGCGAGGCCGACCAGGGTGAGGGCGGGCGTCTGGCTCATGTCTCTCCGAAGCCCGATTCGATGAGCGTGGCGAGCGCGCCCAGTGCCAGCTCGCTGTCGTCGCCCTCGACCGAGACCTTGATCTCCGAGCCCTTGGCGGCGGCCAGGGTGAGCACGCCCATGATGCTCTTCCCGTTGACCTCCATGCCATCCTTCTCGACCAGCACCTCCGACCGGAACCGGTTGGCGGTCTGGACGAGCTGCGCGGCGGCCCGCGCGTGCAGCCCGAGCGTGTTGACGATGACGAAGGTGCGGACCTGGCGGGTCATCGGGCTAGCGGCTCCCTGGCAGGTGTTCGAGGAGGAGGGCCGCGCCGGCGCCTGCGGCGGCGGCGAGGTAGAGCGACGGGAAGAGGCGGGCTCCCCGGGCGAGGGCGACGTACCCGACGAGCGCCACGAGGGCGACGAGGAGGCCGGCGAGGCCGGCGAGCGGACCGACGCCCGGGCCGATGAGGGTCCCGGCGCGCAGGATCAGCGTCCCCGCCGCCACGCCCGCGAGCAGCGCCCCCCCGGTGCGGAGCCGGTCGGCGACGACGGGCAGCGCCATCCGCGCGAGCAGCGGGACGAGGGCGTCGCCGCGGTTGTACCCGGCGCGGAAGAGCGCGACGCGCAGCGTGAGGTGGATGAGGTTGTAGACGGCGATCACGGCCACGATCGCCGGCACGCCCAGGCAGAGCGCCCCGACCGCGCCGAGCGCCCCGAAGAACGGGCGGAGCGCCGTCCAGAAGAAGCCGTCCCCGATGGCGGCGAGCGGCCCCTGCAGCGTCTGCTTGTAGTTCTGCGGCGACTCGGACGGCTCGACCCCCGCCGCCACGCGCTCCTCGTGGTTGATCGCGCCGCCGAGGATCGCCGCCGCCATGTACGGGTGGCAGTTGAAGAAGCCGAGGTGCCGCCGGAGCGCGTCCTCGAGCCGCTCGCGGTCCGGGTAGAGCGCCCGCAGCGCGGGCTCGATGGCGTAGGCGAACCCGAGGTTCTGCATGCCGCGCCGGTTCCAGGTCGCCTGGAGGAAGAGGCTGCGGAAGAACACGCGCGCGAGCGTGAACGCCGAGAGCGGGGCGGGGGCGGCGAGGGCCTTCGGGGTCGCGCTCACATCGCCCTCCCGGTGAGGAGGACGAAGAGGCCGACCACGGCGGTCGCGGCGGCGGCGCCGAAGAACGAGAGCGGCGCGGCCTTCGCGCGGAGCGCCTTCGCGCCGGCGGCGCACGCGAACGCGCCGAGCGCGAAGAAGCCGACGCGCAGCGGGAACCCCAGGCCGGGCGCGGCGCGGAGGGCGGCGGGGATGACGAGGCTCGCCATCGCCGCGGTGAGCGGCGCGACGACGGCGGAGAGGCCGAAGGAGATGCCGAGGCCGAGGAGGTTGCAGTGCGCGGCGCGGCGGAGGTGGTGGACCGACAGCTCGGCCTCGGCGCGCGAGGCGATGCGCGCGTTCCACGCCTCCGCGCCCCGCTCGCCCACCCGGCCCAGGAGCGCGGCGGGCACCGCGAGGAGCACGGCGAAGGCGGCGATCTCGGGGGTGACCGGGGTGCCGAGCGCCCGGGAGGCGAGCGTCGCCGAGCCCACGACCGCGGTCGTCCCGAGCGCCTCGTGCGCGGGCACCGCGGCGCCGAGGTTGACCGCGCCGAGCCAGAGCAGCTCCAGCACGGGGGCGAGCAGGACCCCGCCGGCGGTGTCGCCCAGGGCCCAGCCCGTCACGGGCGCGAGGACGATGGGCCGCGAGAGCATCGCCTGCAGGAACCCCTTGCGCTCGATGGCGGCCAGCCCCGCTACGAGCCCTAGGATCAGGTAGCCCAAGCCAGGTCAGTGTAACCTAACGGGCCGCGGCGTACCGGCGTTCGATCTCGGCCAGCCCGGTGGGGGTCTCGGCGGGGATGGCGCGCGCCTCGACCGCGAACCCCGCGCCGGCCAGCCGGCGAAGGGCCTCGATCTCGGGATCGGCGAGGAACACCGAGGGCGTCACCGGCTGCCGTCCGGGCGCGAAGTGGACGTTGCCCACGTTGACGTTGGGCGCAAGCTTCGAGGTGAGCCCGGCGGCGCGCGCCCGGGCGAGGTCCGACACGTCCCGCACCAGGACGAGCGCGCGGGTCGCGTCCTTCGCGAGCGTCGGCCAGTCCACGTCCTTTACCGGCCGGACCTCGATGGGCAGCTCCGGCGGGACGCAGAGGGTCATCGCCGCGAGCGCGAGGGGGTTCCCCGCCGCGACGTCGTCGGCCACGACGACCTTCTCGATGCGCAGGCGCGGCACCCAGGCCTCGAGGATCTGGCCGTGCAGGAGGCGGTTGTCGACGCGGACGAGGACGATCACGGGGAGGAGACGGTCGCGCGGGGCCCGGGATTCATGCCCCGCCGCTTAGCTCCGGTTGCTCCGGGCGCGGGTGCGCAGGAGCTCGGAGGCGAGGGTGATGTTCTTCTGGCCGTGGCTCGTGACCTGCTCCGCGAGCGGGCGGAGGCCGAGGTTGTCGGCCCGGCCGGTCGCGAGCTTCAGGAGCATCGGCAGGTTCACGCCCGTGACGACCTCGATCTTCTCGTCGAGGAACGTGAGGGCGAGGTTCGCGGGGGTGCCCCCGAACATGTCGGTGAGGATGAGGACGCCCTGGCCGGCGTCCACGCGCTGGATGGCGTCGCCGAGCCGCTTGCGGGCTTCCTCCATCGAGGAGCCCGCGGTGATCGAGACGCCCTCGCACCGCTCGAGGGGGCCCACGATGAGCGCTGCGGTCCGGACCAGCTCCTCCGCGAGCTGCCCGTGCGTGGCGACGACCATTCCGACCATGGTGGCGCGTTCCGTCCTGCCCTCCGGGTCCGTTCGGCGCGACCGGGCCCCGGAAGCCGGCCGGCGGGCGTACCATAGCCCCGAGGAAACCGGCAAGCCACTGTCCCGGCGCGCGCCGGCGCGCAGGTCGGGCGGCCGCGGCTACTCCTTGTCGACGTCGCGGTGCCAGAGCCTGATCGGCTGCCCGCCGGAGGACAGCCTGTCGGCGAGGGCGGCGGCCAGGGCCACGGAGCGGTGCTTCCCGCCGGTGCAGCCGATGGCGATCGTGAGGTAGCTCTTCCCTTCGCTGCGGTACCGGGGGATGAGGAACTGCAGCAGGTCCGAGAGGCGCTCCAGGAACGCGCGCGCGTCCGCCTGCGAGAGGACGAACTCCGCCACGCGCGGGTCGGTGCCGGGGTGCGGCTTCAGGTCGGGGATGAAGTAGGGGTTCGGCAGGAACCGGACGTCGAGCACCAGGTCCGCGTGCGTCGGGACCCCGAAGCGGAAGCCGAACGAGACCACCGTCAGCCCGAGCTTCGTCTCGCCCGCGACCGCGCGGCGGGTGACGAGGCGCTTCAGCTCGTGGACGTTGAGGGTCGTGGTGTCGATGACCTCGTCGGCCAGGGCCTTCAGGTCGGCGAGCGCCCGGCGCTCGGCGGCGATGCCGTCGGCGACCGTCCCCTCGCCCGCCATCGGGTGCCGCCGGCGCGTCTCCGAGTACCGGCGGATGAGGACCTCGTCCGAGCAATCGACGAACAGCACCTCGACCTCGGCGCCCTTGTCCCGGAGCTCCTGGATGACGCGCGGCGCCTCCGAGAGGAACCGCCCCTCGCGCGCGTCCACGCCCAGGGCGATGCGCGAGACCTCGCCGGCGGTGTGGCCGGAGAGCTCGAGCAGCTTCTCGACGATGATGATGGGGAGGTTGTCGACGCAGTAGTAGCCGACGTCCTCGAGCGCCCGCAGCACCGTGGACTTCCCCGCGCCGGACAGGCCGGTGAGGATGAGCATCTGGATGCCCTGGCGACGCTCGCTGCGCTCGTCCTGCTCGCTCATTCGACGTCCAGCTCCCCGATGCGGCGGCCCGGCGCCACCGCGATGGCGCGGTTCAGCTTGTCCTGGAACTCCCGGGCCGAGTGATGACCCTGGAGCTTGAGGAGGTGGTTGCGGGCGGCCACCTCCACGATGGTGGTCATGTTGCGGCCCGGGCGCACCGGGACGATGAGCATCGGGATCTCCACGTCGAGGATCCGGAACTTCCGGTCCTCGACGCCGAGCCGATCGTACTCGACGCTGGGATCCCACTCCACGAGCTCGAGCACGATCTCGATCTTCTTCCGCTCGCGGATCGAGGCGACGCCGAAGAGGTCCTTGATGTTGATGATCCCGAGGCCCCGGATCTCCATGTGGTGCTTGATGATCTCGGAGCCCGCCCCGACGACGGAGTCGGCGGTGCGGCGCCGGACGTCCACGATGTCGTCCGCGACGAGCCGGTGGCCGCGCATGACGAGGTCGAGGGCGATCTCGCTCTTGCCGATGCCCGACTTCCCGAGCAGCAGGATGCCGACCCCGAAGACGTCGAGCAGCACGCCGTGCATCGAGGTCTGCGCGGTGAGGACGTCCTCGAGGCAGGTCTGGACCGCCTCGATGAAGGTGGACGAGAGGTGCGTCGTCCGGAGCAGCGGCACGCCCGCCTCGTCGGCGGCCGCGACGAGCGCCGGCGGGACCTCGAGGCCCTTCGTCACCACCAGGCAGGCGACGTCCTGGGCGAAGAAGTCGTGGATCACCCTCGCGGCGCGGTCGGGCGAGAGCGTGGCGAGGTAGCTCATCTCCGTGTTCCCGAAGACCTGCACGCGCTCCTTGTGCAGGTACTCGGTGAAGCCCGCGAGCACGAGCCCCGGCTTCTGGATCCGCGACGCGCTGATGCGCCGGGACAGCCCCTGCTTGCCCGCCAGCAGGGTCAGCCGGAGATCGAACTTCTTGTCGTCGAGGAGGGCCCCGACGCGGATCGCGTCCATTCGGGATCCGAGTGTAACCCGCCCAAACGCACGCCCGCCACCTCGCGCCGCGCCCCGCGGCCGCAGCGGCGCCGGTCCCCGCGCCCGTGGACGAGCCCGAGCCCGAGCCCCGGCCGCTCCCCGCGCCGTGCTCCACCCCTCCCCCATCACGACGCGTGAAGGACCGGCCCGGCACAGCGCTCGCGCAGCCCGCCTGCGCCGCGAGCGTGCCGGGCGGCGCGCCCCGCGCCGCGGCCGTCTCCCCCGACGGGTCGGTCGCCGCGGCGGAGGGCCCCGGCGCTCGCATTGACGCTATGCTGCCGGGGTCACTACATTCCCGCGCCGATGCCGCTCCAGATCCTGTACCACGGCAACTGCTTCGATGGCTGCGCCTCGGCGGCCCTGTTCGGCCGCTTCGCGCGCGAGCGGCTGGGAGCCGGCGAGGGCGCGATCCGCTACCGCCCGCTCCAGCACCAGCAGGGAGACCCCTTCCCCGCCGACGCCTTCGACGGCGAGCTGGTCGCGTGCGTGGACTTCCGCTTCTCGCCCCGGCTTCACTGGTGGTTCGATCACCACGCCAGCGCGTTCCCGACCCCCGCCGACCGCGCCGCCTTCGAGGCCGACCGCTCCGGCCAGAAGTTCTGGGATCCGGCCGCGCCCAGCAACACCGGGTTCATGGCCCGCGTGCTCGCGGAGCGGTTCGACTGGCGGGCGCCGGACCTCGCCGACCTGCTCCGCTGGGCCGACGTCATCGACGCGGCGCGCTTCGACTCGCCGCGCACCGCCGTCGAGCTCGCCGAGCCCGCCCTGAGGATCATGACGCTCCTCGAGGCGACGAAGGATGCCGCGCTGCCGGCCCGGCTCATCGAGGCGATGCAGCGGCGGCCGCTCGCGGCCATCGCCGCGGAGCCCTGGGTGACCGAGCCGCTCGCCCCCATCATCGAGAAGCACCGCGGCGCGATCGAGGTGGTGCGCGCCCACGCGCGGCTCATCGACGGCGTCGTCGAGATCGACCTGGGCGATACCGCGGTCGAGGCGGCGAACAAGTTCATCGCGTACGATCTTTTCCCGGACGCGGCGTACACTGTCGTCGTGTCGCGCGATCCGAAGCGCACGAAGGTCTCCGTCGGCTCCAACCCCTGGGCGCGGCACCGCCGCGTCCACGACATCAACACGATCTGCGAGCGGTACGGCGGCGGCGGCCACCCGGTGGTCGGCGCCGTGACGCTCCCGCCGGGCGCGCTGGCCGAGGCCCGGCGGATCGCGGCCGAGATCGTCAGCACCCTGCGCGGAGGGCCGGCATGACGCCCGGCCAGTACATCCTGGTCGTCGACGACGACGACGACTTCCGCGAAGCGCTCTCGGAGGTCCTCACCGACGCCGGCTATCCCGTGCAGATGGCCAACAACGGCGAGGTCGCGCTCGCCAAGGTCGCCGAGGAGGCCCCCGGCATCGTCCTCCTCGACCTCAAGATGCCCGTGCTCGACGGCTGGGGCGTGATGGAGCGGATGCGCGGCGACGCGAAGAGCGCCGCCGTGCCGATCCTGATCCTCTCCGCCTACGGCTTCGAGTGGGAAGCCGAGCTCCTCGGCGCCCAGGGCTACATCCCGAAGTCGGTCGGGATGGACGAGATCCTGGAGCGCGTGCGCAAGGCGGCGGGGCCGCCGCCGCTGCGGCACTGAGCCCCCCCTCATCCGCAACACCGTCGCCCTTCGACTCCTCCGCTCGCACCCCCGACCGCGCCACAGCCGCCGGAGCGCCGCAGCCCGGCCCCCGCGGAGCGGTACACCGAGGGGCGCGCAGCCTCGCTCGACGTGATCCGCGCGCGGAGCGGACCAACGCAGCGGGCGCACCTCTGTCCGAAGCCGGCCACCCGCGAGCGCAGCGAGCGGAGGTGGCCGGCAAGTTTGGTGCGCCTCGCCCAGATGCGCAGCGCACCTTCGCGCGCGTACCGAGATCCCCGCCGCGCGCCCGAGGTAGCGAAGCGGGGGCCGGGCGGAGGCGCGGAGGCGGCGTACGGCCGCTCATCTCGCGGGCGCGGGCGCGGGCTCGGGCTCGTTCACGGGGAGGCCTGCGGCCTCACACCTCCAGCACCCGGAACCGCTTGTCGTCCATGTGCTTCCGGAGCAGCGGCATGGAGACGTTGAAGACCGGGATCCCCTTGGGCGTCCTGCCCTCGAGCCGCCCGTGGTGCGCGTGGCCGTGGATGACCGCCTTGGCCCCGAACGACTCGCACGGCGCGAGCAGCCGGCCCGTGCCGAGGAAGGCCTGGACCCCCGGCTCCTCGCCCTCGATCGTCGCCGCGATCGGCGCGTAGTGGAGGAGCACGACGCGCTTCTCGATGTCCAGCTGCCCCAGCGCCGCCTCGAGCTTCAGCCCCTCGTTGACCGCCTCCTGCACGAACGCCTTGATCGCCGGCTCCCCGAACGCCTGCAGCATCCCCCGCTCGAACCCCCCGCAGAACCCCTTCGCCCCCGCGACGCCCAGCCGGTGGTTGAAGACCGTGTAGTCGCCGTCGAGGACCTTCACGTTCACCTCCGTGAGGATCCGCGCGATCTCCTCCGCGTGGCCGTGCTCGAAGTCGTGGTTCCCGAGGACCGCGGCGCACGGGACCCGCAGCAGCGCGAGCTGCTCCGCGAGCACGTGCGCCTCCTCGAGCTTGCCGTGATCGGTGAGGTCGCCGGCGAGGACGAGCCCCTCGGCCTCCCCGTTCACCGCCTTCACCATCTCGCGATACCGGCCGTGCTGGTCCTGCCGGCAGTGCAGATCACCGACCGCCGCCAGCCGGAACCCCGAGCTCCCCTCCGCCATCCTCCGCCTCCCGGACCAGCCGGTCCGCCTCGTCCCAGCGGCGGCCGTCGCCCAGGCCGCGATCGAGGTCGTGCTGGTACTGCACGCGCGAGATCAGGTTCCCGCGGCAGATGTCGTGCGGCGCGCCCGGGTGCGCCCGCGGTGCGCCCGCCCGGCCGAGGAGCTCGTCCATCACCCAGTCCGGCACGAAGCCCTTCGAGCCCGGGTACGCGAACCGGAAGAGCATGAGGTGCGAGAGCAGCACCTCCCAGTACCGATCGAAGCGCGCGAGCACGCGCGCCCAGTCCAGGGTGCGGCCGCAGGCGTGCAGCAGGTGGTTCACGTCGGCGCCGTCGTAGCGCTCGCGCTCGAGCACGAAGCTCTTCGACCAGATCATCTCCTCCGGCGGCGCGAGCAGGACCGGGAGGTCGAACACCCGGCCCGGCCGCGCGTACTCGAACCAGGCGTCGTCCACCACCGCGACGCCGTTCCCCGACGAGAAGATGAGGTCCACGAACCACGGCCCGCGCCACGCCTTGCCGATCCAGACCGGATCGGTGAGCTCGGTCCGGAACCCCGCCTCCTCGAGCGCCTTGAAGGCGGCGTCGAGGTCGCGCGCGCGGAGGAACAGGTCGAGGTCCTTCGTGTCGCGGTAGATCCCCGTGTACTCGAAGAGCGCGTAGGCCCCCGCCACGAGGAACGGGACCGGCGAGCAGGCGAGCGCCCGCAGGGCGTCGGCGCGCGCGTCGAGCTCCTCCACTCCGTGGATGGGCACCGCGCCGCTCTCTCGTCCCGGGGCGATCATGGCCTCAAAGGTGGGCCGCCGGGGCGCGCCGGGGAAGCCGGGGGGACCCGCGCACCCCGTCACTCGTCCTCGTCCTCCGGCCCGTGCGGGCGGCGGCCGGCCAGGTCGGCGCGGACCACCGCGTCGTCGCCGAACCGGTCGGCGAGGGCGTCCAGCGCGGAGTGGAGGGCCCTCCGGCGCCCGGCGTCCGGCGGCTCCGCGGCCGGGGCGGGACCGGCGAAGAGCCCGAGCTGGCCGCGCTCCGCGGGCCCCGCGAAGTCCGAGACCGAGATGCCGGTGAGCCGGACGCGCCGCGCGAGCTCGACGCGGTCGAGCTGGGCGCGGGCGGCGTCGAACAGGATCCGGTCGTCGTCGGTCGGGTGTCCGAGCGTGACCCGCCGGGTGACGAGCGTGAAGTCGGCGTACTTCACCTTGAGCGTGACGACCCGGCCCCGCAGCCCCGCCGCCCGGAGCCGCCGGCCCACGCGCACGGCCTGTGCGAGGAGCTCCCGCTCGAGCGACGCCCGGTCGGAGAGGTCGTGCGCGAAGGTCTCCTCGGCGCCGACCGAGCGCTGCTCCCAGTCCGGCACCACCTCGCGCGGATCCACGCCGAGCGCGAGCGCCCGGAGGTCGCGCCCGTGCGCGCCGATCGCCGGCGCGAGCGCCGCCTCGGGGAGCCGCTGCAGATCGCCGATCGTCGCGACGCCGATCTTCCGGAGCGCCGCCTCCGTCACCTCGCCCACGCCCCAGAGCCGCGAGACCGGGAGGGGCGCCAGGAACGCCGCCACGCCGCCCGGCGGCACCTCGACGAGCCCGTCGGGCTTGCCGAGGTCACAGGCGATCTTGGCCGCGAGCTTCACCTCCGCGATGCCCGCCGACACCGCGAGCCCGCACTCGCCGCGGACCGCGCGCTTGATGGCCAGGGCGATGTCGCACCCGGGGCCGTGGAGCGCGCGGCTCCTGGTGACGTCGAGGAAGGCCTCGTCGAGCGAGAGCGGCTCGACGAGGGGCGTGTACCGCCGGTAGATGTCGAAGATGGCGGCCGAGAGCGCGCCGTACCGGTCGAAGCGCGGCGGGAGGAAGACTCCGTCCGGGCAGAGCCGCCGGGCGCGCGCCGTCGGCATCGCCGAGCGGACGCCGAACTTCCGGGCCTCGTAGCTCGCCGCGCTCACGACGCCCCGGCGTCCCGTCCCGCCCACGATGACGGGCCTCCCCCGGAGCGACGGATCGTCGAGCTGCTCCACCGACGCGAAGAACGCGTCGAGATCGAGGTGCAGGATCGTCCGGAGATCCCCAGTCGCCACGGCATCTTCCTAGCCGAACGGGCCGACGCCTGCCCCCACCGGGGCGCCTTGCGCCACTTGACCTAGGTCAAGTCGCTCGGTAAGATTCTGTTTCATGGACGGATCCTTGGCCAGGGAGCGAGTCGGTGCCCCGCGCGCGGGGATCGCCGAGCGGATCTGGGAGGCGGCCCGCGTCGAGTTCTCGAAGCGCGGCTACCACGGCGCGAGGGTCCAGGGGATCGCCCGCGGCGCCTCGTGCAACGTGGCGCTCATCTACCGTCACTGGGCCTCGAAGAAGGCCCTCTACCTGGACATCCTCCGCGCGGTCTGGCTGAACGCCGCCAACGAGATCGCCGCCGAGCTGGAGAGCGGCGCCGCGACCACGTCCGACGCGGTCGTGAGCGCGTACCTCACCGCGATGACCCGCGACCCGATGGGCGCCCAGGTGCTGGTGCGCGAGTACCTCGACGGCGCCCCGTTCCTCTCGCAGCTCACGGTCACCGACCCCTCGCTCCTCGAGCCGGTCCGGCGCGCCGCCGCCGTCATGGGCGGCTCGGCGGCGGACGGGGTCGATCCGGTGCTCGCGGTGGTCACCGTCGGCGGGCTGACCGCGCTCGTCGCGTCCGCCCACGAGGCGGTGCGGCCCTTCGTCACGGCGCCGGCAGCGCCGCCCGCCGCGTGGCGGCGACACGTGGTCGAGCTCCTGACGCAGGACCGCGCCGCGATGCAGGCCGCGGACGGCGTGCAGAAGCCGCCGCCGGTGTAGTCGGCCCTCATCGCCCTCGAGTCACGGCCGCTCGCCTTCGCAGGGCGGGCCGGCTCTCTTCCCTCAGAAGCGGACGACCGACCAGGCCTTCGGCGGCCGGCTGGCGTCTCCGCGGCGCCCTGTGGCAAGCTCTCCCGCGCCCATGTCGCGCCCGCTCTCTCGCGCGGCCGTCCTGCTCCCGCTCGCGGCCCTGGCGGCCTGCTCCCGCGTCCCGCCGACCCCGCCCTCCGGCGAGGCGGCGCAGGCGGAGACGGCCCGGTTCGTCCCGGGCGCCGGCGCGTCGCGGCTCGTCCCGGGTCCCTCGCCGCGCACCGTCCGCCCGCGCCCGCCGCCCTGCCTGCCCGCGCCGTTCGCGAGCGCGGGCGAGCTCGCCGACGAGGCGCGCCGCGCGCTCGAGCTCGGGCAGAAGCAGCGCGCGCTCGACTGCGCCGAGGAGGCCACCCGCCTCGCGCCGCGCTCCGTCACCGCGCTCGCCGTCCGCGCCGACGCCCTCTCCGCGCTCGAGCGGATCCCCGAGGCGCAGCTCGCGTACGCCCGCGCCCTCGCGATCGATGCCGACGATCCCGTGGCGCTCCTCGGCGCCGCCGACCTCTACGTCCGCCGCTTCCCCGGCGTGCGGGACGCGCTGGAGACCGGCCTCGAGTACGCCGCGCGCGGCGCCCGCGCCGCCGTCCGCGCGCCGCACCGCGATCGCAGCCTCGCCGCCGAGCTGCAGCTCGTCGCCGGCATCGCGGAGAACGACCTCGGCCGGAACCGCCGGGCCCTCGTCCACCTCGACCGCGCGATGGCCGGGCTGCCCGAGGACGCCGACGTCGCCTACGAGCGCGGCGTGGCGCTGTTCGAGCTCTGCCGGTTCGAGGACGCGCGGCGCGCGTTCGAGCGCGCCCTCGCGCTCTCGCCCGACAACCCCTGGGCGCTGCACCAGCTCGGCCTCGTCGCCGAGCAGCGCGGGGACACGGCGCGCGCCGAGCGGCTCTTCGCGCGGGCGCGCGCGCTCGATCCCAAGACGTTCGCCCCCGAGCTCCCGATCGACGACCGCGCCTTCCGCGCCCAGATCCAGCGGGCCATCGGCGAGCTCTCGCCCGAGGACCGCGCGACGCTCGCCGCCGTGCCGATCGAGGTCCGCGACCTCCCGGACCCCGCCGACCTCCTCGCCGTGGACCCGCCCCTCTCGCCCGCCATCCTCGGCCTCTTCCGCGGTCCGCCCGAGGGCGAGCCGTGCGCGGCGGGCGACGGCCCGCGGTGCCGCTCCATCGTCTTCTACCGGAAGAACCTGGTCCGCTTCGCGCACGACCGGGCCGGGCTCGAGGAGCAGATCCGGATCACGCTCCTCCACGAGCTCGGCCACCTGCGCGGCGAGGACGACGACGAGCTGCGGGATCGCGGGCTGGAGTAGCGGGCGCGCGACGGAGCGCGCCCGGGATACGGCCCGCATCGGTCGGGAGCCGCTCCACTCACGTCGCGGGCTCGTCAGCCGTCGAGCGACCTCATGGAGGCCTCCGGATAGCGTGCTCCCGCGGCCGCGCCCTTCGGCGCGATCGCGTCGAGCCGGGCGAGCTCTCCGGCGTCCAGGCGCATCGACGACGCCGCCGCGTTCTCCTCGAGCCGCGCCCGCTTCGTCGTGCCGGGGATCGGGACGACGTCCGGACCGCGCGAGAGGAGCCAGGCCAGCGCGAGCTGCGACGGCGTGGCGCCCCGCTCGCGCGCGAGCTGCTCGATACCGGCGACGAGCTCGAGGTTCCTCCGGAGGTTCTCGCCCTGGAACCTCGGGCTGTTCCGGCGCCAGTCGTCCGGGGCGAGGTCGTCCGGCGTCCGGAAGCGGCCGGAGAGGAAGCCGCGGCCGAGCGGGCTGTACGCGACGAAGCCGATCCCCAGCTCGCGAAGGGTGGGGAGGATCACGTCTTCGGGGTCGCGCGACCACAACGAGTACTCCGTCTGGAGGGCGGTGATCGGATGCACCGCGTGCGCGCGCCGGATGGTCGCGGGCGCCGCCTCCGAGAGCCCCAGGGAACGGACCTTGCCGGCGCGCACGAGCTCCGCCATCGCGCCGACGGTGTCCTCGATGGGCACGGAGCGATCGACCCGGTGCTGGTAGTAGAGGTCGACGTGGTCGATCGCGAGCCGCCGTAGCGACGCCTCGCACGCGCTGCGGACGTACTCGGGTCTGCCGTTCACGCCGACGTACGTGCCGTCGGCGCGGCGCTCGTTGCCGAACTTCGTCGCGACGATCGCGCGGTCGCGCCGGTCCCGGATCGCGCGGCCGACGAGCTCCTCGTTCCGGAACGGCCCGTACATGTCGGCGGTGTCGAGGAAGGTGACGCCGAGCTCGAGCGCGCGGTGGATGGTCGCGATCGACTCCGCCTCCTCGGCGGCGCCGTAGAACTCGCTCATCCCCATGCACCCCAGGCCGAGCGCCGAGACCACGAGGCCCTGGCTACCGAGCTTCCGCTGCTCCATGTCATCGCCCTCCTGCCGAACCACGTCCAAGCTATCTCCACCGCGCCGCTGGCGCTCTCCCGCCGAGGCTCCCGGCCCGGTCGAGCGCGCGCCGATCGGCACCGCGCCAGGCGCTCCCCGGCGCGCGACGGAGCGCGCGCCGTCCACGCCAGACCACTGTCACGGAAACTGCTGGAAGTCCGTACCGGCCGGTCAGCCAGCACGGAGCGTGGTCATACCTTCCGCAGCGCGGGATCAAGCCGCTTGCTGCCGCGCGCGCCGAGAGGTAGTCATCTGGGATCTGCAGGGAGGGAGCTCCATGGGACACCGGTTGGCGCTGCTCGCAGCGGGACTCGTCTGTGTCGGGGTCGCAGCGTGTCGGACGACCAGTCCGAAGGAGCCCGTCGTGGTCAGCGGCTACCAGCTGGACGCCGAGCACTGGAGTAAGGTGAAGGAGGAGCTGTCGCGCCGCGCGAGCTTCGAGCTCAGCTGTCCGATCACCGACCTGGAGTTCACGGTGGTCAAGAACGGCGAGGGCGTCATGGGCGTGGACGACGACGAGCCGAGCCAGGTCGGCGTCCGCGGCTGCAACCGGCAGGTGCTCTATCTGATGGTCGTGGGTCCGATGGGGTGGACCTGGCTCACGCAGAGTGCGACGCCAGCGGAGTGAGGCGGCGCGGAGAGCGCCGCCGATCGGCACCGCGCCAGGCGCTCCCCCGCTATAGTCGCTCCCATGCGACCTCCTCTGACGCGCCTGGGACTGACGATCTGGATGGCTGCTTGGGCACTCCTGCCCGGACTGGCAGCGGCGAAGGGCACCCCGCCTCGGGCGGCGGACCCCCACGGCCGGACGCCGCTCATGCGGCTTCTCATGGAAACTCCGACGAAGGAGGAGGTGGAGAAGCTCCTTCGCGCGGGCGCCGACATCAACGCGCGCGACAAGCTCGGCATGACACCCCTCATGATCGCCGTGGCGTACGGCGACTACCGCGCGCTCGATCTGTTCGAGCTTCTCATCCGGAAGGGCGCGGATGTCACCGCGACGGACCGGATCGGACGGGACGCCTTCCTCATCGCCAAGGGCCAGTCGAGCGCGCTCGCCGACCTCATCGCCACGCACCTGGCCCAGGAGGTCTACCTCGTCACCTACCGGGGCGTCGAACCGAAGCCCGATCCCTCGGGCAAGGCGCTGATCTGGCCCAACGGCAACCGGTACGAGGGACCGCTCCAGGACGGCGAGATGCACGGCACGGGCACCTGCACCATCTCCGGCGTCTCCCGTCCGTGCACCTACGTGGAAGGTGGGCGCCTCGTCAAAGGCCGGCTGTTCCTCGAGGGCCAGTCGTACGAGGGCGAGTTGATCGTCCTGGACTGGACGATGAACCGGCTGCCGCACGGGACCGGCACCATGCGGTACCGCAACGGCGACACCTGCACCGGCACCTGGGAGAAGGGCGTTGCGCGCCCGGACGCCGTGTACACCTGGCGTCGTTCGGGGGAGAGCTACCGCGGGGAGTACTACGGGGACATCCCGTTCGGAGAGGGAGTCTGCACCAAGGACGGCGTCAGCGAGAAGTGCACCGCCCAGCACGGATGGCGAATGCGGCCGGGCGACGAGGTCCTGGACGCCGACTTCGCGGAGTCGGGCGTCTACGCCGGGCCGACCCGAGGAGGCGAGCCGAACGGCTTCGGGATGTTCCGGTCGAGAATGACCGAGTACTGGGGCGAATGGAAGGACGGCAAGCCGGAGGGCGCGGGCCTCCGCGCCGACCGGGACTGGCGCTACGAGGGGCCCTGGGTCGCGGGCAAGAGGCACGGCCGGGGCCGCTGCTCGGACTACGTCGAGGAGATGGAGTGCTGGCACGAGCACGGCGATCGGTTCGTCTACGTCGGCCCGAGGCGCAACGGCCTCCCGCACGGCAAGGGTCGCATGGTGTTCGGGAGCAAGCCGAGCCTGCTCGGCGGCCCGACCGTTCGTGGATATGACGGTGAGTGGAAACACGGGAAGTACGACGGCGTGGGCACGCTCGTCCGGGACGGCATCGTCTACCAGGGGCAGTTCAGGGACGGGAAGAAGCACGGCCGCGGCTCGACCGTGATGTCCTACACGGCCACGCCCCGGTACTACGCCCACGAAGGAATGTACGCGGACGATCGACCGTCCGGCCCGGGCGTCATCACCTGGGTGGGCGGAACACAGTTCATCGGACCGTTCGTCGACGGCGAGCCGCATGGCAAGGGCCGGTGCGCGCCCGGAAGCAGCATCCGCCAGCTCGCGCTCGAGAAGCCGGTGCTTCCGCCGCGCATGGAGACGAGCGAGGCCGTCCCGTGCCGGTACGAGCACGGGAAGAAGGTCGAGTGATCGCGCAGGAGCCCGCTCGGAGTGAGGCCGCAGGGGGGGACCGAATGCAGCGCACAGCATGGCTCGTGCTCGTCGTACTCGCCGCGTGCGGCGCGCAACGCGCGCAGTCGGCGTCGTCCGGGACCGCACGCGGCGAGACCGCGCCGCGGATCACCGTCCTTCGACCGGGCGAGGTCCCGGCCGCGGGACGGCTTCTATCTCGTGCCCGCGGGCGACGCGACGAACCCGCTCCGCCGCCGCGATCTCGACTGGGAGCCGTCGGCGCGTCACCGCGAGGAGATGTACGCGCAGCTCGCGGCGATCCGTGCTGACGGCTGCGTGGGGGAGGAGGTACGCGGGGTCGTTCCGTGGAGCGCTCGGAAGAAGCTCGTGCAGCTCGAGCGGTTCGACGGGCGGTACGTCGTCTACGATCCGTGCGACGGCGTCCAGCCGCGGTACTTCCTCATGGACGGTTTCGTCGAGCAGCTCCTCGGCCCCGAGCCAGACCTGCTCGTCGTCCGGCGCGCGGAGTCCGCAGGCGAGGGCGGATTCACGCTGGTGGTGACCCGCCCGTACGTCGGCTGCAAGGAGCCCGACGCGACGCTCCGGCTCGAGCCGCTCTCGCACCCGGGCTGGTTCCGCGTCCGGTTCGACGACGCGGACTACGGGGTCTTCAGCACGCCGGAGGCGGCCGCCGGGCTCGACGTCCTCGTGAACGTCTGCCGGACGGGCAAGGCGTCCGAGTATCCGTTCGTGCGGGAGAGGTGACGTTCACGCTCGGCGCGACTCACGTGCGGCTCCCTGGAGCGTTCACTCGGGCGAGACCTCGCCCGAGGACCCGCGATCGAGGAGCAGCTCGCGGAACGCCCGGATGGATCCTCTGACGACCGAGATCAGGCCGAGGGCCACGGTCCCGAGGAAGACGAAGTGCAGGACCCTTGCCATCAGGATCACCTGGTCGGCCAACTCGAGGGCACCGTCTCGCCGTCGGCCGACGGCTCGCGCGTCGACCTGAGCGTTCGGCTGCTCTGGGCCAGAGGGCGTGACGGCGCTGCCTCGCACTGACGGTGTTTTTACACACCGTCGCCCCCTCACTGCGTACACTCGGACGGTGAACTCCTCCGTTCGACGCGCCCTCCTCCTCGCCGCGCTGCTCCTCGCCTGCCGCAGCGCCCCGCTCCCGCCCGCCGCCCCGGGACCAGCCGCGCCGCCTGGTGCGGCCGCCCCGGTCCCGACCGATCTGCCACCGCTCGTCCGTCGCGCGGACGGCGTGGACGTGTTCACCTCGGGCGCCCACCTCCGCGCCAGCTTCCCGCTCCCGGGGACGGTCCGGGTCCGGCTCTGGCCCATCGGCGCGGCGGTGCCGGAGGCGTCCTTCGCCGTGGACCCGGCGGCGTTCCAGCGCGTGCCCTTCCAGGTGGAGGAGGCGGGCGAGCAGATCACGCTCCGCGCGGGCCCGGTGGGCCTGCGCGTGGATCGGAGGACGCTCGCCTTCGCGCTGCTCGACGCCGGCGGCCGCCCGGTGGCCGAGGTGCCCGAGGCCGTGGCGTGGGACCCCGCCGGGAACGGCGGGGCGTTCGCGCTGGCGCTCCACCCCGGCGAGCGCGTCTACGGCCTGGGCGACAAGGCCCACGCCCAGGACCGCCGCGGGGCCGCGTACACGTTCTGGAACTACGACGCGTATGGGTGGAAGGAGGGCACCGACCCGCTCTACAAGTCGATCCCGTTCGCGATCCTGGTCCGCGGAGGCGAGGCCCGCGGGCTCTTCGTGGACTCGGCCGCGCGCTCGCACGCCGACGTGGGCGCGGCCCGCGCCGACCGGCTCCGCTGGCAGGTCGAGCGCGGCGCGCTCGACCTGTACCTCTTCGCCGGCCCCGACCCGCGGGACGTGATCTCGGCGTACACCGCCCTCACCGGCCGGACCCCGCTCCCGCCGCGCTGGGCGCTCGGCTACCACCAGTCGCGCTGCAGCTACGAGACCGAGGCGGAGGTCCGGGAGCTGGCGGCCCGGTTCCGGCAGGAGCGCTTCCCGGTGGACGTCATCTGGCTCGACATCGACTTCCAGGAGGACCGGGCGCCGTTCCGGGTGAACCGGCGCGCCTTCCCGCGGTTCGAGGCGCTGGTCGGGGACCTGCTCGCCGGCGGCATCCGGACGGCCCTGCCCACCGACCCGCACGTCCAGGAGAAGGCCGGGACCGAGCCCTTCGAGAGCGGCCGGAACGGCGACCACTTCATCTACGACCCGGGGGACTGGACGGAAGAGGGTGCGCTCCTCCCGGACGCGCAGCCCTTCACGGGCAAGGTCTGGCCCGGGATGAGCCTCTTTCCGGAGTTCACCCTCGCCCGGACGCGCGCCTGGTGGGGCGGCCTCTACCGCGCGTACGTGGAGGTGGGCGTGGCCGGGTTCTGGGACGACATGAACGAGCCCACGGTCCTCAACGTGCGGAAGTCGATGCCCGAGGAGGTGATCCATCGGCTCGAGGGCGGCCGCACCGCCGACCACCTCGCCATCCACAACGTCTACGGCCACCTCCACGCTCGCGCCACCTTCGAGGGCGTGCTGGCGCTCCGGCCCGCGGCGAGGCCGTTCGTGCTCACCCGGGCAGCGTTCGCCGGCACCCAGCGCTGGGCCGCGACCTGGACCGGCGACAACCGCGCCGACCGGGAGGCGCTGGCGCTCACGCTCCCGACGTTGCTGGGGCTCGGCGTCTCCGGGTACGCCTTCGCCGGCGCCGACGTGGGCGGGTTCGTCGGCTGCCCGGACGCGGCCCTCCTCACGGAGTGGACGGAGCTGGGCGCGTACCAGCCCTTCTTCCGGAACCACTCCGACAAGGGGACCTGCCGGCGCGAACCATGGGTGCACGGCGCCGAGCACCTGGAGCGGCGGCGCGCGGCGGTGGAGCGCCGGTACCGGCTCCTGCCGTTCCTGTACACGCTCTTCGAGGAGTCGTCCCGCACCGGTCTGCCGCCGATGCGTCCGCTCTGGCTCGAGCACCCCGCCGACCCGGCGGCGGGCGAGGAGCGCGCCTTCCTGCTCGGCCGCGACCTGCTCGTCGCCCCGAAGCTGGTCGAGGGGCCGGCGCCGTTCGCGGTCACGCTCCCGGCCGGCGAGTGGTTCGACGTGGAGACGGGCGCGCGGCTCATGGGCGGCCGGGTCGAGCTCACGCCGCCCGCGGCCGGCAGCGTCCGGGTCCTCGCCCGGGCCGGGGCGATCGTCCCGGAGGGCCCGGCGACGGCCCGCGCGGCCGACCTGCCGCAGGGGACGCTCACGGTGCACGTCTGGCCCGGGCCGGACTGCCGGGGAGCGCTCTACCTCGACGCCGGCGAGGGGTTCGGTCACCGCGCGGGCGCGCTCCGGCGCGTACACTACTCGTGCAATCCCTCTGGGCAGGGCATCTCGGTGACCGCCGCCTCGACAGGCCCGTACCCGACCTGGTGGACGGCGACGGCCCTCGTCGTCCACGGCGTTCCGCGCGCCCCGACGGACGCGCGGACGGCGGGCGGCGGGGCGCTCGCGGTCCGGTACGATCCGGCGCTGGCCTCCGCGACGGTCTCCCTCCCCGGCGCGGGCGCGGAGTTCTCGGTCCGGATGCGCTGGTAGCGGATCTCCGGGGCGGATGGTCGGTCCACCGCCGGTCACGCGCGCTCGACGGCGTACCTTCCCGGAAGCACCGCCGCCCAGTCCCGCTCCCGCCGCAGCGGGCTCGGCTTCACGTCACCGAGCCGCTGGCCGCGCGCCGCGCAGGCCAGGAGCACCGCCTCCGCGGCGTCCCCCGCGACGAGGAAGATCCGCGCCGGCGCGAGCTGTCCGAGGTGCGCGGCGTGCGCGTAGTGGAAGCTCTCGCGCAGGAGCGCCTCCAGGCGGGCCGGGGCGCCCGCGGGCGCCCCGGCGGCGGCGAGGAACAGCGTGTACGACGGGCGCCCAGCTCGATCGTCCGGCGCCAGGAACGCGTAGCCGTCTCCGAGGACGAGCTCGCTCCGGAGCCGGGCGATCACCGCCGCGGCGAACGCGGCGTGGACCTTCTCGCCCACGCGATCGCAGACGTGATCCTGCTTCCCGAGGAAGCGGATCACCGGGGTCCGGCGGAGGAACCCGGCGACCTCGATCCGATCCTCCAGCCGGTACCGCCACAGCCCGCCGCCCGTGGTGAGGAGCACCGTCCCCACGTCGCCCTCCCGGAGCTCGTGCACGAGCCGCGGCGGGCCGGCGCCCGTGTCCACCTCGAGGAAGTGCGACGAGACCGCCAGCGGCCGCGTCCCGCCGAACGGGATCGACACGACGCCCTCGGTCGCGATGAGCCCCTTCGGCGCGATCTCGACGCCCGGGAGGAGCGCCGGGAGGCGCGCCGCCTCGCCCGCCGACGGCCCATCGGTCCAGCACGACACGAGCGCCAGGCGCGGCCAGAGCCGCCGCGGGTCGTCGCCGGCGCGCTCCACCTCTGCGGCGCGGCGCGGGTCGGGCGGGAGCGCCTCGAGCCGGCCCGGGCCGGCCTGCCGGGCCGGGGTCCCCGCCGCGATCTCGGCGGCGAGGCCGGGCAGGAGCTCGCCGAGCGCGCCGAGGAGCACGGAGAGGAACGAGGGGCTCCAGACCGAGAGGAGTCGCAGCTCGCGTGCCCGCAGGAGATGGAGCAGGGTGCGCCGGCGCCACTCGCCGACGTCCGAGAGGTGGCGGACGCTCTCCGGGACGGCGAGCGCCCACCTCGCCAGGAGCCGCGCCACGGGCCCGAGGTAGGCGCCGTCGTCGTCGAAGCCCACCGGGACGCCGCCCGGCGTGGGCGGCAGGGCCGTGCCGGAGGGGCTCACCGACCAGTAGGCGGGACCGGCCAGGAGGGCAGGGCGGCGCAGGGCCATGTCCGCGAGCCACGCCGCGACCGCGCGCCGGAGCTCCGCCGCGAGCGGCGCGGTCCACGGCAGGAGCTTCACCGGCGCGGCGCTGCCGGACGACGGCTGGAAGCGGAGCACAGGCGCGCGGGTGAGGACGTTCCGCTCCCCCGCCGCGGCGCGCGCGATCCAGGGGCGGAGCTCGTCGTACGTCCGGGGCGGCACCGCGCGCCGGAGCGCGTCGGCGCCCTCGCCCTCCAGGCCGTGCTCGCGCGCGAACGCGGTCCCGGCGGCGCCGCGCAGGATGCGCCGGAGCGCGGCCCGCTGCGCGCCGCGGGGATCGTCGAGCGCCGCGCGGAAGGCGCGCCACGCCGGGAGCGAGACGGCGAGCTGGGCGACGCCGGCACACGCGGCGCCCCAGGAGACCGGCGCGGCGCGGCGGTGGCGCGACCTCGGCCGCGGCTCGGTCACCGCGCCCCCAGGAAGCGCCGACCGGCGGCGGTGAGGTTCTCCCGGTCGAGCTCGCACAGGCAGGCGAGCTCGTCGCCGTCCTGGTGACCGGGGTTCCGCGCGGCGAAGCAGGCCACCACCGGATCCTGCAGCCGCGCCTCGGTCACGTCGCCCACGCCGGACCGCAGCCGGTGCACCGATCGCGCCAGCCGCACCACCCCGCGGTCCGCGTCGAAGGCGTCGCCGTACCGCTCCCGGGCATAGGCGGCGAGGCGCCGCCGCAGCGCGGGGTGATCGCCCGCGGGATCGGGGTGGTGCACGCGGAAGAGCGTGGTCAGCACGCGGAAGGTGCGGTGCCCGGAGGAGAGCAGGAACCAGTCGAGCGGCTCGGGGGCCTCGTCGCGGAGCGCGAGCACGGCGCGCAGCCAGCCGCGCACCGCGGCCGGGGAGCGCCAGGCCTCGGGGGCGACGATAGTGTCGCCGGAGAAGAGCACCCGGCGCGGCGCCCCGGTGGCCGTGGTCCGGTAGAGCTTGAGCGTGGAGAACCCCACGAGCGCACCGCCCGGCGCGCGGACGAGCACCACGCGATCCTTCTCCGCGAGATCGGCGGCGAAGTCCTCGGCGCGCACGCCCTCGAAGAACCGCGCCAGGAGCGCCCGCATCTCGCGTTGCACGCCGTCGCCGAGCGCCGCGACGGGGACGATGAGCGCCTCGTTCACAGGGTCGCGACCTCCGGGCCGAGGGGCCTCCCGTCGAGCGCGGCGGCCGCCCGCGCGCCGTCCGCGCCGTGGACTGCATACAGGGTCGAGCGGTAGGCGACGTGCGGCCGCCGGCGCGCCGCCGGGAGGAGCGGGTCGTCCGCGCCGAGCCCCAGCACGAGCGCCCCGAGCCGCCGGGCGCGCGCCGCCCGCAGGGCCGCGTCCAGGAGCGCCGCGAAGGCGGGCTCGGCTCCGTCCGCGACGCGGACGAAGGCGAGGAACGCCGCCGGGAGCGCCGCGCCGACGCGCGGCAGCGCGGGGAGGCCCAGCGCCGGCGCGAGCGCCGCAAGGGCCGCGAAGACGGGACGCGCGGCGGCGAGCAGCGGGGCGTAGCCGCGGACGACGGTCTGCTTGAAGCCGCGCTGATCCCAGATCGCGCCGCAGGCGAGGAGGGTTCCGCCGCGCTCGACGAGGAGGAAGTCGCCGGCGGCCAGGCCGCGGGCGCGCTCGGGCGAGGCGAGCTCGGCCGCGGTCGGGCACGCCGCGAGCTGGCGCGCTCCGCCGTGGCGGCGCAGGAACGCGGCGATCTCCTCCAGGCGCTCCGGGGTGCCTGGGACCACCCGCAGGCCATCCTGCGCCGGCGGCGCGCGGCGGGGGATCGCGAACGAGAGGGTCGCGAGCTCTCCCAGCCGCCGGTACGTGGGCAGCCCTGCCACCCCCGCCTCGAGGAGGCGCCGGGCTGGCGCGTTGTCGGACACGATCGACGTGAAGTCGAAGGGCAGCTCGTCGGATCGGCGCGCCGCCGCGAGGCGGGCGAACCCCTCGCGCACAGCCCGGAGGCTCGCCCGCCCGGCGCGCGTGAGCCGCAGCTGGCCCAGGTAGCCGACGCGCGCGGGCGCGCCGTTCACGAGCGCGGTGCGCACGCTGCGGCAGGCGAGCCCCACCACGGCGCCGTCGCCGGCGCGGGCCACGAGCACGTCGTGGCGATCGCCCTCCACCGCGGCGGCGAGCTCGAAGCTCGGCTCTCGCTCGAGCGAGACGGTCACGCGCCCGCGGAGCGGCGCCTCCCGCAGGAGCCGCCGCAGCGCGGGCTCGTCCTCGGCCCGGGCGGGCTCGACGCGGAGGCGGACGGGCGCGTCCATCGTCAGGCCTCCAGGAGCGGCCCGGCGAAGGTGGCGTCGCCGAGCGGGTGGCCGTCGCGCTGGGACAGCTCCCGCCGGTGGAGCAGGTTGGCCACGGCGAAGGCGAGCGCGGCGCGCGGCGTGCCCAGGTTGCCGGGTGCGCGCGCCGCGATGGACGCCCACGAGTAGAACCGCCGCCGCGCGTCCAGGCACGCCGCGCGGAGCTCGGCGCCGGTCATCCGCGCGGGGCGGTAGGCGACCTGCCCGAAGCGGTAGTCGGGGTCGAGCCACCACCGCTCGTGGAGCAGCCGGCCCTCGGCCGCGAGCCGCCGGTGGAGCGGCGTCCCGGGGAACGGCACGAGGTGCGCGAAGGCGGCGAGGAACAGCCGCTCCTCCCGGGCGAAGTCCACGGCGGGGAGGAGCGCGTCCGGGCCGTCGCCGTCGTACCCCAGCACGAACGTCCCGTAGACGCCGATGCGGTGGCGCCGAAGCGTCCGGACGGCGCTCCGGTACGCGTCGGGCACGTTGAAACCCTTCCCCATCGCGCGGAGGGTGCCCCGGTCCAGGCTCTCGAACCCGATCAGCACGCCGATGCACCCGGCCGCCGCGAGCCGCGCCGCCCAGTCCTCGTCGAGGGCCGCCTGGATCGAGCACTGCGTGACCCACGGCCGCCGGTGGGCCGCGAGCGCGCCGAGGAGCTCGAAGGCGGCGGCGCGATCCGCCCCGAGGTTGTCGTCGACGATGAAGGTGAGCGTGCGCTCCGCCGAGGCCGCGAGGACGTCCTGCACGACCGCGTCCACCGGGCGCGGCGTGCGCGACGGCCCGTACGCGGAGTGGATCGCGCAGAACTCGCAGTGGTAGGGGCAGCCGCGGCCCGCCTCGACCAGCCCGACCGGCAGGTACCGCTTCCCGCGGTAGATCCGCCGGTCCGGGCGCGCCGAGCCGAGGCGCGGGCGGGACGCCGCGCGGTAGAGCTTGCGCCCGCGGCCGTGCCGGTGATCGTCGATCACCTCGGCCCAGAGCGCCTCCGCCTCGCCGACGACCACGCTCTCGGCGTACCGGGCCACCTCGTCGGGCGCGAGCATGGCGTGGAACCCGCCCATCACCACCGGGACCCCGCGGGCGCGGAACTCGCTCGCGATCTGGTACGCGCGCCGCGCCGTGTACGTCTCCACGGACATCGCCACGAGGTCGGTCGGCGCGTCGTACGGGATGGCTTCGAGCCGGTCGTCCACGAGCCGGACCTCGACGTCCGGGGGCGTGAGCCCCGCGAGCACGGCCAGCGGGAGCGGCTCCATCTGCCACGTGCGGAGGTACCGCTCCCCCGGGCGCCGGCCGAGGCAGGGCTGGACGAGGGTCACCCGCACGGCGCCCTCCCCGCGTCTGCTGCGACCGGGCCCGGGACGAGCGCGCCGCCCGCTGCGGGCGCCCGCGCCTCCGGGCCGAGGCCGAGGAACCAGTCGCAGGTGTAGAACCGGTGCAGGTTCCGCGCGTAGAACCGGTAGCCCACGTTCGCGGCGAGGGTGAGGTGCGGGTCGACGCGCGCCCGCAGGAGCCGTGAGGCGATGGCGCGCCAGGTGTACGCCTTCCGCCAGGCGCGCTCGTGGCCCTGCTGGAGCGCCTCGGGCGACATGTTCCTCGGCCGGAAGACGACGTGCTGCGCGTCGTAGAGGGACCAGTTGCGGGTGAGGATCCGCCCCTCGGCGTCGAGGCGGCGGTGGAGCGGGGTCCCCGGGAACGGGGTGACGATGGCGAAGCGGGGCAGGTCGATCGCCGCCTCGACCGCGAACCGCGCCGTCCGGTCGAAGACGTCCGGGGTGTCGCCGTCGAGGCCGAAGGCGAAGCAGCCCATGAGCGCGATGCCGTGCCGGTGGAGGTCGGCCACCATCTCCCGGTACGCCTCGGGATCGTTGAACCCCTTGCGCGTCTGCCCCAGAGAGGCCTCGCACAGCGACTCGAGGCCCATGAGCAGCCCCCCGCAGCCGCTGCGGGCGGCGAGCGCGAGCAGGTCGCGATCGAGGGCGATGAGGGTGGTGGCGAGGCCGTACCACCGGATCCGGAGCGGCACGAGCGCCTCGAAGAGGCGGGCGGCGTAGCGCGGATCCGAGACCAGGTTGAGATCGACGAACAGCACCTTGCGTGCGCCCCATCCCCGGATGTCCGCGACCACGTCCTCGACCGGCTTCTGGTACTGGCGCCGTCCCCACGCCGCCGGCGCGACGCAGAACTCGCAGTCGTGGGCGCAGGAGCGGGTGGCCTCGAAGACCGCGCGCGTGAAGTACTTGTCGGCGGGGAGGAGGTCGCGGCGTGCGACGGGCAGCCCGGCGAGGCCGAGCCCCGGCCGCTGCACGTAGCGGCGGGCCATCCTGCCCGCGGCGAGATCGCGGAGCAGCGCGGGCCACGTCTCCTCCGCGTACCCGACCACGACCGCGTCGGCGTGCGACTGCGCCTCGTCCGGCACGAGGGTGGGATGCGGACCACCCATGACCACCTTCACGCCGCGCGCCCGGAGGCGATCCGCGAGCTCGTAGGCGCGCGGCGCGTTTCCGGTGATGACGGTCAGGCCCGCGACGTCGGCCCGCACGGCGTCGGGATCGACGTCGGCGATCCCCTCGTCCAGGATCTCGATCCGTGCCCCCAGCTCGGGCGGGACGTAGGCGGCGAGCGTGGTGAGCGTGAGCGGCGCGTACCGGAGCGACCGCTTGAAGATCCCGCCCCGATGACGGTAGAGCGGGCCCTTGGGTGAGACGAGCGCGATCCGCACCTGGGTCTCCTCCCGCCGCCGTGGAGTCCGGCGACCACGAGGTCGACGCTAGCAGGCGCACCTCCGTGCTCCCAGCCACGAACCGCTCTTCCGTCATGAAGCGGCGGTTGATGACCATCGTCAATTGCCAGGTACCGGCGGTGCCTGACACTCGCTCCCGCGCAGGGCGCGGTACACTGGCCCAGGCGTCCTTCCATCACGCCCAATCGCCGGGCACAGCGGGGAGCGGCGGAGCATGAGCGAAGCGAGCTGGTACTACCTGGAGGCGGGGCATCAGGCGGGGCCGGTGGAGGAGGCGACGATCATCGACATGATCCGGTCGGGCCGGCTCCCCGCGGGCGCAAACGTCTGGCGGGCCGGGATGTCCGGCTGGCAGCCGTGGAACACGATCCCGGAGCTCGCCTCCGCCGCGCCGCCCGGGGCGACGGGGCCAGGCGCGCTGCCGCCCCGCCCGCAGCATGCGGCGCCGCACGCGTACGGGCAGCAGTTCGTCTATCCGAAGGCGCCGCTCGGCGCGCGGTTCGTGGCGCACATCGTGGACGGCTTCCTGTTCATGCTCCCCGCGATCGTGCTCATCATCGTGGCGGTCGTGGCGGGCGAGAACGAGAACGGCGCCGCCGCCGCGATCTGCGGGATCCTCGGCGGTGTCCTGATGCTGGTCGGGGTCGTCTACAACTTCATCAAGGATGGCCGCGCGAACGGGCAGAGCGTCGGCAAGAAGATCATGAACCTGATGGTGGTCCACCTGCCCACGAACATGCCCTGCACCAAGGCCCAGTCCGCGGGCCGCGCCGCGATCATGATGGCCCTCGGCCTCATCCCCTACGTGGGCGGCCTGATCGAGCCGATCGTGGTGCTCGCGGCGGGGGACGGCCGCCGCATCGGCGACCGCGCCGCGAACACGCAGGTCGTCTCGGTCGACGACTACCGCCGCCGCTACGACGTCGACGCGTTCTCCTGAGCGGCCTGCGTCGCGACCAGCGAAGACCGGGACGCATGCGCAACGGGAGACCGCTGTGGACGGCGCTGTGCTGCTCGTTCCTGCGCCACGCCCGACCCGGGGAAGCACGTCCTGGGGGTGGGTAGGCGACTGCTCCGGCAAGGCACGTGCGTCGTCCGCATGGACGATCACCGCGACGTAGCCGCGTACTTCTCGCCCGCTGACGTCGCTGCACGCGCAGTCCGTTCGGAGTACCATCCGCCGCCATGGAACAGGGCGCGAACCTCGAGCAGCGGAAGGCGTTCTACGACTCCCAGGCTCAGCGCAAGCTGCGCGACTACCTCCGCGTGAACCGGCGGCTGGAGCTGGGCCTCCGGACGGTCGTCCGCTGGGCTGGGGACCCGTCGCGGATCCTCGAGGTCGGGTGCGGCGCCGGCTCCGTCTCGCACCGCCTCGCCCGGCGCTTCCGGGGCGCGGAGGTCGTCGCCGTGGACGTGAGCCGCGGGAACCTGGACATCGCCGAGCAGTACTTCCGGGCGCCGAACCTCCGGTTCGTCGAGCTCGCGGTCGACCGGGACTTCGCCTTCGGATCCTTCGACGTGATCGTCCTCATGGACGTGTACGAGCACGTCGCCGTCGCCGAGCGGGCGAAGCTCCACGAGAACCTCCGCCGTTCGCTGAACGAGGGCGGGGTGGTGGTCCTCACGGTCCCCACGCCGCGCTACCTGGCGTACCTGCGGGAGAACGACCCCGCGGAGGTGCAGCCCGTGGACGAGGACATCGGGCCCGGAGAGCTCCTCGCGGTGGCCGCGAGCCTCGAGCGCGACCTCCTCTACTACGAGGAGGTCTCCGTCTGGCGCGCCGGCGACTACGCGCACGCGGTCATCGGACGTTCGACCTTCCCGAGGCGCTTCAAGCTCCCGCGCCGCGAGCGGTTCGCCAACCACTTCGTCCGCCTCGGGCGCGCGCTCCACGTGCGCGGCCGCCGGCACGACTGACTGCCGGCTACGGACCGCCGGCCACCAGCTCCTTCGGGGATCGGCACGACCACGACCACGCCGTTCGCCTGCACCAAGACCACCCGCGCGGCCGGTCTCGACGAGAGCCCGGCCACCGCGGCCAGCGAGGAGTCCGCGTCGGGCGACGCCTCGCGGAGATGGCGGAGGACCCGCCGGACTCCGGGGTGCCGCCCGGACGGCGGCGCGACCGGATCGCTGCCCAGGAACAGCGCTCGCGCGACCGCGGTGTCGGCGTTCGCGAGCGAGGGGCCCTCGGGGCGGAGGAGCTGTCGCAGGCGGTCCGCCCGGGCGCCATCGAGGATCTCAGGACGAGAGCCGGCGGGCTTCGGCCCACCGGCTCTCTCGTCCACGCGGCGATGCGCCGGCTCAGTCCGTCTCGACCAGCGAGACCACGAGGCGGACCGCGGTCACCTTCGCCCAGTCCGCCGCGGGCAGCGACCTCGGGCTGAGCGAGTCGCACGCGCGGGAGACCTCGTTGGTCGTGTCCTCGTCCTGCTCGAGCAGCTCGCGGCTGCACCGGAGATAGACGACGCCTGCGTCGTCCTGGAAGGTCAGCCCGATCTTCATCAGGACCTCGTCGTGTCCCCGGTGCGTCGCCACCACCGACGCCCGCGGCGACACCTTCTTGCCGCCGGGGAGGGCCGCGATCGCCTCGGGGTCCGAGGGCGCGCCCTGCACGAGGATCTCCTGGAAGACCACCGGGCCGACCTCGAGGCCGACCGCGACGATCCCGTCCTTCGACATCGGGACCACCTTCTCGCCCGAGAACTCGTTCGCGCCGGCGATCACCGGCGCGAGCAACGCCGCGATGGCCGCGACGCGGCCCCACCTGCCGATTGTCTGCATCGTTCGTTCCCTCCCGCCGCTCAATCCGTGATCGTCCCGACGAGCCGCACCGTGCGGACCTTCGGCCACTCGCGCATGTACATCCAGCGGCCCTTGCAGGCGTCTCCCACGACGTCGTTCCAGGCCGGGCCCTGGACCTTGGAGACGCTGCACGAGAACAGGACGCCCTTCGCCTCGTCCTCGAGCTGGAGCTTGAGGTCCAGCTTGGACCAGACCGTCCCCGTATGGCCGAGGACGAGCGCGAACCTCGGCCGCGCCTTGTCGTCCTCGTCGGCATTGCGGAGCTCGGCCTCGGTCGGCACGTTCTGCAGCAGGACCTGCTGGAAGAGGACCGACCCGACCCGCTCCTGGATGCGCGTGATGCCTCGATCGGCGACGTCCCGCGCGATGTCGACCTGATGCTGCTTCTCCTCGGCCGTCGCCGCGACCGGGCCCGAGAGCGCGATCGCGACCACGGACGTGCGGATGATTCGAAACACGTGCCCCTCCTTGCGGAACGTCACGCTCGATCGACGACCGAGGCCGAGCGTTCACGGACGCGAGGGTTGCACATCGACTCCGCGGCGGCAACGGCGGCGGTGGCGCGGGTCCCTCATGCCGGACTCATTCGCACGCCACGTCGCGCGAGCGCGCCCTCACCCGCGCGACTTCGGCTCGCGCCCGTCCACGAGCCGGTCGAGCCCGAACGGTTCCGGGCGGAGGAAGCGCCGCGCCGCCAGCTGCACGTCCCCGTAGATCCGGTCCTCGTACCTGTGCGCGGCGGACCACCTGCACGGGGTCCACGAGGGCCACGTCCGCGTTCGGGGCCGCGCGCCGGACGGGCTCGTCTGGAAGCTCGAGAACGGGGAGCGGTTCACCGGCGGAGCGTGATGCGAGCCCGCCGCGCTCACCCGCCCGCGAGCTGCTGATACACCGCCTCGTACCCCGCCGCGCTGCGATCCCACGAGAAGTCGAGCGCCATCCCGCGCTTCATCATCGCCGTCCACGCGGCGCGGTCGCGGTAGACCTCGAGCGCCCGCAGGAGCGCGCCCCACAGCGCGCGCGGGTGGTACTCCCGGAACTTGAACCCGGTGCCGCGGTCCTTCCCGTCGTAGTCCTCGACGGTGTCCTCGAGCCCGCCCACCGCGCGCACCACCGGGATGGTCCCGTAGCGGAGCGAGTACATCTGGTTGAGCCCGCACGGCTCGAACCGCGACGGCATGAGGAACACGTCGGCGCCGGCCTCGATGCGATGCGCGAGCCCCTCGTCGAAGCCGATCCGCGCGGCGATCTTCTGGGGGTGATCGCGGGAGGCGCGGACGAAGACGCTCTCGAGCCGCCGCTCCCCGCTGCCGAGCACCGCGACCTGCACGTCGAGCGTCGCGAGCCGGGGGAGTACGGCGGCGGCGAGGTCGATCCCCTTCTGCTCCGCGAGCCGGCCCACCATCCCGACGAGCGGCACGTCCGGCCGGACCGGCAGCTTGAGCTCCCGCTGGAGGGCGGCCTTGCACTCCGCCTTGCCGTCGAGCGCGCCGGCCGAGTAGCGCGCGGGGAGGTGGGGATCGCGCGACGGGTCCCACTCCTCGACGTCGATGCCGTTCAGGATGCCGGTGACGTCCGCGGCGCGGTGGCGGAGGACGCCTTCGAGCTGCGCGCCGCCCTCGGGGGTCAGGATCTCGCGCGCGTAGTTGGGCGAGACCGTGGTGATCGCGTCGGCCGAGGTGAGCCCCGCCTTCATGAACGAGAGGTGGTCGTAGAACTCCATCGCGTCCCAGCGGAACGCGCTCCAGGGGAGGCCGAGCGCGGGCACGACCTCCTTCGGGAAGACGCCCTGGTAGGCGAGGTTGTGGATCGTGAAGACCGAGCGCGCGCGGGCGAGCGCCGGATCCTGCCCGTGCTCCTGCCGGAGCAGGAACGGCAGGAGCCCCGTCTGCCAGTCGTTCCCGTGCACGATCCGCGGGCGGAGCCCGAGCGCGCCGGGCGCCGCGAGCGCCGCCCGCGCGAGGTACGCGAACCGCTCGGCGTTGTCGCCGTAGTCCCCTTGCGCGTCGCCGTACAGGCCGCGGCGCGAGCCGAAGTACCGGTCGTGCTCGACGAAGTAGTACGCGACGCCGCCGGTCCGCGTGAGCCAGAGCGTGGTCGCCTCGCCGCGCACCCGCACCGCGGCGTGGAGCGGCTGGAAGCCCTCGCGGACGTCGATCGTGTAGTAGCGCGGGCTCACCACGGTCACGGCGTGGCCGCGCCGCGCCAGCGCGCGCGGCAGGGCGCCGGCGACGTCGCCGAGCCCTCCGGTCTTGGACCAGGGGGCGACCTCCGAGGAGACGAAGAGAATTTCCATGGCGCGTCCGCCTACCCCGAGGCCTTGCGCAGGAGCTCCGCCGCCTCTTCGGGCGGGACCGGGTTGGTGTGCGCGCCCGAGCCCCACTCGAACCCGGCCACGTGCGTGAGCGCCGGCATGATCTCGATGTGCCAGTGGGAGCTCGGGCTCGCCGCGTCGCGGAGCGGGTTCGAGTGCACCATGAAGTTGTACGGCGGGTTCCCGAGCGCGTCCTTCCGCTCCTGGCCGACGATGTCGCAGTAGATGCACCGCTCCTTGAGCTCGTAGTGGCGGCGCGCGCCCTCGAGCTCGGAGACGACCTGCCGCGGCACGATCGGCAGGGCGATGAGCTGCGAGTGCGCGTGCTCGAGCGAGGCGCCCGCCGAGGCGCCGTGGTTCTTGAAGAGGAGGATGTACCGGAACCGCGCGTCGTTCCGGAGGTCGAGGATCCGCGCCTTGAAGGCGAGGAGCACCTCGGTGATCTCCGCGGCGCTCTGCGCCTCCAGGGTGCGGGCGTGGTCGGCGGTCTCGATCACCACCTCGTGGGCGCCGATCCCGTTCATCCGGTCGTAGATCCCCTCGGCCTGGCGGTCGAGGTCGCCCTCGATCTTGAGCGCCGGGAACCGGTTCGGCACGCCGCGCACCTTCCAGCCGGGCCCGTTCGCGGGCGCGCCGTGCGCCCGGCCGATCGCGTACACCTCCCGCGGGGTCTGGTCCTCGTGGCCGGGGCAGAACGGGCAGACGCCGTCCGGGCGCGCCGCGGGCGGGACGTGGGGGAGCTCGGACGGGCGCTGCGCGCGCTCGGTCGCGATGACCACCCGCCGACCGACGATCGGATCCCTGCGGAGCTCGGGCATGGGAGACCGCCTCCTAGGTTGTGGGCGGCGCCGCCGGGAGGCCAGCGGGCCGGCGGAGCGTCGAGCCGACGAGCGCCGCGACCAGCATGAGCGCGCCCCCGGCCAGGTACGGGGCCGCATGCCAGACCTGACCGTAGGTGAAGGTGCCCGCCTCCGGCCCGACGATCCGGCCGAGGGCGCCCGCCGACTCTCCCATGCCGAGCGTCCCGCCCTGCTCGTCCGCCCGGGCCATCCGGGAGAGGAGCGACGAGATCGACGGCTGGGTCAGCCCTGCCCCCGCGGCGAGCGGCGCCGTCGCGAGCCAGAGCCCCGCCGGACTCCCCATGAACGGCAGCGCCGCGAGGGCGAGCGCCTGCATGACCACGCCTGCGACGAGGAGCTTCACCTCGCCGAACCGCCGCGTGAGCGGGCTGATGAGCCCTCCCTGCACGATCACGAGCACGATCCCGATGTAGCCGTACAGGTACGAGACGTGATCCTCGGCGAGGTCGTAGCGGTCCGTGGCGAGGAACGTGAAGGTGCTCTCCATGGCGCTGAAGGCGAGGATGGTGAGGAAGTACACGATCACCAGCCGGCGGATCCCGGGCAGCCCCATCTCGCGGAAGAACGCGGTGAACGGGTGCCGGCTCGCCTCCGCCCGGACGGAGCGCTCCTCGGGCTCCGGCAGCACGAAGTACGCCGCGACCCCGTTCAAGGCCGCGAGCGCCGCCGCCGCGAGCCCCGGCGCGGCGAGCGACACGTGCGTCGAGAGGAGGCCGCCCATCGGCGGCCCGAGCACGAACCCCAGGCCGAGGGCGGCGCCGATCACGCCCATGCCCCTGGCGCGCGTCTCCGGGGTCGTGACGTCGGCCACGAACGCGCGGGCGATGGCGATGTTGGCGGTGGCGGCGCCGGCGAAGAGCCGGGAGGCGATCAGCGCGGCGAAGGAGCCCGCGAGGCCGTAGCCCAGGAACGCGAGCGCGGTCATGAAGATCGACGCGAGCAGCACCGGCCTGCGCCCGACGCGATCGGAGAGGCGGCCCCAGATCGGCGCGAAGACGAACTGCATCGCCGAGTAGCCGGTCGAGAGCAGCCCGGTCCACGTCTGGGAGGCGCCGAGATCCCGCGCGTACAGGGGCATCACCGGGATCACCATCCCGAACCCCAGCAGGTCCACGAAGACGATGACGAAGAGGATGGCGAGGGCGGACCGGCGACGCGTCACTCAGCGGCGAGGATAACCCGCCGGGAGGTCCGGCGCAGGCGAAACGGGGCGCGCGCGGGTCAGCGCGGCGCCTGCGCGTGGCCGGGCGGAGCGCAGACGACGCGATCGCGGCCGGCGCGCTTCGCGTCGTAGAGGCGGGCGTCCGCGCGGGCGAGGAGCGCCGACGCTTCGCGCTCGTCGTCGACGAGCGCGGCGCAGCCGAGCGAGACCGTCACGCCGATCGTGGTCGCGGCCACGGCGACGGCGGAGTCGCCGACCGCGCGGCGGATCCGCTCCGCCACCTCGGCGGCGGCCGCGAGCGTCGCCCCGGGCAGGAGCGCGGCGAGCTCCTCGCCGCCGATCCGGGCGAGGAGGTCCTCCGCCCGGAGCGCCCGCTGCGCGCGCGCGGCGACCTCCGCGAGGACGAGGTCGCCAGCGGCGTGCCCGAGCGTGTCGTTCACGCGCTTGAAGTGGTCGATGTCGAGCGCCACGACCGCGAGCGCCGCGCCCGTCCGGCGCGCGCGGGCCACCTCGCGCTGGAGCGCCTCCTCGAAGGCGCGCCGGTTGGCGAGCCCCGTCAGCGCGTCGCGCCGCGCGAGGTCGGCGAGCGCCGCGAGGTCCTCGGCGTCGGCCTCGCCCTGGCGCAGGTAGCGGAGCACGCAGGAGCCGAGCTCGATCCGGTCGCCGGGCACGAGCTTGCGGGTGGTGATCGGGTGGCCGTTCACCCAGGTGCCGTTGGTGGAGCCGAGGTCCACGACCTTGTGCCCGTCGGCGTCCGGCACGATCCGCGCGTGGCGGCGCGACACGTCGGCCGCGCCGATCGGGAGCTCGCAGCGCGGATCCCGGCCGATGACCACCTCGCGCTCGAGCGCGACGCGCGCGCCGGCGGCCGGCCCCTGCACCACCACGACCGAGTACGTGATCGGCCGTTCCCCGCGCTCGTCGGCGCGGGACTGACCCGGGATCGTCGGGGCGGGCATGCGCGCCCGGGTGTTCTCCTCGGCCATACGGTCCGACGAGGATACACCGCTCCACGCGCCAGTTCACGCGCCCGGAGTCCCCGTCGGGGACGCCCCGCGCGGACGACCCGCGGCGCGGCAGGCGCTCGACCTCGCGGGACGCGGGCGACCGCCGCTCACCACCAGATCACCTGCACCACGATCCCCTCCGGCCCCTCGACGTACAGCGAGCGTGAGCCGTCGCGGTGCGCGCGCGGACGCGCGGTGATCCGGGCGCCGGCGGCGTCGAGGTGCCGCTCCCAGGCGTCCACGTCCTCCGGCTTCTCGACGCGGAGGCCGAGGTGATCGAGGCGGCCCGGGCCCGCGTCGTCGGCGCGGTGCAGCGCGAGGTTGTCGCCGTCGCGCACGAGGTAGACGTTGTCCGGGTCGGGGCGCCAGGTCACCTGGTAGCCGAGCGGACCGGTGAAGAACGCCTCCACGGCGGCGAGGTCCCGGACCTTGAGCGCCGCGTGGCGGAGGCCGAGGGAGGGCGGGCGGGAGGGGTCCACCCTGCGTCCGTAACGGCGGCGCGGGCGCGCTGCAAGGCGGGCGTCGGGATCAGATGAAGGCAAGGCCGTCCCGCCGCGGCCCCTCCCAGGCGTCCAGCACCGCGTGGTACCGGATGAACCGGCAGTCGAACACGCTGCACTCGTCCGGCCGCAGCTCGGCGAGGACCCGGCGGTGCAGCGGGCTCCCCCACGTCTCCGCGAACGGCCGGGTCAGCACGTTGCCGATCCGATGCCGCTCGCGCCGGTGGGTGAAGTAGCAGCAGACGAAGACGTCGCCGCGCGCGTCGATCGTCGTCTGCAACGGGCTCAGCTCGCAGCGGCGGCGCAGCGCGAGCTTCGTCACGCTCCCGCGCACCGGGAACGGCGCGGCGGCCTCCCGGAGCGCCGCGATCCGGCGCTCCACCTCGTCGGCCTCCTCGGGCCGCAGCGCCGCGGCGCTCTCGCGCGCCGCCTTGAACTGGATCGAGCTCGCGCCCAGGCCGCGCGCGAGGTCGACCGCGGCGCCGAGCTCGCCGCGGTTCACCCGATCGACGAGGACCTTCAGGCTGACCTCGGTCCCCGGCCGGCGCGCGGCGAGCAGCCGGCGGCAGTTGTCGAGCACCTCGTCCCAGCGGGCCGGGCCGGGGCGTACCTTCGCGTAGGTCTCCGCCGTCGCGGCGTCGATCGTGACGCGCACGTACGCGAAGTGCGGGAGCCCCTCCGCGAGGAACCGCTCGCTCACCAGCGTCCCGTTCGTGAGCAGGCCGAAGCGGAGCCCCGCCCGCGCGCCGTGGAGCACCGCGTCCACGAGCCCCGGGTGGAGCAGCGGCTCGCCCCCGCCGCACAGCTCGACGCCCTGGACGCCGGCGCGCGCGAGCTCGTCGAGGAGGGAGCGCCAGCGCCCGAGCGGGAGCTGCGCGGGCCCGCCCTCGTTGTCCGCGGCGTACTCGCACGCCGGGCAGCGCAGGTTGCAGCCGTACACCGGGTAGAGGATCGCGGTGCGGGGGAACGGCATCCCGCCGCGCCGGAGCTCGCGGATCTGCGGGTAGTGCGAGAGGACCCGCGCGTCGAGCGGCGCGACGGCGGGCTCCGCCGAGGTCGCGTTCGAGGCCGTGGGGCGCGGCGCGTCCATGCGCGCGCTGCAGCCTAGCACACGGAGCGGAGCGTTCCGGCGCCGGGCTCGCCCGGTCAGGGGCCGCGGATGCGGTAGAGCCGGATCGAGCGACCCACGGTGGCGACGAGCTCGCCCCGCCCGGTCACGAGCCGCTCGAGCGCGGGGCATCCGTACGTGCAGTACGCGCTCAGCGCGACGAGGTCCCCCGGCTCGACGCCGGAGGCGGCCGGCCACTCGGGCTCGAGGCTCGGGTACAGCGCGAGGTGCGTCGCGAGCGTCTCGTGCCGCAGCCCGAGCCGCCGCGGGCTGGCCATGCCGAAGTAGGCGAGCTTCACCTGCGGGATCCCGTGCGCGTCCAGGTACCGCTTCAGCCGCTTCAGATCCTGGCCCCAGTCCAGGTTGCTGTCGGTGAGGACGCGCTCCCGTGGCGCGAGCGCGAGCGTCGGCGCGTTGAAGTACGCGAGGTGGAAGGGGCTCTCGGCCAGGCACTCCACGACGAGGCCAACGACGAGCGCGGCGACGCCCGCCCGCACCCAGCGTCCCCGGCCCTCGACGAGGGTCGCGGCCGCGCCGCAGGCCACGAAGGCGAACGGGAAGGCGAGGAACAGGTGGCGGATGCCCATGGCGAGCGGGCTCATCGCCGCGGACACGGTGAACACGGCCGCCGCGGCGGCGATCGCCGCGCCCCAGCCCGGGGGCGCGCGGCTCCGCCTCCACGCGGCGGCGCCGGCGGCGACGAGGGCGAGCAGGGACACGGGGCTCTTCACCAGGAACGCGAACGGGAGGTACCACCACCACCCGCGGTGCGAGTCCATGCCCATCGCGAACCCGGGGTGCCCCGCCTGCGCGTGCGCGCCGAGCTCCGCCAGCCCGACCAGGAGCGCCTCGGGGAGGAGCCGGCGGGACGCGAGCCAGGCGAGCGCGGAGGGCAGCTCCCGCGTCCCGTACTGCATGTGCGCGACCGGGTCGTACCCGGGATCGGGAGACAGCGCGTACCGGAACCCGTACGCGCCCCAGATCGTCGCGTACGCGAGCAGGCCGATCGCCGCCAGCTCGCCGGCGCGCCGCGCGCTCCACCATCCCCGCACCGCGCCGGACACCTCCGGGTCCCCGCCGCCGCGGCGGACCCGGGAGCGGGCGGCGAGGGCGAGCTGCACGGCGAACACGGGGCCGAGGGCCAGCGCCGAGAGCTTGGTCGCGACGGCGCCGCCCGCGAGGACGCCCGCGGCGGCCGCCCGGAGCAGGCCCGGCCGCTCGAGCCAGCCCTGGAACGCCACGACCGCGAGCAACGCGAGCGCCGCGGGGGGCACGTCCGTGGTCACGAGGTGCGCGTGCCCGAGGATGCTCGGGTTGAACGCCGCGGCCGCGAGCGCGACGAGCCCGCCGCGCGGCCCGAAGAGGCGCCGCGCCACGCCGTACACCGACAGGATCAGCAGGAGGCCCCACGACAGCATCGCCCACCGCGCCCGCGAGAGCAGGCGCTCCGGGTCGTTCCCGCTCTGGAACAGGAACGCGAAGCCGTACCGGAAATGATCGGCGGTCTCCCAGGCCGGTCCGGGCGCCGGGAGCCGGACGGTGTCGAGGAGCAGCGGGATCGCGGCCACGCGGCGCCCGAGCGGAGGCTGCTCGGTCACGAGCCGGTGATCGCCGAGCCGCAGGGCCGTGTAGGCGGCGGCGAGGTGCGGGCCCTCGTCGTAGGTCGGGGACTCGTCACGCAGCTCCCACCACGAGAGCGCGACGAAGGCGGCGACGATCGCCGTGACCGCGACCGCAGAGACGGCGCCGGGTCGGAGCGATCGCATGCCGGGATCATACGCCAGCGACCGCGAGTCCCGGCGCGCGTCAGGGCTCGTCCGGCCCGTGCTCACCGCCTGTACCTCCCGGACGCCTCCAGGCCAGGCTCGCTCGAGGAGGTCCGCGCCTGTCACGAACCGGGTTATCCTCGCCTCCTCATCTCGCGACGCGCGGCGACGGCGCAAGTCCGCGCCGCGACCTGAGCTGTTCGGCTCACTTGGGACGAGGGAGGCATCACATGCACACGAGGAATCGAGGCTGGACGAGGTTGGGGGGTTGGCTGCTGGCCGGCGCGCTGATGACAGCGATCACGGTGGCCTGCGGCGGCGGCGGCTCGGATGGGCCGGAAGGCGAGCGGTTCGCGAAGTCCACGCGCCGCGTTCACAGCTACGACCCGGGCGGCGACGGCCAGTTCGGCACGGACGACGACGTCGTGGGCAACTACAACCACGTCATCTTCCAGGCGAACGGCGACGCCTTCCGCGAGCACTGGTACAGCTCGCAGGGCGCGGGGGTGGACGGGCTCTGGTTCACCGCGGACGACGTCCCGGCCGGTGGGTTCTACCAGCCCGGCATGGACGAGGGGTTCAGCACGAGCGGTCCGGGGACCGACGGCCGCTGGGGCACGGCGGACGACGTGATCGCGAGCCGGGAGCAATTCAACGTCGTCGTGAACGGCGACGAGCGGATCAACGCCGTCTATGCCGCGCCCGGCGCCGACGGCCAGTGGAGCACCGACGACGACGTCCAGTCCCGCTACTACCTGCGCGTGCTCAACGAGAACGGCGCCGAGACGCGCCGCGTCGCCTATCTCGAGCCCGGCGAGGACGGGCAGTGGTACACGGCGGATGACGTGATCGGGGTCGACTGGTTCGGCGCCTGGGTCGAGAACACGTACCTCGAGGGGAACGATCACTCGAAGTGGGACTCGTGGGACCGCCAGGTCAGCTACGACGATCCGGGCGAGGACGGGCTCTGGCTCACCGCGGACGACGAGGTCCGCGCGTGCGTGACGCAGGAGTTCGGGGACGGCACGCAGTACTGGACGCGACGGGCCACGTACCTCCCCGGAGTGGACGGCGACTGCTTCACCGAGGACGACATCCAGGTCGGCGCCAGCTACGCCGTCAACCGCTACTGATCCCGCGCCCCGGCGCGGGCTTCAATCCCCGCGCGGCGGCTCGCTCTCGGGCGGGCCGCCGCGCGACGCGCTCCTCGCCCGCCTGCGCGCCCGCCGCATCCGGATCGCCTGCGCGAGGAGCGTCACGCCGAACCAGAGCTGGAGCGCGATCACCGGGACGAGCACCGCGCGCGGGAAGAGCACCGTCACGATGGCCGCCGCGAGGAGGACGACGCCGGCCCAGCCGAGCGCGCTCCCGTCCGACGGGCCCAGCACCCGGCGGCCGCCGAGCGCGGCGCCGACGGCGCTCCCGAGCCGCAGCACGCCCGCGGCCGCCACCGCGGCGCCCTCGCGCTTGCGCCGCCGCGCGCCCGGGTGTGGCGGCGCGTGGGCGGCGAGGCCGCGCCCCGCGCCGAGCACGAGCTCGGTCGCGTTCCCGAGGTCCTCCTCGAACACGTCCTCCATCGTCCGCGCGAACCCCGCGTCCTCGGCGGCGACGTCGAGCTCCCAGTTGCCCATCCAGCTCGCCACGTTGAGGTTCGAGGAGCCGACGCGCGCCCACAGCCCGTCCGCCACCGCGGTCTTCGCGTGGAGCATCGGGCCGTTCCACTCGAAGACCCGGACCCCCGCCGCGAGCAGCGGCCGGTAGCCGGCGACGCCGAGGCGCTTCACGATGCCGAGGTCGCTCGTGCCGGGCACGAGCAGCCGCACGTCCACGCCGTCGCGGGCGGCGGCGCGGAGCGCCTGCACGTACGAGGGCACGCCCACGAAGTACGCGTCGGTGATCCACAGCCGCCGCCGCGCCAGCGCCGCCACGAGCTGGTCGAGCCGGTAGAGGCCCGCGGTCGCGGGCTCCGTCGCGACGACGCGGAGCGCCACGTCGCCGGCGGGCGGGAGATCCTCCGGCCCGGGCGCGTCCTCCGGCGGCAGCGGCGGCCCCGCCTCCGCCCAGGTCGCGGCGAACGCGTCGGCCACGTCGGCGACCGCCGGCCCCTCGAGCTCGACGCCGGTGTCGCGCCAGGGCGGAACTCCGCGCTCGGGCGCGCCGGCCCAGCGCGCGGCGATGCAGAGGCCGGTCACGTGGGCGAGCCGCCCGTCCACCACGAGCGACTTTCGGTGGTTCCGGCGGAGCCAGGCGAGCGGGGCGTCGAGCCGGAAGGGGTTGAAGCAGCGGACCTCGACGCCCGCCGCCGCGAGCCGCCGCCAGAACCGCCGGCCCGCCTCGCCGCGATCGCCGAGCCAGTCGTACAGGATCCGGACCTGCACGCCGCGCCGGACCGCCGCGACGAGCGCCTCGGCGAAGCGGCGGCCGACGGCGTCGGCGGCGAGGATGTAGGACTCCATGTGGATCGAGCGGCGCGCGCCCTCGATGGCGGCGAGCCACGCGGGGTAGCCCTCCGTCGCGTCGCGGAGGAGCCGGAGGCGGTTTCCGGGGACGAGCGGCGCCCCCGCGGCCCGCGAGAGGGCCTGCTCGGAGAGCGCGCGGACGAGCGCGAGCGATCGGCCCTGGAGCGGGCTGCCGTCGGGCGGAGGCGGTCGCCGCGGCGGGAGCTCCGTCCCCCTCACCCCGCCTCCCGCTTCCCGTGCATGAGCTGGACGACGGCGTGCGAGAGCCGGCGGCGGGTGTCGTGGCGCTCGTGCGCCCGGGTGATGTACCGGACGTCGAGCTGCACGCCGTTCGCGGTCGGCAGGACGTTGATGCCCGGCACCGCCGAGAAGGTCCGCACCCGGTACCGCGAGGTGGTCTTCCGCCACTCCTGCTCGGCGAGCTTCGCGTTCTCCTGGGTCTCCTTCTCGACCAGCCGCTGCACGCCGTCGAGGACCGGGTACGGGTCCTGCCCGAGCGGCACGAGGACCGGGAGCGTGTCCCACATCCACTGGCCCGAGGAGGTGAAGTTGAAGTAGTGCCCCTCGACCGCGAAGCTGTTCACGAACGAGACGCGCCGGCCGGTCGGGTGCCCGGCGTCGCTCCAGCTCCCGGTCTCGAGGAGCACGGTGTGGAGGAGGCCGATCTCCGCCACCTCGCCGCCGACGCCCTTGATCTCCACCCAGTCGCCGACGCGGATGCCGTTCCGCCCCATCAGCACGAACCAGCCGAAGAAGGCGACGATGAAGTTCCGGAGCGCGACGGTGAGGCCCGCGCCGGCGAGGCCGACGATCGTGGTCGCCTGGCTGGGAGCGCCGACGGCGATGAGCAGGATGGCGAGCGCCGCGGCCAACCCGACCGCGACCCGCACCACGCCGTGGAGCGTCCCGGCGCGGACGTCGCCCTCGACCTGCTTCCCGAACGAGCGCTCGACGAGGCGCGACGCGAGCCACGCGAACGCCAGCGCCACGAGCACCCAGACGCCACGCTGCAGGACGCGGTGCAGCCCGGAGCGCGCCTGCGCGCCCGCGATCGCCGACCAGTCGGCGTAGACGTCCGCGAGCTCCTGGTGATCCTGGAGCCGCCGGGCGAGGCCGTTCAGGCGCCGGCGATCGCGGGCGAGCCGGCGCACGGCGCCGGCGTGCTCGGCCGAGGCCGCGGCGGGCTCGACCTGGGCCGCCGGGCTCGACCCCGCGTCCACCGCGGCCGTCGCCGCCCCGAGCGCCTTCCGCTCGAGCGCCTCCGCCTCCGCGATCCGCTTCGTCACCCGCTCGCGCCGCTGCTCCATCGCCTGGATGCGCGCGAGCACCTCGGCGCGCGCCTCCTCCAGCGCTGCCACCTTCGCGCGCTGCGCCGACCACGCGCGCAGGCGCTCGAGCAGGCTGCCCCTCCCGCGCGACGCCGGAGGCGGCCCGGCCGGCGCCGCGGCGGGCACCTTCTGCGCGGCCTCGTACTGGGCCCGGAGCCGCTCGATGCGCGCCTGCGGGTCGCCGCCCGCGCGCGCGAGCGCGTCGGAGGCGTCGTCCAGCTCGTCGCGCGCGAGCTCGACCCGCGCCCGCGCGAGCTCCACCTGCCCCGGCCCCGGCGCCGCGGCGCCGCCCTCCTCCTGCGCCCGCGCGAGCGCCTCGGCCTGGGCCTGCGCCGCGGCGAGCGCCGCCGCCGCGCGCGCCTTCGTCTCGGCCAGCGCGCGCAGCTCCGGGGTCGGCTCCGGCGGGTCCTCGGCGATCCGCTGGAGCGTGTCGTGGAAGGCGAGGTCCACCGCGTGGTCCGCGAGCCGCTGCGCCTGCTCGGCCAGCTCGACCTCCTCCGGCGACTCGGCGAGCGCCGGCAACCGCCGCGCGGTGAGGAGCACCTGCAGGTCGAACGGCCGCTGCCGGCGCCGGTTCCGCGCGCCGTCCGCCGCGGGCGGCTTCGAGGGGCCCGCCGCGCGCGCCTCCGCGCCGGCCTCGGCTCCCGGCCGACCCTCGGCCTCGCCGCCTCCCGGGGGCGCCGGGGCGGCGTCGAGCTCGCGCGTGGCGTGGAGGCCGGCCGCGATGGCGGCGAAGAGGACGAGCAGGACCACGGGAACCAGCCACCGGCGGACGGACATGGGCGAGGAGGATATCTCCTCGGCCCGGCGCGGACGAGTGACGGTCCCGGAGGCACCAGCGACCCGGGCTCGCGCGAACGGGCCCAGGTCGCCGTGCGCGAGGCGCGGCTACATCCCGAGCGACTCGATCAGCGCCATCGCCCGCGCCTTGAGGTCGGCGGCCTTCGCGGTCGCGGCCGGGTAGTCGCCCCCGTTGGCCTGCGCCTGCGCCTCGGCCAGGCCGGTCTCGATCTCCGCGACGCCCGCCTGCGCCTCCTGGACCGCGCTCTGCTGCATGCCGTCGGGGAGCTTCTTCGCGTTCACGAGGGGCTCGAGCCGGCCCTTGATCGCGGCGATCATCTGCGGCAGCGGCCCGGAGGCCTCGCCCCACGCGGCCATGATGGCGTTGTGCTTGTCCGTGGCCGCGGCGACGACGGCGCTCGCCTTGGCGGGGATCTCGCCGGCCGCGGCGAGCGCGCCCTTGTAGTCCTTCTTCGCGAGGAGCTCCTTGGCGGCGGCGACCGACTGCTCCAGCGCCTGCGTCTCGGCGGGCATGTACTTCCGGGGCAGGTCCGTCAGCGAGGCGAGCGCCTGGTCGGCCGCCTGCACGGCGGCCTCGGCGGGCGCCTTCGCCTTGTCCGTGCATGCGACGAGGAGTGAAAGCGCGGCGACGGTGAACGAGAGGCTCAGCTTCTTCATGGCGTCGATTCCTTTCACGGGAGCGGAGCGTCGAGTCTGCTCCGCCAGCCGCCCGCGGGCGGCGCCCCCATACCACCGCGGATCCGCGAGCGGATCTCGCGGCATGATGACCCGGCTTGCGAAACGTACGCGGCCTCGATAGAAGCAAACCCGCACCGCCACCCGGTGCGACCATGGAACTCCGCTCCTGAGAGATCGACCGCCCCCGCCCGGCTCCCGCCGGTGACGGGCCGTCCCTGCCGCGCGCGACGCTCGTCGCACGCCGGCCTCGATCCCGGAGCACTCCATGCCGTCCCTCCGCCTCGAGCGGGTCTCGTTCGCGTTCGACGACTCCGCACCCATCCTCACCGACGCCGACGCGCGCCTCGAGCCCGGCTGGACCGCGCTCGTCGGCGAGAACGGCGCGGGCAAGACCACGCTCCTCCGCCTCGTCGCGGGCGCGCTCGCGCCGATCGCCGGCGCCGTACGGCTCGAGCCGCCGCGCGCGCGGGTCGTCCTCTGCCCGCAGACGGTGGACGAGCCCGGCGACGCGCCCGCGCTCGCTGCGGCGGACGACCGGCGCGCCCACCGCCTGCGCGCAGCGCTCGCGCTCGACCCCGCGTCGCTCGCGCGCTGGGAGACGCTCTCCCCCGGCGAGCGCAAGCGCTGGCAGCTCGGCGCGGCGCTGTTCGCGGAGCCAGACGTGCTCCTCGTGGACGAGCCGACGAACCACCTCGACGCCCAGGGGCGCGCGCTCCTGCTCGACGGGCTCCGCACGTTCCGCGGCGTCGGCGTCCTCGTGTCGCACGACCGCGCGCTCCTCGAGGCGCTCGCGCCGCGGACGCTGCGGCTCGACGCCGGCGCGCTCCGGATGTACGCGCACCCGTACGGCGCGGCGCGGGCGCTCTGGGAGGCCGAGCGCGAGGAGGCCTGGGACCGGCGCGCCGCCGCCCAGGCCGAGGCGCGGCGGGCCCGCGCGCAGCTCGTGGCGGCGCGCCGCGAGGCCGAGAGCGCGGAGCGCGCGTGGACGCGGCGCGAGGGGCTCAAGGGCAACTGGGTGGAGAACAAGCGCGGCGCGAAGGTCCACCGGCTGCTCACCGCCGCGCACGAGGCCGAGCGGGCCGTCTCCGACGCGCCCGCGCTGCGGGACCTCGGCCGCTCCGTGTTCCTCGGCTACGAGCGCGCGCCGCGCCCGGTCCTGCTCTCGCTCGACGCGCCCGAGCTGCGCGCCGGCGACGCCGCCGTGCTCCGGGACGTGCAGGTCGCGCTCCGCCGCGACGACCGCGTCTGGGTCCAGGGCGGGAACGGCGCCGGGAAGACCACCCTGCTCCAGGCCCTGCTCGCGCGGTCCACCCTCCCGGCCGACCGCGTCCTCCATCTCCCGCAGGAGCTCCTCCGCGGCGACGGCGCGCGCCTCCTCGCCGAGGTCCGCGCCCTGCCCGCCGAGGTCCGCGGCCGCGTCCTCTCGCTCGTCGCCGCCCTCGGCACCGATCCCGCCCGGCTCCTCGCCTCCGCGGATCCTTCGCCCGGCGAGGCGCGGAAGCTCCTGCTCGCGCTCGGCCTCGGCCGGCACGCGTGGGTCCTCGTCCTCGACGAGCCCACGAACCACCTCGACCTGCCCACGATCGAGCGGCTCGAGGAGGCGCTCGCGGCCTATCCCGGGGCGCTCCTGCTGGTGACGCACGACGCGCGGTTCGCGGAGCGGGTGACGGCGACGCGGTGGCGCGTGGAGGGCGGCGCGGTGCGGAGCGGGTGAGGCCGGGCTATCGATCCGTCTCGGCGAGCAGCTCGTCCGGCCGGACGGGGTTCCGGAACCCGCCGCGGCCCGCGTCGTAGGCCTCGAGCGGCAGCTCCCAGATCCGGCCGATTGACGGGTCCTCCATGCGGACGTACCCGCTCGTCCCCTCGCGCCGCGCCTTCGAGAGGAGGTCGCTCGAGACGCCGCGCGCCGTCCAGGCGCGGTTGTACGCGCCGTAGATCTCGTCGTGCCGGATGCCGCGCGGGAGCGCGTTCTTCATCGCGCCGGTCGCCGCCGAGGGATCCGTGAGGCGGATCGCGTCGCGCAGGCGCGGGAGCCAGCCCGCGAGCGCGGCCCAGTCCTCCACCGGACCCTGCGCGCCGGTGACGATGGCCGCGTGTTGCCCCGCGCCCTGCAGCACGTGCGAGGTGGCGCGGATGTGGATGCGCCGCCCGCGCTGCGCGCTCTCGAGCTCCACCTCGACGCCGCGCCAGGTGAGGCCCATCGGCCCGGGCGGCGGCGGCGACGGTCTGGAGCGCGCAGCGCGCGACGATCCGCATCCAACACCTCCCGCCCCGAATCATCGGGCGGGCTGCACGGTGCGTGAATCCCCGGCGCGCGGGACGTCAGGGGCGTGGCGGACGCCCGGCGCGCGCGAACGCGCCGGCGCGCGGCTCAGGGCTTCTTCGTCCGCTGCGAGCGGCCGACGTGCTCGCGCGCGGCGAACTCGCGGGCGGTCTGGTCCTCGTACGGCGGCCGCTTCCCGGCGGGCAGCCGGAGCGGCGCCTCGGGCGCGCCCGAGGCGGTCGAGGCGGGGCCGCCCTCGTTCCGGATCTTCCACTCCTCCCAGAGGTTCAGGAGGAGGGAGATGTCCCGCAGCGGCATGTCCTTCTTGAGGTGCGGGAACTCCGTGACGAACCCGTCGTAGAACCTCTGGTAGCGGACGGGCGTGAAGTACCGGAGCAGCGTCTCGCGGCCGTGGGCGTCGACGTCGAGGAACTCGATGCCCATGCCGGTGGCGAACTCCGGATCGTCGATCGCCACCGTGTGCGCGACCTGCGAGCGGATCGCGAGCGGGCCGTCCGGCAGGCCGAGCTCGATGAACAGCTCGAGCCCCTGCCGCAGCAGGAAGCTCGAGGCGACGAACGTGCCCCCGAGGCCCAGGTTGCGGGACGTGCAGTACGCCTCGAACTTGAGCCCCTCGGGCCCGCCGGGGATGTAGAGACGGCAGGGGAGCTCGATCTCGATCCGCTCGTAACGCCGTGTCTCGCTCACGGCTACGAACGATAGACCGATCCGGAGGGGACGGGAAGCAACGCGGGGTGGGGACAGCACGCACTCGCACCGGGAGCGCGTCCAATCTCCACGCGCGGTGCAATGTCGGCAACAATCCTACCGGAAAATCTTCCCCAATCCCTTGGCCTTGAGCTCGCCGAGCTCCTTGGCCAGCCGGCCGAGCCGCTCGGTCTTGTCGGCCACCTCGCGCTGGAGCCGGGCGATCTTGCCGTCCCGCTCCGCGAGCTGGGCGGCGACGGCGTCGCGCTCCTGGGTGGCGCGCCGGAGCGCCTCCGCGTGATCGCCGGCGTTGCCGACCCGGGCCGCGCCGAGGGCCGCCTCCGCGTCCGCGGCGCGCTGGAGGGCCTCCGTGAGCTGCGCCTGGAGCGCGGCGTCCCCTGCCTCGGGGACCTCGGTCCGGATCGAGAGCGACGCGATCACCGCCTCGAGCCGTTCCAGCTCGCGCTTCGCGAGCGCCAGCTCCGCCATCCGCTCCGCGAGCTCGTCGCGGAGCCTCGCCGCGTCCGGGCTCGTGCCCGCGCCCGCGGCGTCACCTGCTCCGGCCTGGAGCTTCTGCTCGAGCTCGTCCTTCTCCCACCGGACGGCCTGGAGCTCCGCCGCGAGCTCCGCCGCGGACGCCTCCGCGGAGTCGGCCGCGTTGCGCACCGACGCGAGCTCCTTCTCGAGGAGCTCGCGCGACGCCTTGAGCTCCGCGAGCTCGCCCCGGAGCGCCTCGTCCCCCGGCCCGGCCCCGCCGTCGGGCACGCCGACCGCCGCGACCGCGTCGAGCTCGCGCGCCCGCGCCTCCGCCGACACCGCGCGGCGCGCGAGGTCCTCGGCCCGCGCCTCGGCCGCGCGGAGCCGCTCCTCCGCGTCCGCCTCGGGCGCGCGCTGCGCGAGGCTCTCGAGCTGCGCGCGCGCCTCGGCCGCCTGGGCCGAGAGGATCCCGCTCCGCTCCTCCTCCGCCTCGAGCCGCGCCTGCAGCTCCGCCACGCGCGCCTCGAGGGCCTCCCGCACCTGGGCCCACTCGCGCGCCGTGTCGGCGGCGCCCGCGGCGGTCCCCTGGAGCTCCGCGAGCTCCTTGCGCGCGGCCTCGGCGTCCCGCCGCGCGGCCTCGGCCTTCGCGGCCGCCTCGTAGGCGACGCGCCGGGCGTCGGCGACCTTCTTGTCCGCGCTCTCCTTCAGCTCGGCCAGCTTCTTCTCGGCGTTCTCGCGGGCGGCGGCGAGCTCGGCGACCTGGGCCTCGAGCTCCTCGACCTCCTCGGCCGCCTTCTCGCGCGCCGCCTCCGCCTCGGCCACGCGCGGCCCGTCGCCGGCGCGGACCCGCTCCAGCTCCGTGCGCAGCGCGACGAGCTCCTCCTCGGCGGCGGGCACCTGGCCGGCGATCTCCTCGAGCTGCTTGATGCGCGCGAGCGCCGACGCGAGCTCGCCCGAGAGCTCCGCCACGTGGGCCCCGTCGCCGCCGAGCCCGGGCGCCCCGGCCCCGTGCTCGAGCCCGGCGAGCCGCGCCACCTCGGCCTCGAGGGCGGGCACGCGGGCCGCGGCCTCCTCGAACCGGGCGAGCCGCGCGACCTCCGCCTCCAGGCCCGCCACGCGCGCCGCGGCCTCCTCGAGCGCCGGCAGCCGTCCGAGCTCCGCCTCCAGGCTCCGGACGCGGGCCGCGGCCTGCTCCAGCTCGCCGGCCTGGGCGGCGGCGGACGCGCTCCGCTCCAGCGCCTCCTCGAGCTCGGAGTTCCGGTTCTCGGCCTGCGTCGCGCGGTCGAGGGCCGCCTCCAGCGCGGCGCGCGCCGCCTGCGCCTCGGCGCGGGCGGCCCGGAGCGCCGCGTCCGACTCGAGCGAGCCGGTCCGGTGCTCGGCGATCGCCGCCTCGAGGCGGGCCCGCTCCTCCTCGGCCATCGCCCGCGCGGCGCGCGCGGCCTCGAGCTCCTGGTCCCGCGTCGCGCCGGCGGCCTGGGCCCGATCGAGGGCCGCGCGGAGCTCGAAGGCGCCGGCCTTCTCGGCCTCGAGCTGCTCCTCGAGCTCCCGCAGGCGTGCCGCCGCGCCCGCGCTCGCGCCCGCCGCCGCGTCGGCCTCCTGCGCCCGCCCCGCGAGCCGGGCCAGCTCGGCGCGCGCCCGCTGGAGCTGCTCCTCGAGGGCGCCGTTCGCGAGCCGCGCCTCGTCGAGCGCCATCCGGAGCTCGCCCGCCTCGGCCATCACCTCGTCGCGCGCGGCGATCGCCGCGTCGCGGTCGCGGCCCAGCTCGGTGGCGAGCGCCTCGGAGCGCGCCAGGGACTCGCCGAGGACCACCGCCTCGGCCAGCGCGACCTCGCGCGACCGCTGCGCCTCGAGCTCGCGGGAGCGCGCGACCTCGCGCTCGCGCAGGATCGTCTCGCGCTCGGCGTCCCGCTGCCGCTGCACCTCCACGGCGTGGTCGCGCTCGGCGAGCGCCGCCTCGGCCTCGGCCCGCGCGGCGTCGCGGGCGCGGATCGCGGCCTCGCGCTCGGCGCGGAGCGCCTCCATCTCGGCCACCGCGGTCTCCCGCGCGTGCCGGGCGGCGTCGCGATCCACCTCGAGCGCCGCGAGCGCCGCGGCGAGCTCGGCGACCCGGGACCGCTCGCCCGCGAGCGCCTCCTCCGTCATCGAGCGCATCGCCTCGGCCTGCGCGACGCGCGCCTCGGCCTCGGCCGCCGCGGTCTCGCTCCGCGCCTCGGCCTCCGCCGCCGCCTCCGCGATCCGCCGCTCCGCGCGCGCGGCGCGCTCCTCGGCCTCGGCGATCTTCGCCTCGGCGGCCGCGGCCGCGGCGCCGTCCTGGAACCGGGCGCGCGCCGCCTCGACGAGCGGCGCGACCGGGAGCGCCACCACCGTGAAGCCGGAGAGCCCCGTCGGCTCCTCGCCGGCGATGGCCACGTAGCTCGTCGTGTCCGGCGTCCCGGCGAGCGAGCCGTCCATCGCGATGTCGGGCTCGTCCTCGGACGGGAGCCCGAAGACCCAGCCGACCGTCGCCGTCTGCGCGGCGACCTCGACGAGCGGGAAGTGGTCGGCGAGCGCGTTCACGAACGCCTCGTACGGCGGCGCGTCGCCGGCGCGCGGCGGCTCGCCGGCGAGCTCGGGGAGGCCGGCGCCGCCCGCGGGGATCGCCGTCACGAGGCGGCCGCCGGGCGCGAGCAGCCGGCGGAAGAGCGCGAGCTGCTCGGGCGCGTCGGCGAGGCCGCTGCCGTCGGTGAGCAGGACCAGGTCGAACGTGCCGGGCTTGAGGCTCGAGAGCTCGAGGGCGTGGAACTGGACGAACGGGTGATGGCCGGCGCGGCGCGCCGCGGCCAGGGCGTCGTCGCTCGACTCGACCGAGAGCACCGCCGCCGCGCCGCGCTCGGCCAGGAACAGCGCCGAGGCGCCGTCGGTGTCGCGCGCGGCCCCGACCTCCAGCACCCTGCGTCCTTCCAGGAGTGGCTCGAGGAAGCTGTAGCGGGCGAGCAGCTCACCCGGGCCGTTCCGCGCGTGAAAGGACCCCATGACCCCCGATGTTACACCGGCCGCGCGTTTTTCCCGTCCTGGGGCGAAGGGATGCGGGCGGGGTCGGGCGCTATCGGAACCGGGCGGGTGCGGCCGCGCTTGTAGTCACAGAGATCACAG
>DASPMI010000152.1:0-14599 GCA_035627135.1 Anaeromyxobacter sp. | reverse complement strand
CCGCTCGCCCTGAGCCTGTCGAAGGGCGAGCTGCCGCGGCCTCGCCCCGCTCGCTCCGCTCGTTGCTCCGCCCGAGACGCCTCGAGCAGGCGGCGAGATCCGCGGAGGTGCCGCGTGGGACGGGTCCAGCCCTGCGGCGCCCTCCATCGCTCCGCGCGGCCTGGAGCGGCGCAGTACTGACGACGGTTCCGCGTGCACGGGAGGCCACTGCAATTCCGTGCGGGCCGGCACGCTCGTTGGCGGGTGCCGTGCTGTGCGGCGGTCGACCCTCGCGTCGCCGTCCCGCAAATTGCATCGGCGGCCGTACTGGAGACGTGGTCTCGGGCGCGCTGCGCTCCGTCGGTCGGCGCAGGGCTGGCCCCGCCCTCGTGACGGTGCCGATGGGCGGGCTCGAGGCGTCCCACTCGTCGCGGCCTCCGCTCCGCTCGCTGCCCGCGTCCGCGCGCTGGCGGTTGGACCTGGCTCGCGAGCGTTGTAGCCGCCGCAGCGCTGGAGCCCGGCCCCCGCGGAGCGGTACACCGAGGGCGCGCAGCGCCGCTCCAGCGGAATCCGCGCGCGTACCGAGACCCCGCCGCGCGCCCGAGGTAGCGAGCGGGGGCCGGGCGGAGGCTCGGAGGCGGCGTACGGTCCACCCGGTCCGCTCGCCCTTCGATAGTGAGCGGCATGTGAGTCGCTTCCGCTGGACGGCGTCCTGTCAGCCCTTCACGCCCCCCGCCGTCAGCCCCGACACGATCCACCGCTGCGCGAGCAGGAACACGACCGTGATCGGGATGCCCGAGAGCACCGCCGCCGCGGCGAAGTCGCCCCAGAGGTAGTTCTGCTCGTACAGGAAGTACCGCGAGCCGACCGCGAGCGTGAGGTGGTCCACCTGGCGGAGCAGGATCGAGGCGATCGGGTACTCGATCATCGAGCCGATGAACGCGAGCACGAAGACGACCATCAGGATCGGCACCGCCATCGGCAGGAGGATGTAGAGGAAGGACTGCGCGTGCGTGGCGCCGTCGACCTTGGCGCACTCCTCGATCTCGACGGGGATCGTGTAGAAGTAGCTCCGGATCGTCCAGATGTGCAGGGCGATCCCGCCGACGTACGCCAGGATCACCGCCCAGTGCGACTCGACGCCGAGCGCCGGGACGAAGTTCCCGATCGTGTCGAAGATCGCGAAGATGCCGACGAGCGCCAGCACGGGCGGGAACATCTGCAGGAGCAGCATCGAGCTGAGGAGCGGGTTCTTCCCGCGGAACTGCATGCGCGCGAAGGCGAACGCGGCGGTGGTGGACAGGATCACCGTGAAGAACGCCGAGATCGCGGCGATCTTGGTGGAGTTCCAGAGCCAGCGGAGCACCGGGAACGGCGGCTCGACCACGCGGCCGTCGGGTGTGGTGTACGGGATCCCGAGCGCGAGCTTCCAGTGCTCGAGGCTGATCTCCTTCGGGATGATGTCGCCCGTCGCGAAGTTCCCGGGGCGGAGCGAGATCGAGACCACCATGAGCAGCGGGAACAGCACCAGGGCGCACATGGCGAGGAGCCCGGCGTGCGCCGCCAGGAGCCGCCACTTGTGACCCTTGCCCTGTACGATGGCCATGTCCTGCCTCCTACCGCGGCTGCCCCTCGACCCGGCCGCGGGTGAGGCGGAGGTTGACGATCGAGAGCCCGGCCACGATCGCGAAGATGACGGTCGAGATCGCGGCGGCCAGGCCGAACTGCTGTCCCGAGTCCTGGAAGGCGATCCGGTACGTGTACGAGACGAGGATGTCGGTCGTGCCCGCCGGGACGCGCGCGTCGAGGAAGTCCGGGCGCCCGCCGGTGAGGAGGGAGATGAGGACGAAGTTGTTGAAGTTGAACGCGAAGGACGAGATGAGCAGCGGCGTGAGCGGCCGGATGATGAGCGGCGCGGTCACGTGGCGGAAGGTCTGGATCGGCCCCGCCCCCTGCAGCGCCGCGGCCTCGTAGAGATCGCCGGGGATGGCCTTGATGAGCCCGGTGGCGAGCACCATGATGTACGGGTAGCCGAGCCAGGTGTTGACGATCAGGATCATCGTCCGCGCGAGCCACGGGTCGGAGAACCACGCCGGCCGGATCCCGAACAGCCCGTTGAGGATGAGGTTCAGCTCACCGAAGTTCTGGTTGAAGAGGCCGCGGAAGACCAGGATCGAGATGAACCCCGGCACCGCGTACGGCAGGAACAGCAGGGTCCGGTACACCGTCCGGCCCGGCAGCGCCTCCCAGTTGAGCACCACCGCGAGCGTCACGCCCACGAGGACGGTGAACAGCACCGTGAGCAGCGCGAACGCCACGGTCCACGCGAACACCCGGAGCAGCGGGCTCGAGAGCGCGCGATCCGTGAGCACGCGCACGTAGTTCGCGAAGCCGACGTCCACCTTGAACCCGGGGCGCACCGGGGTGCCGTCCTGGGTGACGTAGAAGCCGATGCGGTGGTCCGGGGTGAGGACCTCCTTCGTCTGCGTGTGGACGAGGGCGCCGTCCTCGCGCCGCTCGTACACCGGCTGCAGCGGCGCGAACTCGCGCAGCGACGCCATGCGGGCGTGGGTGCCGTCCGGGAACTTCACCTCGAGCTTCTGCAGGAACGGGCGGAGCTTGATCACGTCGCGGAGCTGGAGCGCCGTCCCGAGCGCGTCGTCGCCGTCGAGCGGCTTCGGCTCGAGCGCATCCTCGGGCGGCTTCGCGGGGTCGAGCACCTCGGTGACGAACCGGGTCCCGGGCGCCGCAGCGGGCTGCGTGCGTTCCTCACCCTCCGTCTCGGACTCGGGCTCCTCCGCCGGCGCCGTGAAGACGAGCCGGACACCGCCCTCGCCCTGGTGCACCTGGAACTGGTACGGCGTCCCCGGCCCGGCCACGGTCTGGTCGAGCAGGTACTGCGTCGCGCGCCCGAACGTGAGGAGGTTGCGCGAGCTGTAGTTCGTGAACCCGAGCCGGACCGTGTAGACGATCGGGACGATCACGAACACGAGCATCCCGAGGATGCCGGGGAAGAGGTACCGCCACGTGTACGCCGGCCGCGCGAGGTAGACGTAGAACCCGATGGCCGCGGTGGCGAGCATCGCGAGCGCGAGCGAGAGCTGGCCGCTCGTCGCCACGAGCCACACGAGGTAGAGGAGCGCCAGGGCGAGGAACGCGGCGACCACGTTCCTGGCGACGCGCGCCCACGTCCGCGGCGGCTTCTCCGCCACGGACTGCGCGACCGCCGCTTCGCGTTCGAGGACTTCGCGCTCGGGCTCCATCACGCCTCCATCGGACGCGGCTGCGGCCCGCATCGAGAGCACCGCGGCCGAGGGCAGCGCCGCGCGAATACGAGAGCGCCGGCTCCGTATCCGGGAGCCGGCGCTCTCGCCCGATCACTTCTGGGCCGCCGCCTCTTCCGCGCCCGTCATGCGCGCGGCGGCGCCGTCCAGCGCCTCCTTCGGCGGCTGGCGGCCGTTGGTGATGTTCTCGAGCGCCGACGCCATCGCGGCCCAGAACTTCCCCATGGCGGGGATGTTGGGCATGGGCTCGCCGAGCTGGGCGTTCTTCATGGTGGCCGTGAGCAGGGGGCCGCGCTTCGGATCGGAGGTCACCTGCTTGTAGAAAGCCTTGTTGGCGGGGACGCCCAGCGGGACGTCGGCGTCGATCGCCTTCAGCCCCGCGACCTGGAGCACAGAGCCCTCGAGGAACTCCTTCGCGATGTCTTTGTTGGGGCTGGCGCTCGTGATCATGCAACCGAGCACGCCGACGAACGGCCGGCCGGGCTTGTTGCCGACCGCGGGGATCGTGGCCACGCCGAAGTCGATGTTGGCCTTGCGGGCGTTCTCCCACGCCCACGGGCCGTTGATCATCATGGCGACGTCGCCCTTGGCGAAGCCTGCCTCCATGGCGGAGTAGGTCGCGCCCCGCGGCATCACGCCCTGCTCGATCAGGCTCGCGAGGAGCGTCGCGCCCTGCACCGCGCCGGCGTTGTTCACGCCCACCTTGGTCGGATCGAGGTCGCCCTTCGCGTTCTTCCCGAACACGAAACCACCGTTCGCGGACAGGAGCGGCCAGGTGAAGTAGGTGTTGTTGTAGTCCCAGAGAATCGCCTTCTTGCCCTGGGCGGTCAGCTTCTTGTCGAGCTTGACCACGTCGGCGAAGGTCTTGGGCGGCGTCGGGACGAGCTTCTTGTTGTAGATGAGCCCGATCGCCTCGATCGCGAGCGGGTACCCCCACGTCTTCCCGCCGACCGTGAATGCCTGCCACGCCTTCGGGTCGATGCCTCCCCGGATCGTCTTGCTCGGGGTGACGGGGACCACCAGGCCGCCGTCGATCCACTCGCCGAGGCGATCGTGCGGCCAGCACCAGACGTCCGGCCCCTGCCCGGCGGCGCCGGCCTGCTGGAACTTCCCGGGCGCGTCCTCCGGGTGCTCGACCGTGACCTGGACGCCGCTCTTCGCTGCGAAGTCGTTCCCCACCTTCTGCAGACCGTTGTAGCCCTTGTCGCCGTTGATCCAGACGAGGAGCTTGCCTGGCTCGGCCGCTCGCGCGAGCGGTGCCGCCACCAGGGCGAGGACGAGCGCCAGCGCTGCGCCGGACCGCCAGAGAGCCTTCTTCGTCTCACCCATCGTGCATTCCTCCAGTTGCGAAACGTTCCGCCATCTCGCCGGATCCGCCCTTCCATCTGCCCGTGACGCCTGGGGCTTTTCCCTGACGCGCCGCGTGGCGAGCGACCGCGAGGTCACCAGGGAGCGTAGAGGTGTTGCAGTTTGCCGCATGTCCCAGAGGGGGTGCCGCTTCACGACGAACCGTTCCCCGCCCCCCCCTCGATCACCTATGGCTAACGGCATGGAAATCCGCCTGCTCCGCTCGTTCCAGGTGCTGGCCCAGCAGGGCCACTTCGGGCGCGCCGCGCGTGCCCTGCACGTCAGCCAGCCCGCGCTGACCAAGCAGATGCGCCAGCTCGAGGACGAGATCGGCGGGCCACTGTTCGTGCGCGGCCGGCACGGCGCGCAGCTCACGAGCGCCGGCCTGCTCTTCCGGGAGGAGGTCGATCGCCTGCTCCTCCAGGCGGATCGCGTGCTCGACCGGGCGCAGCGGGCCGCGCGCGGCGAGGTGGGCGAGCTCCGGCTCGGGTTCGGCGTCACGACGCGCCTCTTCGTCCCCCGCCTCGTCTCCCGCTTCCGCAAGCTGCACCCCGCGGTCCACGTCTCGCTCGAGGACATGTCCTCGCCGCTCCAGCTCGAGGCGCTCGAGGCCGGCGGCCTTCACGTCGGGTTCGTGCGGCTGCCGGTGGATCGGCCGCTCAAGGTCATCCCGGTGGTCGAGGACCGGCTCGTGCTCGCGGTGCCCGAGGCGCGGCGCGCCGACCTCCAGCGCCGGATGCCGCAGGGGCTCCGCAACGAGCCCTTCGTCGAGCTCACCACCTCCCCGCCCGGATCGCCGAGCTTCCAGGCCCACGTGCACCGCGTGTGCGCGCGTTACGGCTTCCGCCCGCGCGTCGTCCAGCAGGCGGGCGACTTCGTGACGATGCTCGCGCTCGTGGCCGCGGGGCTCGGGCTCGCGGTCGTGCCGCGCGCCGCGACCGCCACCCGCGTCGAGGGCGTCGTGCACCTCCCGCTCGAGGTGGAGGAGGCGCGCTGGCGCGTCGGCGCGGCCTGGCTCGCCGACGGGAAGAACCCGGTGCGCGACGCGTTCGTGGCGGTGCTGCGCGAGGAGCTCGCGCGCACGCCGGCGTCGGCGCGGTCGGGGCTGGGCGGCGGGCGGGCCGGGTAGGCCGGCGCCCGCACGCGCCTCAGTGGAGGAGCGCCGGCGCCGCCGCCGGCGCCCGCGCGAGCAGCGCCCGCGCGGCGTCGCCGTCGAGCGGCGGCGAGAAGTAGAACCCCTGCGCCGCGGCGCAGCCGAGCTCCCGCAGGAACGCGACCTGCTCCGCGGTCTCCACCCCCTCGGCCACCACCGGCTTCCCGAGCTCGCGGGCGAGGGCGACGATCGTGCGGACGAGCTCCGGCGCCTCGCCGCGCGGCGCGCCGCCCCGGAAGAGCGCCTGGTCGATCTTGAGCGAGTCGAGGCCGAAGCGGTGGAGCGAGGCGAGCGACGCGGACCCGCTCCCGAAGTCGTCGACGAGGAGCCGCACCCCGCGTGCGCGCAGCTCCGCGACCCGGTCCGCCATCGGCGCGCCGTCCTGCAGCGTCCGCTCGGTGAGCTCGAGCGCCAGGTCGCCCGGGGCGAGCCCGTGGTCGCGCAGCAGCGCGTCGACGTGGTCGAGGAGCTCGGCGTGCAGGAGCTGCTTCGCGGACATGTTCACGTGCAGGCGAAGCCCGGCGTGGCCCGGGACGCGGCGGCAGCGCTGGAGATCGCGGCCGGCCTGGGCCAGGAGCCACCGGCCGATGGGGACGATGAGCCCGGTCTCCTCCGCGAAGGGCACGAACTGCTCGGGGGAGACGAGCCCGCGCTTCGGGTGGGCCCAGCGGAGCAGGGCCTCGAGCCCGAGCACCGTCCCCCTCGCCACGTCGAAGATCGGCAGGTAGTAGACGCGGAACTCGGAGCGGAGCAGGGCGCGGCGGAGGTCGGCCTCGAGGTGGAGCAGCTGCGGGCTCCGCTCGCGCGTGGAGGGGTCGAAGACCGCCGAGCGCGCGCGGCCCTGGGCCTTGGCCCGGTACATGGCCGTGTCGGCGTCGAGCAGGAGGTCCTCCGCGCGCGTCTGGCCCGGGGCGGAGAGCGCGACGCCGATGCTGACGGTCGCGAAGACCTCCTGGCCGGAGATCTCGAACGGCGCCGCCATCGCCTCGTGGATGCGCCGCGCGACGCGCTGCGCGTCGTCCGGCGCCTGGAGGTCCTCGAGGAGGATGGTGAACTCGTCGCCGCCCTGGCGCGCGAGCGTGTCGCCCGCGCGGAGGCAGAGCTGGAGCCGGCGCGCCACCTGGAGGAGGAGCTCGTCCCCCGCCGCGTGGCCGAGCCCGTCGTTCACCGCCTTGAAGTCGTCGAGGTCGAGGAAGAGCACCGCGAAGGCGTCGTCCTCGCGCCGCCGCGCGCGCGCGAACGAGCGCTTCACCAGGTCGAGGAAGAGGTTCCGGTTCGGCAGGCGGGTGAGCGGGTCGTGGAGCGCGTCGTGCAGCGCGCGCTCGGCGGCGGCGCGCCGGGCCGTGACGTCCATCAACGTCCCGCAGAGCCGGACGGCCCGCCCGCGCTCGTCCCGCAGCGCCCGCCCGCGCGCCAGCACCCAGCGCAGGCCGCCCTCCGCGTGCCGGAGCCGGTGCTCGTGCTCGAACCGCGGGGCGCCGCCCTCGAGGTGCGCGCGGATGGCGCCCTGGAGCCCTTCGCGATCCGCGGGGTGGACCTGCTCGATCCACGCCGCGGGCCGCTCGCAGGCCGCGGCGAGGCCGGAGAGCGCTGCCCAGCCGTCGGACAGCCACAGGCGGTCGCCGTCCAGGTCCCAGTCGAAGACCGTGTCGCCCGTGGCGGCGAGCGCGGTGGCGAGGCGCGAGAGCGCGTCGCGCTCCGCGCCGGCGGGCGCGGGCGGCACCTCCGCTCCCGGTGGGAGCGCTTCCAGTCGGCAGTGGACGCGCGAGCTCACGGCGGCTCCCTCCGAGCGGCGGTCACCGTACGCACCGAGGGTGCAGCGATCAAGGCACGACTCCGGGCGCGGCGCGAGCGAAGGTGCGACGGGTAGGAGAGTCTCCGACCGCCGCGCGGACGCGCCGGGCGCGGCCTCGGCCATGTCGCCGGGGCGTGGGACAGCGAGGTCGAGCGGCGTCGTCGTCGGGTCGTGGCGAGTCACCGTGCGTGAATCGAGCGGTTCGCGCTCCGACAGCAGGGATGGGCGAGGCGGCGCAGTGTGACGGGCCGTTTCACGGCGAGAGTACCCCGGGAGGGCCGGGTCGCGCCGTCCCCACCGCTGGTGCGCCGCGGCCTCACCGCGCGTGCGCCGCCTCAGGGATCCTCGGCGAGCGGCTGGGCCGCGCCCATCCCGGGGCTCCGCGCCGGCGGCGGCACCTGCGCCGCGCCGGCGAGCTCGGAGAGGTCGACGAGCGTGAGGTTCCGCGGCGACCGCCGGAGCTCCTGCTCGAGGCCGTCGAGCACGTCGCGGAGCGGGCCCGGGAGGTGGGCCTCGAGCGCCGGGCGCGCGGAGTCCGCCTCCGGCTCGCGCCGGAGCGCGTCGCGCACGTCGAGGAGGCGGACGGTGGCGGGATCGCGGCCCGGGAGCAGGTAGGTGTCGCGGCCCGCGACCCCGCGGGCCAGGAGGCCCGCCTGGACGAGCGCCCCGAGGACCTCGTCCACCGGCGCGCGGGGGAGCTGGACGAGGTCGGCGAGCTCGGCCTCGGGGCGGCGGGTCCCGGCGCGGAAGTCGCGCGTCACGACCGCGGCGAGCGCGACCGCGAGCCGCTCCCGGAGCGCCTGATCCACCCGGTGCTGGACGAACCGCTCGCCCAGCGCGCGGCCATTCTGGTGGCTCGCCGCGACCTGCGCGCCGGCGAGGACGGTCATCCACGAGAAGTACGTCCACACGAGGAAGATCGGGAGCGCGCCCAGGACCGAGTACAGCGCGCTGTACCCGGCGATCCCCACCTGGAACTGCACGTGCAGCACGAGCACGCCCTGCCAGAGGAGCGCGGCCACCGCCGCGCCGATGAAGGCCGACACCGGGCGGACGTGCACGTTGGGCAGGATGACGAAGAGCGCGAACAGCGCCGTCGCCACCACCACCACCGAGGTGAAGCGGAGGACGAAGTCGATGAGCTGGCCGAGGCCCAGCGACTCGCGCAGGAACAGGACCGCCTGCGAGCTCTGCGCCGCCGTCGCGAACGTGGTGGCCACCACGATGAGGATGGGCGTCGTGACGAGCAGGGTGACGTAGTCGGTCACCTGGCGGAGGAAGGGGCGCTGCGTGCGCGCGCCCCAGACGACGTTGAACGACGCCTCCACGTTCGAGAGGAGGCTCACGCTCGTGTAGACGAGCGTGAGCAGCCCCACCACGCCCAGGGTCGAGACGTTGGTGCGATCGACGAACCGGAAGACCTGCTGCACGGCCGCGAGCAAGGGCGCGTTCTCGCCGAAGGTCTCGGTGAGGTACGGCATGAGGGTCCCCTGCACGAACCCCGTGTACGCACCGAGCCCCTTCAGGACCGCGAAGGCGAACGCGAGCAGCGGGACGATCGAGAGGATCGAGAAGTAGGTGAGGGCTGCGGCGCGCAGCGTGAGCCGGTTCTCGAGGAACCCCCTCACGGTCGCGTAGCCGAGGCGGCTCACCGCCGCCAGCACGCGCCGGGCGCCCTGCGGCGCGTCCGGCCCGACGCGCCAGGCGCGATCGGTGAACCAGCTCCGGAGCTCGTCGAGGGGGGGCCGCCGCGCCCGGGCCGCGCGCATCGGAATCAAGGTTGGTACGGCCCCTGCCAGGCAGACGCGCCCTGACGGGGAGGCGGCCGGGAGAGCAGGCGCCGGTCCACGATCACGGTCACGGCGTCACGGTCACTGCCACCTCACCCCCGCGGCGCGTAGTGGCGCGAGAGCCACCGCGCGAGGCCGTCGAGCCCCGGGAAGAGCACCCGCTCCGTCACGTTGGCCTGGTCGAGCTTGTCGCGGATCTCCCACTTGACCTCGCTTGGGATGATCACGCGCCGGTACAGCTCGGGGTGGCCGGCGAGCCACTCGTCGAGGGCCGCGTGCGGGTCGGGCAGGACCGAGAAGAGCGCGTACTGGTTCACAAGACGTGCATCGAGCGAGGGCGGCTCGAAGAACGCGAGGAAGAGGCGCTCGCGGGCGAGGGCGTCGAACGCGCGGAGGTCCCGCGAGACCGACTCCAGCATCTGGACGGTGAGCACGTTGGCCCCGGCGGCCTCGAGCACGGTCCGCAGGACCTGCGGCAGCTCGCGGTGGGCCCGGACGTAGTCCACGCACCACACCACCCCGTCCGCCTCGATCCGGTCGAGCTCCGAGGTCGCGAAGTGGAGCGCGACCAGCGGCGAGTAGGTCCAGTCGAGGAGGCGCGTGGGCAGCCCGTGGTGCTGCCCGAGCGTGACCCACTTCCACTCCGAGTCGGCGAGCTCGGCGTGGAGCTCGTGCGAGTACTTCCGGAAGTTCCGGAGCAGGTGGTACTCGAGCTCCTGGAACGGTCCTCCCAGGCGGGAGAGGCTCGTGCGGAGCGGCCAGGCGGCGTCGGAGAGGCCCCGGAACGCCAGGTCGGAGCGGTGCCGGCGCAGGGGCTCCTGCCACGCGTCCTCGAACAGGAGCTCCAGCGCATGCTCGAAGGACCGGGCGCGCTGGTCCGGCCGTCTCTCCATCGGGGCCTCCTGCGGTGAAACGTAACGACGCTCCGTGTCGCGGTCGCGTCGAACCGGTTCGACGGAGGGTCCAGGCAGCCCCGGCAGCTGCAAGAGGTGAAAGCGCGTGTTCGCGCGCCCCCGGAAGACCCGCCCTTCCGGTGGAAATCGTGCACGCGGGGTGCTAGCCAGGAGCGCGGGAACGGGAGCGCGGATGCCACGGCGTCGCAGCCCCGGTGGAGCAGTGGCCCGCCGGGCCCGTCGGGGATGAGGTCTCGATCCGGAAGGCAACCGCGGTCCGAAAGGACATCGTGCGCATGGTCTCCAAGAGGCAGGAATCCGCCGACCGCAAAGCCGCCGCCAGCCCTCGCGAGGGCGGGAAGGGCGCCTCCCCCGCGGCGCCGGATCTCGAGGCGCTGCTCGGCCGCCCGCGTCAGGAGCTGCTCGAGCTGGCCGCCGACCTCGGCCTCAAGGGCGTGAGCAAGCTCGCCAAGCCCGAGCTCGCCCGGCGTGTCCACGAGGCCCAGGCGGCCTCGGCCCCCGCGCCGCGACCGAGCCCGGTCCCCGCCCGCGCCCCTTCCGCCGCCAGGGCCGCGCCCGCGAAGCCCGTCGCCGCCAGGGCGCCCGTCGAGAAGCCGCCCGCGGCGAAGCCGGCTGCCCCGAAGCCGGCCGCCGCGAAGGGCGAGGCGAAGGGCGAGGCGAAGGTCGCCGCGCGGACGTCCGCCCCGAAGCCGGCGAAGGCGGCGTCGAGACCGACCGCCGGCGCGCCCGCGCCGGAGGAGCGCGCCTCCGGGAAGGCGGCAGCTCCGGAGGCGACCGAGGCGCGCACGGCGGAGCGTCCGCCCGCGCCCGTCGCGCCCGCGCGCGAGCCCCCGCCGGAGCCGCCCGCGCGCACGGTGCACGCGGCCGCGCCCGAGCCGCTCGCACCGGCGGCGCACGCCGCCGTGCCGGAGCCGCCCGCGGCAGGCGAGATCCCGAAGGAGCCGCCCAACCCTGCCGCCGCCGCAAGGCTCGATCTGGGCCACGCGAGCCCCGCGCAGCCGCGCGAGGAGCACATCCCCTGGAGCTACGGCCAGGACCGGGTCACGGCGATGGCCGTCGATCCGGAGACGCTCTACGTCTACTGGGAGATCACCGACCCGGCGATCGCGCGGGCCCGGTCCGCCCTGGGCGCGGCCGGCGACGCCGCCTGGCTGAACCTCCGCGTCCACGACACGACGGGCATCATCTTCGACGGCGGGAACGCGCATTCCTGGTTCGACCACGGCCTGGGCCGGTCGGACCGCCAGTGGTTCTTCCGCATCGGCAAGCCGTCCTCGTCCGCGACGGTCGAGCTCGGCATGCGCGCGCCCGACGGCGGGTTCGTCCGCATCGCGCGCTCGTCGCGCGTGGACTTCCCGCCGGTCGCGCAGGCGCCGTGGAGCGAGCCGGAGTGGATGACGGTGCTCGCGAGCGGCGAGCCGGTGCACGCCGGCCGCGGCGCGCCGGCGCGCCCCGGCGACGGCGGCGGGCCCGCGGGCGGCGGGTTCGGCGGCGTCGGGTTCGGCGGCGTCGGGCGCCACGAGCACGTGCCGGTCTGGATCCTGCTCGAGCCGGGCGAGGGGGAGCGGCGCTTCCGCCAGCTGTTCGGCGAGCACTGGGAGCGGATCGAGTGGCAGGAGGGCGGCAGCGAGGGTTGGTACGAGCTGCAGGGCCGGCTCGAGTGGCAGGTCGGGCCGATCCTCTCGAGCTGGGAGGAGGGCCCGTTCTCGTACCCCGTCGCCGTGGAGCCGCCGACCCGCTCGTCGTGGGAGGGCGGCGCGATCGCCTACACGCAGGGCGGGATCACGCGGGTCGTGTACGGCCCGTGGCAGGTCGTCATCCGGAACCTGGGCGGGCGCGCCGCGCACGCGGTCGTCGGGCGCTGGCAGATCTTCCGGTCGTGGTCGACGCGCGGCGGCCTCGAGGAGGTCCAGCGGATGGCGACGCGGATGGGCGCGCCCGGCGGCGCCTCCGAGCGGACCGCCGCGAGCGCCTGGCTCTGGAGCGCGGGGAGCGAGGAGCGGCTCGGCGGCGCGAGCGAGCTCTGGCGGATCGGGGCGAGCGAGGTCCGCCTCCGCGGCGCGAGCGAGCTCCTCTACGCGGGCGCGAGCGAGCGCCACTGGGCGGGCGCGAGCGAGTGGCGGCTCGGCGGCGCCAGCGAGCGGCAGCTCCAGGGCGCGAGCGAGTGGCGGCTGGGCGGGGCGAGCGAGTGGCAGCTCCAGGGCGCGAGCGAGCGGCGCCTGGGCGGCGCCAGCGAGCGCGTGCTCGGCGGGGCGAGCGAGGCGCGGGTCGGCGCGAGCGAGCAGCGGCTCGGCGGGAGCGAGGGACGGCTCGGCGGCGCGCCGCAGGCCGCGGACGACGACTGGGACTGGCCGCCGGCGGGCTCCTCCACGCCGGGGAGGGAGTGATCGATGGCGAAGGGGTACCTGGCGCTGGTCCTGCACGCGCACCTGCCGTTCGTCCGGCACCCGGAGGATCCCACGGTGATGGAGGAGCGGTGGCTCTACGAGGCCATCACCGGCACCTACCTCCCGCTCGTGCAGGTGTTCGAGGGGCTGCACGCCGACCGCGTGCCGTTCCGGATCACGGTGTCCCTCTCGGCCCCGCTCATCGCGATGCTGACGGACGACCTGCTCAAGGAGCGGTACGCGAAGCACCTCGACGAGCTCATCGAGCTCGCCGGCAGGGAGCTCGAGCGCACGCGCCCCGAGCCGCACTACCACCGGCTCGCGCAGATGTACCTCAACCGGTTCCAGTCGCTGCGCCACACGTGGCGGAGCCACCAGGGGAACCTCGTCGCCGCCTTCCGGCGCCTCCAGGACGCCGGCTGCGTGGAGGTGATCACCTCCACTGCGACGCACGCCTTCTTCCCGCTGATGGACCGCAACTGGGCGGCGATGCGCGCCCAGGTCCACACCGCGGCCGACCTCGCGGAGGAGCACCTCGGCCGCCGGCCGCGCGGCATGTGGCTCGCCGAGTGCGCGTACGTGCCGGGGTGCGACGAGCTCCTGCGCGAGGCGGGCATCCGCTACTTCCTCGTGGACACGCACGCGGTGCTGAACGCCGACCGGCCTCCGGCCTACGGCCCGTACGCGCCGATCTACTGCCCGACCGGTGTCGCCGCGTTCGCGCGCGATCCCGAGAGCTCGCAGCAGGTGTGGAGCGCGAAGGAGGGGTACCCGGGCGATCCGGTCTACCGCGACTTCTACCGGGACATCGGCTTCGACCTGCCGATGGACTACATCGGCCCGTACGTGCACCCCGAGGGCATCCGGATGTACACGGGCATCAAGTACCACGCGATCACCCACGACAGGCTGCACGACAAGTGGCCGTACGACCCCGACGCCGCGCGCGGCCGGGCGGGCCTGCACGCGAGCCACTTCCGCGGGAACCGCGAGAAGCAGATCCAGCACCTCGCCGGGAACATGGACCGGCCGCCGATGGTGGTCGCGCCCTACGACGCCGAGCTCTACGGCCACTGGTGGTTCGAGGGTCCGCTCTTCCTCAACGACGTCTTCCGCCAGCTCCACTTCGACCAGGACACCGTCGAGGCCATCACCCCCGGTGACTACCTCGACCGGCACCCGACCAACCAGGTCGCCACGCCGAGCCTCTCGTCCTGGGGCGCGAAGGGCTACGCCGCGTACTGGTGCAACGAGACCAACGCCTGGACGTACCGGCACACGCACGTCGCCGCGGAGCGGATGATCGAGCTCGCCCGGCGGTGGCCCACGGCCGACGGCGTCCGCCGGCGGGCGCTCAACCAGGCGGCCCGGGAGCTGATGCTCGCCCAGTCGTCCGACTGGACCTTCATCATGACGACCGGCAGCACCGTGCCGTACGCCACCCGGCGGTTCAACGAGCACACGGTCCGGTTCACGCGGCTCTACGAGGAGCTCAAGGCAGACCGCGTGGACGAGGCCCACCTCGCCGACCTCGAGGCGAAGGACAACATCTTCCCGCGCGTCGACTACCGGGTATACGCAACATGAGAAGGGGGCGTGCCGCCCCCCTCCTGCGGCGGAGCCGCTGGAGCCTCCCCCCGGCTGCGCCGGGTCCCGCCGCGCTGCGCCGCCAGCACGGATCGATCAGATGAAAGGCGGCTTGCGCGGCACCCGGCGAGGAGGGACTGCGTCCCTCCCCCGCGCTTCGCGCGGGGCCCCCGCCCTGCGCGCCGTGTGCCTCCGAGGCGTTCGCGACGTATGAAGATCCTGTTCGTCTCATCCGAGGTCGCGCCCTTCGCGAAGAGCGGCGGCCTCGCCGACGTCGCCGGCGCGCTCCCCAAGGCGCTCCGGCGGCGTGGCCACGACGTGCGCGTGGTGCTGCCGCTCTACGCCGGGCTCGACTGGAACGCG
>DASPMI010000151.1:0-10797 GCA_035627135.1 Anaeromyxobacter sp. | reverse complement strand
ACACCTGGTCCAGGAAGTGCGTGATGAAGACGATGCCCGTCCCCTGGGCGCGGATGGTCCGCATGGCCTGGAAGAGCTGGGCCGTCTCGGCGGCGTCGAGGCTCGAGGTGGGCTCGTCGAGCACCAGGACCTTGGCCGAGCCGATCTCGAGGGCGCGCACGATGGCCACCATCTGCTGGATGGCGACGGGGTACGTGTCGAGCGGCAGCGTGACGTCCACGTCGACGTCGAGCCGCAGGAGCATCTCCCGGGCGCGCGCGTGGACCGCCTTCCAGTCGATCTTGCCGCGCCGGTGCGGCTCGTGGCCGAGGAGGACGTTCTCCGCCACCGTGAGGTTGGGGCAGAGGTTCACCTCCTGGTACACGGTGCTGATGCCGAGCGCCTGCGCCTGCTGCGTGGAGCGCGGCGCGACGGTCCGGCCGGCGAGCGCGATGGTGCCCGCGTCCGGCCGCTCGACGCCCGTGAGGACCTTCATGAGCGTCGACTTGCCCGCGCCGTTCTCGCCGACGAGCGCGTGGATCTCGTGGCTCCGGAGCGTGAAGTCCACGCCCTCGAGCGCCTGCACGCCTGGGAACCCCTTCGCGATCCCCTTCATCACCAGGACGTCCGTCTGTCCGTCCGCCACGGAGCACCGCCTTCGCGCGGGGCTGGAGCCGCCCGGGGCGCGACGGTTCGCGCCGTTGCCCCGGGCGGGCTGCTCTCCAGCGAATCAGCTTCAGTTCACCCTCAGCGGAGGGCCGGCCACCGGCCGGCCCTGGATCGAAGGCGCTAGTACTTCCGCGTCTTGAACACCTGCTTGATGTTCGGGTCGGTCGCCCGGAACACGCCCTCCTGCGAGGGGATCCACTTCGGCAGCTGCTGGCCGTTGAGCGCCTTGAGGGCCGCGTCGTAGACCTGGGGCGCGAGGAGCGGGTTGCACTCGACCGTCACGTTGATGGTGCCGTCGAGGAGCGCCTTGAAGGCGCCGGCGGTGGCGTCCACCGAGAGGATCTTGATGTCCTTGCCGGGCTTCAGGCCGGCCTCCTTGATGGCCTGGGCGGCGCCGAGGCCCATCTCGTCGTTCTGCGCGAAGACGCCGGCGATCGTGCCCTTGGGGTGCTTCTTCAGCCACGCCTCCATGACCGCCTTGCCCTCGGTGGCGCTCCAGTTGCCGGTCTGGCTCTCGATGATCTCGATGCCGCAGTCGCCCATCTTCTCGCGGAAGCCCTGGCCGCGATCCTTGGCGGCGGAGGAGCCCACGTTGCCGACGAGCTCGACCACCTTCTTGTTCTTGCTGTCCTTGAGCAGGGTGCACATCTCGACGGCCGACTTCCGGCCCTCGTCGGCGAAGTCGGAGCCGATGTAGGTGACGTACAGGTCTTCCGGCGCGTCGATGCGGCGGTCCTGGAGGACGACGGTCTTGCCCGCCGTCTTGGCCTCCTTGAGCACGTCCTCCCAGCCGGTCGTCTCGAGCGCGGCGAGGATGATGACGTTGACGCTCTTGTCGGCGATGAAGTTCCGGAACGCCGAGACCTGGTTCTCGAGCTTGTTCTGCGCGTCGTAGAACTTGAGGTTGATGCCGAGCTGCTTCGCGGTCTCCTTGAAGGAGCCGGTGTTGGCGGTGCGCCACCCGCCCTCGGAGCCCGTCTGGATGAAGCCGACGGTCATGTCCTTGTAGGTGTACGGCGCCTTGGCCCCGCCCGACGCGGGTACGAGGACCGCCGCCAACAGAATCGGGATCAGTCGCTTCAGCATTTCTCGTTCTCCTCTCGTTCGCTGCACTGGCATCGACACGGTGGGCAACGTTCGCTGGAACCCCTGAAATTCGCCTGCGTCCAACTCGGCTTGCTTCGCGCGTGCGTCTCGACGGTCGAGGACGCCAGTACATTCGAGCGCACCCGCCGGCGTCAAGTGTTAACGTTCACATGGCCGAAAAATGGGGGCGGAATTGCGTTCGCGCGGGCCGGTCCCGCCGGGCCGGCGCACCGCTCGAGGCCCGGAAGGGTGCGAGCGGGTCCGGCCGCACCGGCGTGGCGGGGAACCCGGACCCGTTCGAACCCAGGCACCTACAGTCCTTGACGCACGTGCCGGGACCGGGTTTAGTGCAGACATTGGACTAATGCGCGGGTGGCACGCCGGCCCGCGCCGACGCGAGGCCGACCATGTACCTGGGCATCGATCTGGGAACGTCCGAGGTGAAGGCCGTGCTGCTCGAGGAGGGCGGGACGATCGTGGCGTCGGCGCGCGCGCCGCTCGAGGTGCAGCGGCCGCAGCCCCGGTGGTCCGAGCAGTCGGCCGAGTCCTGGTGGGCCGCCTCGCTCGCCGCGGTGGACGAGCTGCGCGCCACGAACGCGGCGGCGCTCGCGGCCGTGCGCGGGCTCGGGCTCTCGGGCCAGATGCACGGCGCCACCCTGCTCGACGAGGCCGACCGGCCGCTCCGGCCCGCCATCCTCTGGAACGACACCCGCTCCGACGCGGAGTGCGCCGAGCTCGAGCGGCGCGTCCCGCGGTCGCGCGAGCTCACCGGGAACCTCGCGATGCCGGGCTTCACCGCGCCGAAGCTGGTGTGGGTCGAGCGGCACGAGCCGCAGGTGTTCGCGAAGGTCCGCTCAGTGCTCCTGCCGAAGGACTACCTCCGCCTCCGGCTCACGGGCGAGAAGGTCTCCGAGATGTCGGACGCGGCCGGCACGCTCTGGCTCGACGTCGCGCGCCGCGACTGGTCGGAGGAGATGCTCGCCGGGACGCGGCTCTCGCGCGCGCACATGCCCCGCCTGGTCGAGGGCAGCGCGCCCTCGGGCGAGCTGCGCAAGGAGCTGCGCGACCGCTGGGGGATGACGGGCCCGGTCGTGGTCGCGGGCGGCGGAGGCGACAACGCCGCGAGCGCGGTCGGAATCGGCGCCGTGGCGCCCGGCGGCGGCTTCGTCTCGCTCGGCACCTCCGGCGTCCTCTTCGTCGTGAACGACCGGTTCCTGCCCAACCCCGCACGCGCCGTCCACGCGTTCTGCCACGCGCTGCCGGGCCGCTGGCACCAGATGAGCGTGATGCTCTCGGCCGCGAGCTGCCTTCGCTGGGCGACGCAGCTCGTGAAGGCGAAGGACGAGGCGGAGATCCTGGCGGAGGTGGACCGGCTCGACGCGGCGGCCCGCGCCGCGGCGCCCATCTTCCTGCCGTACCTCTCGGGCGAGCGGACGCCGCACAACGACCCCGCCGCCCAGGGCGTCTTCTTCGGGCTCACGCACGGCACCGACCGCGCCGCGCTCGTCTACTCGGTCATCGAGGGCGTGGCCTTCGGCCTGGCGGACGGCCTGGACGCGCTCCGCGCTGCCGGCACCACCGTGGGCACGCTGTCCCTGGTGGGCGGCGGCTCGCGCAGCGCGGCCTGGGCGCAGCTCATCGCCGACGTCCTCGAGGTGCGGCTCCAGACGCACACGGGCGGCGAGACGGGCGGCGCCCTCGGGGCGGCGCGCCTCGGGCAGCTCGCCTGCGGCGCCGCGGAGGCGGCGGTCTGCGGGCGGCCGCCCGTGGCCCGGACCTTCGAGCCGACCGCCGCCGGCCGGGCGCCGCTCGTCGAGCGGCTCGCCCGCTTCCGCAGCCTGTACCGAGCCGTGGCGCCCGTGTTCCGGGCGAGCTAGGGCACCACCACGCGGGGCCCCCGGGGCCCGAGTCTCACCATCGCAGACGATGATCGAGGAGAGCACATGACGAGCTATTTCGCGGAGATCCCGGCCATCCCGTACGAGGGCCCGAACAGCCAGAACCCGCTGGCCTACCGCTGGTACCAGAAGGACCGGATGGTGCTCGGCAAGCGCATGGAGGACCAGCTCCGGTTCGCGGTCGCCTACTGGCACTCCTTCGCGGCGCGCGGCGGCGATCCGTTCGGCCCCGGCACGCTGGATCGGCCCTGGTTCCAGGGCGACCCGATGCAGGGCGCGAAGCTCAAGGCCGAGGCGGCGTTCGACTTCGTCACGCGGCTCGGCGTCCCGTTCTACTGCTTCCACGATCTCGACGTCGCCCCCGAGGGCGCGACGCCGCGCGAGACGCAGAAGAACGTCCAGACGATGGTCGAGGAGCTGGCGAAGCACCAGCAGCGCACCGGCGTGAAGCTCCTCTGGGGCACGGCGAACCTGTTCTCGAACAAGCGGTTCATGGCGGGCGCGGCGACGAACCCCGACCCCGAGATCTTCGCCCTGGCGGCGGCGCAGGTGAAGGACGCGATGGACGCCACGCACAAGCTCGGCGGCCAGAACTACGTCCTCTGGGGCGGCCGCGAGGGCTACGAGACGCTGATCAACACCGACATGAAGTCGGAGCTCGACCAGGCCGGGCGGTTCCTCAACATGGTGGTCGAGTACAAGCACAAGATCGGCTTCAAGGGCACCATCCTCATCGAGCCCAAGCCCCGCGAGCCCACGAAGCACCAGTACGACTTCGACACCGCCACGGTGTACGGGCTCCTCTGCCGCGCCGGCCTCGAGAAGGAGGTCAAGGTCAACATCGAGAACAACCACGCCACCCTGGCCGGCCACACGTTCGAGCACGAGATCGCGACCGCCGTGGCGCTCGGCATCTTCGGGTCGGTGGACATGAACCGGGGCGATCCGCTGCTCGGCTGGGACACCGACCAGTTCCCGAACAGCGCCGCCGAGCTCGTGCTGCCGCTCTTCCACATCATCCAGGGCGGCGGCTTCACGACGGGTGGCTTCAACTTCGACGCGAAGGTGCGGCGCCAGTCGTTCGAGCCCGCCGACCTGTTCCACGCGCACGTCGGGGCGATCGACGTCACCGCCCGGGCGCTCCTCGCCGTGGAGAAGATGATCCAGGACGGCAAGTACCCGGCCGCGCTGAAGGCGCGCTACCAGGGCTGGACGGGACCGCTCGGGAAGGAGATCCTGTCGGGCAAGGCGTCGCTCGAGTCGCTCTCGAAGCGCACGCTGGAGCGGAACCAGGACGTCGCGCCGGTCTCGGGCCGCCAGGAGGCGCTCGAGAACCTCCTCAACACGTACCTGTAAGCGCGTCCGACGCGAGAGAGCCCGATCGTGCCCCACCAGATGACCGGCGACCAGAGCCTGCTCAAGCGGATCAACCGCATGGCCCTGGTCCGGCTGGTGAAGGCGGAGCCCGGGCTCTCCCGCGTCGATCTCGCGAACCGCACCGGCCTCACCAAGACGACGGTGGGCATGCTGGTGCAGGAGCTCATCGACGAGGGCTGGCTGCACCAGAGCGCGCCGGCCGAGGTGCAGGGCGTCGGGCGGCGGCCGCTGCCGCTCACGCTCGACGCCGATCGCATCGGCCTGCTCGGCGCGGAGATCGGCGTCGACTACCTCAACGTCGTCGCCTGCAACCTGAAGGGCGAGGTCCTCCAGTCGCGCTGCGTCCCGTACCGGCACAAGGAGGTGGGGCGCACGCTCAAGGCGCTCGCGGCCATGGTGGCGCGCGCCCACGCCGAGCTCACCGGGCCCGGCCGCCGGGTCCTCGGGCTCGGGCTGGGCGTCCCGGGCACCATCGACGTGAAGGACGCGGTCCTCCGGTTCGCGCCCAACCTCGGCTGGCACGGGGTGAAGATCGAGCAGCTCCTCTCGTCGCGCCTCGCCGAGGCGGGGTGCGGCGGGCTCCCGGTCATGGCGATGAACGAGGCCAAGGCCTCGGCGCTCTCCGAGTACGTGTTCGGGGCCGAGCCGCACGGGGGACCGCTCGTGTACCTCGCGATCGGCGTCGGCCTCGGCGGCGGCATCGTGCTCTCGGAGCGGCTCTTCCTCGGGCACGACGGCATCGCCGGCGAGGTGGGGCACACCATCCTCGAGCGCGGCGGGCCGAAGTGCGCGTGCGGCCGGCGCGGCTGCGCCGAGACCTTCGTGTCGCAGCGGGCGGTGAGCCGGGAGCTGACCGGCAAGGACGAGCCGGTCCTCACGATCGCCGAGCTCCAGGCGCGGCTCGCCGCCGGCGATCGCGCCGCGCTCAAGGCCGCGCGCAAGGCGGGCGAGTACCTGGGCGTGCTCCTCCAGAACCTCGCCAACGTCTACAACCCCGCCGTGATGGTCCTCGGCGGCCCGCTCGTGCAGCTCGGGGAGCCGTTCGTGGACGCGGCCCGGAAGTCGATGGACGCCAACGGCGGCCGCTACGACTTCCACCGCCACTCGGTCCGCGTCTGCCGGTTCGGCATCGACGCGTGCGCGATCGGCGCGGCGGGCGCGGTGTTCCAGCGGTTCCTGCACTCGGTCGAGGCGCACCCCGCGCCCCCGCGGCGGCGGGCGCGGCTCGCGGCGGCGGGGTAGGACTCCTACGCGGCCGCGGCGGCGCTCGCCGCCTCACGGGCGACGAACTCGGCCCAGCGGCGATCGACCCAGGCCTGGATCCCGGCGACGTCGTCCGCTCCGATCCCCTTGAACCGGGCCTGGCCGGCGAGGTACTCGGCGACGGGCTTGCGGCTCCCGCGCTTCGCGAGCGCCTTCGAGCGTCCGGTGAGCCGGAAGGCGCCGCCCTCGACCTCGTAGAGGACCACGAGGCCGGAGTCCACGGCGAGCTGGCCGAGGCGGACCGAGTCCTTGGGATCGAAGCCCCAGCCGGACGGGCAGGGCGTGTTCATGTGGACGTACCGCAGCCCCTTCGTGCCGCGCGCCTTCACGAGCTTGTCGTAGACGTCGTCCGGGTACACGGCGGAGGTGGACGCGACGTACGGGATCCCGTGCGCCTCCATGATCCGCGGCATGTCCTTCGGGTTCTCGCGCTTCCCGTGCGTGGTGGTGGTGGTCCGGGCGGTGGCCGGGGTGAGGCCCGAGCGCTGCGTCCCGGTGTTCATGTACGCCTCGTTGTCGTAGCAGACGTAGATGAAGTCGTCGTTCCGCTCGGCCGCGCCGGAGAGGCCCTGGATGCCGATGTCCGCCGTGCCGCCGTCGCCGGCCATCGCGAGCACGGTCAGCTCGCCCGCGCGCCCGGTGGCCCGCAGCCCGGCGGCGAGCCCGGCCGCCGCCGCGGCGCAGCCCGGGAAGGCGACGTTGAGCCAGGGGACCTGCACCGACGTAGTCGGGTACATGCCGCCGAGCACCGTGAGGCAGCTCGCCGGGACGGTCATCACCGCCTTGCCCTCGAGCGCCTTCAGGATCGAGCGGAGCCCGATGCCGAGCGCGCACCCTGCGCAGGCGCGGTTGCCGGGGAGGATGTACTCGCGGGTCGGGAGATCGACGAGCTTGGTCATTCGTTCCTCGGGATCGTCACAGCCTCAGGTTGACCCACTCCTCGGGCCGCTCGCGCACCCCGGCGCGGGCGTCCTCGACGGCGCGGCGGATGGTCTCGGCGAGGTGACCCGTGGTCACGTCGCGGCCGCCGAGCCCGGCGACCGCGCCGAACACCGGGGGGGCGCCGGGGACGCCGGCGAGCGCGCCGCGGACGTCGGAGCAGATCGGCCCCTCGTGGCCGTAGCTCACCGCCTTGTCGAAGACGATCGCGAGCGCCTTGCCGGCGAGGGCAGCGCGGATCGCGTCGCGCGGGAAGGGCCGGTACGCGCGGATGCCGAGCACGCCCGCCTTGATCCCCTCGCCCCGGAGCGTCTCGGCCACGACGCCCAGCTCCTGGGTGATGCTGCCCGCGGCGACGAGCGCGACCTCGGCGTCCTCGAGCATCGCGCCGAAGGTGAGGCCGCCCCAGCTCCGGCCGAAGGTCCGCGCGAAGGCCTGGTCCGCCTGGGGGATGGCGGTGAGGGCCTGCTGGAGCGCCCGGTGGTGCAGCGCGCGGAGCTCCATGTAGCCGTGGCAGAGCACGCCCTCGGCGTTGGCCCGCGGATCGGCCATGGTGACCGGGCCGACGTTGCGCGGATCGGCCGGGTCGAGGATCTGGAGCGGCGGGACGCGCGGGAGGTACTCGTCGGCGGCCGCCTCGGACGGGATCTCGACGGGCATGACCGTGTGCGAGAGGAGGAAGCCGTCGTAGCAGACGAGCACGGGCACGTGGAGCGACTCGGCGATCCGGAACGCCTGGAGCGTGGTGTCGAGGATCTCCTGGTTGTCGCGGCAGTAGAGCTGGACCCAGCCCGCGTCGCGCACCGACATCGAGTCCTGCTGGTCGTTGAGCACGTTCCAGGGCGCGGCCATGGCGCGGTTCGCGACGCACATGACGAGCGGGAGCCGCGCGCCGGCCGCCCACCAGATCTGCTCGTTCATGTAGGCGAGGCCGTTCGCGCTGGTCGCGGTGAACACGCGGGCGCCGACCGAGGCCGCGGCGATGCAGACCGTGAGGGCGCTGTGCTCGCTCTCCACCCGCACGAACTCGGCCGCGAGCTCGCCGTCCTCGACCCACTTCGAGAGCGTCTCCACCACGGGCGACTGCGGGGTGATGGGGTAGGCGGCCACCACCTGGACGCGGGCCAGCCGGGCGGCGGTGGCGGCGGCCTCGTTCCCGGTGATGACCGCGGTGATCTGATCGCTCATCGGTCGACCTCCGCCTCCGGGATCATCTTGATCGCGTCCACCGGGCAGACCTCCGCGCAGATGCCGCAGCCCTTGCAGAACCGGAGCTCGACCGCCGGGGGGACGCCCTGGGTGATGCAGACGTCCGGGCAGTAGACCCAGCAGAGCTGGCACGCCAGGTCGTCCTGCTTCACGGCGAGGCAACGCCCCCTCTCGAGCACCGGGCGCGAGGTGCGCCAGTCGCCCGTGGCGCCGGCCTCGCCCGGGCTCGGGGTCGACATCGAAATCTGGTGACCGCTCTCTCTCGTGCCCATTCGTTCGCTCGCTACACCCGGGTCGCCTGGCGCGCCAGCGCCGCGGCGTCGTAGTTCTTCTTCGCGGCCGCGGCGGAGAACGACGCGCCGATGGCCGCGCGCAGGCTGTCCATGCTGATGAGGTCGGTCGCCGCGGCGAAGGGGCCGAGGATGGCAGTCGAGACCATGGGGTTGCCGCCCACGACGAGGCCCACGTCCTGCGCCGCCTTCGAGACGTCGGCGGTGATCACCCGGATCCCGGGCTTCACCCCGAGCGCCTCGGCCGGCCTGGCGGTGTTGACGATGAGGACGCCGCCGGGCTGGAGGCCCGCGGTCGGCGCGCCGCTCGGGAGGAGCGTCTCGTCGAGGACGACCACGATGTGCGGCTCGGTCACCTGCGCGTGCAGCCGGACGGGCGCGGCCGCGAGGCGCGTCGAGGCGGTGACCGGGGCGCCGCGGCGCTCGGAGCCGAAGGACGGCGCCGAAGACACGCCCGCGAACCCGCTCCGGAACGCGGCGTCGGCGAGGATCTTGGCCGCGGTGACGGCCCCCTGGCCGCCGCGGCCGTGCCAGCGGATCTCGTACATCTCGCGGCGGGGCAGCGCGGCCGGGGCCGCGGGCCGGGCCGCCGGCGGCGCGGCGTTCTCGCCGGCGAAGACGCCGAGCGTGATGCCGAGCTTCTCCTTGGCGAGCTCGCGGAGCTTGTACTTCTGCACCTTGCCGCTGGCGGTGAGCGGGTAGGCGTCCACGAAGAAGACGTGGGCGGGGCACTTGTAGCGGGCGGCGCGGGCGCGGCAGAACTCCTTCACGTCCGCCTCGCTCACCTCCGCGCCGGCCTGCTTGCGGATGAACGCGCCGACCGCCTCGCCGTAGCGGGCGTCCGGGACTCCCACGACCTGCGCGTCGAGGATCCCCGGCATCGTGTGCAGGAGCTCCTCGACCTCGCGCGGGTAGACGTTCTCGCCCCCGCGGATGATCATGTCCTTGCTGCGCCCGGTGATCCGGTAGTACCCGGCCTCGTCGACCGTGGCGAGGTCGCCGGAGTGGAGCCACCCGTCGGGATCGACCGCTTCGGCGGTCGCCTCGGGGTTCCGGTAGTACCCCTTCATCACGTTGTAGCCGCGGCAGCAGAGCTCGCCGGGCACGCCGGGCGGGCAGTCCTTGCCGGTCTGCGGATCGACGAGCCGGACCTCGATGCCGGGCAGCACCTTGCCGACGGTCGTCGCGCGGATCTCCGGCGGATCGTCGGTGCTGGTCTGCGTGATCACCGGCGACGCCTCGGTCAGGCCGTACGCGATGGTGATGTCCCGGCAGTTCATCTTCGTCATGACCTGCTTCATCGTCTCGATGGGGCAGGGCGAGCCGGCCATGATGCCGGTCCGCAGCGACGAGAGGTCGAACATCGGGAACATCGGGTGGGCGAGCTCGGCGATGAACATCGTCGGCACGCCGTAGACCGCCGTGGCCTTCTCCTTCTGCACCGCCGCGAGCACGAGCAGCGGATCGAAGGCCTCGAGCATCACCATCGTCGCCCGGTGCGTGACCGACGCCATGACCCCGAGCACGCAGCCGAAGCAGTGGAAGAGCGGCACCGGGAGGCAGACCCGGTCCTGCTCCGTGAACTTCTGCCGCTCGCCGATGAAGAAGCCGTTGTTGAGGATGTTCCGGTGCGTGAGCATCACGCCCTTCGGGAACCCGGTCGTCCCCGAGGTGTACTGCATGTTCACGACCTCGTCGCAGGAGGTCGCGTCGAGGGCGGCCCGGAGCTCCGCGTCCGGACGGTGCTCGCCCAGGAGGAGCAGCTCGGGCACGCTGTACATGCCGCGGTGCTTCTCCGGCCCGAGGTAGACGAGGGACTTCAGCTTCGGGAACCGCGCCGACACGAGCCGACCGCGCTCGCAGCGGGCCGCCTCCGGGACGAGCTCGCGGACGATGGCGAGGTAGTCGACGTCCTTGAACCCGTCGATCATCGCCAGCAGCTTCATGTCCGACTGCTCGACGACGTACGCCAGCTCGTGCGCCTTGTAGGCCGTGTTCACCGTCACGAGCACCGCGCCGATCTTGGCGGTGGCGAACATGAAGGTGAGCCAGTCGGGGACGTTCCGCGCCCAGACGCCGACGTGGTC
>DASPMI010000150.1:0-57289 GCA_035627135.1 Anaeromyxobacter sp. | reverse complement strand
CCGCCGCAGAGCGCGCCGGACCGGATCGAGGTGATCGACGGCGTCGAGGTGGACTACTCGTCCAACGAGCTCCAGCCCGCGCTGGCCGGCGTCCTCCAGGGGAACGGCAACTTCCTCGAGCGGATCCTGTCCCGGTTCTTCGTGCAGTCGTCCCCTGAGCACGAGTCGCTCCGTGACGTCGTGCAGCGGAGCCTCTCGCGGCGGCTCCACCGGCATTACCGCGGGTTCGCGGCCGGGCAGCTCCGGGAGTGGGAGAAGGACGGGTTCCGGTCCGCGAAGAAGCTCCTCTACGTCCTCCGGACGACGCTCACCGGGACGCACGCGCTCCTCACCGGCCGCGTCGAGACCGACGTCACGCTGCTGCTCGACGAGCACGGGTTCGGCGCGGCGCGGGAGCTCGTCGAGGCGAAGCGCCGGGGCGAGCAGACCGCGCTGTCGCCCGACATGGCCGAGCGCTGGAAGGCAAGCGTCGGCCGCGCGTTCGACGTCCTCGACGCGGCGCTCGGGCGCTCGGCGCTGCCGGAGGAGCCGCCCAACGCGGCGGAGCTGGACGCGTGGCTCGTGGGGGTGCGGAGGAGGCTGCTGGCCTAGACGATCTTCGGTTCATGGGCCATCGGCCGAGCATGCGCCTCCCCGCGCCCCCGGCGCGGGTCATGCCCGCCCACTATGTTCTCCGCGAGGAGGACGGAACCATGTCTCCACGCCAGGGCGGCCCGTCGCAGTCGGACGAGGCGGCGATCCAGCGGTACCGGTACCTCGTGCAGACGGCACCCCCGGACGCGATCGAGCGGGCACACGAGGAGGCCTTCGCCCAGCTCACGCCGGAGCAGCGGCGGGAGGTGCTGCGCTCGCTCTCGGCGTCGGTCCCGTCGTACGAGCGCGCGGGCGCGACGGCGGAGGATCCGAGGAGCCTCGCCCGACTCGCCACCCGCGCCGAGCTGCGCCAGCCCGGGACGATCGAGCGGAGCCTCGGGGCGGGCGGCTTCTTCGCGGGGAGCCTCCTGAGCAGCCTCGCCGGCGCGTTCATCGGCACCGCCATCGCGCAGCACTTCCTCGGCGGGTTCGGGCCCGCGGAGGACGCGGGCGGGACCGCGGACGAGCAGGCGGCGGGCGCGGACGAGGGCGGTGACGAACCGGGCGTGCAGGAGGCGAGCGACGAGAGCGGCGACTTCGACTCGGGCGCCGACTTCGGCGGCGACGACTTCGGGGCGGACATTTGACGCCGGAGCACGACACCGCTCGCCCCGAGCCGGAGGAGGCGGGTTCTGCCCGCCGACGGGGCGAGGGCGAAGCCCGAGCGACTCTCCCACCGCGAGCGGAGAGGGCCGGCTCGCTCCGGCGCGCCCTCCGCCTCGAGTACCTCACGGTCGGGTGGAACGTCGTCGAGGGTCTCGTCGCGGTCACGGCGGCGCTGCTCGCGGGGAGCGTCGCGCTCCTCGGCTTCGGGATCGACAGCTTCGTCGAGAGCGCCTCGGGCGCGGTGCTCGTCTGGCGGCTCCGCGCCGAGCGGCGCGGGATCGATCCGGCGCAGGTCGAGCGGCTCGACGCGCGGGCGCACAAGCTCGTCGGCGCCTCGCTGCTCCTGCTCGCCGCGTACGTCGCCGTCGAGGCGGGGCTCGCGCTCTGGGGGCGCGAGGAGCCGCGGCCGTCGCTCGCCGGCATCGCCCTGACCGTCGTCTCGCTCGCCGTGATGCAGTGGCTCGCGCGCGCCAAGCGCCGCGCGGCGCGCGAGCTCGGGAGCCGGGCCCTCGAGGCGGATGCGTTCCAGACCTCGGCCTGCTTCTGGCTCTCCCTCGTCACGCTCGCCGGCCTCGGGCTCAACGCGGCGTTCGGCTGGTGGTGGGCCGACCCCGTCGCGGCGCTCGGGATGACCGTCTTCATCGCGCGGGAAGGTCTCGAGGCGTGGCGCGGCGAGGACTGCTGCGACGCGTGCTGAGCGGGGCGCGACGCCGGTCACCCCCGCCGCGCTCCGTGGTCCGCCTGCGCGGCGAGGTAGGCGTGGACCGAGCCGATCGCGACCGAGCCCTCGCCCACCGCGGCGGCGACCCGCTTCACCGAGCCCCGACGCACGTCCCCCACCGCGAACACGCCCGGCGCGCTCGTCTCGAGCAGCATGGGCGGACGCTCGAGCGGCCACCGCGCGCGTGACACGTCGGGGCCGGTGAGGACGTACCCGGCGTCATCGCGCTCGACCTCGTCCCCGAGCCACGCCGTGCGCGGCGCGGCGCCGATGAGGACGAAGACGGCCGCGGCGGGGAGCTCCTCGCGGCGCCCGCTCGCGTCCTCGACGACGACGGCCTCGAGGCGGCCGTCCCCGCGGGCGTCCACGGCGCGGGTCCGGAGCCGGACCTCGACGCGCGCGTGGCTCGCGAGCTCCTGGACGAGGTAGTCGGACATGCTCGCCGCGAGCGAGGCGCCGCGGGCGAGCAGGGTCACGTGGGCAGCGAAGCGGGCCAGGTGGAGCGCGGCCTGCCCCGCGGAGTTGCCCGCGCCGATCACGACGGCGCGCTCTCCGGCGAGGGCGCGCGCCTCCGCGGCGGCCGCGCCGTAGAACACGCCCACGCCGCGCAGGCGATCGAGCGCCGGGATCCCGAGCTCGCGGTACGTGACCCCGGTCGCGATCACGACCGCGCGCGCCACGACCTCCGCGCCGTCCGCGAGCGAGACCACCCGGTCCGCGCCGCGCGCCGAGACGGCCGCCGCCCGCCCGGCGAACACGAACTCGGCGCCGAACACCCGCGCCTGCTCGTACGCGCGGGCTGTGAGCTCGGTGCCGCCGATGCCGCGGGGGAAGCCGAGGTAGTTGCGGATGCGGGAGCTCGCGCCCGCCTGGCCGCCGAGGGCGCGCTCCTCGAGGACCACGGTGCGGAGCCCCTCCGACGCGCCGTACACGGCGGCGGCGAGGCCCGCGGGCCCGGCGCCGACGACGGCGACGTCGCACGGGCCCGCCGGCGGACGCGTGCGGACGCCGAAGGTCTCGGCCAGCGTGCGATCGTCGGGATCGACCAGCGCCCTGCCGTCGAAGAAGACGACCACCGGCAGGCGCGCGCCCTCGAGCCCGTGCGCGGCCAGGAGGTGGCGGCCCTCCGGCGCGTCCGCGTCGTGGAACCCGAAGGGAACGCCGTTCCGGGTGAGGAGGTCGCGGAGCTCGTGGCTCCGCGGCGCGACGGGGACGCCGACGATCCGGACGTGCTCGTGCCGCGGGCGGTGCGCGATCGACCACGCGCTGAGCGCCTCCTGCACGAGCGGATAGAGCCACTCCTCCGGCGAGACCCATCCCTTCAGGATCGAGAGATCGATCTGCCCGAGCGCCGACGCGCGCAGCACCGGGCCCATCGCCCCGTTCATGCCGGGCGCGTCGCCCATCGGCACGAACACGGCGCGCCCGGCGCCCGGGTGGAGCGCGTGGGCGCGCCGGAGGAGCTCGATCCCGTCCATGCCCTCGAGCGCGAGATCGGCGGCGACGAGCGCGACCGGTGCGCCGACACGCGCGAGGCTCGCGAGCAGCGCCAGGGCTTCCCCCGGCGCCCCCGCCGTCAGCACCGCGTAGTCCGCCCCGAAGCGCCGCTCCAGGGCGCGGGCCACCCGCTCGCGCTCCTCGGTGGCCCCGTCCACGACGAGCACCACGGGCTCGGTCGTGCGCGTCTTCGTGCGCTGCGGCATGAGCACTCTCCCCTCGTTCGCCGGGCCGGGCCGGGTTCGCCTGCTCGGCCGTCCGTCGAGCAGGCGCCATCCCCGCCGCCGGCGCGCTCCGTCGGCTCTCCCGGAAGGATGCGCGTCGAGCGCGGCGCGTACACCTGGGCCGAGCTACGCAACCCGCGATCCCCTCCACCTGGAGAGCGCCATGTCCGACCCGCACGAGCACGCGTCCCACGGTCCGGCCCACCGCCACGGTCCGCACGCGCGCGGCGCGCAGGACCCCGCCGCGCACGTCGCCCCGGCCGACTGGGAGATGGCCTACGTCCTGGCGTACGAGGCCGCCCAGCCCGCGCCGGGCCGGACCATCGTCCGCGTCGAGCTCGAGGCGCACGAGCTCGAGTGGGAGTTCCGGCCCGGGGTCCGGACGCGCGCGTGGGGCTTCAACGGCCGGGTGCCCGGCCCGACGATCGAGGCGCGGGTCGGGGACGTCCTCCAGGTGCGGCTCACCAACAGGCTCCGGGAGCCGACCGCGATCCACTGGCACGGGCTGCGGATCCCCGCCGCGATGGACGGGACCGAGCTCGTCCAGCGCCCCGTGGCGCCGGGCGAGACCTTCACGTACCGGTTCGTGGTCCCGGACGCGGGGACGTTCTGGTACCACCCGCACGTCCACGAGACCGTCCAGCTCGAGCGCGGGCTCTACGGGGCCATCGTCGTCCGCGGCCCGGACGAACCTCGGCTCGACGGCGAGCGTGTCCTCGTCCTCGACGACGTCGCGCTCGACCGCGCGGGGCAGGTGAAGCCTCCGGGCGGCTGGTTCGAGTGGCACAACGGCCGCGAGGGGGACACGCGGCTCCTCAACGGCAGGAGCGAGCCCACGCTCGAGATCGCCGCCGGGCACGTCGAGCGCTGGCGGATCGTGAACGCGGCGAGCGCGCGGTACGTGCGGCTGTCGATCGGCGGCCAGCCGTTCCGGGTGCTCGGGACGGACGGCGGCCTCATCGGGACGCCGTACGCGGCGCGCGAGGCGCTGCTCGCGCCCGGCGACCGCGTGGACCTCGCGGTCGGCCCGTTCCGCGAGGGCGAGACGCACCGGGTGGAGTCGCTCCGGTTCAACCGGGGCGCCTTCGGCTTCCCGCGGCGGCAGACGTTCGCGACCCTCCGCGTCGGCCCGTCCCGTCCCTCGCGCGCGGTCCTCCCGGAGGCCCTGCGGCCCGTCGTGCCGCTCGCGACCGGCCCGGTGGCGCCGACGCGCGAGGTCCGGCTCGGGTGGAAGCTGAGCCGCAAGCACGGCGTGGACTTCACGATCGGCGGCGAGTCCCACCACCGCGCCGCGCCGTGCAGGGTCGGCGAGCTCCAGGTCTGGGACGTCGTGAACCGCTCCCCCGTTCACCACCCGTTCCACCTGCACGGGTTCTTCTTCCAGGTCCTGGAGGTGAACGGCGCGCCCCCGCCGTTCCGGTCCTGGGAGGACACGGTCGACGTGCCGGCGCGGGGGCGCGTGCGCATCGCCTGGATCCCGGACGACCGGCCGGGGAGCTGGATGTTCCATTGCCACATCCTCGAGCACCACGCGGCGGGGATGATGGCCCACTTCGACGTGGTGCGCTGACGCCGCTCGCTCCGCCGCCTCCCACGGCGGTGCGCGGAGCGACCCATCGAAGCCATGACCGACCGGGCCAGTCGGTTATGTGCCAGGGGTGGCGAGATCGATTCCTCCAGACCGCTTCCGGCGGCTCGTCGAGATCTCGACGCGGATCTTCGTCGAGCGTGGGTACCGCCCGACGCAGATGGCGGACGTCGCCGACGCCCTCGGCGTCGCCAAGGGGACCCTCTACGGCTACGTCGAGTCGAAGGAGGCGCTCTTCGACGCGGCGGTCCGCTTCGCCGACGACCTCGACGCGGCCCCGGACGCGAGCGCGCTCCCGCTCCCGACGCCGCCGGCGGGCGCGACCGTGGCCTACGTCCGGGCGCGGCTCACGGCCGAGGCGCAGGAGCTGGCGCTCGTCGGGTCCCTCGGGGCGCGCGCCGCGCCGAGGGACGGCGCCGCCGAGCTCGAGCGCGTCCTCCGCGATCTGTACCGGCGCATGCACCGGAACCGGCGGGCGCTCAAGCTCGTCGATCGCTGCGCGCTCGATCACCCCGAGCTGGGTGCCGTCTGGTTCGAGGAGGGCCGGTGGGGCCAGGTGGCGCTCCTGGGCGCGTTCCTGGAGCGCCGGATCGCCGCGGGGCGGCTCCGCGCCGTCCCGAGCGTGCCCATCGCCGCGCGCGCCGTCCTCGAGACCCTCGCCACGTGGGCGATCCACATGCCCTGGGATCCGTCGCCGCGTCCGTTCGCCGAGCCGGACGCGGAGCAGGCGGTGGTGGACCTGCTCGTGCATGCCTTCGCGAAGGAGCGTCGCCGATGAGAGCCGATCGATCGTACCCCCTGCGCGTCTGCACGAAGCCGCCGCTCGCGGTTCGGCTCGCGCGGGCGGTGAACCGTCAGGCCGCGGCGCCGCGCGGCGCGTTCGGGCGCCTCCTCGGCGTGATCTGGCGGCGGGAGCACGCGCGCCTCAACGCCGAGGCGATCGAGGTGCTCGACGTCCGGCCGGATCACCACCTGCTCGAGGTCGGATCCGGTCCGGGCGAGGCACTTCGCGAGGCCGTCCGCCGCGCGCCCGGCGGGAGCGTGCTCGGCGTGGACGTCTCGGACGTCATGGTCCGGCTCGCGCGGCGGCGGAACCGTGAGGCGGTCGCGCGGGGTGTGCTGGACGTCCGGCAGATCGACGGGGTGGACCTCGGGCTCGAGGGACGCGCGTTCGATCGGATCCTCTCGATCCACAGCATCTACTTCTGGCGCGACCTCGAGGGGGCGATCGCCCAGCTCGCGGCGGCGCTCCGCCCGGGCGGGCGGATCCTGCTCGGCTACCGTCCCGACGGGGACGACATCCCCCCGCGGTTCCGCGATCCCATCTACCGCTTCCCCCGCCCGGACGGGCTCGAGGAGCTGCTCCGGCGCGCGGGGCTCGTCGGGGTGCGGACGGTGCCCGCGCGGGCGGGCGGCGCCGCGGTGTTCACGCTCGCCGAGCGGGCCTGAGCCCGCCGCTCAGGCCCGCACGAACCGGCTGTACTGGAACCGCTGCACCTTCCCGCCGGGCGTGCGGTGCTCCTCGCGGAGGCTCTCGACGAGCCGGAGCTCCGGGCCGAGCTCGGCGGCGAGCGCGTCGGGATCGTAGCGCGCGACCGGAAGCCCGCTGCACCGCTCCGGCCCGTCGGCGGCGAACGTCGCCACGATGGCGTGGCCGCCTGCGCCGAGCGCGCGCAGCAGCGTCGCACGGTAGGCGGCGCGGTGCTCGGGGCGCACGAGGAAGTGAAAGACGGCCCGGTCGTGCCAGACGTCGTACGTGCCGTCCGGCGTCCACGAGGTCACGTCCGCGGCGATCCACGACACGGACGCGGCGCGGGGCCCGAGCCGCTGCCGCGCCCGGTCGAGCGCCGGCGCGGCGAGGTCGAGCACCGTGATCCGCCCGTACCCGTCCGCGAGGAGCGCGTCGACCAGGCGCGAGGCGCCGCCGCCCACGTCCACGATGCGCGCGTCGCGCCCCGCGCCGGTGGCGGCGACGAGGCGCAGGGAGGTCGCGGGCACCTCCTGGAACCACGAGACCTCCTGCTCCGCCTTCTCCGCGTACACGCGCTCCCAGTGACCGCGCAGGCCGTCGTCGTCTCGATCGTGCATGGTCGTGTTCTTAGCAAACCCGCTCGCCCTGAGCTGTCGAAGGGTGAGCGGGTACCGTCCGCCGAAGGGGTCCTCGGCTCACGCGGCAGCGGCGGGCACGGTCGCGCTCGCGACGGCGCGCCCCGGGAGCAGCAGGGACGTGAGCCCCACGATCGCGGCCGCGGTCATGCCGAGGTCCTCGAACACGCCGAAGCGGATCGCGGCCGTGGTCCCGATGACCGACCAGACGATCGGGAGCACGAGGTACAGCGCAGGCCGCCGCGACGTCGAGCGGAGCAGGAGACCGATCGTGAAGATCGTGGTCGGGCACGGCACGACCCCCATCCACGGGCTCTGGACCGGCGGGCGGCCCGTGAGCAGGCCGACGACCGGGTAGCCGACGAGCGCGTACGCGATCACGATCGCGCCGGCGACGCTGCGCCAGCCGGGTGCGGCGGAGAAGGTCAGGGCCCCCGGGCGCAGCGCGGCGAGCGAGAGGAGCGCCGCCTCGGCGACGAAGATCGAGCCGAACAGGTAGCCGGCGGGCGAGAGGTGCCGGGCGAACCCGAGGAAGAAGTACCCGACGCCGACGATGAGGCTGAACGCCACGAGCACGCCGCTCGCGGCGACGTCGGAACGGCGGCCGCGCCGCGTGGCGAGCAGCGCGACCACCGCGAGGGCGGCGGCCATGGTCACGAGGTGCAGTGGCCAGACCGCTGCGTTGTACCGCTCGAAGAGGGAGATGAACTCGGACGGGGTGAACGGCATGTGTGCTCCTCCTTCCACAGCGAGTGATCGACGAGCCCGAAGCCGCGGAGCAGCTCGGCGAGGGAGAGGCCTGGAGGGGTCGCACGCGGCTCCGCCGTGCTCCAGACCAGGTGCAGCGCGAGGTCCCCCTCGAGGACGGCGTGGGTGTGGAGCGCCACCTCGACGAGGCCCGGCCACGCGCCGGGCTCGGGCAGGACACGCTCGAGCTCGGCATGGATCGCCGCACGGTCGGTTCCGGAGGCTCGCAGTCGGATGATCTCGATCCAGCGCATGTTCGTGAGCTCCGGTCCTCGAGAGCTCCCAGGAGCACGCGCCGTACCGGGCCGGCGGACCACCTCGTTCCGCAGGGTTGGCGCGTCGCGGGCCCGGAGACCGTCGCGGGCGACGGTCCGGACTGTCGCCATTGACAGTTCGACTGGCGCGGAAGACAGTCCGCCCATGTCCTGGGACGGGTCGCTGTTTCGCGAGGTGACCGTGCGGATCTGCGGGGACCTCGACGTCGGCGCCGCCCTGCAGCGCGCCTTCGAGGCGCTCTCCCGCGCGATCCCGGCGGACTCGGCCAGCCTCCACGTCTTCGAGCGCGATCTGGGCGCGATCCGGACGGTGGCGTCGGCGCCCGCGCGGGAGGGGCGCGGGGGCGAGCGCGTCCCCGTCTCCGCGCTCTCGGCGCAGGCGCGCCGGGCCCTCGACGCGGCGGCGGCCGGCGACGACCCGGTCCGCGTGATCGGCCGGGCGAGCGACGATCCGGTCTCGGCCGAGATGTCCGCGCGCCAGCACGACGCGGCGCCCGTCTCGCTCCTCGTCCTGCGGCTGGCGCTCGGCGGCGAGCGGCTGGGCGCGCTCGTCCTCGTCGCCGCCGGACCGGGCCGGTTCACGGAGGAGCACGCGCGCGTGCTGCGGGACCTCCACGAGCCCTTCGCCATCGCGCTCAGCAACGCGCTCCGCATCGAGGCGCTGGAGCGCCTCCGCGAGCAGCTCGCCGACGACAACCGTGATCTGCACCGCCAGCTCCGGCGCATCGGCGCCGGCGACGAGGTCGTCGGGGCGGACTTCGGGTTGCGCGAGGTGATGGACCTCGTCCGCAAGGTCGCGCCGAGCCAGGCCCCGGTGCTCCTCCTCGGCGAGACCGGCGTCGGCAAGGAGGTCGTCGCCGAGGTGGTGCACCACCTCTCGCCGCGCGCGCAGGGTCCGCTCGTGCGGGTCAACTGCGGGGCGCTGCCCGAGACGCTCGTGGACAGCGAGCTGTTCGGCCACGAGAAGGGCGCGTTCACCGGGGCGACGGCGCGGAAGCGCGGGCGGTTCGAGCGCGCGCAGGGCGGGACGATCTTCCTCGACGAGATCGGGGAGCTGCCGCCCGAGGCCCAGGCCCGGCTCCTCCGCGTGCTGCAGGACGGCGACTACGAGCGCGTCGGCGGGACCGAGCCGCTCCGCGCCGACGTCCGGGTGATCGCCGCCACCAACCGCGATCTCGAGGGCATGGTGCGCGAGGGCCGGTTCCGGGCGGACCTCCGGTTCCGCCTGAACGTGTTCCCCATCCGGATCCCGCCGCTGCGCGAGCGCAAGGCCGACCTCCCGGCGCTCGCCCACCACTTCCTCGAGAAGAAGGGGCGGGACCTCGGCCTCGGCGCCCGGCCGACGCTCGCCCCGGGCGCGATCGACGCTCTCCTTGCGTACGACTGGCCCGGCAACGTCCGCGAGCTGCAGAACGTGATCGAGCGCGCGCTCCTCCTCGCGCAGGGGCGGCCGCTCACGTTCCCCGACCTCGGGCGGAGCGCGCCGCAGGTGAGCGCGGCCCCGGCGGCGCCGGAGCGGATCGCCCCGCTCGAGGAGGTCGTCGCCGGGCACCTGCGCGCCGCGCTGGCGCACACCGGCGGGAGGATCGAGGGCGCGGGCGGCGCGGCGGAGCTGCTCGGCCTCCACCCGAGCACGCTCCGCCACCGGCTGCGGCGCCTGGGGATTCCGTTCGGGAGAGCCTGATCATGCGCCACGACCACGACCCCGAGCTGCGCGGCCTCGAGCACGGGCACCGGTTCGGCACCGAGGCCGAGACGGCGGGCGAGCGCCGCACGCGATGGGTGGTGGCGCTCACGGTGACGATGATGGTGGCCGAGATCGCCTGCGGCGCGCTGTTCGGCTCGATGGCGCTGCTCGCGGACGGCTGGCACATGGGGACGCACGCGGCGGCCCTGGGCGTCGCGGCCTTCGCGTACGGGTACGCGCGCCGGCACGCGTCGGACCCACGATACACCTTCGGCACCGGCAAGGTCGGCGCGCTGGCGGGGTTCGGGAGCGCGGTCGGGCTCGCGGTGGTCGCGCTCGTCGTCATCGGCGAGAGCGCCGTCCGGCTCGCCTCGCCCGCGCCCATCCAGTACGGCCAGGCGCTCGCCGTCGCGGTCGTCGGGCTGCTCGTCAACCTCGCGTCCGCGGCGCTGCTGCGGGGTGGCCACGGCCACGACCAGCACGGGCACGACCACCACCACGAGCACGAGCACGAGCACGGCGCCGTCCACCACGACCACAACCTCCGCGGCGCCTACCTCCACGTGCTCGCGGACGCGCTGACGTCCTTGCTCGCCATCGCGGCGCTGGCGGCGGGCAGGACGCTCGGGTGGACCTGGATGGATCCGGTCACCGGGATCGCCGGCGGGCTCGTCATCGCGCGCTGGTCGTACGGCCTCCTCCGGGACACGAGCGCGGTCCTCCTCGACGGCGAGATCTCCCAGGAGCGCAGGGAGGGGATCCGCGCGCTCCTCGAGGCGGACGGCGACACGCGGGTCGCGGATCTCCACGTGTGGCGGGTCGGGCCGGCGCACCTCGCCGCGATCGTGTCCGTCGTGACGGCGTCTCCCCGGACCCCCGCGTTCTACAGGGCGCTGCTGGTCCGCCAGGCGGACCTCGCTCACGTGACGGTCGAGGTCCATCCGCGCGGGGACGCGACGGGACGCTAGCCGGCGCGAGGTCGCCGCGCGCCGTCCGTCCTGCCGAGCGGGAGCTCTCTCGCCACGCGCCGCCCGCGCGGGAGCGTCGATGCGCGATCGCTTGCCTTCGCGCGTGCGAAAGGCTTCGGCTCCTGCCGAACGCGTGCGCGGCCGCGCGGTTGCGGCGCGGAGGCCACGACACTATCGGTGTACCATGAACGAACATCCCTCGGGCGGTGCGGAGCGGCTGGAGCTCCGGGTGCAAGGCGTGTTCGACGAGGACGAGGCGCGGCATCTCACCGAGGTGCTCTCTCGCGTCGCCCCCCGGCAACGCGTCCGCGTCCACTTCCATCACGTGCGCCTCTTCCACGACCACGTGGTCGCGCTCCTCGCGCACGAGCTGGGCGCCTCGTATGGGCGCAACATCGAGCTGGTCGGGCTCTCGCAGCACCAGCACCGGATGCTCCGGTACCTCACCGGCAGGCAGCACTAGGCGCTGGTCCGGCCGGCGGGTCGCGCGCAGGTCCCTCGCGCGCGGCTCCCTCGGCGTCCTCCCGACGGTGCCAGGCGTGCTCCCGAAGAGCATCGCCGTCGGGGCGAAGTCGCAGGGGATGTGCAGCGCGTGCGCCGTCTCGAACGGCCACCCCGGCAGCATCGACTGCCGAGCGGCGGGAACGGCGGCCGCCACGGCAACGGCAACGGGAGGGAGGGCGAAGGAAGAGGGAAGGGCGACGACGACTGACCACCCGCGGAGCCCGCACGCGCGCTCCGGGCTGCGTTTGGGCCGTGCAGCGCTCCCGGTGGGAAGGACGCGTGCGTACGGGACGGGACACTCGCGTCTCGGGCCGCCCAGGAGTTTCCCGGGGTCCGATCTGCCTCCTGGCGGCGTGTGACTCGGAGTGTCAGAGTCAGCCGCCTTGAGCACCAACCTGCCACCCTGCGCCAGCGTGCTGCTCGTGGATGACGACGTCGACACCCTCGAGACGCTCGAGGAGGTCCTGACCTTCGAGGGGATCGCCGACGTCCGTCCCGCGCGGACGCTCGGCGAGGCCGACCAGCTCCTCGCGACCGGCTTCGTCCCGAGCGCCGTCGTGCTCGATCTCGCGCTCGCGGGCGAGCGCGGGGAGGTCCTCCTGGCGCGGCTGCGCGCGGACCCGGTCCTCGCCCGCGTGCCGGTGATCGCCGTCTCGGGGGACCACCGCGCGCTCGCGAGCATCGGCCCGTCGGTGGCGCGGACGTTGCTCAAGCCCGCGCGCCCGTCCGATCTCGTGGAGGCGCTCCGGGAGGTCTGCCGGGTCTGACGACCGTCACGGGCGGAGCTCGCGGAGCACCTCCAGGAGCACCTGGTGGTCGAACGGCTTCGTGAGGTGCCGCTCGAACCCGCTCCGGAACGCCTCCTCCTTGTCCCGCGCCTGGCCGTAGCCGGTGATCGCCACGAGGTGCGCGTCGAAGCCGCGGTCGGCGCGGAGCGCCCGCGCCAGCTCGTAGCCGCTGATGCCCGGGAGGCCGATGTCGGAGAGCACGACGTCCGGGTGGAGCTCCCGCGCGCGCGCCACGCCCTCCTCGCCCGTGCCCGCGACCACCACGTCGTGCCCCTCGAGCTCGAGCATGATCCGCAGGCTCTCGGCGGCGTCGGCGTTGTCCTCGACCACCAGGATGCGCCGGTGCGGCGCGGGCGCCCGGCGGGCGGAGGGCGCGGAGCGCTGCGCCGGCGGCGCGGCGACGGGGAGACGGAGCGTGAAGGTGGCGCCCAGGCCCGGGCCGTCGCTCCAGCCCTGGACGGTCCCCCCGTGCAGCTCCGCGAGCTGCTTGACGACCGCGAGCCCCAGGCCGAGCCCGCCGCGCGCCTCGCGCGGCGCGCCCCGGAGCTGCACGAAGGGGTCGAAGAGGTGCTCCTGCGCGGCGAGGTCGAAGCCGATCCCGTCGTCGAGGACCGTGATGACGGCGACGCCGCCCTCCTTCCGCACCACGACCCGCACGGTCCCGCCCGGCGGCGTGTACCGCTCGGCGTTGTCGAGCAGGTTCCCGATGGCCTGCGCGACGCGCGCCGCGTCGGCCTCGGCCCAGACCGGCGCGACGGGGAGCTCCAGCGCGAGCCGCAGCCCGGCGCCGGCGAGGCCGTCCCGGCGGTCGTCGACGAGGTGCCGCACCAGCTCGCCGAGGTCCACGCGCGCCGGCTGGAGCACGAGCCGGCCGCGCGCGATCCGCGAGACCTCGAGCAGATCGTCCACGAGCCGCGCGAGCAGGTTCACCTGCCGTTCCACCATGTCGACGACCCGCGCGAAGCGCGGGCTTTCGGGGTCCGTCCGCCGGAGCACGTGCGGCGCGGTGCGGAGGGGCGTGAGCGGGTTGCGGAGCTCGTGCCCCAGGATCGCCAGGAACTCGTCCTTGCGCCGGTCCTCCTCCTCGAGCGCCAGCCGCGCCCGCCGCTCGTCCTCGACGTCGGCGGCGCTGCCGATCCACTGGAGGATCTTCCCGCGCTGCGAGCGGACGGGGAGCGCGCGGACGAGGTGCCAGCGGTAGGCGCCGTCGGCGCGCCGCAGCCGGAACTCGGTGCTGTACACGACGCCCACCGTGACGGAGCGCTGCCAGCGCCGCCGCGTGCCGTCCCGATCCTCGGGATGGACGAAGTCGAGCCATCGGTGCGCGAGCCCGCGCTCCACCGGTACGCCGCAGTACTCCGCCGCCCTGCCGCTGATGTAGTCGAGCTCCCCGGTCGGCAGCGCGGACCACACGATCTGCGGTCCGGACTCCGCCAGCAGGCGGAAGCGGTGCTCGCTCTCCCGGGCGCGCTCCTCGGCCCGCTCGCGCTCGGCGATCTCCCGCACGAGCCGCTCGCTCCGCGCCTCCAGCTCGCGGGTCCGCTCCGCGTAGCGGCCCTCGAGCTCGTCGCGCGAGCGGCGCAGCGCGTCCTCCGCCTGCTTGCGCGCGGTGATGTCGGTGATGACGCCGAGCAGGATGGGCCGTCCGCTGGCGTCGTGGTGCAGCGACTTGCGGGTGACGACGATGCGCTCCGTCCCGTAGGCCGCGATCGTCTCCTCGTTCTCGACGGTCCGGCCGGTCCGGAAGACCTCGTCGTCCTTCTCCCAGAAGACGGACGCCTGCTCGCCCGGGAAGAGGTCGGGATCCGACCGCCCGAGCAGCTCCGCGCGCGTGCGTCCGATGAGGCGGCAGCAGCTCTCGTTGAGCGCGATCCACCGGTGCTGGTCGTCCTTGACGAAGACGGGGTTCGGCAGCGCGTCGAGGATCCGCTCCAGCTCCTCTGCGCGGATCGTCGGGCTGGGCGACACGGCGGGGACCTCCAGGTCCGCAGCGGCTGCAACGGATCCGGCCCCGAGCCGCCTCCGTATTGTCTGCACCCGCCGACGCCGTCGCCACCGCGCCTCAGCCCATCGCGCTCCGCTGCGGTGGTCCGGAGAACCCGAGCAGGCGGCGCAGCGCCTCCGCGTCGGACGCGCGGGCGAGGTGGAGGTCGAACCCGGCCTCGTCGGCGACGTGCGCGCGATCGGGCCCGAGCGCGCCGGCCGCGACGAGGACGAGCTCGTCGCCCAGCTCGCTCCCGCGGAGCGCGCGCGCGAGGGTGAGCGCGCCTGCGCCGGGCAGGTCGAGGTCGCACAGCACCACGTCCGGCGGCGCCGCGCGCGCCGCGGCCAGGGCGCCGCCGGGATCGTGGGCGTGGCGCGCCGCGTGCCCCCAGCGCTCGACCTCCGCGGCGAGCTCCGCCGCCCGCTGGCCTCTCCCGACCACGAGCACGTCGAGGACTCTCTCCGCGGCGGCGCGGAGCGCCCTGCGCGGCCCCACGGCCGGCGCGACGGGGAACGTGACGACGAGCTCCGCGCCGCGCCCCGGCCCGGCGCTGTACGCCGCGACGCCGCCCCCGTGGAGCTCGGCCAGCCCCTTCACGAGGGCGAGCCCGAGGCCGAGGCCGCCCGGGGTCCGGGCGAGCCCCTGTGGCCCCTGCGTGAACGGCTCGAAGACGCGCGGCAGGAGGTCGGCCGAGATCCCCGTCCCGTCGTCCTTCACGTGGAGCTCGTGCGCGTCCGGTCCCTCGACGACGCGCAGGGTGACCGCGCCGCCCCTGTGCGTGAACTTCGCGGCGTTGAGGAGGAGGTTGCCGGCGATCTGCGAGATGCGGGTGGCGTCGCCGTCGATCGGGAGCGGCGCCGCGGGGAGCTCGACCGTGAACCGGATCCCGCGCTCGTCCATCAGCGCCCGGTGGTCCTCCGCGGTGCGGCGCAGGACCTCGCCGAGGTCGAGCCGCGCGCGCCGCAGCTCGATCTTGCCGCGGATGATCCGGGTGACGTCGAGCAGGTCGTCCACCAGGCGGGTGAGGTGGCGCGTCTGGCGCGCGATGATCTCCCGGGCCCTGCGCGCCTGGGTCCCGGTGGGATCGACGCGCTCCAGGATGTAGATTGCCGAGGCCACGGGCGAGAGCGGGTTGCGGAGCTCGTGGGAGAGCACGCCCAGGAACTCGTCCTTCCGCCGATCCGCCTCGCGCAGCGCCTCCTCGGCGCGCCGCCGGTCCTCGATGTCGGTGGCGATGCCCATCCATCCCGTCACCCGTCCGGCGCCGTCGCGGACCGGCGCCGCCCGCGCCAGGAACCAGCGGTACGCGCCGTCCCACCGCCGGACCCGGAACTCGCAGTCCAGCATCCCTCCCGTGGCGACCGCGTCCTGCACCGCCCGCGCGGCGCGCTCCCGGTCGTCCGCATGGATGACCTCGAGCCAGTCGGTCGCCGACGCCGTCTCCCGCGGCCGGCCGGTGTACTCGAACCAGAGCCGGTTGCGATCGACGATCAAGGCGCGCTCGTCGGTCCGCCACGCGATGGCGGGCAAGGACTCCAGCCACTCGCACGCGTCGTGGGGGCTCAGCGTGCCGCAGCCGGCGGCGCGGGACTGCTCGGGCGGCCGGGGGGCCGCGGCGCTGCAAGTGGGTTCCATTCGCCCGCTCCTCGACTCCCGCACTTCGGGTACCCGCGACAGGTGCAAGACCCTTACCCACGCCCACCTCGGAACATTCCGGCCCCGGGCGCCTTCGCGCACCCGGGCCCTCGCTCGATCGCTGGCCCTCCCGGCGGGCGGCGGAGCAGGGACCGCCGCGCGGCGACAGAATGACGAGGGGAGCGGCGAGCAGGGAGGCGCGATGCAGGTTCGGGACGAGGCGACGGCCGCTCACGCGCACGTCTCGAGCGCTCCCGCGCCCGAAGCGCCCCGCGGCATCCGGACGTACGAGGAGATCGAGGGCGGCGAGGGGCGGGTCCTCTCGTTCCGGCCGCACCGGTACGCGGCCGCGGACCTCGCGCCGCTCCGCTGCACCGTGGCCGTGCTGGCGGCGGAGGCCACCGTCGAGTGCCCGCTCCTCGACGTGTCCCGGAACGGCGTCGCGTTCCGCGGCGCCGCGCTCCCGGGGGTCGAGGCCGGCCGCACGCTCCCGCTCTCCGTGAAGCTCGACGCGTACGTGCTCTGGTCCGGGCGTGCCGAGATCCGCGCGGTGCGCGGCGAGGGCGCGGAGCGCATCGTGGCCGCGTCGTTCGGCGTGCGCGTGCTGGACGGGGACGAGCTGCGCCTCCTCCGCGAGGTCTGGCTCCCCGGGGTGGCCGGGCTCCGGGTCGAGGAGCAGGCCTGGTGGCGCCCCGCTGGCGCGTCCTTCCGCGCGCGCGTCTCCGAGCTCGCGCTCTACCTCGCCGAGCTCGAGGACCGCCTGCGCCGGCTCGAGGCGACGATGCCCTGGCACGTGGCGCAGGGCGAGAACTCCGTCGCGCGCACGGCGCTGGTGGCGCGGCTCCGCGAGGACGTCGCGGGCGAGGTCCTCCGCCTCCTCACCGCCGCGGGTGTCGCGCTGCGCGACGCCGACCCCGCGAGCGCTCCGGCCGACCGCGCGTTCGCCGTCCGCCAGCTCCACGGGGCGCTCATGCAGGTGCCCTGGATGCACCGGGCGAGGCACAAGCCGCTCGGCTACGCGGGCGACTTCGAGGTCATGAACTATCTGTACGAGCGCGACTTCGAGGGGCCGACGCTGTTCGCCCGCACGATCGGCTACGCCTTCATGCGCGCCGCGGCCGCGCAAGCCGTGCGCTGCCGGAAGGACCTCGTGAAAAGAATGCTCCGGGACGTGCTCGAGCGGCGCGCCGGGGTGGGGCGCCCGGTCCGGCTCCTCTCCGTCGCCGCCGGACCGGCGCGGGAGCTCCAGGAGCTGCTCGCCGAGCTCGACGAGCTGCCCGCCGACCTGGAGATCGTCCTCTTCGACCAAGACAAGCGCGCGCTGGAGCATGCGTTCCAGCGCCTGCGGCCGCTCGCCGACGCCCGCTTCCCGGGCCGCGTCCGGATCGAGTTCCTGAACGAGTCGGTGCGGCGGCTGCTCCGAGACCTCCGGCTCTTCGAGGGCGTGCCGCCGTTCGACGCGGTCTACTCCGCCGGCCTGTTCGACTACTTCCGCGAGCCCACGGCCGTCCGGCTCGCCCGCAACCTCTGCGCCGCCGCCGGGCCGGGCGGGGTCGTGCTCATCGGCAACATGGTCCCGCACGTGCACCGGTGGGTCATGGACTACCTCCTCGACTGGGACCTTCTCTACCGGACGCGCGAGGAGCTGGCCGCGATCGGAGCGCGCGCCGCGCCCCACGCGTCCGTCCGCGTGCTGGAGGAGGCGAGCGGCGTGAACCCGTTCGTCGCGCTCGTCGAGGGGTGATGCGTCCGGCAGGCCGCGTGGGGAGCGCGTCCGCGCGAACGTTCGGTCCACTCGTTGGGGGTGCTCCATCGGATGGCCTGTGCGCCGGACGGCGGCCGCGGATATTGGCAGCGCGAGGTCCTTCGTGGCTCGACGGTCCGATCGGCCGCTTTCCGACGCCGTCCCGAGCCGGCTCGCGGTGGCGCAGCGGGTCCTGAAGGCGGTCGACGGCGCGATCCCGCCGCGGCTCCGCACGCCGCTCCGCTACGCCGAGCCGATCGTACTCGTGGGGATCTCGGCGCTGCTGCAGGAGGCCATCCACCCGGACCCGACCCTCGCGCCGTTCGCGCTGTTCTTCGTGACCGCGGCCGTGGTGTCGTTCCTCGGCGGACGCGGGCCGGGCCTCACCGCCGTCGCCCTGTCCGCGGTCGTCTCCAACTACCTCTTCCTGCCGCCGTACCGGACGTGGTCGCTCGGGCAGGCGGCGCTCGCCGCCACCGGGACCTTCCTCGTGAGCGCGTCGGCCGTGTGCATCCTCGCGGCGCTCTTCCGCGATGCCCTGCTCGAAGCGGCGCGGAGCGCGACCACGATCCAGGAGCAGGTGCGGATGCTGGAGGCGACGAAGCGCGCGCTCGAGCAGAGCGAGGCGGCGTCCCGGGCGCAGTCGAAGGAGTTCGGCGAGATCCTGGAGGTGGTGCCCGCGCCGATCTGGATCGCGCACGATCGCGAGGGACGGATGGTCACCGGCAACCGCGCCGCCTGCGAGGTCGCGGGTATCCCCGCCGGCGGCAACGCCTCGCTCACGCCCGGGAACGGCGCCGCCCCCGCGTACCGAGCCTTCCGCGGCGACCGCCCGCTCGCGGACGACGAGCTCCCGGTGCAGCGCGCGGCGCGGACGGGACAGCGGGTCACGGCCGCGGAGCTGGAGATCGTCCGGCCCGACGGCACGCGGCGTCACCTGCTCGGAGACGCCATCCCGCTCCTCGACGCGTCCGGCGTCACGCGCGGCGCCGTCGGCGCGTTCGTCGACATCACCGGGCGCAAGCGGGCGGAGGCCGCGCTGGCCAAGCGCGAGGAGGAGCTGCGGCTCGTCCTCGACGCCGCGGAGGCGGGGATCTGGGACTGGGACATCAGCACCGGAGCCCTCACGTGGTCGCCCCGGAGCAGGGAGCTGTTCGAGGTTCCGCCCGACGCGGAGGTGACCTACGAGCGGTTCCTCGCGGCCCTTCACCCGGAGGATCGGGGGAAGATCGAGGTGCTCGTACGCCAGGCGCTGGAGCGGCGGACGGAGTACGAGGCCGAGATGCGCGTGCCCCTGCCGTCGGGCGGGATCCGGTGGCTCACCACCAAGGGACGCGTCCACCAGGACCACGAGGGCAGGCCCGTGCGGATGATCGGGATGGCGCTCGACGTCACGCCGCGGAAGCTCGTCGAGGAGGAGCTCCGGCGGGCGGACCGCGTCAAGTCGGAGTTCCTCGGCGTGCTGTCCCACGAGCTCCGCAACCCGCTCGCGCCGCTCCTCAACGCGCTCTACATCCTGCGGCGCGCCGAGCCCGGGTCGGAGCAGGCCGCGCGTGCGCTCGCGGTCGTCGAGCGCCAGGCGCGGCAGCTCTCGCGCCTCACCGACGACCTCCTCGACGTCACCCGCGTCGCGCGCGGGAAGATCCGGCTCCAGTGCGAGCGGGTCGAGCTCCGCAGCCTCGTGCAGCGGGTGGTGGAGGATCACCAGCCCGTCTTCGAGGCCGCGAGCGTGCGGCTCGAGCTCCGCGTCGAGCTCCAAGAGCCGCGGTTCGTGTACGCCGATCCCGGCCGCTTGACGCAGATGTTCGGCAACCTCCTCCACAACGCGGCCAAGTTCACGCCGCGCGGCGGGTGGACGCAGGTCCGCCTGCGCGACGCCGGGCGAGGGCAGGTCGCGGTCGAGGTGGCCGACAGCGGCGCCGGACTCCGCCACGAGCTGCGCGAGCGCCTCTTCGAGCCTTTCGTGCAGGGCGAGGACACGCTCGGGCGGGCGGGCGGCGGGCTCGGGCTGGGGCTCGCGCTGGTGAAGGGCCTCGCCGAGCTCCAGGGAGGGGAGATCACCGCCGAGAGCGAGGGCCCGGGTCGCGGATCGACGTTCACCGTCCGTCTCCCGCTCGACCGCCGGAGGTCGGCGCGGCTCGCGCTCGTGGCGCCGCCGCCGGCGCGGCCCGCCGGGCTCCACGTGCTGATCGTCGAGGACAACCCCGACGCGGCCTCGACGCTCCGGGAGGCCCTCGAGCTGGAGGGCAACCGGGTCGAGGTGGCGCGCGCGGGCCCCGAGGGCGTCGCCGCCGCGCGCGCGCGGCGGCCGGACGTCGTCGTCTGCGATCTCGGGCTCCCCGGGATGACCGGCTTCGACGTCGCCCGGGAGCTCCGCGCGGATCCCGCGCTGCGCGACCTCCGGCTCGTCGCGCTGAGCGGCTACGCGAACCCCGACGACGTGGAGCGCTCGATGGCGGCGGGGTTCGACGTGCACCTGGCGAAGCCGCCGGACATCGAGCTCCTCGCGCGGTCGCTGCGGCCGGAGGAGGGCACGGCCGTTCCCCGCGGCGCCTGACGCGTCCGCACCGTTCGCCGGGCGCCGCGGCGTCTCCGCGGTCGTGCTCGGCGCCTGCCCGGCGAGGGCGAGGACCTCGACGAGGGTCTCGCCTGCGTCGGGGTCGTCCTCGATCACGAGCACCCGCCGGTGCGGGGCGGGCGGGCCCGCGCTCGGCCGCCGCGCTGCCGTCGCGGGGCTGGCGGCGAGGGGGAGACGGACGGTGAACTCCGAGCCGCGGCCGCGCCGGGGCTCTGGGCGTCGACCGTGCCGCCGTGGAGCTCGACGAAGCCGCGCACGAGCGCGAGGCCGAGCCCGAGGCCGCCGGTCGCACGCGCGAGCGGCTGGGGCGCCTGCTCGAACGGCTCCGGTCTCGGCCTCGGTCACCTCGAGGACGGCGCCGATGAGCCCCGCCACCTCTCCCGCCCCGGTGGTGAGCGGGAAGTAGCTGCACAGCCAGTCGCGCTGCACGCCGGGCGCCTTGGGCGTCGCGCCGTGCAGCTCGACCCCGAGGACCGCCTCGCCGCGCTCGAGGACCGGCCGGTAGATCTCCACGAGGCCGGGCGCGAGGTCCGGCACGACCTCGAACATGCTCTTGCCGAGGTGGTCCTCGGGCGTGAGGCCGTTGATCTCGGCCATCCGCTCGTTGATCCGGCGGAACCGGTACTCGCGGTCGAAGGTGAACAGCCCGACGGGCGCGTACCGGTAGATCTGCTCGAGCTCGGCGTAGCGATCCAGCGCCCGCGCCTCGCTCCTGCGCAGCGCCTCCTCCGTCCGCCGGAGCTCCGCGTTGGCCGCCGCGAGGGCCGCCTCGCTGCGCTTGTGCTCGTCCACGTCCGTGCAGGTGCCGACCCAGCGGACGAGCGCGCCGCCCTCGCCGCGCACGGGGAGGGCGCGGACGAGGAACCAGCGGAACGCGCCGTCGGCGGCGCGGCGGAGCCGGTACTGGATCTCGTACGGCGTACCGGTCGCGACGCTCTCCTGCCACCGCGCAGAGGTGCGCTCCGTCCTGCCCGCCGAACGCGAGGGCGGGCTCGAAGGTCGTCGTGCTGGGCAGGAGCATGACGGCGTTCAGCTCGATCGCCGGCGCACCCGAGCCGACATGGATGCGCGCGCGCACGGGCCGGGCAGGACGGCGCCGGTCGACCGGCGGCGCCGCCGCGCGCCCGGCCGGCCGTCGGAGCGCTGCGCGAGCGGTGGGCATCGCACGTGGGGTCCCGAACTGCGCCGCGTACCGGCTCCCGCCCCGGCGGGGCCGCCGGTCCGCGCCCCGTAGAGGTGGGGCGCGGGGTGTGGGCGTAGCGGCGCGCCCGCGCTAGAGTCCCGATCCTTTCGCGGAGGGAGGCCGCCCCCCATGACCGTCAAGAACGCCAGCGGGCTCGACGTCGTCATCGTGGAGGACAACGAGGACGCCGCCGCCACGCTCGCCGATCTGCTCGAGCTCACGGGTAACCGCGTGACCACCGCCTCCACCGGCCGGGACGGGATGAACGTCGTCGCGGCGCGGCGCCCGGACGTCCTCATCTGCGACGTGGGCCTGCCGGACATGAGCGGGCTCGACGTCATCCGCGCGATCCGCGCGGCGGAGCGGGACGACCACGTGTTCGCGATGGCGCTCACCGGCTACGCGCAGCAGCGGGACCGCGACGAGGCGCTCGCCGCCGGATTCGACGCGCACCTGCCGAAGCCTCCGCCGATCGAGGAGCTGGAGCGGATCCTCGCGGAGGCGCCGCGCCGGGTGGCCTGATCGGCCGGCGCCTGCGCCCCACCCGCCGCGCCGCTCGTCCTGCGCCGCCGGGCCGGCTCGCGAAGCTCACGAACGCCATCACCCGCGCGTGGTCGGGGCGGGTGCTCCGTCTCAGCTCGCGCAGGAGAGCGGGCGAACGCAGGGCCGCCGGGGCGTCCGGCCGCGTCTCGACGGGTCCATCCCGGGCCTCCTCGGCTCGGAGGAAAGTGAACCTCGGCGATACGGCGCGGGCTTGACGCGCTGCGCAACGATCCGGACGGGAATCGAGCCGCGCCACGAACTCGGGGCTACCGTCCGGCCCCGCCGGGCGATATGGGACTCGCGAAGCCAGACGCGGGAGCTCGGTCGACCGGGCTGAGAGGGCGGTGCAGGAGCCGCCGACCGCACGAACCTGTCCGGGTAATGCCGGCGGAGGGAGGATGGATGCTCCTCACCAGTAGTGAAACGCCGTCGAGCGGTCGCCGCGCCGAGGCGGACGTGCGCGTCGCGCTGACCATCGCGGGCTCCGACTCCGGCGGCGGCGCCGGCATCCAGGCCGACCTCCGCACGTTCGCCGCCCACGGGCTCCACGGCGCCTCGGCGATCACCGCGGTGACCGCGCAGAACTCGCTCGGCGTGAGCGCGTGGTCCGCGATCGCGCCGGAGCTCGTCCGCGCGCAGATCGAGGCGGTCGCGACCGACATGCGCGTCGCCGCGACGAAGACCGGCATGCTCGCCTCGGCGCCGATCGTCGAGGCGGTGGGCGAGGCTGCGCGGCGGCTCGGGCTCGGGCCGCTCGTCGTCGATCCGGTCATGGTCGCGAAGAGCGGCGATCGGCTCGTCGACCCGGCGACCGAGCGCGCGTACGTGACCCACCTCATCCCCCGGGCGGCGCTCGTCACGCCCAACCTCCACGAGGCGGCCGCGCTGCTCGGCCGGCCGGTCCGCACGCTCGAGGAGCTGCGCGCCGCCGCGCGCGACCTGCACGCCCTCGGCGCCGCGGCCGTCCTGGTGAAGGGGGGCGGCGCCGACGTGGGCGAGGCCGTGGACGTCTTCTGCGACGCGCGCGGGGTGGTCGAGGTGCGCGGACCCCGCATCGACACGCGCAACGATCACGGCGCCGGGTGCACGCTCTCGGCGGCGATCTGCGCGCGCCTCGCGCGCGGCGAGGAGCTGCTGGAGGCGATCCGGGGCGCGAAGGCGTGGCTCACCGAGGGGCTCCGGCGCTCGTACACCGTCGGTCGTGGGCGCGGGCCGGTGAACCACCTCCACGCGCTGTGAGGTCGTAGGCTCCGATCGGGCCCGGCCGGCAAGGGACGCGCCGCGGCGCAGCTTCCGCGCCACAACCTCGACCTCGTCCGGCTGCGCGCCGGGCGGAGGTCACGATGCGACCCGACGATCCCGGCCGCGCCGAGCACGGCGGCCACGCCCACCACGCCCCGCCACGGGGGCCGGTCCGCCCCGGCCCGGGGACGCCCGCGGAGCCGGGGTACCCCGCTCACCCGGAGGTGCGCCCGCGGGGCGCGCCTCCCGAGGCCGGAGCGCACGCCGCCGCCGCGCACCGGCGCGGCGCGCACGCCGAGCACGACCCGCACGCGGGCCACGACGCCGGGGCGTTCCGCCGGAGGTTCTGGCTGGCGCTCGCGCTCACGATCCCGACGCTGCTCTGGGGACACATGCTCGCCGCGGCGACCGGCTGGCACGCGCCCGCGTTCCCCGGCTCGCGCTCCGTCCCCGCCGTCTTCGGCACGGCGGTCTTCCTCTCCGGCGGCCTCGTCTTCCTCCGCGGCGCGGCCGGCGAGCTCCGGCTCCGCCGCCCCGGGATGATGACGCTCATCGCGCTCGCGATCGGCGTCGCCTTCCTGTTCAGCGCGGCGGTGACGCTGGGGTGGCCGGGCACCGCGCTCTGGGAGGAGCTGGCGACGCTCGTGACCGTCATGCTCCTCGGCCACTGGATCGAGCTGCGGTCGATCGGCCAGGCCCACGGCGCGGTGCAGGCGCTCGCGAAGCTCCTCCCGCGCGCCGCGACGCGGCTCGCCGGCGAGCGCGAGGAGGAGGTCCCGGTGGACGCGCTCGCCGCGGGCGACCTCGTCCTCGTCCGGCCGGGCGCGCGCGTGCCCGCGGACGGCGTCGTGCGCGCGGGCGAGAGCACGGCGGACGAGTCGATGATCACCGGGGAGTCGCGGCCCGTCCCGAAGCGGCCCGGCGATCGCGCCGTCGCGGGCACGGTGAACGGCGCGGGGTCGCTCCGCGTCGAGCTGACCGGGGTCGGCGCGGGGACCGTCCTCGCCGGGATCATGCGGCTCGTCGCGTCCGCCCAGGCCTCGCGGTCGCGGGCGCAGGCGCTCGCGGACCGGGCGGCGTTCGCGCTCACCCTCGTGGCCGCCGGCGCCGGGGCGGTCACGGCCGCGGCGTGGCTCCTCGCGGACGCGACGGGCGCGTTCGTGGTCGAGCGGGTGGTGACGGTGCTCGTCATCGCGTGCCCGCACGCGCTCGGGCTCGCGATCCCGCTGGTGGTGGCGATCTCGACGGCGCTGGGGGCACGCTCCGGGCTCCTCGTCCGGGATCGCCGCGGCCTCGAGGAGGCGCGCCGCGTGGACGTGGTCGTGTTCGACAAGACGGGCACGCTCACGCTCGGCGCGCACCGCGTGGTCGCCCTCCGGGTCACGGGGATGGCGGAGGACGAGGCGCTCGCGCGGGCCGCGGCGGTGGAGCGCGACTCGGAGCACCCGGTGGCGCGCGCCGTGGTGGGGAGCGCGCGCGACCGCGGGCTCGCCGTGCCCGCGGCCGTCGGGTTCCGGGCCATCCCCGGGCACGGCGTCGAGGCGCGGCTGGACGGGGAGGTCTGGCGCGTCGGCGGCCCGAACCTCCTGCGCCGGCTCGGGGTCGAGCCGCCGCCGGAGCTGCGCGCCTTCGCGGCGGACGCCGCGGCGCGGGGCGACGCCGCGATCTACCTGCTGCGTGGCGGCCGCGCCGTCGCGGCCTTCGGGATCGCCGACGCGATCCGGCCGGAGGCCCCGGAGGCCGTGCGCGCGCTCGAGGAGGAGGGCATCGAGGTGGTGATGCTCACCGGAGACTCGCGGGCGGTGGCCGAGGCCGTCGCGCGCAGCCTCGGGATCCGGCGGGTCCACGCGGAGGTGCTCCCGGACCGCAAGGCCGAGGTGATCGCGGAGCTCCGACGGCAGGGTCGCCGGGTGGCGATGGTCGGCGACGGCGTGAACGACGCGCCCGCGCTCGTCTCCGCCGACGTGGGGATCGCGATCGGCGCCGGCACCGACGTCGCGGTCGAGGCGGGCGACGTGGTCCTCGTCCGGAGCGACCCGCGCGACGTCGCGCGGATCGTCCGGCTCGGCCGGGCGACGTACCGGAAGATGATCCAGAACCTCGCCTGGGCCGCCGGCTACAACGTCGTCGCGATCCCGCTCGCCGCCGGCGTGCTCGCGCGCTGGGGGTTCCTGCTCGCCCCGGCGATCGGCGCCGTGCTCATGTCGGCGAGCACGGTCATCGTCGCGCTCAACGCGCAGCTCCTCCGGAGGGCCCGCCTTTGATCCCGAACGAGCCTCGCCCCGGCGTGGACGCGCCGGAGATCCCGGCGCAGCCGCGGCCCGCGCCGGAGACGCCCGGCGGCGCCGCCCCGGAACCCGAGGCCCCGGCGCCCACCTGGCGGCCGTCCCCGGAGGGGCCGGGCCCGTCCGCGCCCGGCCCGGAGGCGCCGCGCGATCCGAACGCGCCGGCGGTCCGAGGCCGGTAGGGCCGCTCCTTCGCCGCTCGTCCTTCGACAGGCTCAGCACGAGCGGAGAGGAGCGGGAGACCGGCGCCGTCGCGCGCTACTGAAGCGCGGCGTGCATCGTCGCGGGGAGGATCCGCTGGCACGCCTGCTCGCACGCCCGGCACGCGTCCGCGCACACCCGGCAGTGCTCGTGCATCGGCGCGTGGCGCTCGCACTCCTCGGCGCAGAGGCGGCACGCCGCCTCGCAGGCCTGGAGCGCCGCCCGGGCCATCTCGGGATCGAACGCCGTCTGCCGCGAGAGGATCCTGCCGGTCGCCTCGCACAGGCTCGCGCAGTCGAGGTTCAATCGGATGCAGCGCGCGAGCGCGCGCGGGTCCTGCTCGCCGAGGCACGCGTCCGCGCAGGCCGTGCACGACTGGGCGCAGTCGTAGCAAGCCTGGATGCAGGCGAGCAGCGGCGCCTCCTCGATCCCGGGCGAGCCGGGGTGCGTGTGGAGCATCGCGCCGGTGTGGCTCGTCCATCCGTCCGATCCCGTCCGTACCGTGGTCATCGCTCCTCCTCCGTCCTCCTGAACGCTGCGGCGTCCGCGGGCGATCGCAAGCGCATCGAGCGCTGCGCGTCCAGACGGAGCGGGCCCTGGCCGAGCGGCTGCTTGCCGCGCGGCGGGCGGCGCGCCAACTTTCCTGGAGCAGCGGCGAGGTCACGACCGCGGGAGGTCTCCATGGCGTCTCGTTCCTCGATCGTCGGAGCGTCGATCTGGATGGTGGTCGTCACCCTCCTCCTGTTCTTCCTGCCGGGCGTGAACGGCCTCATCGGCGGCGCGATCGGCGGATACAAGGCCGGCAGCGCGGGGCGAGGGCTCGCGGCAGCGGTGCTGCCGGCCGTCGTCATCGCCGTCGTGCTCTTCGTCGTGCTGACCGCCTTCAGCCTCCCCGTCCTCGGCGCCGTCGCAGGGCTCGCCACCGGGGCGATCGTCCTGCTCGCCGACGTGGGGATGTTCATCGGCGCGGCGATCGGCGGGGCGCTCTCCGGTCGCAGGGGCGCCGAGCAGGCGTCCACCTGAGGCAGCTCGCCGGGCGCTCGGCGCTCGGCCCGTACGCCCTCCGGCCCCCTCGCCCGCCGCCGGGCCAGCCGCACCGCCGGACCACATCTTCTCCTGTGGCCCCGTATTCTCCCCGGCTCGCACGCGACGTCGCCGAGGTCGTCCGGGCGCTCTGGTTCGTCCCGGCGCTCATGACCGTGGGCGGCGTCGTGCTCGGCCTCGTCGTCCATCCAGGCGGCGAGCCTCGCGGGCCGGATCGCGCGCGAGACGGTGCGGGATCTGGAGAAGCTCCACCGCGCGGACATCGGCCTCAAGGCGCTCTCCCCGAGCATGAACGACGAGACGACCGCCGTGACCGCCGTGAATCAGCTCGCCGCGGTGCTCTCCGCCGCGGCGCGGGGGGGCGACGGCGCGGCCTGGATGCGCTACCGGCTCGACGGCCGGACCGTCATCACCCCCGGCCTGACGTTCCGGCGGGCCGTCGAGGACGGGTTCGCAGGGCTCATCCGCTTCTCGGGCGATCATCCGCGGGTGCTCGCCCGGATCGTCGAGGTCATCGGGCAGCTCCTCCCGAAGTTGCCGGCCGGGGACGGGCGCGAGGCGCTGCGCGACGCGGCGCGCTGGGTCGAGCGGGCGCTCGCGGACGCGGAGCTCGCGGGGCACGAACGGCGGCTCGTCGCCGTGCGGCTCGAGGCGCTCGACCGCCAGCAGGAGCGGGCCCGCGTGGACGGGCCGCACGCGATGCACTGAGGCGGGGCCCCGGCGTGCACCTCCACCTCGGGGAGAACGGGGGGACGGACCTGTGAGGACGGCGGTGGCGGCGCTGGTCGGGCTCCTGATGGCCGGGTGCGCGAGCTTCCCGGAGCGGGCCGAGCCGCGCGGGCCGACCCGCGCCGCCGCCCCCACGCGGCCCGCGGCGCCGATCGCCGGCCCGCCGGACCCTGCAGCCGCCGGGACCGGCGCGGCCGACGCGCCCGCGCGCCCGCTCGCGGTCGATCGGGACGACGAGCGCCCTGCCAGGGAGGTGCTCGCCGAGACGGACGCGTGGCTGCTGGAGCTGCCGCGCCTCCACGGGCTCGAGGCGCAGTGGCGCGCCTCCGACCTGCTCGCCAACTTCGCGACGCTCGCGCGCCGGCTGGATCGGACCGGGACCGCGGAGCTCGTGGGGTCCATCGAGGAGGACGCGCGCGCGCTCGGGACCGACCCCGGGTGGTTCGGCCGCACGGACCTCGCCCGCAGCGGCCTGCGCGCGAGCGCGGCGGCGCTCGACCGGATCGCGGAGGGGCGCGCCCCGGAGCTCCGCCCGTGGGTCCAGGCGGCGTCGGACGCGGCCGAGGCGATCCGGTCCGAGAACCCGTTCGGCATCGAGCGGAGCGCGATCCAGGATGCGTTCCGCGCGGTCGCGGACGCGTTCCGGGCGGCGATCCAGCGGACGGGCGCCCGTCCGCAGCAGGCCCGCGCAGCGCCGAGGTGAGCCGCTCCACGGGACCCGGTCGCGCGCCCGGTGGAGCCGGCGTGCGCAGCGTTCAAGCGTCGCGCGCAGGGAGGACCGACGTGCGTTACGCGAACCCCGTGCACCCCGCCTCCTTCGCCGATCCGTTCGTGTGGCGGAGCGGGCGCGACGACTTCGCCGTGGGCACCGGGCCGGACGAGGCGGCGGGCGCGCACCGATCCCGCACCGTGTTTCCGCTCCTCCACTCGCGCGACCTCGTCCGGTGGCGCGAACTCGGCGGCGCGCTCGTGCGGCCCCGGACGCGCCCCGGCGACACATACTGGGCGCCCGAGGTGGCGCACGCGGAGGGGCGCTGGTTCCTGTACTACTCGGTGGGCACGGGCGACCGCGAGCACCAGCTCCGCGTCGCCGCGGGCGACGCGCCGTGTAGAGGCACCAGTACCGCCCGCCCTCGCGGACGACGCACGGGGTGCTCGGCCCGTGGGACGACCCGGGCGGCGAGCGCGGCGGGCGTGTCCTGCGGACGGTGCCCGGCCGCGTCGTCGGACCGGGGCACTGCTCCGTCGTGCTCGCCCCGGACGACGCGACCCGCGTCATCGTGTACCACGCGTGGGATCCCGAGCTGCGCGCGCGCACGAGGACGAACGAGGTGGGCTCCTGCTTCATGATGCTCGGGTAACACCGGCGCGCGCGGACTTCCTCCGTGCGAGGGCCGGGCGGGCGCTCGCGGGACGGGGAACGCGTGACCAGCTGGAATCCCACTTCCGCCCGGCGGTCTGCCGGCGTCCGCCGCGATCCGCACATTGGTGCCGGCACCCGTCGCCGGGGGCCTCGCTCGGACGGCCGGTGCGGAGGCGCCATGAACGTCGGAACCTTCATCCTGAAGCGGCTCGTCGCCTGGGGCGTGCGACGTGTGTTCGGATGCCCGGGCGACGGCATCAACGGCGTGTTCGGCGGATTCCGCGAGGCCGAGGAGCTGGAGCTCGTCCAGGTTCGCCACGAGGAGCTCGCGGTGAAGGACGGCCTCGTGCCGGACGAAGGGTGAGGCCGATGCCGTCCGCGACGCGCGCGCTCCTCGCCGCGATGGCCGCGGTCCTCGCCCGGCCCGCGCTCGCCTGTCCGGTGTGTCACTCCCCGCTCGGCGCGGAGGTCCGCGCCGGCCTCCTCGGGGGCGACCTCGTCCAGAACCTCGCGGCGATCCTGCTCCCGGTTCCGTTCCTGGCGATCGCCGTGCTGCTCGTTCACCGCTTCGGCCTCCCGGGCGCGTCGGGGAGGCGCGACGGAGAGGGGATGAAAGGAGGGTCGGACGATGCGGCGGAGCGATGGAGACGACCGCGCGTGGCTCGCGGCGGGGGTGCTGGTCGGGATCGGGATGGGCGGGTTCGTCGACGGGATCGTGGCCCACCAGCTCCTGCAGGTTCACAACATGCTCTCGAACCGGGTGCCGAAGGACACGATCGCCGGGCTCGAGATCAACATGGTGTGGGACGGGCTCTTCCACGCGTTCTGCTGGATCGCGGTCGTGGTCGGGCTGGGGATGAGCTGGCGCGCGCTGCGGCGCCGCGCGTCGCTGCCGTCCGGGCGGAGCTGGGTCGGGGCGGCGATCCTCGGCTGGGGGATCTTCAACCTCGTCGAGGGGATCGTCGACCACCACCTCCTCGAGATCCATCACGTCCACCAGCTCGGGAACCACCTCCTCTGGGACCTCGTCTTCCTCGCCTCGGGGATCCTGCTCGCCGTCGCCGGCTGGGCGGTGGTCCGGTCGAGCCGTGCGCCGGGCGCCCCCGACTCAGCGACGTGAGGCGCTCACGCGGAGCACCACCCCGGAGCGCAGCCTGTGGCGCTCGGGGGCGCGGATCCCGTTCCAGCGCGCGAGCTCCTCCACGGTGACGCCGTGCCGCCGGCTCACCGACCAGAGCGTGTCGCCGTGCTGCACGCGGTACTCCGCGACCTGCGCCGGCCGGTGCTTCGGCGGGCGCGCGTGCTGCTTCGGGAGCTGCGCGTGGTGGCTCGCGACCGTTGCCCGGCGCGCGGCCCGCTCCGACGGCGGGCTCCAGCGCTCCGCGAACACGCCCGCCTGCGCGCGCGGGAGCTTGAGCGCATACGGGCGCGGGGGCGTCGAGGGGCCGCGCAGCTCGGGGTTGAGGTCCTGGAGCGCGGCGAGCGTGATCCCGGCCGCTCCGGCGAGCGCCGCGAGCGGGCTCGCGCCCGCGACGGTCACCTCGGCGTAGTCGATCCAGGTCTCCGGCGCGAGCTCCTCGTCGCGGACCCCGAAGGCGGCCGCGTGCTTCGCGAGGATGGCCGCGGCGAGGATCTTCGGCACGTACGTCTGGGTCTCGCGCGGGAGCAGGTCGGGCACGCGCGCCAGCTCCCAGAAGTCGGAGGAGCCGAGCTCCACCGCCCGGGCGATCCGGTTGGGCCCCGCGTTGTACGACGCCCACGCGAGGTACCAGTGGCCCATCCTCCCGTGCAGCGCGCGCAGGAACCGGGCCGCCGCCCGCGCCGCCTTCTCGGGGTCGCGCCGCTCGTCGACCCAGTCGTCCTGCACGAGGCCGTACCGTGCGCCGGTCTCGGGGATGAACTGCCAGGCCCCGGCCGCCTTCGCCCGGCTCGTCGCCTGGTTCGCGAAGCCGCTCTCGATCATCGCGAGCCAGACGGTGTCCTCGGGCACGCCCTCCTCGCGGAGGATGGCCCGGAACCGCGGCGCGTACCTCTGCGAGCGCGAGAGCCAGCGGAGGAACCGCGGGCGGCATTCGTCCCCCAGGAACATCCGGACGTACCCGGCCACCGCCTCGTTCACCTCGAGGGGGATGTCGTACCCGGCCTGGAGCTCCGCGAGCTCCATCGCGAGCTCGGGCAGGAGCTCGCGCAGCCCCCGAGGGCGCGGCGGCTCGGCGGCGGGCGCCTCCGCGAGCTCCGGCGGGGGCACGGCAGGAACGACGAGCGCGGCAGGCACGGAGGCGGGGTGCGCGACCACCGGCGCGCGGACGTCTGCGCGCGGGGGCCTCCGGGCTGCGGTTCCGGCGCAGGCGAGCGCCGGCACGAGCCAGAGGAACCAAGCCCGACCTCCAGCGCGTGCTCCACGATCCAAGGTGCGGCCCCCTGCGGCTGGTGCGCCCGTCCCGTGAGCGAACCGCCGAGCGCGCGGATTTCATCCGGGGCGCGGGCCCAGTCGAGCGGAGTCGGGTGGGAGGTCAGCGCGCCTCGCGCGCCGGCTCCATGCTCCGGGGACCGCGGGCCGGCGCGCGCCGGAAGAGGCGCCGCGCCTTCCGGCCGAGCCAGCTCCGCAGCCCATCGGCGGTCTCGTAGACCGTCGGGATCACGAGGAGCGTCAGCGCCGTCGAGGCGATGACACCGCCGATCACCGCTCGCCCGAGCGGCGCGCGGAAGTCCCCGCCCTCGCCCGCGCCGAGCGCCACCGGGATCATGCCGGCGATGATGGCCACGCTCGTCATCACGATCGGCCGGAGCCGGATCCGGCCCGCCTCGATGAGCGCGTCGCGGATCGGGAGGCCGCGCTCCTCCTTCGCCCACTTGGCGAAGTCGATGAGCAGGATGGCGTTCTTCGCGACGATCCCGAAGAGCAGGATGACGCCGATGAGGCTCATGATGTTGAGCGTGTCGCCGGTGAGGAGGAGCGCGATCACCACGCCGACGAGCGAGAGCGGCAGCGAGACGAGGATCGTGAGCGGGTCGAGGAAAGAGCCGAACTGGAGCACGAGCACCAGGTACATGAGGAGCACGGCGGTCCCGAGCGCGAGGAAGATGCGCCCGAACACCTCCTGCTGGTCCTGGGTCTCGCCGCCCTGCCGCAGGACGTAGCCGGGTGGCAGCGGGACCTCCTGGGCGAGCCGCGCCTCGATGTCCCGCACGACCTCGGAGAGCGAGCGGCCCGCGACGTTGGCCGCAACGGTCACGACGCGCTCGCGGTCGAGGTGCGTGATGAGCGACGGGCCCACGCCCTCCTCGATGGTCGCGAGCTGCGCGAGCGGCAGCGAGCGCGGCGCGCCGTCGGGGGCCGGCGGCAGCGTCACCGGGAGCTGGCCCAGGTCGGCGGCCCGGCGCCGGGCCTCGGGCGCGAGCCGGACCATCACCTGGCGCGTCTCGCCGGACGGGTCGACCCAGTCCCCGGCGTCGAGGCCCGCGAACGCGACCCGGAGCGACTGGGCGACTTGACCGACGGTGACTCCGAGGCTCCCGGCGATCCCGCGGTCGAGCGAGACGGTCACCTCGGGCTTCACGCCGCGGGTCGAGAGCCCCACGTCCACCGCGCCGGGCACCTGCCGGACGACGTCCGCGGCGCGGGCGGCGAGCGCCTCGAGCCGCCGGATGTCCGGACCCCGGAGCTGGAGCTGGATCGCCTTGAACGCGCCGCCGAACCCGCTCGTGAAGACCGCCACGTCGGCGCCGGCGACCCGGTCGAGCTCCGCGCGCAGCCTGCCGCCGAGCTCCTCCTGCGAGAGCTCCCGCTCGGCCTTGGGGGTGAGCCGCACGTAGACGAGGGCCTGATCCACCCCGGGCGCCTGGAGCGGGATGGGCGTCCCGATCGACGCGTACGTGTAGCGGATCTCCGGGTGCACGCGCAGGAGCCGGTCGATCTCGACCACCTTCGCGCGGGTGTACTCGAGGGAGGACCCCGGCGGCGTCTGGATGATGAGGTTGATCTCGCTCCGATCGGAGACGGGGACGAACCCCGCCCCGCCCGCGGTCGCCTGGAGCGCGATCGCGCCGAAGAACGCCACGGCCCCGAGCAGGAACATCGCCAGGCGGTGGTCGAGCGCCCACGCGACGACGCCGCGGTACCGATCCGCCTGCCGATCGAACCAGCGGTTGAACGCGCCGAGGATCCGGCCGAGCCGCCCGTGCTTGCCCTGCTCGACCTGCGGGTCGGGCCAGTACGCGGACAGCATCGGGTCGAGCGAGAACGAGACGAAGAGCGAGACCAGCACCGCGCCGGCGATGGTGAGGGCGAACGGCTTGAACCACTGGCCCGCCTCCCCGTACATGAACGCCACCGGCAGGAAGACCGCCACGATCGAGAACGTGGTGGCCGCGACGGCGAGGCCGATCTCCGAGGTCCCCTCGTGCGAGGCGGTCGTGTGGTCCTTCCCCATCTCGATGTGCCGGACGATGTTCTCCCGGACCACGATCGCGTCGTCGATGAGGATGCCGATCGCGAGCGAGAGCCCCATGAGCGACATCGTGTTGAGCGTGAAGCCGAAGGCCCACACCGCGATGAAGGCGGCGAGGACCGAGACGGGGAGGGCGAGGCCGGTGATGATCGTGGACCGCCACGAGTTGAGGAACAGGAACACCACGAGCACGGTGAGCAGCGCGCCCTCGAGCAGCGTCGTCTGCACCTCCTCGACCGAGCGGCTCACCCGCTCGCCGGCGTCCTGCACGATCGCGGTCTCCGCGCCCTCGAGCCGCGGTCGGAGGGCCTCGAGCCGCGCGCGCACCGCCTCGGCCACCGCCGTCGTCGAGTAGCCCTTCGTCTTCAGCACCTCGAGGCCGACCGCCTCCTCGCCGTCGAAGAGCGCCAGGGTCCGCTGCTCCTCGGCGCCGTCCACCGCCCGCCCGAGCTGTCCGAGCCGGACCGCCTGACCGTTCCGGGTGGCGACCGTGAGCTGCTCGAACTCCGCGGGCGTCTCGAGCCGGCCGAGGAGCCGGATGTTCTGCTCGCGGAGCCGCGTCTCGACCCGGCCGACCGGCGCGGCGAGGTTCTGCGCCTGGAGCGCGGCGGCGACCTCGGCCGCCGAGACGTTCGCGGCCGCCAGCGCGGCCGGATCTAGGTTCACCGAGAGCTCACGGAGCCGTCCGCCGACGAGCCGGACGTCGGCGACGCCTTGGACCGCGCGGAGGTCGCGCGCCACCACCTCGTCGGCGAGGCGGGTGAGGCTCTGGACCGTCTTCCCCTCTCCACCGATGGTGACCGTGACGATCGGCTGGTCGGAGGGGTCGAACCGGACGATGACCGGCTCCTCCATCTCGAGCGGCAGGTCCTGGCGCCGGGAGGAGATCGCGTCGCGGATGTCCTGGGTGGCCTCCGTGAGGTCCTTCGAGAACTCGAAGAAGACGACGAACTGGGCCAGGCCGTCGGAGGCGAGGGCGGTGGTGCGGCTCCCGTCGATGCCGCTGATCGCGAAGATCGCGTCCTCGATGGGCTCGATGAGCTCGCGCTCGACGGTCTCGGGGGACGCGCCGGGGTAGACGATCGAGACCGCCACGACCGGCGGCTGCACGTCGGGGAACTCGTCGGTCTTGAGGTTCGCGAGCGCCACGAGGCCGAAGACCGCGAGCGCCAGCATCACCGTCACGGTGACGATCGGCTTCCGGATGGCGAAGTCGCTGATGAACACGTGGGCTCCGGCGCGTCCCTACGGGGCCCCCGCCCCGGCTCCGGCGGCCGCCTCGCCCGTCGGGCTCTGCGCGGCCTGCTCCCGCGCGACCTCGACCGGCGTCCCCTCGGCCACGTCGGCCCGCGCGCTGCCCAGCACGAGCAGGTCCCCGGGCGCGACGCCGTCCTCGAATCCCACCTGGCCCGCCACGGGATCGCGCAGGCGCACCTTCACCGGGACCTTCCGGACGCGCTCGTCCTGGATCTTGAGCACGGTCGGCGGCTGCGTGCTCGTGTCCACGACCGACGCGGGGGCAGCCGGCACGGCCTCGGCGCGCGTGGCGATCCGGCCCTGCGCGTAGAGGCCGGCGACGAGCTCGCCACCGCGGTTCGGGACCTCCACGTAGACGAGCACCTGGCCCGTGGCGGGATCGACGGTCGGATTCACGCGGTCGATCGTCCCCTCGTACGTGCGGTCGAACCCGGTCACCGTGAAGTCCACGCGCGCGCCGGGGCGCACCCCGCCGATGCGCGCGGCCGGGATCGCGCCGACGAGCTCCAGCCGCGAGGGGTCCACGATCGTGGCGAGCAACGTCCCGACGCCGACGACGTCGCCGCGCGACACCGGCCGCGTGGCGACGACGCCGTCGAACGGCGCCCGGACGATCACCTTGGACGCGGTCTGCCGGGCCTGCGCGCGCCGCGCGCGCGCGTCCTCCACCTGCGCCCGCGTTGCCTGGAGCTGCGCCCGGGCGCTCTCCGCCTCCTGGGCCGACATCGCCCCGGCCCTCGCGAGCGTCCCGGCGCGCCGCGCGTTGGCCTCGGCCACCTCGAGCGCGTTGCGGCTCGCGCGGAGGCTCGACTCGGCGGCGAGCACGGCGTCCCGGAGCGCCGGCGCGTCGATCCGGACGAGCACGTCCCCGGCCTTGACGCGCTGTCCGGGGTCCACGCGGAGCTCGGTCACGGCGCCGCCCACCTCGGCGCGGAGCGCGGCCGAGCGGCGGGCCTGCAGGGTCCCCGAGACCTGCGGCCCGTCCTCGAGCTCGCGCACCTCCACGACCGCCACGTTCTCGGGCGCGAGGCGCACCGGGGGCGGCGCCGCCTCCGGGCCGGCGCCCGCCTCCCCGGCCCCGCCCCGGCAGGCCGCCAGGACGAGCGCCGCCAACACCGTCGCCCTCCGGGCACGCGCCGCCATCGAGGAGACGGTACGCACGCACGAGCGGCGCGGACCGCGCCGCCGTGTCGCGGGCGGCACCGAACTCGGAGTGGGTGGGCTCGCTCCCACGAGCGCTCCACCCGCGGGCGCGCTACAACGACCGGAGGGCGTCCGCCCGCGCCGGAGGTCGAGCCGTGTGCCAGCTCCTGGGCATGAACTGCAACGTGCCCACCGACATCTGCTTCTCGTTCCGGGGATTCTCCGCGCGGGGCGGCGGCACCGACGTGCACGCCGACGGGTTCGGCATCGCGTTCTTCGAGGGGCGGGGGTGCCGCGTCTTCCTCGACCCGCAGCCGGCGCGGGAGTCGCGCGTCGCGGAGCTCGTCCGCCGCGTCCCGATGCGGTCCACGAACGTGGTCGCCCATGTCCGCAAGGCGACCCAGGGCGCCGTCGCGATCGAGAACTGCCACCCGTTCCAGCGCGAGCTCTGGGGCCGCTACTGGGCCTTCGCGCACAACGGCAACCTCGAGCGGCTCCCGCCGCCGCCCGGGCGGTACTACCGCCCCGTGGGCGCGACGGACAGCGAGGCCGCCTTCTGCCACCTGCTCGAGGCGCTGCGCGCGCGGTTCCCCGACGGGAAGCCCCCCCTGCCCGCGCTGCACGCGGCGCTCGCGGCGCGTACGCGCGAGCTCGCGGCGCTCGGCCCCTTCAACTACCTGCTCTGCGACGGCGAGCACCTCTTCGCGCACGCGTCCACGCGGCTCCACTTCATCGTGCGCCAGGCGCCCTTCGGACCGGCGCACCTCGTCGACGAGGACCTGACGTGGACTTCGCCGAGCACACCACGCCCGAGGACCGCGTGGCCGTAATCGCCACCGCGCCGCTCACGGACAACGAGCGGTGGGCGGAGCTGCCGAAGGGCACGCTCGCCGTCTTCGGGGGCGGCGCGCTGCTCGACGTCGAGCCGTAGCCGCCTCCCGCGCGACGACGCGGCGCGGGGGCGACCGCGGAGCCCGTGTTCCCCGCGGTCGTCCCCCGTCCGGCCTGCCGCTACCTCCCCGGCTCGTAGATCTGATCGAAGACGCCGCCGTCGGCGAAGTGCGTCGCCTGCGCCTTCTTCCAGCCGCCGAAGCGCTGGTCCACGGTCACGAGCTCGACCTTCGGGAGCTGGGCGCCGTGGCGCGCCGCGACCTTCGGATCGCGCGGGCGGTAGGAGTGGCGCGCCGCGAGCTCCTGCCCCTCGGGGCCGTAGAGGAACTCGAGGTAGGCCTGGGCGACCGCCCGCGTGCCGCGCCGGTCCACCACCTTGTCCACCACCGCCACGGGCGGCTCCGCCAGGATCGAGCGCCGGGGCGTCACGATCTCGAGCTCGCCCTTGGCGAGCTTGTTCACCGCCAGGATGGCCTCGTTCTCCCAGGCGACGAGCACGTCCCCGAGGCCCCGCTCGACGAAGCTGATGGTCGCGCCGCGGGCGCCCGAGTCGAGCACCGGGACGTGCCGGTACAGCTCGCGCACGAAGGCGCGCGCCTTCGCCTCGTCGCCGCCCGGCTTGCCGAGCGCGTGCGCCCAGGCGGCGAGGTAGTTCCACCGCGCGCCGCCGGAGGTCTTCGGGTTCGGGGTGATCACCTCGACCCCCGGCTTCACGAGATCGTCCCAGTCCCGGATGCCCTTCGGGTTCCCCTTCCGGACGAGGAGGACGATGGTCGAGGTATACGGGGCGGCGTTGTGCGGGAGCCGCTTCTGCCAGCCGGGATCGACGAGCCCCTTGCCGGCGAGGGCGTCGACGTCCCAGGCGAGCGCCAGCGTCACCACGTCGGCCTCGAGGCCGTCCGCGACCGCGCGGGCCTGGGCGCCGGAGCCGCCGTGGCTCTGGCGGATCGTCACCGCCTGGCCGGTCTTCGCCTGCCACGCCTTCGAGAACGCGGCGTTGACCGCCTCGTAGAGCTCGCGGGTGGGATCGTAGGAGACGTTGAGGAGCGTCACCGGGGCAGGGGCGTCGGCGGCGTGGGTCGGGGTCGGGCGCGAGGCGAGCGCCAGGCCGAGGACGGCGGCGAGGGGGAGGCGGAGAGAGCGCATGGGAGCGGGTTCCTTTCCTTTCATTGGATGGGCATCCGCTATAACGGACGCAATGGGCGAGCGAGGTCAGAACGGGAACAGGGTGGAGAGCTCGACCTGATCGGAGCGCGAGGTGTGGTCGTCGACGCCGCGCGTCTCGTACCGCGTGAGCTCGAGGCCGGCGCGCCACTTCGCGGTGAGGTTCACGATGGCGCCCGCCGAGAGCTGGAGGTTGCGCGCGATCGCCGGGACCGGCGTCGTCCCGGCGCTGATCGTGGCGGGCAGGAGGTCCTCGTCGGGCGCCTCCACGCCGGCGCCGGCGAGGAGCTGCAGCCCTCGCACCGGCGTGAGCTGGAGCTGGCCCCAGGCGCCGCGCGTCGGGATGCTCTTCACGGAGGTGAGGTCGCCGCCCGTCGCGGTGGTGCGGACGCCGGGGGTGAGGGAGCTCGCGCCGTCGAGGTTCTCGCCGGTGTACGCCCCGCCCACGAGCGCGAACCAGCCGGCCTCGACCTTCAGATCGGCGGCGACGGCCTGGCTCTTCACCCAGGCGTCGGGTGCGCCCGGCGCCCCGGCGAGGCGCCACTTCTCGTGCCCCCAGCGCCCTCCGACGCCCAGCTCCACCTTCACCGGCGACGCTCCGCGGAGGAGGAACGCCAGGCGCGCCTCGAGATCCGGCGCGAACGAGCGGTACCCGACGCTGGTGGAGGACGCGGTCTGCGTGGTCCGATCCGCGGGCGAGAGCGCCGCGACCTGCCAGCCGAGGGCGAGGTCTCCGCCCAGCTCTCCCTGCACCCGCAGCTGCGGCGCGCGGCGATGGAGGTACCCCGCGCCGCTGAACCGGGGCGTCGCGACGTGCCCGAGCGAGACCGCGCCGACCGAGCCGTGGAAGACGTCGGTCGTCTGGCCCGCGAGCACCTGGAGGTTCCCGAGCTCCTTCCACGTCGCGGAGACGTACGCGTGGCGCAGGCGCGGCAGCGCCGCCGCCTCGTCACCGCCGGCGAAGCCGCCGGCGAAGTCCGCCTCGACGAGCGCCTGCAGCGTCGCGCCGCCCAGGAGGCCGCCGTCGCCGGGCAGGCCGAGCTTCACGCGGAGGCGGCTCTGCTTCACCGAGAGTCCCGCCCCGCGCTCGTCCTCGTCGGCGAGCGCGAACCGCGGGAGGTCCGAGGCGTTGACGGCGCCGAGGGTCGACCACGCCGTCAGGCTCAGCCAGCCGCCGAGCTCGACGGTGAAGGGGGGCGGCTTCGCGGGCTGCTGCGGCGGCGTCTCCGCCGGCTGCTGCGGCGGCGTCTCCGCCGGCTGCGGGGTCTGCGTCGTCTGCGCTGCGGTCGCGAGGGGCGCCAGGAGCGCAAGCAGGACTGCGAGCTTCGGTGGGTGCATGGTCGGATCCTCTGGGCCGGGACCGGCGTGCCGGTCGCTGGCAGGTGGAGGGTGAGCATCCGTTATAACGGATGCGAGGTCAAGATGACGGCGGAGGTCGGCCCGTCCGGTCGAAATCGTCAGGCGGATGGACGATTGAAAACGTGTGCGGGTCCGCTTGCTTGGGATGGGCCAGGCACTTCGATTCAGATGTCCGCGGGCGCGGCGGCTTGCGGGGCGCGGCGCCGGGGTGCAAGACTCGGGGGACGTCGAGGAGGCACCATGCGTCGCACCGCGATCCCCGTCGCCGCGCTGCTGCTCTCGTCCTGCGCCACCACGCCGGCACCTTCCCCGGAGGTGCCCTCCGCCGCGGAGGCCGAGCCCGCGCTCCCGCAGGCGCCGCCCGTCGTCCTTCGTCCGGTCTCGGTCGAGTTCGTCAACGCCGAGGTCACGAAGGCCGGCGCGGCCATCAACGAGACGAGGTACTCCGAGCGGCCCGACGACGTGGCCATCACCGCCAAGATCTACGCCCAGGGCGTCATCACGGTCCTCGGGAACGTCGGGCTCGGGAAGGGGTCGTCCTACGGCGGGATCGGCCTCAACTTCAGCGTCGCGGGGGACGGGAAGTCAGTGGACGCGCGGGGCTACAAGGCGGTCACGTTCAAGCTCTCCTCGCCCGTGAAGCGCAACCTCCGGTTGCGGATCTGGGGGGCCGATCGCGCGAAGCGGGAGGGGGGCTGTTACCCCGTGTACACGCAGGCGGTCGGTCCGGAGATGAAGGCCTACACGATCCCTCTCGCCGCGTTCGAGGCGGAGAGCTGGTGTGGGAAGAAGGCCGAACCGGTCCTCGCCACGCTCGGGAGCCTGTGGGGGTTCGAGGTCGCCGACGTCACGCTCTCGCGCGACCCGACGAACTTCTCCATCGGGACCGTCACGCTCGAGCCCTGAGTCCAGGGCGCAACGCAGCACGTCCGCTCGTCAGGGCAGGACGAGCTCCGCCGTGTCCGCCGCCTGCCGCGACATCAGCGCGCCGAGGTCGGCGCCGGTCGTGTCCTGGAGCCGGGCGTAGCCGGGGAACGGCGCGAGCAGGACGCGCGCGCCGCCGGGCAGCGCGCCGGCGAGCCCGAGCGCGAACCGCGCGCGCTTGCCGGCGAGGGACGCGTCGGAGAGCCGGACCTCGAACTCGAGCGTGCGGCGGTCTGCGCTCCAGACCGCGCGCGCGGTCCGCGCGCCCGGGGCCGCGGCGAAGTCCTTGCCTGCCGGGGCGACCCGGACGACGCTCGTGCCCTCCAGGAGGAGCGCGACCTCGACGGCGTCCCAGCGCGCCTGCGCCGCGCCGGCGGCGAGCTGCACGAGCCCGTAGACGGAGCCCCCGGCCGCGAGCAGCCGGAACGTGCCCGGGAGGGCGGCGGTCGCGGGCACGGTCTGCGCCCTCGAGAGCTGGTCGAACGCGAGCGGGTACCGCGTGGCCTGGGCCCACTGCGGATCGGCGGGGTCCCCGTCCAGCGCGGGCGGCGCCGCCGCGGCGCCGGCGGCGAACGGCATGGCGTCCCCGATGACATCACTGTGGGGGAATGCCCCCGCATCGTCCTCGAAGGTGAGCTCCCCGAACCCCTTCCCCTGCCACCCGGTGTTGTTCCCCGGCACCGGGTAGAGCTGGCACTCGCGCGCGGCGCGCTCGGGCGTGTCGTTGTCCGAGAGGGCGGCGCTGAAGCCGATGGTGCGCCCGCCGAGCGGGCTCCCGAGCTCCACCTCGAACTCGAGCACGCTCCCGTCGGCGCTCCAGACGGCCTTGCCGTCCGCGGGCCGCTGGTCCGGCTGCCAGTCCTGGCCGGCGAGCGTCCGGATCTGCTTCCACGCGCCGTCGAGCCGGTAGAAGAGCTCGAAGTTGTCGTTCTCCCAGGGGTCCTTGTGCATCGTGACCGTGCGGTCGTCGGCGCGGCGGAGGAGCCCGTACAGGCGCGAGCCGCGGAAGACGACGCGCAGCGTCCCGCTCACGTCGGCGCGCGACGCGGGCGGCGCCATGTCGCCGGACGCGATCTGGTTGAAGGCGAGCTCGTAGGCGTAGGCCTCCTTCCACGCGGCGTCGCCGGGATCGCCGTCGAGGACCGGCGCTGCCTCGGCGCGCGTGGCGCGGAAGGGCGGCGCGGTGCGCGCCGGTCCGGTGGCGTACTTCGCGAAGTGCGCAGGCCCGGGCGGCGGGCCGGCGAGGACCTCGCGGACCGCGAGCGCCGCCGGCTTCGGCCGGTAGTCGTCGTCGAAGAGGAGCGCGCTCCCGTGGCCGCGGAAGAAGCTCGGGACCCATGAGTACCGGTCGGTGAGGCCCCAGGTCACGACCGCGCTCAGCCGGTACGCGAGGGCCGCGCGCACGAGCTCGGCGTAGATCTGCGCCTGCTGCGCGAGGGCGTCGTGCGTGGGCTCCCCCTTGAGGCGGACGTCGAGCTCGGTGATCTGCACCTCCACGCCGAGCGCGCGGAGCCGGGCCAGGTTCTGCGCCACCGCGCCGAAGTCCGGGTTGTACTTGCCGTCGAGGTGGAACTGGAGGCCGACGCCGTGGAGCGGGACGCCCTTGGCGAGCAGGTCCTTCACGAGCGCGTGGAACGCGTCCGACTTCGGCCCCAGCGCCTCGTTCCCGTACTCGTTGAGGAAGAGCTTCGCCTGCGGATCGGCCGCGTGCGCCCACCGGAACGCCTGCTCGATGTAGCCCGGGCCCAGGGCGAGGAGCCAGACGTTCTTCCGGAGGGCGCCGTTCTCGTCGAGCGGTTCGTTCACGACGTCCCAGTCGCGGATCTGACCGCGGAAGTGGCCGACGACGGTGGTGATGTGATCGCGGAGGACGCCGGCGGGGTCGCTCGCGAGCGCGTCGGAGCCCTGGAGCCAGCCCGGGTTCTGGGAGTGCCAGGCGAGGGTGTGCCCGCGGACCGCCATCCCGTGCGCCCGCGCGAAGGCGACGATCCGGTCGGCGTCGTCGAAGCTGTACCGGTCCGGCGCCGGGTGGATCGTGTCCCACTTCATGCTGTTCTCGGGCGTGAGGGAGCTGAAGTTCCGGACCAGCGTCTCCGCGAACGCCCGGTCCTCGAGCTGGCCGGGCATCACCGCCGCGCCCAGGAGCAGCCCGCGCGCGTCCGCGAGCGGCCGGAGCCCGGGCGCGGCGCCCGCCGGCGCGGGGCCGCCGGCCGGAGCGGCCTCGCCTCGACCCCGGACGCCGGCGCAGGAGAGCAGGGCGAGGAAGGCGAGGCAGCCGAGCGAGGAGAAGAGACGGGCCTGGGTCACGTGTCCTCCGGCGGCGATCGGGACGGAGGACGGTAACACACGCTTGGTAAGGAGAATGTACCAACGGCCGGGGAGGAGCCCGCCGTGTGCGCAGCCGCCGCCCGGCGCAGCCCGACCCACGGTGACCACGCGCGCGACCGCCGCCGCGCTGCGCACGCCGCTGCGGCCGGGCCGTCCGCCGCTCCTCCTCGCGGAACCGATGCGGTAAGCTCGCGCACCCCGGCGCCCGGGGGGCGACTTCCACCTGCTCCGGCGTTCGTGGGTCGAATGGACGTCCACATGGCCCAGGAGATCCTCCGACACGAGCAGGCCGCCGATCGCCCGCCGGGATGCGCCGTGCGCACCCTCCGGACCTTCGTCCGCCTGCCCGCCGGCCACCGGACCGCGCTGCCGGACGCGCGGCGCGCGGATCCCGCGCGCCTGGACCGCGAGGTCCAGCTCGCGAGCCAGAGCCCGATCGTCACCGCCGTGCTCGAGACCTCCGACGCCATGCTCCTGGTCCTGAACCGGGAGCGGCAGATCGTGGCGTTCAACGGCCGCACGCCCCGGCCGGACGGGGTCGAGCTCCGCGGCCTCCGCCCGGGCGAGGCCCTCGGGTGCGTGAACGCGGCGGGGCCGGGCGGCTGCGGCGCCTCACCGGCGTGCGAGACCTGCGGCGCGCTCGGCGCCGTCCTGGGCTGCCAGCTCCGGCGCGTCCCCGTCGAGGCCGAGTGTACGATCCGGAGCGAGGCGGCGGGGGGCGCGAACTACGAGCTCCACGCGCGGGCGGCCCCCGTCGAGCTCGAGGGGGCCACCTTCACGGTGCTCTCGCTGCGCGACGTCTCCGCCGAGAAGCGCCGGCAGGTCCTCGAGCAGCTCTTCTTCCACGACCTCCTCAACACCGTCGCCGGCTTGCGCAGCTGGTCGGCGCTCCTCGGGCGCGCCAGCGATCCGAGGCGGGCGGCCGAACGGATCGAGCTCCTCTCGCGTCAGATCGAGCGGGAGATCCGGGATCAGCGCGCGCTGCTCGAGGCGGAGAACGGGACGCTCGCGCCGCAGTGGGCCCCGCTCGACGCGCGCGCCGTGCAGGAGGATCTCGCCGCGATCTTCGCCGAGCACCGGCTGGTGAAGGACCGGCGCCTGGAGCTCGACCCCGAGCCCCCGGACCTCACGTTCACCAGCGACCGCGCCCTCGTGGTCCGGACGCTGGTGAACGCGGTCAGCAACGCCCTCGAGGCGACGCCCTCCGGCGGCGCCGTCCGGTGCTGGGCGGAGCGCGCGACCGGCGGCGGCATCCGCTTCCACGTGCAGAACCCCGGCGTCATGTCCGCCGACGTCCAGGCCCGCGTCTTCCAGCGCTCGTTCAGCACCAAGGCCGCCCGCGGCCGCGGGCTCGGGACGTACAGCATGAAGGTGTTCGGGGAGCGCTGCCTGGGCGGCGAGGTGTCGTTCGTCTCCGACGACGGGCGCGGGACGGTGTTCACGCTCGCGCTGCCCGCGGGGCCCGGGGCGTAGAGCCCGGAGGAACCGATCGTGGAGCTCCCCCTCGACCTCCGGGCCCCGCCTCCGCGGCCGATCGCGACCGCCGCCTCCCGGCGCGCGGTGCGGCGGCTCCGCAAGCTGTACCTCTCGTTCCTCGCGGTCCCGCTGCTCGTCCCGCTCTACGCGATCTGGAGGTCCGGCGTCCCCGCGCACCTCGCGTACGCGTTCATCGCGCCGCCCATGGCGATCGCGTGCGCCGCCTTCGTCGAGCTGAACGTGCGCGCGGTCCGGCGGCTCTGGGCCTTCGGGCAGGTCGCGCAGGGCACGGTCACGCGCGTGAACGGGACGGCCGTGACGATCCGGTTCGCCGCCGCCGCTGCGGCGCGGCGCGTGACCGTGAACGTCGGGTCCGAGCCCCGACCGCGCGAGGGCGCCGCGCTCCCGGTGCTCGTGCTCCCCCGCTCCTCGCTCGTCGGGGTGCCGATCGGCGGCGAGGAGCTCGCCCTCGGCCGCTCCCGCCGCGCGTGAGCGCCGGACGGCGCTTCGCGCGGCTACCTGGGGACCTCCGCCAGCTTCACCTCGGTCGCCGCCAGGCCTCCGCCCCGCAAGGCCGCGTGGACGACCGCGCGCTCCCCCTTCCGGATCTCCGTCGCGGCGACCACACGCGGTCCGCGGCGGATCCGGGTCTCGGCGACCAGCGCCACGCTGAGCTCCGCGCCCGTGGTCGTCATGAGGACGAGCCGGCCGGGCGCGACGTCCTTCACGACGCCCCGCGCGTCGGTCCCGCCCTCGTGTCCCGAGGCCGGGCCGGCGAGGCACGCGGAAGCCACCACCATCGCCCTCAGGAGCTTCATGTCCTCACGAGTAATTCGGTACGGCCGCCGGCGCTCGCCCCGGGCGCGTCGCGCCAGCGAACGCGGACGCCCGTGGTGACCACCGTGCGCGGAGGATGGCCGCCCGTTACACGTGAAGGCGTGGAGCGCATCCTCGCCGGAGGTCACCGGGCGTGAGGAGGTGGGTCGCCAACGTCGCCATGGCCGTGCTCCTCGCCGTCGCGATCGTGATCGGTGTGGGTCTGGTCGCGCTCCGGGGAGGGGTCTCGGCCCGTCCGGAGCCCTCCGCGTTGGAGGCCGCCATCGCGCGGCGCCTCCGGCACCTCGCCATCCCGTCCTCCGCTCGAGAGCGCGCGAACCCGACGCCGAACACCCTGGAGGTGATCGCCGGCGGCCGCGCCCACTTCGCGGATCACTGCGCCGTCTGCCACGGAAACGACGGGAAAGGGCGGACGCAGCTCGGTCGCGGGCTCTACCCGCGCGCGCCCGACCTGACCGCGCGCCCGACGCAGGAGCTCTCGGACGGCGAGCTGTTCACGATCATCGAGGAGGGCGTGCGGTTCACCGGGATGCCGGCCTTCGCGGCCGAGGGGCGCTCCGACGTGACGTGGCACCTGGTCCGCTTCCTCCGCCACCTCCCGGCGCTCACGGACGAGGAGCTGCACGAGATGGAGCGGCTCAATCCCCGCTCCGCGGCGGAGTGGAAGGAGCTGCAGGAAGAGGACGAGTTCCTCTCGGACCCCGGCGCCGCCCCCGCGCGGTGAGCGTTCCAGCGCACCGAAGCCTCAGGAGGCGGGGAACAGCCTCCGGACCAGGCCCCGCACCTCCTCCAGCCACGCGCCCCGCTCCGCGGGCGTGCTCGTCGCCACCACCCCGAACGTCCGGCGCTCGACGTGCCCAGCACCGGATCGAACCCCTCCGCCTGGAGATCGTGGAACCGCACGTCGTGGCCGAGGGCACGCCCAGCCTCTGCGGCCGCGGCGGCGAGCGCGTGGTTCAGGCTGTCCGTCCGCGGATGGCCGAGGATGATCGAGAGCTTCACGGCGCCGCAGGGTACCGCAGCCGCGTGGGGCGTGCAGCGTCGCCCGCACGCGCAAGGTCCCCATCCGGACCGGTCGGCGAGCCAAGCGTGCAGCCCTTGATGACACGAAGATCGAGCGCGTGAACCGTCCTCCGTCCGCGCGCCCGGCCCCGCGACTCTTCGTCGCCGTCGTCCATCCGGTGCAGGAGTTCTTCCGCCTCGAGGCCGCGAGCGGGGTCGTGCTGCTCGCCTGCGCGATCGGCGCGCTCGTCTGGGCCAACGTGGACGCGGAGAGCTACGACGCCGTCCTCGCCCACCCGCTCCGGCTCGGGGCGGGCACCTTCACCGCCGAGTTCACCGTGCACGCGCTCGTGAACGACGGGCTCATGACGATCTTCTTCTTCGTCGTGGGCATGGAGATCAAGCACGAGCTGGCGGTCGGCGAGCTCCGGTCCCCGGGCCAGGCGCTGCTCCCGCTCGTCGCCGCGCTGGGCGGGATGGTCCTCCCCGCGCTCATCTACGTCGCGTTCAACGCCGGCGGTCCGGGGAGCGCCGGGTGGGGCATCCCGGTCGCGACGGACATCGCGTTCTGCATCGGCGTCCTCACGCTCCTCCGCAGCCGCGTGCCCCACGCGCTCGTGGTGTTCCTGACCGCGCTCGCGATCTTCGACGACATCGGCGGCATCCTCGTCATCGCGCTCTTCTACGGCTCCGGCGTCCACGCCCTCTGGCTCCTCGGCGCCGCCGGGGTCACCGCCGTCCTCGCGGTGATGTCGCGCGCCCACGTCCAGCGCGGCGTCGCGTACCTCCTCGCCGGGCTCGCGCTCTGGCTGACGTTCCACGAGGGCGGCATCCACGCCACCATCGCCGGCGTGGTGCTCGGGTTCGCCGTCCCCGCGCGCGCGCGGAACCGGCCCGGCGACGTGCTCGTCGCCCTCGGCGAGCACGTCACGCACCTCGATCGCGCGCGCGCCAGCCGCGACGAGGCGCTCGCCACGGACGAGCTGCTCTACCTCGACGAGCGCATCTCCGAGCTCCAGGCGCCGCTCGATCGGTTCGTGGACCGCCTCCACCCGTGGGTCGCGTTCGGCGTCATGCCGATCTTCGCGCTCGCGAACGCGGGCGTGACGCTGGGCGGCGGCGGTGGGTCGGCGTGGCTCGGGCCGATCGCGGTCGGGACGGCGCTGGGCCTCCTCGCCGGGAAGGCGGTCGGGATCTTCGGGTTCACGCTCGTCGCGGTGCGGCTCGGGCTGGCCCGCATCCCGGGCGACGCCGGGCGCGCGAAGCTGCTGGGGGTGTCCACCGTGGGCGGGATCGGGTTCACGGTCGCGCTCTTCATCGCCTCGCTCGCCTTCCCCGACGCGCCGGCGCTCCTCGACCAGGCCAAGATCGGCGTGCTCGCGGGATCGCTGGCCGCGGGCCTCGCCGGTGCGCTATTGCTCCTCCGGACGCGTCCGGTCCGCGCGCGCGCGGTCGGGAGGCCGGAGGAGCCATGATCGAGCGAATCGGGATCTCGCTGGAGGACGAGCTGCTCGCGCGGTTCGACCGCCTCATCGAGGAGAAGGGATACGAGAACCGCTCCGAGGCGATCCGGGACCTCATCCGCGACGCGCTCGTCCAGCGCGCGTGGTCGCAGTCGGACGGGCGCGAGGAGCGGGTGGCGGTGGTGACGCTCGTCTACGACCACGACTCGACGAGCCTCGCCCACAAGCTGGCGCACGTGCAGCACGAGAACCACAAGGCGGTGGTCTCCGCCCTGCACGTGCACATGGACGCGCACAACTGCCTCGAGGTGCTGGTGCTGCGCGGCCGCGGCCGCGACGTGCTCGCGATGGGCGAGGGGCTCATCAGCACCAAGGGCGTGAAGTACGGCAAGCTCGTGCCCGCCACCACCGGGCAGACGCTGCGCTGAAACCCGCCCGCGCGCTCCGCGCTTCTGGTAGAACCGCGGCGGTAGCACGATTTCGCGATCCCCGCATACCGCTCCCGCCGGGGGCGGACCACCCCGGGAGCCAGCCGCCCATGCACATGTCCGACGCCCTCCTCTCGCCCGCGGTGGGCGGCGCGCTCTGGATGGTGACCGCCGGGGCGGTGGCCGTGTCCGCGCGGCGCGTCGAGCGCGCGCCGGACGCGCGGCGGGTGCCGCTCATGGGCGTCCTCGGCGCGTTCGTGTTCGCGGCCCAGACCGTCAACTTCTCCATCCCCGGGACGGGGTCGTCCGGGCACCTCATGGGCGGGCTCCTCCTCGCGGCGCTGCTCGGCCCGGCCGCCGGGTTCCTGGTCCTCGCCTCGGTCGTCTGCGTCCAGGCGCTGTTCTTCGCCGACGGCGGGCTCCTCGCGCTCGGCGCGAACGTCCTCAACATGGGCGCGGCGAGCTGCTTCGTCGCCTACCCGCTCGTCTTCCGCCCGCTCGCCGGCGCGAAGCCCACGGGCGCGCGCCTCGTCGTCGCGTCGACGCTGGGCGGCGTGACGAGCCTGGTCCTGGGCGCGCTGGGCGTCGTCGCCCAGACGACCGCGTCGGGCGTGTCGACCTTGCCAGCCGGGCCGTTCCTGGCGCTCCTCGTCCCCATTCACGCCGTGATCGGCGCCGTCGAAGGGCTCGCCACCGCCGCCCTGCTCCGCGTCCTCTGGCGCGCTCGCCCGGAGCTCGCTCCGGCCTCCGCGCCGTCGCGCGCGGCGCGCATGTTCACGGTCGCGATCGCGGCGGCGGCCGTGCTCGTCGCCGGCCTCGGCGCCCGGCTCGCGTCGGCGCTCCCGGACGGGCTCGAGTGGTCCGTGGCTCGGACCGCGGGCGCGGCGCCGGCGGAGCCCGCGCCGGTGCCGCTCCCGGCCGTCGCGGGCGTGGGGATCACGCTGGCGGCGGTGGCGCTCCTGTTCGCCCTCCTGCGCGCGCTCCGGCGACGCGCCCGCGGGGCGTGACGGTGGGCGGCGCAGGGCAGCTCGGGAGCCTGGGCGCGCTCGCGTCGCGCGACACGCCCGCCGCGCGCCTCGACGCGCGCGTGAAGGTGCTCGCGACGCTCGCCTTCGTGGCGGTGGTCGCGAGCTTCGGGCGGCACGACCTCCTCCGGCTCGCGCCCCTCGCGCTCTTCCCCCTCGTGCTCGCCGCCCTGGGCGACGTGCCCCTCCGCGCCCTCCTCCGGCCGCTCGCGCTCGCCGCGCCGTTCGCGCTCGGGGTCGCCGCCTTCGAGCCGCTCCTGGATCGCGCGCCGGCGTTCACGGTCGGCGGCGTCGCGATCTCCGGGGGCGCGGTCGGGATGGCCACCATCCTCGCGAAGTTCGCCCTCTCGCTCTCCGCCGCGCTCCTCCTCGTGGCCACGACCGGCTTCGACCACGTGTGCGTGGCCTTGCGCCGCCTCGGCGCGCCGCGCGCCCTCGTCGCCCAGCTCCTGCTCACGCACCGGTACCTCTTCGTCCTCGCCGCCGAGGCGGGCCGAAGCCTGCGCGCCCACGCGCTCCGCGCCCCCGGCCGCCGGCGGCCGACGCTCCGCGTCGCCGGGACGATGCTCGGTGCGCTCCTCGTGCGCGCACTCGCGCGCGCCGAGCGGATCCACGCCGCCATGAAGTGCCGCGGGTTCGAGGGCGAGCTCCCGCTCGTGCGCCGCGGCCGGCCCGGCCGCCCCGACGCGCTCTTCGCGGCGGCGACGGCCGCGCTGCTCCTCGTCGCGCGCGCCGTGGACGTCCCCGCGCGGCTCGGCGCCGGCCTGGCCGGAGGTCTCCCGTGAGCCACCACCTCGTCGGCGTCGACGACGTGCACTACGCCTACCCCGACGGCACGCAGGCCCTCCGCGGCGTGAGCTTCCTCTTGCACCACGGTGAGTCGCTCGGGCTCGTGGGGGCGAACGGCGCGGGGAAGTCCACGCTCCTCCTCCTCCTCGCCGGCGTCGTCTTCCCCGAGCGCGGCGCCGTCCGCGTCGGCGACTGGCCCGTGACGCCGGCGACGCTCCCGCACGTGCGCCGCTCGCTCGGGATGGTGTTCCAGGACCCGGACGATCAGCTGTTCATGCCGACGGTCGAGGACGACGTCGCGTTCGGCCCGCTCCAGCTCGGGCTGCCGCCGGACGAGGTGCGCGCCCGCACCGCCGCCGCGCTCGCCCGGGTGGGCGCGGCGCACCTCGGCCCGCGGATGCCGCACCGGCTGTCGGGGGGCGAGAAGCGGGCCGTGTCGATCGCGACCGTGCTCGCGATGAGCCCGGACGTGCTGGTGATGGACGAGCCCAGCGCGGGCCTCGACCCCGCGTCGCGGCGCGGGCTCGTCGAGCAGCTGCAGGCGTTCGAGCACACCAAGATCGTGGCGAGCCACGACCTCGACCTCGTGTACGAGGTCTGCCGGAGGACGATCGTGCTCGTCGGGGGGACCGTCGCGGCCGACGGTCCGACGGCGGAGGTGCTGGCGCGTCGGGACGTGCTCGCCGCGGCGCGCCTCGAGCCGCCGCTCCGGCTCCAGGGGTGCCCCCGGTGCGGAGCGGCGGGATGAGCGGCTCCTACTCCACCTTCACCTTCGAGAAGAACTCGGCCGCGAGCGCGGGCGGCTGCGGGCTGCTGTAGTTCACGGCCGCGGTGTAGTCCCAGCGGTCCTTGTGGAAGAGCCAGGCCTCGACCTTCGTCGTCCGCCGGGTCTCGCGCCACTTCACCGGGAACGCGTCGACCTTGATGAGCTCGCTGTTCGGGATCTGATCGGCGTACTCCTTCGCCTCGGCGAGGCTCGTCTCCGGGGTGGCGTCGGGACCCTTGTCGACGCTCTCGAGCCGCCACTCGGTCCCGTCGGTCGTGGTGCACTTCACCGTGTTGGTGTTCGCGACCTCGACGGGCTTGCAGGGGAACTGCATCGAGACTGGGCCCTTCTTGTACTCCTGCCACGTCGGCTTCGAGCTGCAGGCGGCGGCGACGAGGCTGAGGAGGGCGAGCGGGATGAGCTTGGACATTTCGCGGAGTCTCCGGCGGTGGAAAAGGGCTTGGAACCGAGGGGCTAGCCTAGCACCCTTCGCCGGCCCGGGCACCGCCAGGGTCCGGTGACACCGCCTCACACGTTCTCGGCACGGGGTCGCCGCGCCCTCACCGCGGGGACGGCAACCCCGCCGCGGGGAGCCCGGCGTCGGAGCCGCCGAGGAGGCCGGGCAACCGCTTCCAGGCGCCGGCCTCGGGCCCCGCGGCCTCCCAGCGCGCGAACCACGAGCGCTTCCGCTGGGCCTCCTCGAGCTCCCAGCCGAGCAGCGAAAGGCGCGCCCCGAGCGTCTCGCCCGCGACGCCCTGACGCGCGGACGCCGGGAGCGCGAGCAGGTGCCGCAGGCAGAGCCCATGCGATCGGGCGTACGTCTCCGAGAGCCCTCGATCGCGGAGGGCCGCCTCGACGAGCGCCGCCACCCGGCCACCCGCCTCCCGGCCCACGTCGCACGCCCGGCACGCGCGGTTTCCGAGGAGGTTCGAGCGCGCCGCCCCGCGGTCCGCCGGGCGGCCTCCCGGCGTTCGCGCCCCGTACATCGCGCTCACCCAGCGGCCGAGCGCGCCCGACCACTCCGCGGCGAGGCCGGCGGCGACCTTGCGCGCCGCGCCGGCGTCCGTGGCGTGGAGGACACCCAGGTGGACCGGGCAGAGCCGCAGCTCGAACGGCTCGAGCTCGGGGCCCGACGCGATCCAGCCGAGCGCTCCCCGGACCGCCTCTCGCTCGCCGACGCAGCACGGACAGGCGTCGAGCGCGAGGACCGCGGCCGCCCACTCCCGCAGCGGCCCGCGCGCGCGCACGTCGGGCAGCGCGGCGCCCCGCAGGAGCTCGGCCCGGGCCGGGGCGTCCTCGTCCCGGCCCCGCAGCCGCGCGACGAGCTCGTCGCCGGTCGCGCCGAGCGCCTGCAGCCCGAGCTCCGCGAGCCGCAGCGCCGGGGCGCGCGCCGTGCGGCGCGAGAGGGCGGAGAGGAGGTGGGGGAAGCACAGCCCCTTCCTCGCCGCGAGCCGCTCGGCCACGGCCGGCCGCGCCGACGTGCTCGCGAGCGTGTCCTGGGCGTGATCCTCGGCCCAGCTCTCGCGCGCGCAGGTGGGGCACGGCGCGAGCGCTTCGTCCGACGCCGCGCGTCGCCCGGCCGCGCGGGCGAGCCAGACCGCGGTCTGCGCGAACACGTCGCCGCCGCCGCGGGTCGAGACGAGCCGCCGGAGGTGCCGGCCGCACGGGCCGAGCGAGGCCATGAGCGCCTCGTGGACCTCCGGCTCCGCGTTCCCCTGGGCGATGAAGTACCGGATCCAGCGCGCCTCCGACTCCTCGGCGGCGCCGCACACCGGGCACCCGTCGTACGCGAGGAGCGCGAGGGCACGCTCCTCGCGCGATCCGGAGGCGCCCGTCCCGGCGGGGAGCCAGCCGGCCAGGCGATCCTTGAGGGTGGACCAGAGGGAGTCTTTCACGACCGCAGTGTACCTTGAGCAAGGCCTCGGGCTTCAGGCCTCGGGCCTCGGGCTGGAGCTGCCGCGGACGGACTGCGAGCGGCTTTGCCACGCTGCGTCCTTCCCGAGGCCTGACGCCTGAGGCCTGACGCCCTCAGCGCAGGTCGCGGACTCTCAGTCCTCGACCAGCACGTTCAGCTCGTCGAGCGTCGTGTCCAGCTCCTCGCAGTCGCGGAAGACCTGGTACGCGCCCGCGCCGAGGAGCTCGTCCTGCCCGTACCCGCCGGTGAGGAGCCCGATGCCCAGCATGTGCGCGCGGCGGGCGGCGAGGAGATCCCAGACCGCGTCGCCGACCGCGTAGCAGTCCTCGGGCGCGACGCCGAGCCGAGCCTGGCACGCGAGGAAGAGATCGGGGGCGGGCTTCGCGTGCGTGACGGACTGGCGGTCGACCACCACCGTCTCGGGAGGGACCTCGAGCGCCTCGAGCGAGGCGTCGATGTCGGGCCTCCGGCCGGAGGTCGCGATCCCGTGCGGCACGTCGGCCTCGCGGAGCCTGCGGAGGAGCGCGACCGCACCCGGCAGCGGGCGGCGCTTCGGGAGGAGCGCGCGGTAGAGCTCGCCATGGCGGTCCTGGAGGAACGACGCCTGCTCGGGGGTGAGCGGGTGGCCCACCTCCCGCGCGAGCGCGCGGGTGAAGAGGCCCCCGCTCATGCCGATCCGCCGGTGGATCCGCCACCCGTCCACCGGCATGCCCGCCTCCGCGAGCGTCTGCTGCCACGCGAAGACGTGCGCGTAGACCGTGTCCACGAGCGTGCCGTCCAGATCGAAGATGAGGGCTTTCACGGGCGGGCATTCTAGATGGCAGTTCGCGAGTTGCGGGAGGGGGGGCCCCAGCGATGCCGGGGGGGGGGGCGAAGCCCCTCCGCCGCGGGGCAGCCGCGCGGAGCCGCCATGCGGCGAGCACGGCGGGGCGGGGCGGCACGCCCCGTGAAATCGCCGCGCCCGCGGCCTTCATGCCCGGCGAGCGAGACGGCGGGCAGTCGGGGGCTTCATGGCCCACCGGCCGCGACCTAGGTTGCCTTCTGGTCCGGGCGCCGTGCGGCGGCCCGGCTCCACCGGGAGCGGGACCGATGCGGCTCGGCGCCTTCGTCATCCACGGGAACAATCGTTCGACCCTGGGGCGGTGCCTCGACGCGCTCGGGGCGGTCGGCGACGCGTGCCTCGCCGTGGACACGGGCTCGACCGATGGCTCCGCCGAGCTCGCCCGCGCGCGCGGGCTCCGGCGGGTCGAGCTCCGGTGGGAGGGGTACGGGGCCGCGCGCGCCCGCGCCGCCGAGGCGCTCCGGGATTGCGACTACGTCTTCTTCCTCGACTCGGACGAGTGGCTCGAGCCGCCCGCGATCGAGGCGATCCACGCCTGGAAGCGGGCGGCCCCGCGCGCCCCGCACTACGCCCTCGTCCGGCGCGACTGGGCGACGCTCGGGGGCCGGCGGTTCCTCTTCCGCAAGGAGCGTCACGTGCGCCTCGTCCGGCGCGACCACGCGCTCTGGACCCGGGACATGATCGTCCACGAGGCGCTTCCCCCGGCGGACACCGTCCGCCTCCCGGTCCTGCTCGAGCACGGGTTCGCCGACGACGTCGGCGAGATGCGGGACAAGCTGGAGCGGTACGCGCTGCTCTGGGCCATCCGGTACCGCCGGGCGCCGCGCCGGGTGAAGCCGCTCACGCTCCAGCACCTCGCGCACACCTTCCGCGAGGCGGTCGTGAAGGGCGCGGCGCTCCGCGGCGGCCTCCCCGCCGTCCGGCTCGCGCGAGCCGTCGCCTGGAACCACGCCCGCAAGTACGAGCTCCTCCGCGAGGTCCGCGCGGGCGGGTACGCCGAGCTCGTCCGCGCGTACGACGAGGACCGGCTCGAGGAGCTGTTCCGGATGCTGAACGGCGCCGTGCCCGCCGCCGGCGCGGCGCGGACCGCGGCCGCCGCGGCGCGCGTGGCGAACGCCGCCGCGTCGGCGGGCTGACGGCCGGGGCCGCGGCTCGAGCCGCGGGGCGCACCTCGATCACCCGGTCCGCCGCGCACCCCGCAGCCGCTCCCACCGGTCGTCGATGGGGCCGCCCGCCTCGAGCGATCGCCAGATCCACGCGCGCGCGCCTTCGGCCGAAAAGGCCGGAGCGAGGGCCGCAGCCCGCGCGCGGAGCGCGCCCTGCACCTCGGGGCGCGCGAGCTCGGCGGCCGCGGCGCGGAGGGCGCGCCGCTCGTAGGGGACGGTGAGGCCGATCCCGGCGCGCGCGACGAAGCGGGCGGCGGCGGTGCCGGGGTGGCCGACGACCAGCACGGGCAGGTGCGCGACCGCGGTGGTGTAGACGAGCTTGCTCGGGAGCGAGAAGCGCGCGATCGCGGCGTTGTCGTCGTCGCCGTCGAGCGTGCCCGTGGGCAGGACCGCGAAGGCGGCGCGCCGCAGCTCGGCGGCGAGCGCCGCGTCGGACAGCCCCACGCGCCGCCGGATGCCCGCGCGCCGCAGCTCGGGTTCGGCGGCGGCGTGCCACCGGGGCGCCCCGCTCGCGTACCAGTCGAGCTCGAGGCCGCTCCCCTCGAGCGCGCCGACGAGGCGATCCAGCCAGCGTCGCCCCCACACGTTCCCGATCATCGCGCCGCGCCGCGCGTCCGCCGGGGGACGGACGGCGTCGCGCGGCACCAGATCGGGATCGACCACCGGCGGGACGAACGCGACCGGGACGCCGAACTTGCCCTGGAGGGCGTCGCAGAGCTCCTGGGAGATCGCGAGGCGGAGCGCGGAGCGGCGGAGCAGCTCGCCGAGGAGCGCGTCCGGGATCCCGTTCGCGTGCACGTTCCGGTCGTCCATCACCCACGTGCAGAGCGGTCCGCCTCCGGCGTCGAGGAGCGCGAGCGCCGTCCGGGCGTCGTCGGGGTGATACGGCACGGTGAGGATGCGCCGCACGGGGCCCGCGCCGAGCACGGCGCGGACGCGGCGCAGGGCGGCGCCGCGATCGGGATCGGGCTGGACCACGCGCGCGCTCCAGGCCCCGAACCGCTGGCGCGCGTCGTAGTCGTCGCGGGAGCGGATCGACGCGAGGTCGGGGGCGTCCCCGAAGAGGCGCCGCAGCAGCACGCCGGTCCCGTGGAGCTCGTTCACCTCCGCGTGGGAGACCACCACGTCCACCGCACGCCCCGGGTGGCGCCGCTGCCAGGTGCGCCGCCGGCGTGCCTCGCGCACGCGCTCCCACCAGCGCGCCACCGCACGCCGACCCATCTCCGCTCCTTTCTTCCCGTCCGCCGCCCCCTACACTTGTAGTCACCGCGGCCCCCGGCGGTAGGCCCGGAGCGAGATGCGCCTCTCCCTCGTCGTCCTCACCTGTGAGCGCCCCGACGCGCTCGAGCTCGTCCTGCGCGGGGTCGCGCGCCAGCGGGTCGGGCCCTTCGAGGTGATCGTCACCGAGGATGGCGCCGCGTCCGGGACCCGCGCGTGCGTCGAGGCCCTGCGGCCCGGGTTCCCGGTGCCGCTCCTGCACCTCACCCAGGCGCGCGCCGGCCGCGGCGCCTGCCGGGCCCGGAACCGCGGCGTCGCCGCCGCCCGGGGCGACTACGTCGTCTTCCTCGACGGCGACATGGTGCCCGGGCCCGACTTCGTGGCCGACCACCTCGCGTTCGCGCGGCGGGGGTGCTTCGCGCAGGGCTCGCGCGTGCTGCTGTCGGAGGCTCGCACGCGCGCGCTCCTCGCGACGCGGCAGCTCGACGTGCCGTTCTTCGCCGGCGGGCTGGAGCGGCGCCGGCACCTCGTGCGCGCGCCGCGCCTGCGGGACCTCTGGGGGAGCCCGCACCAGCGGCGCGACGGGGTGAAGAGCTGCAACTTCGCGTTCTGGCGGGACGACCTCGTGGCGCTGAACGGGTTCGAGGAGCGCCTCCAGGGCTGGGGCCTCGAGGACGCCGAGCTCGCGCAGCGCGCGTTCCACCTCGGCCTCCGCCGCCGCGATCTGCGCATGGGCGCGGTGGCGCTGCACCTGTGGCACCCGCCGTCCGCGCTCCAGGACGACAACCCGAACTGGGTCACCCTGCGTGAGGTCGAGCGGAGCGGCCGCACGCGGTGCGTCCGAGGGCTGTCCGAGCACCTGTGATCGCCGCCGGCCGACCCAGAGGTCGCTGACGTCCGGATTGCGGCAGCGCACGAGGCCGAGCGGCCGAGGTCCGTCGTGCGCGCGCGGACGCTCGTTTCCGGCGAAGGGAAAGCGGTGGCGGGGGCGGAGACACGCATTGGAGCGGCAATACGGCGAGCCCATCCGTACGCAAAGCAGAACGAGGCGAGCGACCGCCTTCGGGCGGCCCGCTCGCCTGACGACAGCTCGCGTGTCCGAGGCAGGCTGACGTTCAGCTGCTCGCGCAGGAGACGCCGAACCTCACGCGCATGAGGTACGTGCCGAGGGGAAAGACGGCGTCCTGCTCTCCGCGGCAGAACAGGTCCAGCGCAGCGCGATGGCGCTCGAGGAACTTCGCGAGCCGTTCGAGGGCGGCGAACCGCTTGCGCGGGTCCTTCGCCGCGATCTTCGGGTTGAGGCCGCGTCGGTGCTCTCGCGACGGCGGCCGGCCGGTGTGCTCCTGCTTCAGCGCGCGCCGCGCGCCCAGCACCGCGGCGCACCTCGCCTCACGCCGGGCGGCCGCCTCGTCCTCGAGCTCCTTCACGCGCGCGACGACCATCGCGCGGAACGCCTCGGCCGACGCGAAGCCCGGCGGAACCGAGAACTCCAGCGTCGCGAAGTCCCCCATCGAGCCGTTCTCCGCGAAGTAGTGCCCCGGCCGCTCGACGCGCTCGCCGGGACCGCCGATCCGGCGGGGGTCCGACCAGACGCCGGGCCACTGTCTGCCGTGTTCGACGAGGTCTGCGCTCGCCGGGTTCGCGAGGGTGTACGCGACCTTCTCGACGACGTCTTCGGGGGCGACGAGCTCGACGGCGCTGTAACTGCACGGGGCCCAGAAGTTCTCCCACCGGCCGTGGAGGGCGTTGAGCGCCTTCGCGAGGACGCCGTCGAGGAGCTGGCTGAACGCGGGGAGGTTCGCACTGCGATCCGTCACGACCAGGTGGAAGTGGTTGCTCATGACGCACGCGGCGTGGACGAGGACGCCATGCCGCTCGGCGGCCACCGCGAGGACGAACTTGAAGACGAGGTTCGTGAGCGCCGAGGGCCTGAGGAGGAACTCGCGCTGGCTGCACCGGCGGGAGAGAAGA